>DAOTUU010000023.1:0-74284 GCA_034436555.1 Chloroflexota bacterium | reverse complement strand
GTCGTCGAGCGCACTGTGGCCATCTGTACCCTCCTTCAGATTCCCGAGAACCCACGCCGAGGAGTGCCGCCACAACGGCATCCCGGCCGCGTCTTTGGAAAGGTTTCCATGACGCTCGGACGGTGTTATAGCGCATCGTCCAAGGGGCTGTCAAGTGACCCCGCGCCGTCCGATCACGCACGTCGCAGCTATCCCGGGAACGCCGATGGCTCGCGAACGGGGTCATCGAGCGCGCTTGGAATGCCACCTGCATGGCATCGTTTCCACGACCCGCAGCGCCTCCCGGACGGTGATCCGACCGGTGGCGAACGCGTCCGCGAGATGTCCATGGCGCGATCTGTCGGCAGATGGCATCGGGCACCGACGTGGTGCACGCACCGGACGACATGTTCCCGAACGGCCTCGCGGTCGATGCGACCGGCCGCCTGGCGTGGGTCGAGCCGCACACGAAGCGGGTGCTGCGCGCGACGGCCGACAGCGGCCGGGAGGTCGTGGCGCAGCTGGGTCCGCGATGCCCACCCCTGGACGGATGGGCTGCGACGCAGACCGGCGGCAGGCTGTGGCGTCTGGAGACCACCCTCGCCGGGTTGTCGCTCCACGCTGGCGCCGTGGCGTCGGGCGGCCGCCGATCGACCGGGCCACGGTTCCACGCCGCGTGGCGGAATCACACCTGGCGTGGACGACCGTCACGCCACGTGGCGGAATCACACCTGTCGTGGACGACCGACACCTGTCGTGGCGCCGGGCGCATGCGCTCCGCATCCCGTGGCACGTCCGGCACACGGCGACGGCGGGTCGATGCACGGTGTCGGGTTGGACGCTCGCATCGCCATCGGACGCGCTAGCCTGAGACGCGACAGCCCCGACCCGGCCGCACGAGCCCCCCCGAGGACCGATCCGACGATGGCACACGACCCGGCTGACGGACGCCCAGCACGCCCGCTGCTCCGCTCCCAGCGCTGGTGGGCCGACCCCGACGACCCGGACATGACCGCGCTGTACATCGAGCGCTACCTCAACTGGGGGCTCACGCGCGAGGAGCTCCAGTCGGGCAGGCCCATCATCGGCATCGCCCAGTCGGGCTCGGACCTGTCGCCCTGCAACCGCTCCCACCTGGAGAACGCCAGGCGCGTGCGGGAGGGCATCCGGGAGGCGGGCGGCATCGCCTTCGAGTTCCCCACCCACCCCATCCAGGAGACGGGCAGGCGCCCGACCGCGATGCTGGACCGGAACCTGGCCTACCTGGGCCTGGTGGAGACGCTCCACGGCTACCCCATCGACGGGGTGGTGCTGATGACCGGCTGCGACAAGACCACGCCGTCGCAGCTGATGGCGGCCGCGACGGTCAACATCCCGGCCATCGCGCTGTCGGTGGGGCCCATGCTCAACGGCTGGTTCCGGGGCGAGCGGACCGGCGCGGGCACCATCAAGTGGCACGCCAAGCGGCTGAAGGCCGCGGGGAAGATCGACTGGGGCGAGTACGCCGACCTGATCGCGTCAGCCGCACCCTCTGCCGGGTTCTGCAACACGATGGGCACCGCGACCACGATGAACGCGCTCGCGGAGGCGATCGGCATGATGCTGCCCGGATCGGCGATCGCCCCCGCCGTCCACAAGGAGCGCGGCGTCCAGTCATACCTCGCGGGCAGGCGCATCGTGGAGCTGGTCCTCGACGACCTGCGGCCATCCGCGATCATGACCCGGGCGGCCTTCGAGAACGCGATCGCCGTGTGCTCCGCCATCGGCGGGTCCACCAACGCACCCATCCACTACAACGCGATCGCGGCCCACATGGGCGTGCCCCTGGACAACGACGACTGGGAGCGCGTCGGCCATCACATCCCGCTGCTGGTGGACCTCCAGCCCGCCGGCCGGTTCCTGGGCGAGGACTGGTTCCGGGCGGGGGGCGTGCCCGCGGTGGTCGCGGAGCTGCTGGAGGCGGGACTGCTGCCGCATCCGGACGCGCTGACCGTCAACGGGCGCACCATCGGCGAGAACTGCGAGGGACGCTTCACGGAGGATCGCGAGGTCGTGCGCAGCGTGGCGGAACCCATGCTCGAGGACGCCGGGTTCCTGAACCTGAAGGGCAACCTGTTCGACTCGGCGATCATGAAGACCTCCGTGATCTCCGACGCGTTCCGGGCGCGCTACCTGTCCGACCCGGACGACCCGGACGCCTTCGAGGGACCTGCCGTCGTGTTCGACGGGCGCGAGGACTACCACGCGCGCATCAACGACCCGTCGCTGGCCATCGACGCGCGGACGCTGCTGGTCATCCGGGGCGCAGGACCGCTGGGCTACCCGGGCGCTCCGGAGGTGGTCAACATGCTGCCGCCGGACGCGCTCATCGTGCAGGGCGTGGGCGAGCTGCCGTGCATCGGCGACGGGCGGCAGTCGGGGACGTCGGGGTCGCCCTCGATCCTCAACGCCTCGCCGGAGGCGGCCGCGGGCGGCGGGCTGGCGCTGCTGCGCACGGGGGACCGGGTGCGCATCGACCTGCGGAGGCGGACCGCGGACATCCTCATCCCCGACGAGGAGCTCGCCGCGCGGCGCAGGGAGCTGGAGGCGCTCCTGGCGGGACCGGGCCTGCCCTATGTCCCCCGGTCCCAGACCCCCTGGCAGGAGATCCAGCGGGGCATCGTGGACCAGCTGGACAGGGGCATGGTGCTGAAGCCCGCGGTGAGGTACCAGGACATCGCCCACGGGCCGGACGGGGTGCCGCGCCACAGCCACTGACGTGCGCGCTCACCAGGTCCGGGGCACGGCGGGGACCGGGGGATCGAGCGCTACTCCCGGACCCAGGTCGTGCCATCTGGACCGTCCCGCAGCGTGATGCCCGCGTCCGCGAGCGCATCGCGGATCCGGTCGCCGAGTGCCCAGTCCCTCCCCGCCCGGGCCGCCGAACGCACCTCCACGAGGAGTGCCACGATCGCGTCGGGGACGGCGGCCGGAGCCGCGCCGCCGACGGACAGCTCGCCGAGACGAACCACGAGCGCCTGGAGGGTCGCCCGGGCGCGGTCGATCTCATCGGTGCCCGCCGTGTCCCGGGACCACGCCACGAGCTCATTCTCCATGGCCAGGACCGCCCGCGTCGCGCCCTGGGTGTCACCCGCGTCGGCCGCGGCGTCGAACAGCACCGACAGCGCCTGCACGGCGTCGAGCAGCGGGCTGCGGCTGCGCGGCGCCGTGGCGGGATGCTCCGTCGCGCGAGCGGCGCCGGGATGGGCGATGCCGTCGTCGTCCGCGACCGTCGCCGCGCGCAGTCGCGAGGCCGCCGCCGCGAGGGCACCGATGGGCACGACCGACCCGGGCGGGAACACCTCCGACCGACCGCGCACCCGGACGGTCACCCCTCCCAGCCCCAGCACGCTCGCGGTGTCCGCGACGAAATCCAGGAGCAGCGCGGTGTGGGAGTCCACCCCCAGCACGAACCGATCCGGTGGCAGCTGCGCCTCCAGCTGTGCCAGTCGTCGCTCGCCCAGGTAGCAGAACCGGGTGTCGTGGGAGCCGCCCTCCGCGTTGTCGTAGTGGGGGATGACGGCGACCGGCAGCCCCAGCGGGCCCAGGATGTCCAGGCCGGGCAGCCAGGTCGGCGGCTCGCCCACCTTGTAGATCTCGTAGACCGGCACCGTGAACGCGCCGAGCGTGAGCGCGGCGGCGGACGCGAACGTGACCACGCCGCCCCGCTGGAGCTTGTCCGACACCAGGTCCTCGATGCCCGAACCGCGCCACTGGCGCAGGGCATAGGAGGGCGAGCCGGGTCCGGCGAACACGTAGTGGGCGTCCTGGACGCGCGCCAGCGTGGTGGCCCGCGTGAGCGGATCCACATCCGCGGAGCGGAACGTGGCCAGCGTCATGGGCCAGCCCACGTTCTCCCGGAAGAAGTCCAGGGCGCGGACGGTGATCTCGTCGGCGTTCTCCTGGAAGCCATACGGGGTGTCCAGCATCACCGCCGGGACCGGCGGCCGGCCCGACCGGCCGAGCAGCAGCCGATGCACCTTGGCCATCGTCGGCGCGGTCTCGCCCGAGCCCATGATCGCGAGCAGGCGGGGCGGATGCGCGGACGTGTGCGTCACGGGTCGGTGGTCAGGGCCCCAGGAACCCGTCGCGGATGGCGTCGATCAACACCTGCGCGAGCTCGGCCGGGCGCTGGGCGTGGATGTCGTGGTCGGCGGGACGGAACCAGCGCACCCTGCCATCGGGCAGCATCCGCAGCGCGTCCTCGATGCCCTGCCGGCGCGAGGCGACGCGCACCTGGGCGTCCGCGGGACCCTCCGCCGGGGTCAGCAGCACCGGCGCGCGGATCGCGGCGTACCGGTCGGACGGACGATGCGCCCACAGCTCCCGGAGGATCGCCATGTGGCGGTCGCGCGTGAGCCACGGCGCGACGGTGCCGTCGGCGCGCACCTCGAAGTTGGCGAGCGCCCCCGCGATGCCGACCTCCGGCCAGTCAGGGTGCGCCGAGCGCATCCAGCCCTCGACCTGCTCCAGGGGCGTGCCGACGAGCGCCGGCGGTGCCAGCGCCTCCGCACAGGCTTCCCAGTCCGGGAAGTCGCGCGACAGCTCGATGGTGCCGCCGTCCACCGCCACCACGCCCCGCACCCGGTCGGGATGACGGGCCGCCAGCTCCAGCACCACGTTGCCGCCCCACGACTGCCCGGCCACGACCGGTCGGTCGAGGCCCAGGCCCTCGATGGCGGCGCACAGGTCCTCCGTGAGCGTGTCGAAGTCGTAGCCGGTGTCGGGCCGGTCCGACAGGCCGTGGCCCCGCTGGTCGATGGCGATGCTCGTGTGTCCCGCACCGGCCAGGGCCGTCGCGACCCCGTCCCACAGCCGCGCGTTGGAGGCGAGTCCGTGGACGAGCAGGAACGAGACCGGCTGCCGCGAGACGTCGGGAGACGCCCCATGGGCGATCGCGGAGAGGGTGACGCCGCCGGTCACCGGCACGCGCACGCGAGGGGGATCGAGGACGAGCATCGGCCACAGCGTAGCGCGGTCCGCGCGATGGAGGCGCGACGGGGCCGCGAGGAGCAGACGGCGCCGCGACGGGGCCGCGACGGAGCAGACGGCGCCGCGACGGGGCCGCGATGGAGGCGCGACGGCCTACGGACGCTCGAGCATCTCCTCGGGCAGCGAGGGCACGCCGCCCTCGACGACCAGCCGGACCGGGATGCCGGCCGCGTCCAGGACGCTCGCGGCGACCCCGGCACGCGTGCCGCCCCGGCACATGACGGTCCAGGGCGCCGCGGCATCCGCACCGGAGCGCAGGCGCGCCAGGCTGGCGGGGACATCGCCGACGAAGATCCGCGTGGACCCCGGCACCGCGCCCTCGGCCCACTCGTACGGCTGGCGCACGTCCAGGATGCGCGGGTCCGCGCCGGACCGACGCTCCCGGGCCACGTCCCGGGCCGCGAGCGTGGGATACGAGCCAGTCGGTCGACCGGCGGCCGCCCACGCATCCGTGCCACCCGCGAGGTGACCCAGCACCCGGTCGTAGCCGATGCGCAGCAGCTCCACGGCCGCCTCCCGCGCGTCTGTCGGACCGTCCGCGACCAACACCAGCGGCGCGTCGAACGGCACGAGCCAGCCCACGTACGCCACGAACGACTCGTCCAGGTCCACGTTGAGGGCGCCCTGCACATGGAGCGGCGCGAACCGAGTCCGGGGACGGATGTCCACCAGCCGGGCACCCGCGAGCCGAGCGCCCGCGACCTCGTCCACCGACAGCGCGGCCACGTCCGGCGGCCCGCCCAGGACGCGCGGGCCCCGGCGATTGCCCGGGGCCATGTGGCGGTAGTACGCCGGATGGCGGGTCCGGCCCGCGGCCACGATCGCCTCGAACGCGGCGAAGGACTCCGCGGCGAACGCCGGGTTCCAGCGCCGCAGGGCGCCGATCGTCGAGGTGGGGGCGCCATCCGCGGAACCCGCGACGCAGAAGGAGCCGGCGCCGTGGGTCGGCAGCACCGCGACCTCGTCCGGGAGCTCGCGCAGCCGCTCCATCGACGCGTGCTGCGCCCGCGTCAGCTCGGCGGTGTGTCGTGGACCCAGCAGGTCCGTCCGGCCCACGCCACCCATGAGCAGGCTGCCGCCGGTGAACATCGCGCGGACCTGTCCGTCGGCGCCCTGGACCTCCCACGAGAGGTGCTCGGGGGTGTGCCCGGGCGTCGCGCGCGCCACGACCCGCACCTCGCCCAGATCCACCGCGAACGCCTCGTCCGCGGCCGTGTGTCGGTAGCGGAACCGGCCACGGGCAGGGGCGACGATCTGCGCGCCGTGCGAACGCGCCAGCTCCCGGCCGCCGGACAGGTAGTCGTTGTGGACGTGTGTCTCCAGCACGTGCCGCAGCCGCCAGCCGCGCTCCTCCGCGCGCGCCGCGATGCGCCAGGCGTCACGTGGCGGGTCCACGACCAGCGCCTCCCCCCCGGAGGCGAGCAGGTAGCTGGAGTTGCCCAGGCCGGGCGTGGGGATGCGCTCGATGTCCATCATGGCCTCCTGGTGGGTATCAGAGCACTCTCATGGTGGTAGCATGGCTCGATGAAGACCGTCAGCGCGCTGGAGCTTCGGGCGAAGGTGGGCAAGTACCTGGATGAGGCCGCCGCGGGAGAGCGCATCGTGGTGGAGCGCGCCGGCCAGCCGTTGTGCGCCCTCGTGCCCCTGACAGACGTCGCCCAGGACGACGCCGCGCGACTGCGTTCGGAACGGCTCGCCGCATTGACCGAGATCCGGCGCCTGGCACGCCTGTACCCGGTGGAGCCGGTCGATCCCGCCGCGCTGATCGCGCGCCAGCGGGACGAACGCACGGCGCAGATCATGCGAGCCGTGGCGGACGGGCGAGCCCGGCACGCCCGGGGTGACGGGCGGGAGGAGGCATGATGTTCGGCGTGGCACCGCGGGCCGTCGTCGTGGATGCGTCCGCGGGCGTGGATGTCGTGGGCGGGGTCTCGCCGTGGCCGGAGCGCATGGAGGCCTGGGTGAACGAGGACACGATCCTGCTCGCCCCGCCGAGCTTCCGGTTCGAGATGGCCAACGCGATGCTGCTCGGCCAGCGGCTGGAGCCACAGGTCATCCGGTCGCGGATCCGTGCGCTCGATCGCCTCCGGATCGAACTCTCGGAGGTCCCGTCCGACGAGATCCTCGAGTGCGTCCAGCTCGCCATGCGGCATCGACTGACCGTTCACGACGCGGCGTACCTGCAGCTGGCGATCTTCCTGGAAGCCGACCTCGCCACCCAGGACAAGGCCCTCGCGCGAGCCGCCCGGGCGGAGGGCCTCGTCGTCCACGACTGACCGGCGCGGCTGGTCAGGGCCCCGGCGGCGGCACGACGTCGGGGTCGCGCTCGATGGGCATCCCCACGGAGCTGCCCCATTCGGTCCAGGATCCGTCGTAGACGCGGATGTGGTCCCAGCCCAGGACCTGGCGCGCGGCGAACCGGATGCTCGACGCACGGTGGGACAGGCGGCAGTAGGCGATCGCCGAACCGGCCTGGTCGGGTGCCGCACCGATGGCCCGGAACATCCGCTCCAGTTCCTCGCGCGGCTTCATCGTGAAGTCGACGGGGTCGAGCAGGTCCCGGGCGTGCAGGTTGCGGGCACCCGGGATGTGGCCGTAGCGCTCGGCGCCATGGTCGAACGACGGCGCGGGCTTCACGCGCTCGCCGCGGTGCTCCTCGGGGGTGCGCGCGTCGATGAGCACGGTGTCCGGCCGGCCGATGGCCGCGCGCACCTCGTCCCGATACGCCCGGGACGAGTCGTCCCGATCGCGTGCCGGCACCGGATAGGCCACCGGGGTGACGGCCGGGATCTCCGTCGTCAGCGGGCGGCCGTCCATCACCCAGCGCTTCTTGGCGCCATCGAGCACGCGCACGTCGGCGTGGCCGCCCATGTCCCGGATGACCCAGAAGCCGTACATCGCGTAGTGGTTGCGGCCGCTGTACAGCACGAGGGTCGTGTCGGGGGCCACGCCGAGCGCGCCCAGGCGCTCGGCGAGCTGCCGGGGCGTGGCGAACTCACGGTCGTGGGTGTCCCAGAGGAGGTCCTTCCAGAACACGCGGATGGCGCCCGGCAGGTGTCCGTCGGAGTAGTCGTCGATGTCCGGCTCGTGCATCAGCTGGATGATCCGCACGCGGGGATCGTCCAGGCGGTCGGCCAGCCAGGCGCCGGTGACGAGGGCGTTCGAGTCCAAGGGGGCCTCCGGTGGGGGTTGGGTCAGGACGGCGTGTCGAGGTCCGCCACCCGCAGCACGACCTTGCCGCGGTTCTGGCGGGAGGTGAGCCGATGGAACGCAGCGCGCGCCTCCGCGAGCGGCAGGATCGCGTCGATGCGGGGGGCCACATGGGCGTCCGCGGCGAGGGCCAGCGCCTCGTGGAACGAAGCGCTGGACGATCCGGAGCAGCCCACGATCGAGAGGCGCGCCCGGAACAGCAGGTTGAGGTTCACCTCCGCCACGGGTCCCGCATGCGCGCCGATGACCGCGACCCGTCCGTGCCGACCCACCTGGCCGATGGCCTCGCTCCACACGCCGGGCGATCCGGCCGTCTCCACCAGGACGTCCACGCCCGCCGGCGCGACCGCCCGGACCGCCGCGCCGAAGGCGGGTGTCGCGCCGTAGTCCACGATCGCGGCCGGCCGGACCTCCCGCGGCAGGCCGGCCAGCCAGTCGGCGCCATCCCGACCACCGACCGCGGCGATCACCCTGGCTCCCAGCCGTGCTGCCGCCTGCACCGCCGCTCCGCCGACGGCACCCGCGGCGCCGTCCACGAGCACGGTCTCGCCGGCGCGCAGGCCCACCCTCCGCAGCGCCGTGAGCGCCACCGGCAGCGCGTGGGCGAGCGCGGATCCGTCCGCGAACGGGACCGCCGCAGGCAGCGGGAACACGTTCCGCGCGGGCACCGCCACGAAGCCCGCCATGCCGCCGCGACGCTGGACGCCCACCTGCCCCATCCGGTCGCAGCCGTCATCCTCGCCCGCCGCGCAGCGCGCGCAGGCGCCGCACGCGATGCCCGGCTTGACCACGACGCGAGCGCCGATGGGCGGCTCGCTCACGCCCGCGCCGTGGGCCACCACCACGCCCGCCGGATCCATGCCCAGGACGTGGGGCAGCACGAGATCCGGGTTCGGGAAGCGGCCGGACGCGGTGATGATGTCCTGGCGGTTGGCACCCACCGTCGCGACGCGCACGAGCACCTCGCCCGCGGCCGGATGGGGCACCGGCAGCTCCCCGAGGACCAGGTGGTCGAGGTCACCCAGGGCCTCCAGGAGCAGCGCGGGCATCATCGCGGGCGCCGCGTCCATGCCGTCGCTACCCCACCAGGTCCATCGCGACGGCCACGATCTTGGCCGCCGTGGGCTCCACGAACGCCTCCATCGGCGGGCTGAAGGGGATGGGCACGTCCAGCGTGGCCACTCGACGGATGGGCCTGCGGAGCGAATCGAACGCCCGCTCCGCGACCGTCGCCGCGATCTCCGCACCGACGCCCGCCGAGCGATGCCCCTCGTCCACGACGAGGAGCCGTCCCGTCCGTCCGACCGAGGTGCAGATCGCGTCGTGGTCCAGCGGCACGAGCGTCCGCGGGTCGATGACCTCGGCCGAGATGCCCTCCTGGGCCAGCTCCGCGGCGGCGGCGAGGGCCACCTGGACGGCCCGGGACGTGGCCACGATCGTCAGGTCCGTGCCGGCGCGCTTGATGTCCGCGACCCCGAACGGGATCGCCTCCGGCGCGTCCGGGACATCCTCCTCCACGTCGAACAGCTTGACGTGATCGGCCCAGATGACCGGGTTGTCATCGGCGACCGCGGTCGCGATGAGGCCGCGCACGTCGCGCGGGGACGAGGGGGTCATGATCTTCAGCCCGGGGACCTGCATCAGCATCGCCTGCGGGCTGTGGGAGTGCTGCGCCGCGCCGCCACCCCGGACGCCGTGGTTGACGTGGATGACCATGGGCACCCGGGTCTGCCCGCCGGTCATGTAGTGGATGTTCGCGGCCTCGTTCACGACCTGGCTGAACGCCTGGAAGATGAAGCTCGCGGTGGCCACATCCACGATGGGCCGCAGGCCGCTGATGGCGGCGCCGATGCCCGTGCCCACGTAGCCCACCTCCGCGATGGGCGGATCCCAGACGCGGTCGGGGAAGCGGGTGCGGATGTCCACGGTCAGCGTGCGGTGACGCGTGAGGCCGAAGAAGTACTGGCCCATGAGCATCACGCGAGGGTCGCCGGACAGCGCCTCCGTCAGGCCGCGGGCCATCGCCTCCGCGTAGGTGATGCGGCGCATGCCGGGCGCGGGCTCAGGCGAAGACATGATCGAGCGCCTCCCGGGGCTGCGGATACGGGCTGTCGACCGCGAACGTCACCGCGGCGTCCATCTCGGCGACCGCGGCCGCATCGATGTCGAGGGTGGCCTCGCGGGTGACCGCGCCCGCCGCGAGCAGCTCCCGCACGTAGCGCAGGACGCCATCCTGCTCGCCCCACCAGCGGACGTGCTCGACGGGGATGGACGCCGCGTCCCAGGCGTATCGGACATCCGTGGCGCCCGTGAGCAGCTGGGGCCACAGCGGTCGGTTGCCGGGCCATCGGACGGTGCGCGCCTCGATGAAGCTGGGGCCGCCGCCGCTCCTGCCCCTTGCCACGGCCTCCGCCATCGCGGCGTGGACGGCCCCCGTGTCGGTGCCGTCGACCACCGCGGTGGGCACGCGGAACGGGCGGACCAGGTCGGTCAGCTCCACGGCGGCGAGCGTGGAGGAGGGATACTCGTTCGCCTTCTGGCCCAGCGCCTCCAGGGAGTTGTTCTCGCACAGGAAGATGATGGGCACCTGGCGCATCGCCGCGATGTTCACGGACTCGTGCCAGGCGCCCTCCTCCAGCGCGCCGTCGCCGAACAGGGCCACGCTCACGTTGTCCTGGCCAAGCTGCCGGAACGCGAACGCGGATCCGACCGCGATGGGCAGCGGCCCGCCCACAGACGACGAGGTCGTGGGGAAGCCGTGGGCGGCGGACGCGAGGTGGAGGGTCCCGCCCTTGCCCCGGTTGATGCCGGTGGCCTTGCCCAGGATCTCGGCGATCATGGCGCCCGGATCGACGCCGCGCGCCAGCAGGTGGCCGTGGTTGCGGTGGGTCGTGTACGCCACGTCGCCGTCGCGCAGGTGCGCCAGCGCGGGCACGCCCGTGGGCTCCTGGCCGATGTAGACGTGGAAGTGGCCGATGTCGTTGTGCTCGGCGAGCCGGATGAGCGCCTCCTCGAAGCGGCGGATCCGGAGCATCGTGCGCAGCTGGGCGACCAGCGCATCGGCGGGGAGGTCAGGCAGCATCGATCAGGCCTCCACGGACTGGGGACCGGCGACGGGGAGCCGGCCGGGACGGGATGGGGCGTCGACGACCCGCCGGGCGGCGGCGACGATCGCGGCCGCATCCGGCACGAACGCCTGCTCCAGCTCCGGCGCGAAGGGCGGCGGCACGAACGGCGCGCCGACGCGCGCGACGGGCGCCGCCAGCTCCGCCCAGGCTCGCTCCTGGACCTGCGCGGCGATCTCGCCGCCGATGCCGCCCACGGTGACCGCCTCGTGGGCGACCACCAGGCGGCGCGTGCGGCCCACCGATCCCAACACCGTGTCCAGGTCCAGCGGCAGCAGGCTGCGCAGGTCGATGACCTCCGCCGCGATGCCGTCCTCTGCGAGCCGGTCCGCGGCCGCCAGGGCCGCGACCATCATGTTGGACCAGCTGACGATGGTCACGTCCGAGCCGGTCCGGCGGATCGCGGCACGCCCGATGGGCACGAGCGCGGCATCGTCGCCCTCGGGCACCTCGCCCTTCTGCCAGTACAGCCCGCGATGCTCCAGGTACAGCACCGGGTCGTCGGCGCGGATGGCCGACTGGAGCAGGCCCTGCGCGTCGGCGGGCGTGGACGGCGTCACGACGGTGAGGCCCGGCACGTGGCCGAACCACGCCTCCAGGCTCTGCGAGTGGTGCGCCCCCATGGCGCCGCGGGCACCCCCCTGGGCACGCACCACCATGGGCACGCGCAGCAGCCCGTCGGTCATGTAGCGCAGCTTCGCGCCGTGGTTCACGAACTGGTCCATGGCCAGCGTGATGAAGTCGATGTACATGATCTCGACGACCGGCCGCAGCCCCGCGACCGCCGCGCCCACGGTGAGCCCGACCACGGTCGCCTCGCTGATGGGTGTGTCCTGGATGCGCCTGCCGTGCGCCTCCGCGAGGCCCTTGGTGGCCCCGAACGGACCGCCGTAGCTGACGTCCTCGCCCAGCACCACGACCCGCGGGTCACGCCGCAGCTCGATGTCCAGGGCGTTGCGGATGCCGTCGATGAACCGCAGGGCGCTCATGCCCGGACCATCCCGGTGACCTGGGTGAGCAGCTGGTCCGCGGACGCGCGCGGCGCGGCGAGCGCCGCTTCGGTGGCGGCGTCCACGACGGCCCGGGCGCGCGCCTCCGCCTCCGCCGTGGCGGACTCCAGGCCCTGGTCCGCGATGAAGCGCGCGATGGGGTCCTTCTGCTTCCAGTCGGACAGCTCCGAGAGCTCCCGGTACTTGCCCGGGTCGCCCTCGTAGTGGCCGCGCAGACGGTACGTGAGCGCCTCGATGAACGTGGGTCCGCCACCCGCCCGGGCGCGCGAGACACCGTCCCGGGCGGCCGCCAGGACGGCCGCCGCGTCGTTGCCGTCCACGGTCACCGCGGGGATGCCGTACGTCTCCGCGTGGCGCGCCAGGCGCTCCACCTTCGTGTGCGCGGACAGCGGCGAGAACTCGGCGTAGCCGTTGTTCTCGCACACGAACAGCAGCGGCAGGCCCCACAGCGCGGCGATGTTGAGCGATTCATGGAACGAGCCGGTCTGGCTGGCGCCGTCCCCGAAGGCGACCACGCCCAGGGCGCCGTCCCCGGTGACCGTCGACGCGTACGCGGCCCCGAGGGCCAGCGGGATGTTGCCCGCCACCACGCCCGTGGCCGTCACGAACCCGCACTCGGGCGCCGCGATGTGCATCGTGCCGCCCTTGCCGCCGCAGTAGCCGGTGGCGCGGCCGGCGATCTCCGCGAGGAGCCGCGTCGGGTCGGCGCCGCGGGCCAGCGCGTGCGCGTGGGCGCGGTGGCCCCCGAACTGGCGGTCACGCGGTTCCAGGGCCCATGCCAGGCCGACCGCGATGCCCTCCTGTCCGATGCCCAGGTGGAGCAGTCCCGCGATCTGGTTGCGGGCATACAGCTCCGAGACCCGCTCCTCAAAGGCGCGGATGAGCCACATCCGCTCGAGCATGCCGAGCGGATCGGCCGGCGCGGGTGACCGCGCCGGGACCGCCTGCCCGGTCACGCCACGCGGACGGGTCGGGCCGCGCGGAGCGCCTGCGTGGCCGCCGCATCGAGCGTCGGCGGGTCACCCTCGAGGATGACCACGCCGTACACGTCCCGGGCGTACGGGATCGTGGTCATCTCGTTGATGACGTCGCGCAGCACGGCCTGCGGGTCCCGCTCGAACGGGTCGCCCACGCCGCCGCCCCCGCCGGACACCTTGCCCAGGATCTCGCCGGTCTTGATCTGGACCATGCGGTGCGTCCGGGCGGGCGTCACCTTGTCGCCGCTCCGGATGTACATCCGTGACAGCGGGCCATCCTCGCCGCCCGACGCGCCCGGCGGCTGCGTCAGGTCGCCATCGGACGAGCCGGTGGCCGCGCCCACGTCACCGCCCAGGTTCTCGACCTCCCAGAGCATGCCGCAGCCGCCGCGCCAGCGGCCGGCGCCCGACAGGTCGGGCACGAACTGCCACTGCACGGTCCGCCACGGGAAGCGGATCTCGATCTCCTCCACGGAGCCGCGGTTGATGGAGCCCAGGCCGGACATGCCCAGGGCGCCCTCGTAGCCGTCGAAGCCGTGGACGGCGCCCGCGCCGCCGTCGGCGTCGGTCGTGGTCTGGACGTAGCGCTCGCCGGTGCGCGGGTCGATGCCCGTGATGTAGTGGCCGCGACGCCTGCCCCAGCCCGCGATGGACTTGTCGGGCATGGCCTTGGACAGCGCGTTGACGGTCGCCTCCAGGACCTGGGTGCCCACGTTCACGGGCGAGCCGCCCACGGTCGCGGGGTACGTCGCGTTGACCACGGACCCCTCGGGCGCGATGACCGTGACCGCGCGCATCGAGCCCTCGTTGTGGAACTCGGCGAGCGCGGAGTCGAAGTACAGGAACGACCCCGCCACCGCGCGGCTGTAGGTGGAGGAGTAGGTGCAGTTGACGAAGCCCTTGCGCAGGCCGTCGCTGCGCGAGAAATCGAGGATGAGCTCGTCCCCCCTGATGGTCGCGTCGCAGCGGACCGTGACCGGCTCGTCGAGGACCGTGCCATCGTCGTCCGTGGAGGACTCGCCCGACCAGGTGCCATCCGGGACGGCCGCCAGCTGCGCCCGGACCGAGCGCTCCATGCGGTCCATCATCTCGTCCACGCACTCGAGGACCGAGTCCCGGCCGTACTTGTCCAGCAGCGCCACGATGCGGTCGTCGGCCACCTGGAGCGCGGCCATCAGGGCGTAGTTGTCGATCTTGACGCCCTCGGGCCAGCGCACGTTGTTCCAGATGAGCTCCAGGACGTCCGTCCGCTCCACGCCCGCGTCCACCACCTTGATGGGCGGGATCATGATCCCCTCGGCGTGGATGTCGTACCCGTTGGGGAAGTAGCCGCCGGGGAACGCGCCGCCGGTGTCCAGCTGGTGACCCCGGGTGAGCACGATGAACAGCAGCTCGCCCTTGTAGAACACGGGCCGGAAGAATCCCCAGTCGGGCAGGTGGTTGCAGTAGCCCTTGTAGGGGTCGTTGCACAGGATCACGTCGCCCGGCTTGAGCAGGTGACCCATGCGCTCCATGATGTACTTCACCGTGAAGCCCTGGGACAGGAACATCGAGGTGGGCCCCTCGGGCACCGCGATGGTGTTGCCGTGGACGTCCCAGATGCCCGCCGCCATGTCGTGGAGCTGGGCGATGAGGTAGTTCTGCGCGGTCCGGTCGATGACGTGGCGCATCTCCCGTCCGATGGACTGGAAGCCGTGCCACACGGTCGACAGGGTGATGGGATCGATGTTCCGGCCCGTGGACGCGGCCTCGGCGCCGGAGCGGTCTGCCTTCGTCATGCGGCACCTCCCACGGACTGGATGCCCGCGGCGGCGGCGGTGGTCCCGCGGACCTGGGCGCCATCGCGCGTGAGCACGTAGTTGCGGACGTCGTCGACCCGGCAGGCGTAGCGCGGCGGGATGACCACGCTGGTGGTGGTCTCCTCCACGATGGCCGGACCATGGAACTCGTTGCCGGCGCGCAGCAGGGCGCCGTCGTAGATGGGCGTGTCCATCGCCTCACCGTCGAACCACACGGTGCGGCGGCGCTTGATCGCCCCGGAGCTGTCCGGACCGCCCGCCTCGATGCCGCGCATCGAGAACGGCGCCTTGGGCGTGGTCGCCCGGAGCCGGAAGGTGAGCAGCTCCACCTGCTGCCAGGGCATGTCGAAGGTGTACAGCTGGCGGTGGCGCTTGTGGAAGTCGGCGAGGGCGGCGTCGATGGCTGCGGCGTCGATGGCGCCCGCCGGGACGCTCACCTCCACCTCGTGGAACTGGCCCAGGTAGCGCACGTCGGCGGTGCGCGCGAAGGTCACGTCGGCCGCCTGGACGCCGAGGGCCGCGAACCCGCCGATGGCCTCGGCCTCCATCTCGGCGTACAGCGCCGCCACGCGGTCGGGATCGAGGTCCTTCGCGCGCGTGATGTACGACCGCGCGTAGTTGCGGCCCACGTCCATCGCGAACATGCCGAACGCGGAGTACGTGGCGGCGATGGGCGGGATGACCACCTGGGGCATGTGCAGCAGGTCGGCGATGGCCGCCGCGTGCACCGGACCCGCGCCGCCGCCCGCGACGAGCGCGAAGTCGCGCACGTCGTGGCCGCGCCGCGTGGCGACCTCCGTGATCTGGTCGGCCATGTAGGAGTTGACCGTGGTGAAGATGGCCGTGGCGGCCTCCTCCACGGACAGGCCGAGCGGCTCCGCGACCTTGCCCACGGCGGTCCGGGCGGCCTCCGCGTCCAGCGCGATCTCGCCGCCCAGGAAGTAGTCCGCGGGCACGTAGCCCAGCACCAGGTCCGCGTCGGTGACCGCGGGCTCCGTGCCGCCCTTGTTGTAGCAGGCGGGCCCCGGGTCGCCGCCGGCGCTCTTGGGGCCCACGCGCAGCAGCCCCAGCTGGTCGATCCAGGCGATGGAGCCGCCGCCCGCGCCGCCCGACTGGATGTCCACCATCTTGATGGCCACCCGCTCGTCCTGGACCCAGGCCTCCGTGGTCGTGGGGATCTCGCCGTCCTGGACCATGCAGATGTCGAAGCTGGTGCCGCCCATGTCCACGGACAGGATGTTGTCGGTGCCGATGGCCGACCCGATGTGGAGCGCGCCCGAGGGCGCCGCCGCGGGGCCCGAGCCGATGAGGTAGACCACGCGCGGGATGCAGTAGTCCACGGTCTCCACGAGGCCGTCGGAGAGCATCATCAGCAGGTTGCCCGTGAAGCCCTCCTCGCCCAGGCGCCGCACGAGGGTGCGCAGGTAGCGCTCCACGACGGGTCCGGTGTACGCGGACACGACGGCCGTGGAGAAGCGCTCGTACTCGCGCCACACGGGCAGGATCTCGTGCGATGCCGTGACGTACGTGTCGGGCATCGCCTCGCGCGCGATCGCGCTGGCCCGCTGCTCGTTGGTCGGGTCCGCGTAGGAGTGGAGGAAGCCGACGACCACGGCCTCCACGCCCTTCTCCCGCAGCCGCTCGGCGGCGGCGCGGGCCTCTCCCTCGTCCAGCTCCAGGAGCGTCTCGCCGGAGTACAGGGCGCGCTCGGTCGCCTCCAGGCGCAGGTGACGCGGCACGAGCGGCTCGTAGGGCGGCACGAACACGTCGTACATCGAGGTGCGCACGTTCTTGAAGCCGCGCCGGATCTCGATGATGTCCCGGAAGCCCTTGGTGGTGATCATCCCGGTCCGGGCGCCGTTGCGGTTGATGAGCGTGTTCGTGGCGAGGGTGGTGCCGTGGATGATCAGCTCCACCTGGCCCACGAACGCCCGCAGGTCCGGGTGTCCGTAGCCCGCGGCGGCCTTGACGAGGGCGTCCAGGAAGCCCTGCGACGGGTCGCGCGGGGTGGTGTAGGACTTGAACTGGCGGAGGGTGCCCTCGGCATCCATGACCAGGCAGTCGGTGAAGGTGCCTCCGACGTCGATGGTGATGCGGTACATGCGACCTCGTCTCGTTGTGCGGGCACCGCCCACTGGGCGCCGCGTCTCGGCTGGCCGGTTGGCTGGATGCTGCCAGTGTAGCGCGCCTCGGGCCCGTGCGCGCGCATCTTGGATACAAGATCGTACGAAGTGGAGACAGTTCGGGGCGTCCGCCGGGCTCGCGAGTTCGCGCGTCGAAGGTGTACGAGACTGGACGGATGGGATACATTCCACCGGACTTCGCATACGCGCCGAGGTCCGGAGCGCCACCCCGGCGCCGGCCGGTGGCTCGGCGGCAGCCAGGAGGAGCGGCCCCGTGGAGAAGACGTTCATCAACCCCCCCGACGTCTACAAGGCCCCGTGGCGGTTCAACCAGGCCATCAGGGTGTCGGGCGCCGGGTCGCTCGTGTTCCTGAGCGGCATCGTGGGCTACAACCTGGACGGGTCGCTGCCCAAGGACATCGTCACCCAGGCCGAGAACTGCTACGCGAGCATCAGGCGCATCGTGGAGGCGGCGGGCGGTACCCTGCACGACGTGGTCAAGACCAACGTCTACGTGGGCGAGGAGTACCAGATCCACAAGGACGAGCTGCGGGACATCCGGGCGCGCTACTTCGACGGGGAGGACGTCCCGGCGACCACGCTGCTGCGCGTGGCGGGCTTCGCGCAGACCGGCTACCTCATCGAGATCGAGGCCATCGCGGTCCTGCCGGAGGCCGCCCCGGGAGCCTGACCCTCCGCACGATCGAGCCTCGCCGACCCCCGCCGACCCCCGCGCATCGGGTGCCCCGGAGACCGACATGGCACACATCGACATCCAGGACCTGACCGTCGAGTACGAGCTGAGCGACCACCGCAACATGCTCATCGCCCTGTGGCAGGTCAACCTCGCCATCGAGCAGGGCGAGTTCATCGTCGTCGTGGGGCCCAGCGGCTGCGGCAAGACGACGCTCATCAACGCGGTGGCCGGGCTGCTCCAGCCCACGTCCGGTCGCATCCTCATCGACGGGGTGCCGGTGACCAGGCCGGGCCCGGACCGGGCGATGGTGTTCCAGGACTACGCGCTGCTGCCCTGGCGGACGGTCGTGGGCAACGTCCGGTTCGGGGTGGAGATGCAGCGCGAGCGCGCGCACATCGGCGACCGGGAGATCGGTCAGGTCATCGAGCTGGTGGGCCTCAAGGGGTTCGAGGAGAGCTTCCCCCACCAGCTGTCGGGCGGCATGCGCCAGCGCGTGGGACTGGCCCGGGCGCTCATCGCGCAGCCCAAGGTGCTGCTCATGGACGAGCCGTTCGCGGCCCTCGACGCGATGACTCGCGAGGTCATGCAGGGAGAGCTGGAGCAGGTCATCTCCACGGCGAAGCAGACGGTCATCTTCATCACCCACTCCATCGACGAGGCGATCGCGCTGGCCGACCGCGTGGTGGTGGCGTCGGCGCGCCCGGGTCGGATCCGGGAGATCATCCCGGTGGACCTGCCGCGCCCCCGCCGCGAGTACGACGTCAAGTCGCACGCGGGCTACGCGGCCCTCCGGGAGCGGCTGTGGGAGCTGCTGCGGGAGGAGGCCATCATCCACGCCCACCGGGCGACCGCCGATGGCTGAGGCCCGGCTCGTGCTCAGCGCGGCCCACGAGCACCCGGTGCATCACCCGGGTCATCCGGGGTCACGCGATCCCGGCGGCGAGGTGCCCGCCTCCGGGGGACCCCTGCCGCCGCCGATCCGGACGCGCACGGATCGCCGACGCATCCCCACGGCCCACCTGCTGCTGGTGGTGGAGGCGGTCGTGATCGTGCTCGTGTGGCAGTACGTCCAGGGCGACCTGAAGGCCGTGAACCCGCTGTTCCTGCCACCGCCCAGCCGCATCCTGGACGCGATGGGTCGACTGGTGGCGAACGGGGCCCTCATCGAGGCCGCCGTGGCAAGCCTCAAGAACTTCCTCGCGGGCTACCTCCTGGCGGCCGTGTTCGGCGTGGCCCTGGGACTGCTCATCGGCAGCTGGCGTCCGGGCATCAAGCTCGTGGCGCCCCTGGTCTGGGCGCTCTACGCGATGCCCCTCGTGGCGGTCCGGCCCATGACCACGATCTGGTTCGGGTTCGGCGACACGCCCATCATCTTCCTCGTCTGGCTGAGCGCCATGCTGCCCATCATCCTCAACACGATGGCGGGCGTGAACACGGTCGACCCGTCGCTCAAGCGCGCCGCGATCGTGTTCGGCGCCGGTCGCTCCGCGCTGTACCGCAAGGTGATCCTGCCCGCCACCGTCCCGTTCGTGCTGACCGGCCTGCGGCTCGCGGTCGTGACCGCCTGGATCATCCTGCTGGTGTCGGAGATCCACGGTGGCTCCAGCGGCTTCGGAGCCCTCATGTCCGTGGCCCAGAGCCGCTTCCGGGTGGACCAGGCGTTCGCGATCCTCGTGGTCATCGTCATCGTCTCGGTGCTGTCGGTGCGGGTGTTGGGCCTGCTGGAGTCCCGCGTGTCGGGGTGGCGGACCACGGTGCGTCGATGACGAGTCCGGCACTCTCCCTGGGCACCACCGCGGCCGCCCCGCCACCGTCGCACCTGCGACCCATCCCGCCTCGATCCGCGCCGCGCCGGCTGTGGGACCGCATCGGCTGGAACGTGGCGCTGTTCATCGAGATCGTGGCCATCATCGTGTTCGCGGAGCTGGCCATCAGCACCTTCGGCTGGGCCGACCCGGAGTTCGTGCCACCGCCGTCGAGCATGTGGAACGCGTTCCTGTCGCTGAGCGAGCGGGACCTGCTCCTCGGGAACCTGTGGTTCAGCCTGGTCAACTTCGTCATCGGCTTCCTGCTGGCCGCCGTGGTGGGCGTGGTCCTCGGGCTGGCCCTGGGCTCGCTCCGGACGGTCCGCACCTTCGCGGGCCCGGTGGTCTGGATCGCCTACTCCACACCCCGCGTGGCCCTCGCGCCGCTCATCGTGATGTGGCTGGGCTTCGGGTCGCCGTCCAAGGTCGCGGTCATCTTCCTGATGGCCGTGTTCCCCATCATCATCAACGTCTGGACGGGCGCCGCCGCGGTGGACGAGACGCTGCTCCGGGCGGGCCGGGTGTTCGGCGCGTCGCGCATGGACCTGTACCGCAAGGTGACCCTGCCGTACATCCTGCCGTACACCCTCACCGGCCTCCGGCTGGGCGTGGCGCGCGGCCTGGTGGGCGTGATCATCGCCGAGTTCATCGGCAGCGCCGCAGGCGTGGGCTACATGATCCGGCTGCTGTCGTCCGAGTTCGACATGGCCGGGGCGCTCGCCCTGACGCTCGTGCTGATGCTGGCCGCCAACGTGGCCATGGCGCTGCTCAACGTGATCCGACGGCGCCTGGCGCCGTGGTACCGGGAGGCCGCCACCTGAACCCCGACCCGAGGCAGGGAGGCTGCTTGACACGTCCGTATACTCGGGCGACGACACGGAGATCGTAGCCAGTTCGATCGGGAATGGCACCGATCGACACCGGTGCGTCTCCAGCCGAGCACACGCAGAGAGGAGGAGGATGCGTCGCCCGCATCGTGACAGCCGCGCGCTGCGATGACGGGAGCCGTCGAGACGGCGAAGTCAGCACATCGACCGATGGGGGCGATCGCCACCCCGCACCCCGCACCCCGCACCCCGACCCAAGCACACCGTGGAGGAATCCGTGACCCAGACCCGAACTCCCCTGTCGCGCCGCCTGGGCGTGGCGGCCGTGGGCAGCCTGGCCCTGACCGCCTCGATCATCGGCACGGCGCTGGCGCAGGATGCATCACCCGCGCCCAGCATCACGCCGCCGCCGAGCGTGGCGCCGGCGCAGCCGCCCGCCCTCGCCAAGCCGGACCTGCCGGCCCCCGAGCAGACGTCGATCACCATCGGCTACCGACTGCCCAACCTCAACAGCCGGGCGCCCTTCCTGGTCGCGCTCGACCGCGGCTACTTCGCGGACGCGGGCTTCACGGACGTGCAGCTGATCCAGACCGAGGAGACCGCCCCGGGCCTCATCGGCGGCAGCCTCAACTTCGGCCAGGCGGAGATGCTCGACACCGCCAACAGCTTCGCCGAGGGACTGCCGCTCCAGGCGATCTCCGGCTACCAGAACTTCACCGCCAACACCATCGCGGTGCGGCCGGAGATCGAGAAGCCCGAGGATCTCGCGGGCAAGGACATCCTGCTCGGCGGCACGCCGGGCACGCTGGACTTCGACCTGCGGGTGAAGTTCCTCCAGGAAGCCGGGTTCGACATCACCGGCGTGCCCTACAACGCGGTCTCGGTCGACGGCGGCTCGAACGCGTGGGTGGCCCTGTTCCTGGACGGCAAGCTGTACATGACCCCGGTGTTCAACCGGCAGCGCCAGATGGTGCTGGACGCGGGCGGCAGGTTCGTGGTGGACCGCTTCGACTTCGGCTCCGACACGCTCGCGGTCAACAAGGACTGGGCGGCGGCCAACCCGAACACGGTGACCGCGTTCCTGAGCGCCTACATCCGGGCCCTCGCGGACATCAAGAACCTGGACAACGCGCCGTACGTCTTCAGCCTCGGCGAGCGCGAGGGCATCACCATCACCGACGGCATCCGCAGCGGCTGGAAGAACGACATGGAGTACTTCACGCCCTGGGACGGTGGCCTGGGCGAGGTGGACAAGGATGGTGGGCTCGGGCAGCTCCAGCAGTACCTGGCCGACAACCTGCCCGAAGGCGTGACGGTCGACCTGGCGCAGTTCGTCAACCCCACGTACGTCAACGCCGCCCAGGCCGCCCTGGGCATCCCCCTGAACCCGGCAGCCGCCGAGTGACCCTCGGAGGGCCGACCGCGCCCTCCATCCGCTGAACCGCTGCGAGGCCCGGGGACCCACCCCGGGCCTCGCCGATTCACGGCGCACGATCGCCGACCTCTTGTATCCGATCGCCACGCAGGCGGATACACTGACAGCACCGGCACCCGACCCCCACGGAGGCAGCATGTCCGACCTTGTCGCGTCGCTCCCCGCCCGCCCCCACCTGCGCATCCGCGACTGCATCATCCTGTCGCAGGACGACGACGTGGGCGAGGTCCGGGGCGACATCGAGATCCGGGATGGGGTCATCGTCGCGGTGGGACCGGACCTGGTCGCGGACGGCGCCACCGACGTGGACGGGTCGCACCACATCGCGCTGCCGGGGTTCGTGGACACCCACTGGCATCTCTGGGGCACGCTCCTGCGGGGTGCCGTCGGCGACGGCCACGAGGCCGGCTGGTTCGCCCGCAAGGCGCTCCTCGCGCCACACCTGGAGCCCGGGGACACCCGGGTCGGGGTCCTGCTGGGCGCCACCGAGGGCCTCCTCGCGGGCATCACCACGGTCCACGACTGGGCCCACAACGTGCTCAGCCGCGAGGATGCGGATGCGGACCTGGACGCCCTGCGCGCCCTGGGCATCCGCGCCCGCTTCTCGTACGGCGCCCCCTCCGCGAGCCCGCTCATGAACATGGAGCAGATGCGCGCGGTCATGGCCCAGGTCGGGGTGTCGCCCGACGAGCCCATGGACTTCGCGGAGATCGGCCGCATCCGGGATGACTGGGAGCCGGCCGCCGAGGGCCTGATCGGGGTGGGCTGCGCCGTGCGCGGACCGTCGCGCTCGTCCGCCGCGGTGTACCGCGAGGAGTGGCGGCTCGCCCGGGAGCTGGGGCTGCCCATCGCGATGCACTGTGCCGGCACACGCCAGGAGGTGGCGCGCATCCGCCAGGTGGAGGTGCTCGACGCCGACGGCCTGCTCGGACCGGACGTGCTGCTCGCGCACGCGAACTGGGTGTCACCCACGGAGATGGAGCGCCTGGCCCGCAACGGCATCCCGGTCAGCGCCAGCCCCCTGGCGGAGCTCCGTCTCGCGATGGGCTTCCCCCAGCTCAGCGAGCTGCGCGCCGCGGGCGTGCGGGTCAGCCTGTCGCTGGACACCACGGCGATCGCCGCCAGCGCGGACCCCTTCGGGGCGATGCGCGTGGCGCTGGGCCTGGAGCTGACGCGCGCGGGCGACGCGGTGCACATGAGCCCCCGGGACATCCTGCGCATCGCGACGCTCGAGGGGGCGCGATCCCTGGGCCTGGGCGACCGGGTGGGGTCGATCACGCCCGGCAAGCGCGCGGACATCGTGCTCGTTCGAGCGGACGGCCTGTCCGTGGTGCCCGTGGTGGATCCCGCGGTGGCCATCGTGCACAGCGCGTCGCCCGCCGACGTGGACACCGTGCTGGTGGACGGCAGGGTCGTGGTGTCCGGCGGAGCGCCGGTCCACGTGGATCCGGTGGCGCTGGCGGCGGAGGCCTCGGCGCGCCTGGGCGCGGTCGCCGCACGGGCGGGCTTCGACCTCGGGTCGGTCTGGTCGCCGCGGGCCGGCGCGGCCATGATCGCCGGCGCCTGAGACCCCGTCTGAGACCCGCCTGAGACCTGGAGGAGACACGCGATGGCCGTCCGACTGCGCATCGGCGACGCCGAGATCACGGGCCTGGTGGATCGGCGACACGCGATCGATCCCGCCTGGCACTACCCGGAGGTGCCCGCGGAGGCATGGGAGCCGTACCGGGAGCTGCTCCTGGACGACGTCTGGTCGCTGCTCAACTTCCGGGCGTTCCTGGTCCGGGCGGACGGCCGGACGCTGCTCATCGACACGGGCTGGGGACCCGTCCATGCCCCGCCGGGGGCACCCGCCACGCCTGCCGCGCTGCTGGACGAGATGGCGCAGGTGGGCGCCACGCCCGACGACATCGACCAGGTGGTGTTCACCCATCTGCACGCGGACCACGTGGGCTGGAACCTCATCCGCGACGAGATCGGCATCCGCCCGCGGTTCCCGCGCGCCCGGTACCTGGTGCCCGCCAACGACTGGGCGCACTACAACCGCATCCCGGAGATGCACCCCAACATCCGGGAGCAGGTGCTGCCGATGGGTGACCTGGGCATCGTGGACACGTTCGAGGGCGAGTTCCAGGTGCTGCCGTCACTCCGCGCCCTGCCCACCCACGGCCACTCACCGGGGCATTCCAGCTTCGTCCTGAGCAGCGGCGGCGACCACTGCTTCATCCTGGGCGACCTGGCCCACCACCCGATCATCGCCTACGAGACCGAGTGGCACAACCGGTTCGACTTCGATCCGCCGCGCGCCGCGGAGCAGCGCCGGCGGGTCATCGAGCAGCTGGAGCGGGAGGGCACGCTGGTGGCGTCGAGCCACTTCCCGCAGCCGGGATTCGGGCGCTTCGTGCGGATCGACGGCAGGCGCCGCTGGGTGCCCATCGCGGTCGACGGCGACCAGGGCGGCCGCTGACCGGGATGCTCACGTCCGCCTACGGCTGGCTGCTGCTCATCCACATCGGGGCGGCGATGATCGGGCTCGGACCCACGTTCGTCTACGGACGGATCACGCAGGCGGCCGTCAGGGCGGAGCCCGGCCACGTGCCGTTCTCGGTCCGCGTGTCACGGGACCTGTCCACCCGCTGGACGCACCCGCTCTCGGGGATCGTGCTGCTCAGCGGGTTCGCGCTCATCTGGACGATGCGCTACGACGTGCTGGCGGTGCCCTGGCTCGCCGCGTCGATCGTCCTGTTCATGTCCTCGTACCTGTACGCGTCATTCGTCAACAACCGGTTCACGCTCCGGTCGCTGGAGCTGGCCCTCAAGGGAATGCCGAACCTGACCGACGCGGAGCGGGCCGAGGCGGCCCGGCTGCGGGTCCGGATCCGGCGCGGAGGGCTGTTCATGCGCAGCGTCGTGGTGGTGGTGCTGTTCCTGATGGTCATGAAGCCGACGTTCGCATGAGCCAGCCGGCGCCGGCGGCGGTCGACCCGATCGTCCGGCCGTCCCTCTACACCCGGCCGTTCATCGCGCTGTGCCTGATCGTCCTGCTCGGGTTCAGCTCGTTCAGCCTGATCAACCCGATCATCCCCGTGCTGGTCATCGAGGCGGGCGGCGATGCCGCGCTCGCGGGCATCATCGTGGCCATCTTCAGCGTGCCCAGCGTGCTCCTGCGGCCCTGGTTCGGCAGGCTCGTGGACGAGTGGAGCAAGCGCCGGGTCCTGGCCCTCGGGGTGGCCGGGCTGGCCCTCAGCAGCCTGCTCTACCTGCTGCCGGGGGTCATCGCGATGACCGGCGTGCGCCTCCTGCACGGCACCGCGTGGGGCGCCTTCAACACGGGCGGCAACTCCGCGCTCGCGGACATCGCACCCAAGGAGCGGCGCGGCGAGGCATCGGGGATCTACGGGCTGATGCCCGGCGTGTCGCAGATGGTGATGCCCGCCCTCGGCCTGGCGCTGCTGGGTTCGGTGGGTGCCCCCGGACCGTTCCTGGTCGCCATGGCGCTGGCGCTCGCGGCCCTTGCGATCGCGGTGTTCGGGCCCGGCGCGCCGGTCCGCGCGGCCCCCGGGGACACGACCCGGCGCCCCGGCTCGGGCTCCCTGCTGGAGCGCCGCGTGGTGCTGCCCATGACGCTCGAGTTCCTGTGGATGAGCACGAACTGCCTGTTCTTCATCTTCCCGCCGGTGTGGGCGCTGGCGCACGACATCCCCGTGGAGGCGCTCGCGGTCTACTACCCGGTGCTGGGTGCGACGATGGTGCTGGCGCGCATGGTCATCGGCCCGCGCCTGGACCGGGTGGCCCGCGGCCGACCGGTCATCCTGGGTGCGTGCCTGGGCGTGGCGGGCCTGCTCCTGGCGGTCCTGGCGCAGGACGTCCCGATGCTCACCGCGGGCGGCGCGTGCTACGCGATCGCGGCGGCCCTCACCTCCCCCATCCACCTCGCGATCGCCATGGATCGGGCGCAGCCGGGACGCGTGGGCGCCGCGATGGCCACATACTCCCTGGGATACCAGCTTGGTCTCGGCATCGGCTCCGCGGCGTACGGCGTGGTCATCAGCGCGATGGGCTTCCCCACGCCGTTCCTCATCGGCATCGGGGCGATGGCGGCCATGGTCGCCCTCATCGTGGGTGCGCGCGGCGACCTGCTGAGGTTCCGGGAGCCGGTCGTCGCCTGAGATCAGCGGCTGTGAGCCGATCGGCCGCCGGCCGGGTCCGGCCCGCCCCGGGGTCGCGCGGCGGTGTCCGCTCGGCGGCCATGACCGACGCGTCCGGACCGGATCCCGTCGGGTCGGGCCGCTGAGGGGCCCATCCGGACACGCCCGGTCCGATGCGGGCCGATGAGCGGCCCGGATCGGACGCGCCGGCCCGGGGCGTGTCGGTCGGGCAGCCGGCCTCTCAGATCAGATGCGCGAACAGCCGCAGCTGGAGCGTCGAGCCCGTGGCCGATCTGACGCGGCGCGTCGGACGCGGCCGATCTGACGCGGCGCGTCGGACGCGGCCGGTCGGGCGCGGCGAGATGCCGGGCCCGCGACCGGCGAGGCGTCGCGCCTCAGCTGCCGGGGGTCGCCCCCAGGATCGAGCGTGACGGTCGGCGCTTGCCGCCCACCGTCGAGGCGGCCACGCCCCGCCGGCTGACCACCCGCTGGAGGCCGTAGCCCACCACGAACACGAGGCCGATGAAGATCAGGGCGGTCGCGGCTCCCTGCTCCGGCGAGTACAGCTGCGCGGCGCCGGGGTTGATGCGGCTGTAGAGGTAGAACGACAGAGGTCGGGTGCCCGGCGTCGCGAGGAACGCGGGCAGGGTGAACTCCTGGGCGTTCAGGATGACCGCGCCGATCCAGGCGATGCCCGCCGTGGGCAGGATCAGCGGCACGATGATCATGCGCAGCACCTGGAGGCGGCTGGCACCGCACACCGCGGCCGACTCCTCCAGCGAGGCGCTCACCTGGAGCACCGCGGCGGAGGACGTGCGGTAGGCGACCGCCATGCGGTAGGAGTAGGTGATGATGAGGACCCAGATGGTGCCCTGGAGGTGCAGCGTCGGGTTCGTGACCATGTACAGCAGCAGCGCGGAGAACCCGGCGATGGCGCCGGGGATGGCGAGCGACGCGGACGCCAGGATGTCCAGCGCCTGGGTGCCCTTGCCGCGCGCTCCCCTGGCCACCGCGAACGCCGCGACCGTGGCGAGCGTCACCGCGATCGTCGCGGCCGAGGTGGCGATCACGACCGTCCTCGCCAGGGATGCCCAGAACTCGCGGTCGGTGAGCACCGCGCGGAATGCGTCGAGCGATGCGAACTCGGTGAAGTTCGCCCACGACAGCTGCATGATGTAGGGCGTGATGGCCGTCCAGGTGAGGGCGACCAGCGGCAGCACCGTGGTCGGCAGCAGGTAGATGCCGATGAGGATGACCACCGGGACCTTCCAGTGCCGGAGGGCATAGCGCGTGGGTCGATAGCCCTTGCCCGTGATCGCGGCGCGCCGGGAGGCGGTGCGCGTCACCCGCCGATAGATGTAGAAGATGATGGCCGTGACGACCAGGAAGTTGATGCCGTAGGTGGCCGCGAGCCCGTAGCGCGGCAGCTCGCCCGCGGTCGGCGTGAGCAGCTTCCAGATGCGCAGGCTGAGCAGGCTGCTGCCCGCCTCCTGCCCGAACAGGAGCGGGATCTCCAGCGACCCGATGAGGAAGATGACCTGGAGGATGGCGACGCCCAGGAGCGCCGGGCCCAGGACCGGGATGGTCACCTTGCGCACCACCTTGAGCGGCGACGCGCCGGCGGCCCTGCCCGCCTCCTCGAGCGAGCCGTCCATGTTCTGGAGCACCGGCATCATGAACAGGAACGGGAACGTCACCGACGACAGCCCCTGGACCACCACCAGCGACACGAACGAGAACGGGTCGATGGGCCCCCGCTCGCCCGCCCACCACGGCAGGATGCGCAGCAGCATGTTGAGCACGCCCGTCTGGGGCGCCAGCATCAGCACGTAGGACTGCGCCTGGACGATGGGCGGGATGACGAACGGCACGATGACCAGGAGCGGGATGACGCGCCGGAACGGCAGGTCCGTGCGCACCACCAGCCACGCCAGGCTGAAGCCGATGGTCAGCGAGATGAGCGACGCGCCCACGACGTAGACGGCCGTGGTCACGAGGGTGTCCAGGAGCCCCGAGCCGATCTCGTAGAGCTGGGCGTAGTTGTCCAGCGTCCAGCGCGCCTGGGGCACGCCGAACGGCAGGAAGGGCCCGCGCACCGACGTGATGAGCTGCATCACGAGGGGCACCACGAGCAGGAAGACCATCGCCACGACCGTGATCGCGATGAGGATGGTCATGCCGGTGCCGCGACGCGCCATCGATACTCCTCCTGGGTTGCCGGTCTGCCGGGACCGGCGCCGATGCCGGGAGGGTCGGGGGATGCCGCACCCGGGAGATGCGTGACTGCCGCCAGCCCGCGAGGCCGGCGGCAGTCACCGTTCGACTCAGGTCACTCCGCGATGGTAGCCCCCGCGGAGGTGACGGTCACTGCATCGCGGCGTCGGCCGCCTGGATCATCTTGATGTACTCGTCGCGGTTCTCGCGCGTCTCGAAGACGTCCCAGCCGTTCGCGAACGAGGTCATGTAGGCGTCCAGGTTCTGCTTCATCAGGCCGGTCGCGGTGTCGATCATCGACGAGGGCAGGCCCGGGAAGGGAACCGACGTGCCGGCCAGCTCCGGCTTGGTCAGGCGGTCGCCGATCCACTCGGGGTCATACGAGTTCCAGAGGGCCCACAGGGCGCCGCCGGGCTTGTTCGCGCCGTACGTGTTCACACCCGCGTACTGGAACCACAGGCCGGCGCCGTCCCACGGGGCGACCGCGATGGCCGGATTGTCATTGTAGTTCTGGGCGTCGAACGCGACCGCCTTGTCACCCGAGGACAGCATGGAGCCGGCATCGCTGGTGAGCAGCAGGTTGCCCGAGCCGCGCAGGTCACCGATGAGCTTGACCATGGCCTCTTCGCCGTTCTTCATGCCGTAGCCGGAGAAGAACTGGCCGGCGTAGCTGGCCATGGCCAGCTTGTCCTTCCACTCGGGCGCCGTGAACGCCGTGATGTCCGACGGGACCGTGGCGGTCTGGTCGGTGTTGTACTGGAACAGCCAGCCGTTGATGGAGTCGGGGGTCTGGCCCACCTGGCCATACGCCCACTCGCCGGGCAGGCCCAGCGTGGTCCAGTCGATGGGCTCGTAGTAGCCCTGGTCGAACAGGTTGGCGCCGAGCGTCATGGGCGCGCCCAGGAAGTCGGTGGTCTCCGCGCCGGTCGCCTGGGCGGCGATGATGGCCGACTCCAGGTTGTACTGGAGTCCCTGGGTCTTGATGGTCAGCCCCGGGAACTTGGTGGTGAACCGCTCGATCGTGCCGGGATCGATCTCATACCAGTCCCAGATGGTGATCACGCCGCCGTTGGTGGCGAGCGCCTGCTGGTACAGTCCGTCCATGTGCTGCGTGACGATGGGCCAGAAGTCCGTGTAGAAGTTCTCGCAGCGGGTCAGCTCGCCCACCTGGACCGCCTCGCACACCGGCGCGTCGCCGGCGGCGGGGCTCTGCGCCACGGTCGGCGCGACCGCCGCGACCATGACTCCCGAGAGCAACAGCGTGGTCGCGCCGAGAGCGCGCCTGGTTCGCATCGTGTCCATCCTCCATGCCGATGTTCGGCGCTACGATCGTGTGACCGCGCGCAGCGGCCACCTGTCTCGGCAATCGATCGCAGAGACAGAGCGAACGGTACCAGTCCGTACCGTCCTGTCAAGCACCATATGTCACTCTGTGGCCATCCTGACGAATCTTGTCGCCAGTCGGTAGACTCGCGGCGTGAGCGAGGGCAGGCGGGACACGCGCGAGCGCGGTGCCTGGCGGATCGTC
Source organism: Chloroflexota bacterium (assembly GCA_034436555.1). GTDB lineage: Bacteria > Chloroflexota > Limnocylindria > Limnocylindrales > CSP1-4 > JAFMJV01. The sequence goes on along the minus strand of DAOTUU010000023.1, from coordinate 44,376 downwards.
CTGGACCGGAACTACGGCCCCTACTGGCTGGGCACGTTCCTGTCCAGCTGCGGCACGTGGTTCCAGAGCATCGCGGCCACCCTGCTGGTCTACCGGCTCACGGGGTCCGCGTTCCTGGTGGGCGTGGTGACCCTCAGCCAGCTCATCGGGATGGTCCTCCTGGCGCCCTGGACGGGGGCCGTCGCCGACCGCTTCGACCATCGCCGGGTGATCGTCACGGTGGCCGTGCTGGGCAGCGCCCTGGGCTGGGTGGTGGCCGGCCTGTACGCCCTGGGCCTCCTCGACATCCCCGTCCTCGTGGTGCTGCTGTTCGCGTCGGGCGTCGTGGGGGCGTTCGCGCTGCCGGCCCAGCAGGCGCTCGTGGCGCGACTGGTGGCGCCGGAGCGGCTGAGCAGCGCGGTGGCCATGAACTCGGTCACGTTCAACCTCGCCCGCGCCGTGGGACCCATCGCCGCCACCGCCATCATCGCGGCGATCGGCTTCGGCGCGGCGTTCGTGGTCAACGCGCTGTCCTATCTCGCGGTCGTGGCGGCGATGCTGGTCATCCGGGAGCGGGGCGAGGCGCACGGCCCGCGACGCCGGGACCTGCCCGGCAGCATCGCCACGCTGCGCGCCCAGCCGATGCTCGCGGGCCTGCTGCTGATCGTGGCGGCCATCGCGTTCTCCTCCGACCCGATCAGCACGCTCGCGCCGTTCCTGGCGGCCACCGTGCTGGGCCGGCCGGACACCGACGCGGGCGCCATCATCGGGGCGTTCGGCCTGGGCGCGGTCGTCGCCGCACTGCTGCTCCAGACCCATCGGACGATCCGCCGCATGGCGCTGGACATGCTCATCATGGGCGGTGGCGTCGTGGCGCTCGGCCTCGTGCTCCGCTTCGAGCTTGCGCTCATCGCCTCGTTCGTGGCGGGGTTCGCCTACCTCGCCGCGCAGACCGCCGCCACGACGCGCCTGCTGCTGTCCACGCCCGCCCACGTGACGGGTCGGGTGATGGCGCTGTGGGGCGTGGCCTGGCTCGGGGTGCGGCCGTTCGCGAGCATCATCGACGGCTTCATCGCCGACCACATCGGGCCGCAGCGCGCGGCGATCGTGATGGCGCTGCCGGTGCTCCTGGCCGGGTGCGCGGTGCTCCTGGCTCCCCGGGCGCACCGGTGGCTGGCCGCCCGACGGGGTCCCGTGGCGTGACCGCGCGGGCCACCGGCCACGTGACGCACCGGCCGCGCGGCGCACCGGCCGCGTGGCGGATGCGCGCCCGCCGGGTGGCGACCGCGTGTCAGGCCATCGCGACCGCACCCGAATCGACCGCCTCGTCCTCGAGGACCGATCCGCTGGCGATGCCATGCTCGTCGGAGATGACCGTGATGTCCTCGACGGCCAGCTCGACGTTCACGGAATCGCCCGCCGCCAGCCGCGTTCGGGGATGGAGCCGGGCGAGCAGGACCGGACCGCCAAGGTCCAGCCGGCAGTCGACCGCGTCACCCACGTACAGCACGCTGCGCACGGTGCCCGCCACCACGTTCGGGGCGTCCCGCCCCTCGACGTGCACCACCACGCTCTCCGGTCGCACCGACAGCGTGACGTGCTGATCGACCGACGCGCCAGGGGGGCAGGTGACCTCGACGACGCCGTCGCCGACCTTGACGCACATCCGCCCGTCCGCCGCAGGGCCCACGATGACGCCCGGCAGGAAGCTGGCGCTGCCCACGAACCCCGCCACGAAGCGCGTCGTGGGGCGCTGGTAGATCTGCTGGGGCGTGCCCAGCTGGACGATGTGCCCGCCGTCCATGACCGCGATCTGGTCGGACAGCGTGAGCGCCTCCACCTGGTCGTGGGTCACGTACAGGGTGGTGATGCCGAGACGCCGCTGGAGCACCCGCAGCTCGTCCCGCATCCGGTCGCGCAGGCGCGCATCGAGGTTGGACAGCGGCTCGTCGAGCAGCAGCAGGCGAGGATGGCGGATGAGCGCCCGCGCGAACGCGAGGCGCTGCTGCTGCCCGCCCGAGAGCTGGGTCGCCGGCCGATCCGCGTATCCCGTGAGCTGGACCAGCTCCAGCATCTCGTCCACACGCCGCTGGACCTCCGCCTTGGATGGCTTCGGCTTCCCCACGCGCAGCGGGAAGGCGGCGTTCTCGAACACCGTCATGTGGGGCCAGATGGCGTAGCTCTGGAACACCATGCCCAGGGCGCGCCGCTCCGGCGGCAGGTAGGTGTCGCCCTCCGCCACGACCTGGCCGCCGATGGAGATGCGCCCGGCATCCTGCCGCTCCAGGCCCGCGACGCAGCGCAGCGTGGTGGTCTTGCCGCACCCCGAGGGGCCGAGGAGCGAGAAGAACGCGCCCTCCCTGACCTCGAAGTCGATGCCGTCCACGGCGCGATGCCAGCCGTCGTCAAGCGGGTAATCCTTGACCAGCCCGCTGACCTCGAGCATGCCACCGGTCCGTCGATCGTTCACGGGCGTCCTCCCCATCCAGCCGCTCCTCGGCGGTGTCCTGGCGCGTGTACTCTGGCACACGCGGGCAGGTCGTGGCAATCGGTTGCGACCGGGACCCGTCCGAGGCCGGCCTGCGGGGACCGCCGGCACCGGCGCCCTGCGGAGCAGCGGAGGATGCGTCACGACATGAACGAGGTCCGGCTGAAGGACGTCGCGCGGGCGGCGGGCGTCCACACGGCCACCGCGTCCCGGGCGCTCAACCCGCGCACCCGGGAGCGGGTGCATCCGGCCACCGCGGCCCGGGTGGACGCGGCGGCGGCGCGCCTGGGCTACGCGGTCAACTCCGCGGCCCGGGCGCTCCGGACCCAGCGCTCGGAGATGATCGGCGTGCTCATCCCGGACATCTCGCGGCCGCTCTATCCGGCCGTCATGCGGGGCATCGTGGACTGCCTCGAGGCGCACGGCTTCAGCGCGCTGCTCACCAGCACCGATGAGGACGAGCTGCGCGAGCGACGCCTGTTCGCCCTGCTGCGCGCGCGCGGCGTGGACGGGTTCCTGCTCGCGACCGCCCACGTGCGCCATCCGCTGCTGGACGAGGCGGCGCGCCTGGGCATCCCCACCGTGGCGCTCAACCGGACGGCCGCGGACGCCCCGGTCTCGTCGGTGGCACCCGACAACGAGGCGGGCATGGCGGACGTGGTGGCGCACCTGGTGGCGCTCGGGCATCGCCGCATCGCCCACGTCAGCGGCCCCACGGACACGAGCACCGGGCAGGCGCGCGCCGCGGGGTTCGTGCGCGCCATGGAGGCCCACGGCGTGGAGCTGCGGCCGGAGCTGAGCGTGGAGGCGGACGTCTACGCCATCGCGGGCGGGGTGCGGGCGGCGCGCCGCCTGCTCACATCGGGAAGGCGCTTCACGGCGGTGGTGACGGGCAACGACCTGCTCGCCCTGGGCGTGCTGGACGTGCTCAGGGAGAACCACATCCGCTGTCCGGAGGACGTCTCGGTGACAGGCTTCCACGACCTGCCGATGGTCGACCGGATCACGCCCGCGCTGACCACGGTGCGCGTTCCCCAGTACCAGATGGGCCACGAGGCCGCGCAGATCCTGATGCACCACATCCAGGGCCTCACGGACCGGCAGCATGTGGTGCTGCCGGTGGAGCTCGTGGTGCGCGCGTCGACATCCCGGCCCGGGCCACTGCCCGGCCGACGCGCCAACGGCCGGAGCGCCAACGGCCGGACCGCCGAGGGCCGGACCGCCGAGGGCCGGACCGCCGACGGTCGGCCCCCGCACCCGGCGGGCGACTGACTGCAATCCGTTGCGAGCCGCGATGCCGCCGGGAGGGCCGGGACGCGGTGTCGCGGCGGGATCGGGTTGCGCAAAGGATTGCATCGATGGTAGGGTGCGTGGTGCCATCGAAGGGTCGCATCGAGGAGGACAGGGTGCCCAAGCTGGAAGCCATCAACCTGGCGCAGTGGATCGCGGACAATCGCGCCGATCTCCAGCCGCCGGTCGGCAACAAGATGATGTACGGCCAGGACACGGAGTTCCAGGTCATGATCGTGGCCGGACCCAACGTGCGCACCGACTACCACTGCGAACCGGGTGAGGAGCTGTTCTACCAGATCACCGGCGACATCACGCTCAAGGTCATCGAGGATGGCGTGCCCCGGGACATCCCCATCCGCGAGGGCGAGGTGTTCCTGCTGCCGGGTGACACCATCCACTCGCCGCGCCGGCCCGCGGGCACCATGGGCCTCGTGGTGGAGCGGCAGCGCCGCCCCGACGAGGAGGAGTCGGTCACCTGGTACTGCGACGCGTGCGGCAACCAGCTGTACCAGTTCCGGGGCGTCATCACGGACCTGGGCACGCAGCTCAAGCCGGTCATGGAGGCGTTCTTCGGGGACGAGTCGCTGCGCACCTGCAAGAACTGCGGCGCGGTGCACCCCCTGCCCAGGCCCGTCGGCGCCTGATCGCGGATCGCTGATGCCGCTCGGCCTGGTCGACGTCCACACGCACATCCTGCCTCCGGAGCTGCCGGACCTGCGCGGGCGGTCCGGGTACGGGGGCTGGCCCAGCATCGTGCCCGACGGCCCGCGCAGGGCGCGCATCGTCATCGACGACCGGCTGTTCCGGGTCATCGAGGACGACTGCTGGGACCCGGTGCGACGGCTGGAGGACTGCGACCGGGACGGGGTCGCCGTCCAGGCGCTCTCGACCGTGCCCGTGATGTTCTCGTACTGGGCGAAGCCCGAGGATGGGGCGCACCTGGCGCGGATCCTGAACGATCACATCGCATCCATCACGGGTCGCTGGCCGGATCGGTTCGCGGGGCTCGGCACGCTGCCGCTCCAGGATCCGGACCTCGCCATCGCGGAGCTGGAGCGGTGCATGCGGGAGCTGGGCATGGCGGGCGTCCAGATCGGCACCCACGTGGGCGCGCGAGAGCTGGACGATCCGGGCATGGTCGCCGTCCTGGAGGCTGCGGAGGCGCTGGGGGCGGCCGTGTTCGTGCACCCCTGGGACATGCTCGCGCCCGAGCGCATGACGCGCCACTGGCTGCCCTGGCTGGTGGGCATGCCCGCGGAGCTGGCGCTCGCGTTCGCGGCCCTGACCCTGGGCGGCGTGCTCCGGCGGCTGCCCCGGCTGCGCATCCTGCTGGCCCACGGCGGGGGATCCTTCCCGGGCACCCTGGGCCGCATCGAGGCCGGCCATCGGGCGCGCCCGGACCTCGTGGCCACGCACGACGACACGAGCCCCCGGGCGTACCTGGACCGCATCTACGTGGACTCCCTGGTCCATGACCCGGCGACGCTCCGGTTCGTGGCGGAACTCATGGGCACCGGGCGCATCACCCTGGGCACCGACTACCCGTTCCCGCTGGGCGAGGCGCGCCCGGGAACCACCATCCGGGCGATGACCTCGGACGAGGGGGACCTGAGACGGATGCTGCGCGACAACGCACTGGACTTCCTGGGCCGCACCGCGGCGGTGCACGCATGACGCCCCGGGACGACGCGTCGGCCGACCGGCTGACCGAGGCGTGGGCCCGCGCCGCGGATGCCGCCGACCCGCTGACGGCGCTTCGCGATCGCTTCCGGATCCCGGTGAACGCCCGCGGCGAGACCGTGGTCTACCTCGCCGGCCACTCCCTGGGCGCCCAGTCGCGCGCGGCCGCCGAGGCCGTCGGGCGGGAGCTGGACACCTGGGCCCGCGACGGGGTGGAGGGGCACTTCAGGCCCGGCGCCGCGTGGGTGGACCTGGAGGGCTCCATGCGCGAGGCGACGGCGCGACTCGTGGGCGCGGAACCCGGCGAGGTCGCCACGATGAACTCGCTGACCGTCAACCTGCACCTGCTGCTGGCCTCCTTCTTCCGGCCCTCGGGCAAGCGCACCGCGATCCTCATCGACGCCCCCACCTTCCCGTCCGACCGCTATGCCATCGAGTCGCAGCTGCGGCATCGCGGGCTGGACCCCGCCTGCGACCTGGTGGTGGTGGGCCCCCGCGACGGCGAGGCGACGCTGCGCACGGACGACCTCGAGGCGGCCATCCGGGAGACCGGTGACCGACTCGCGCTGTCGCTGCTGGCGGGCGTGAACTACGCCACCGGCCAGGTCCAGGACGTCGAGCGGCTCACCGCCGCGGCCCACGATGTGGGCGCCATCGCGGGCTGGGACCTGGCCCACGCGGCGGGCAACGTGCCGCTGTCGCTGCATGCGCACGACGTGGACTTCGCCGCGTGGTGCACCTACAAGTACCTCAACAGCGGCCCCGGCGCACCCGGCCAGGTGTTCATCCACGACCGCCACGGACGCGACCCGAGGACCCCCCGCCTGTCCGGCTGGTGGGGTAACGACCCGGCCACCCGCTTCGAGATGGCCGACCGCTTCCGGCCCGGCACGGGCGCCGACGGCTGGCGGATCTCCAATCCCGCGGTGCTCGCCATGGCGCCCGTGGTCGCCTCACTGCTGATGTTCGACGAGGTGGGCATGCCCGCCCTGCGCGAACGGTCACAGCGCCTCACCGCCCACCTGGACGCGTGCCTCACGGCCCTCGCGCCGGGCGCCCAGATCATCACGCCCGCGGAGCCCGCCGCTCGCGGGTCCATGCTCTCGGTGCGGCTGCCGGACGCGCGCCGCGTGCTGGGCGCGCTGGAGGCCGCGGACATCGTCGCGGACTTCCGGGAGCCGGACATCATCCGGATGGCCCCGGTGCCGATGTATGACACGCACCTCGACGCCTGGCGCTGCGCGCAGGCGCTCGCGAGGGCCCTGGCGTGACCGGCGTCACGAGGCGATCGCGGTGACCGACCTGCCGGCGATCCTGGACCACATCGGCGGATGCGACGTCGAGCCGATCGGCGGCGCCTGGCTGGAGGACGTCGAGCCGGGCACGGGCCGGGCCCACGCCCGGGTCGCCGACAGCGACGCGCGGGACATCGATGCCGCGGTCGCCGCGGCGCGCGCCGCGCAGCCCGGGTGGGCGGCGACGCCCGCGTCGGAACGCTCCCGGGTGCTGCTGCGCATCGCGGACGCGCTGGAGGCGGACCTCGACCGGTTCGTGGCGGCGGAGAGCCGCGACAGCGGCAAGCCGGTGGCCCTGGCGCGCCGCCTCGACATCCCGCGCGCGGTCGCCAACCTGCGCTTCTTCGCCACCGCGATCCTGCACACCGCGTCGGAGCTGTACGAGGCGGAACGGTCGCTGGACTATGTCATCCGCCGGCCCGTGGGCATCGCGGGCTGCATCTCGCCCTGGAACCTGCCGCTGTACCTGTTCACCTGGAAGATCGCACCGGCCATCGCGGTCGGCAACGCGGTCGTCGCCAAGCCCTCGGAGCTGACGCCCCTGACGGCGTCGATGCTGGCCATGCTGACCGCCCGGGAGGGCCTGCCGGCGGGCATCCTCAACGTGATCCACGGCCGCGGCGCGAACGCGGGCGGGCCGCTGGTGGCCCATCCGGAGATCCCGGCGGTGTCGTTCACGGGCGGCACGGTCACCGGGCGGGAGGTCGCCCGCACCGGCGCACCTCTGTTCAAGAAGCTGTCGCTGGAGCTGGGCGGCAAGAACGCCACGGTGGTGTTCGGCGACGTGGACCTCGACGCGGTCCTGCCGGAGATCGTGCGCGCCTCGTTCGAGAACACCGGCCAGATCTGCCTGTGCGGCTCGCGCATCCTGGTGGAGGAGCGCCTGTACGACCGGTTCGTGGCGTCCTTCTCCGCGGCCGTGGCGGCGCTGCGCGTGGGTGACCCGGCGGATCCGGCGACCCAGCAGGGGGCGCTCATCTCGGATGCCCATCGGACCATGGTGGAGGGGTACATCGGGCTGGCCCGCGACCTGGGCGGCGAGATCGTGACCGGCGGCTCGCGGCCCACCGGCCTCCCGGAGCGCGTGCGCGACGGCTGGTTCCTGGAGCCCACGGTCATCACCGGCCTGCCCATCGACTGCCGCGTCAACACCGAGGAGATCTTCGGTCCGGTGGTCACCATCACGCCGTTCCGGGATGAGGCGGACGCGGTCGCCAAGGCGAACGCCACGAGCTACGGCCTGTCCACATCGCTGTGGACCGAGGACCTCAGGCGCGCCCACCGCGTCGCCGCGGCGATCGAGGTCGGCACCGTGTGGGTCAACACCTGGCTGATGCGCGACCTGCGGGTGCCCTTCGGTGGCACGAAGGCGTCCGGCGTGGGCCGCGAGGGCGGCGCGGAGGCGCTCCACTTCTTCACCGAGCAGCGCACCGTGGTGGTCGCGCTGTGACTGGGGCCCGAGGGATGACGGGGCCGGGCGACGCGGGCGGCGGATCTGCGGCACCGGGCGCCGACGTGACGCACTCGGCCCGTGCCGCGGAGCCGGTGGGCCCGTACCCCCATGCACGTCGCCAGGGCGACCTGCTGTTCCTGTCGGGCGTCGGTCCGCGGGTGCGGGGCCAGGGCGCCGTGGCCGGGCTCGACTTCGAGACGCAGTGCCTCCGGGTGTTCCAGAACGTCCGGGTCATCCTGGAGGACGCCGGCTCCGGCTGGGCGCGGATGCTGGACGTGACCGTGTTCCTGACCCACATGGAGCGCGACTTCCCGACCCTCAACCGGCTGTGGGAGGCGGCGCTCCCCGATCCGGCCACGCGCCCCTGCCGGACCACCCTGGAGGTCCGCTCGCTGCCCACGCCCATCGACATCGAGCTCAAGGTGATCGCCACGATCGGGAGCGCGGAGGCCTGATGACGGACATCGACCACGGCGCCGAGCTCGGCGCCCTGTCCCACGGCCTGATGGTCGCGGAGCGCGATCGGGCACCCATCGACCCGATCTCGGCGGGTCGACCGTGGCTGACCCAGGTCCACGCGTACGGCATCGCCGAGCGGACGGTCGCCCAGCGCCTCGCCGATGGCGAGCGGCTGGTGGGCTGGAAGGTCGGCCTCACCTCCGTCGCGATGCAGCAGGCCCTGGGCGTGGACCAGCCCGACTACGGCGCCATCCTCTCGGGCTGGACGGTGCCCGATGATGCCGACCTCCCCCTGGCCGCGCTCATCGCGCCGCGCGTGGAGGCGGAGGTCTGCTTCCACCTCGGGCGGCCGCTGCGCGGACCCGGCGTGACCGTCGCGGATGTGCTCGCCGCGACCGAGGCCGTGTCGCCCGCCATCGAGGTCATCGACTCGCGCATCCGCGACTGGCGCCTGACGCTCGTGGACACGATCGCGGACATGGCCAGCTCCGCGCGGATCGTGGTGGGTCCCGCCAGGGTGGCCCCGACCGACATCGACCTGAAGGCGGTCCGGGTGGTCCTCGAGCGGGACGGCGAGCCGGTGGCGGAGGGTGTGGGCGCGGCCTGCCTGGGCGACCCGGCCGCGGCGGTGGCATGGACCGCCAACACGCTCGGATCGCTCGGCGTGACCCTGGAGGCGGGCCAGATCGTGATGTCCGGGGCGCTCCACGCGGCACCCTTCGTGCGCGAGCCGGGGAGTTACCGGGCCCGCTTCGAGGGCGTGGGCGACGTCCGCGTGCGGTTCAGCGGGACGTGATGGAGCGGACCCTCGACGCGCGGGCGGTGTCGGACGCGGCGGACCGACTGTTCCAGGCTGCCCGCACCCGCACCACGCTGGACCTGTTGAGCGCCGGCGCGCCGGGACTGACGATGGCGGACGGGTATGCCGTCCAGGACGCGCTGCTCGACCGGCACATCGCGGAGGGCGCCCGGATCGTGGGGGCCAAGCTGGGCCTCACGAGCGTGGCCAAGCAGCAGGAGATGGGCGTCCACGAGCCCATCGGCGGCTGGCTCACCGACCGGATGGCGCTCGCCTGGGGTGAGCCGCTGGACACCTCCACGCTCGGCCAGCCGCGCTGTGAGCCGGAGATCGCGTTCCTGCTGGGGCGCGACCTTGCGGGCACCGAGACGACGGCCGCGGATGTGCTGGCCGCCACGGACAGCGTGATGACGGCCATCGAGGTGCTCGATTCGCGCTACCGCGACTACCGCTTCACGCTGCCGGACGTCCTCGCGGACGACGCGTCCGCGGCGCGCTACGTGCTGGGACCGGGTGTCCCGGTCCGGGGCCTGGACCTGGCGGGCTGCGCCGTCAGCTTCCATCGCTCGGGCCGGCTCATGGGCAGCGCGACGGGCGCCGCCGTGATGGGCGATCCGGCCGAGGCGGTCGCCTGGTGGGTGCGCCATCTGGGGCGGTCCGGCCGCGGACTCACGGCCGGGATGGTGGTCCTGTCTGGAGCGCTCATGGGCGCCCACGCGGTGGCTCCCGGCGACACGGTCAGCGCGACCATCGAGGGCCTGGGCACGCTCGAGCTCGCGTGCCGATGAGCGACACGATGATGCGACCGACGGGGTGGATGAGGCGATGAGCTGGCTGTTCCCGTGGCTGATGTTCGCCCACGTGCTCGGGTCGATCTGGGCGTTCGGTCCGGCGTTCGCATTCGGGGTGTACGGCAAGATGGCCGCCGAGGAGAAGGGGCCGGCCCTCGCGTTCAACAACCGGGCGCGGTCCATGGTCTCCAAGCGCATGGTCACACCGGGCACCATCGTGGTGCTCGTCAGCGGCTTCCTGATGATCTGGGCCGCCAACCTGCCGCTGACCCATCCCGCGTACCGCTGGCTCCAGGTCGCGATCGTGATCTACCTCGCGATGATCGCCTGGAACGTGCTCATCACCGTGCCCCGCTCGCGCCGCATCGGCGAGCTGGGGGCGCAGGCCGCGGCCAGGGCCGCGGCCGCGCGTGCCGCCTCCGGAGAGGCGGCCGCCCCGCCGGCGGCGTCGACCCCCGCGTCGTCCCCGTCCGTCTCTCCTCCGTCAGCGCCGGGGCAGCCCGGCGGTGGCCAGGCCGCGGTGCCCCCCCAGGGTGGCCCGCCGCCGGAGATGGCGAGGCTCATCAAGCTCGTCCGCCGCGATGGCAAGGCCATGGCCTGGGTCATCGTGGTGATGGTGTTCCTCATGGTCGTCAAGCCCACGTTCCCGCTCTGAGCGTCGGGCCATCCCAACCATCACGCCGGAGGTCCGATCGTGAAGTTCTCGCTGCTCGTCCCCCACATCAACTGGGTCGCGTCACCCACGGCCCTGCGCGACGTGGCGCAGGCGGCCGAAGACCTCGGGTTCGAGGGTCTCGCGGTGGCGGACCACATCCACTACGCGGGCACCTACATCGCGACCTCGTCGCGCACGCCCATCGGCGACGGCGACCAGCGCAACCTGTACGAGGCGCTGGAGACGCTCGCGTTCCTGGCGGGCATCACCCGGCGCGTCAAGCTGCTGCCCACGGTGCTCGTGGCGCCGCTGCGCGAGCCCATCCTGGCCGCCAAGCAGCTGGCCACCATCGACGCGCTGTCGGAGGGGCGCCTCATCGTGGGCGTGGGCGTGGGTCGGCCCACGAAGTCCTACACGGATGCCGCGCTCGTCAACGAGCAGCACCGCAGCAACGCCGAGCAGCAGTACAAGGCGTACGGCATCACCCGCAACCGCAGCCGGCTGATGGATGAGATCCTGGAGGCCTGGATCGCCATCTGGACCCAGGAGCTGGCGACCTATCACGGCAGCCACGTCAACTTCGACGCCGTGCCCATCTTCCCCAAGCCGGTCCAGAAGCCCTATCCGCCCATCTGGGTCGGCGGCCGGTCCGAGTTCGCGCTCGACCGGGTGGCCGCCTACGGCGACGTGTGGATCCCCAGCCAGCCCAATCCCGACCAGTACCGCGAGGGCATGGCCACGATCCGGGAGCGGTTCGCCGCCCACGGCCGGCCGGCGCCCACGGAGTACGCCATCAACCTGTTCACGTCGCTGTCCACCGACGGCGCGGCCGCGCGCGACCTGACGTTCGATGCGGTGGGCAAGATCTTCGCCAACGACGAGGAGTTCGGCCTCCGGACGATCGCCGGCGACAAGGCGTTCTGGATCGAGCGGCTCCGGCTGTGGCGCTCCATCGGCGTCACCCACGTGGACATCAAGCCCATCTACCGGACCCTCGACGAGCTGTTCGCCACGATGCGCATCATCGCCGAGGAGATCGCGCCCGAGATCGGCGAGCCGATCGCGGCCTGAGGACCCGACCTCGTCGCGCGGGGCCCGTCGCCGGGTCCCGCGCCCGGCGGCGGCAACCACCACATCCCGCCCCCCTCGACCTTCGGAGGTGAACCATGGCAGGCTCCCCGTACGTCCCTGACGCCAAGAAGTACAAGCCCGGCGATGTGCCGCGGGTCCCCGGCGAGCCCGCCGACCCCGACCCGTCCAGCTGGGGCATGCAGCCCGACGGCTCCTTCCTGCCGCCCGCGCACACCCCGTCCGTGCCCCGGGACATGTTCATCGACTGGGAGGGGCAGCTTCCCGAGTTCGACCAGAACAAGTACCTGGTCAACACCAAGGAAGAGGCGTTCTATCCGTACGTCACCAACACCAGCCACAGCTGGCAGGCGATCTACGAGATCGACGGCGTCCGGTACATGCTCCACTACGGTGGCGGCAACCGCTGGAACGTCTACGACATCACCGACTTCCGGAACCTCAAGCTGATCAAGGAGGAGACGCTCCCCTGGTCCGGCCCGGGCTTCGGTGCCGTGACCATCGCCTGGAACGAGAGGCTGGGCAAGCGCATCGCCATCCAGGCGAGCGAGACGCCGCGCTACTTCCTCAAGGGCCGCGTGGCCAACAAGCACGTCGACCCCACCGTGGAGCCGCAGCTCCTGGAGTGGCAGGGCCTGCGCGGCTTCCAGGTGTGGGAGGTCAAGGGCCCCACGCCCCACGACTGGGAGCTGCTCACGACCGTGTCGACCGACCCGCACCACGGGCCGGACGAGGTCCAGGAGGGCAACGGCGTCCTGGACCTGCCGGTGTACTACGGCGGCGACTACCTGTTCGTGGCGTCAGCGCCGGACAACACGTTCGTCAACCAGCCCTACAAGACCACGCTGTGGACCGCCGGACACATCGCCTACGACGTGTCCGATCCGGCCAACCCCAGGCGTCTTTCCACGTGGTGGGTGAACGGCTCGCGCAAGGGCGAGGAGGCCACCTCGCCGTACCTCGCGGTGAACCCGCGCTGGGACAACAAGACGTCCTGGTTCGGGTCGCGCATGGGCCTGTTCATGCCCCGCTCGGTGGAGAGCGGCTGGAAGTACGGCTACGCGGCACAGGGCGGCCAGGGCTTCTTCGTGCTCGATGTCTCGGACCCGGCGAACATGCGCGAGGTCGGCTGGTGCCAGCTCCCCGAGAGCGTGGCGGGAACCGAGGGCGACAACGTGGACACCACCCAGGTCGAGGCGACCGGGTACGTCTACGTGTCGGGCTACCCCATGAACACCGACTGCTACGAGCCGGCCAAGGAGATCTACCAGATCGACGTGTCCGACCCGACGGCGCCCCGTCTGACCCGGACGCTGCCGCGGCCGATGCCGCCCAAGGAGGCGCCGTTCACGGACTACGCACAGCGGCGCGGTTCGTTCGGTCCCAAGCGGTCGGGCTACTTCATCAATACCGGCACCCCGCACGGCGGCATCATCCCGTACGCGTTCTACGCGGGCGGGCTCCAGATCTTCGACGTGCGCGATCCGCAGAACCCGGTCGTGGGCGCGCAGTTCGTGCCGCCCATGGGCCTCAAGGTCGACGACGACATGGCGGCCCCGGTCCACGGCATCTTCGTGGAGTGGGACCGCAACCTCATCTGGCTGTTCGCCAACCACGGCATCTACGCCATCTCCACGCCGCTCCTGGGCGAGCCGAAGACCGGTCTCACGGGCCTCCGGTAGCACACCGCGGGAACGACGCGAGGGGGGCCACCCGCACGGGTGGCCCCCCTCTGATTCTGGCTCAACAGGCGCGACCGCCCATGCGCGCCCGCCGCGCCGGGATCTACCGACCGCCCTCGAGAGAGTCCAGAATGCGACCCTCGTCAGCGCGCCGACGTCGCCAGGCGCGTGACGCTCCGCGGGGACCCGAACGCCACAGCCGACGAGAATCCGGAGGCTCATCCCGTGCAGATCACGAAGGTCACCACCCATGTCCTCGTCGCCCATGATGTCAACCTCGCTGCGACGAGCTCCGCGCAGGACGCGTTCATCGTGGAGATCGAGACCGACGAGGGCGTGACCGGCATCGGGGAGAGCGACGTCAACCCATGGATCGCGCGCGCCTGCATCGAGGCCCGCGGCACGCACACGATGGGACAGAGCCTGGCGGACATGCTCGTCGGAGCGAACCCGCTCGATCCGACCGCGCTGTGGCAGCGCCTCTACGACGGGTCCGCGATGAACGGTCGTCGGGGTGCCCTCATCCACGCCCTGGGTGCCGTCGACATCGCGCTCTGGGACATCGCGGGAAAGGCCGCGGGAGTGCCCGTGTGGCAGCTGCTGGGGAAGCCCGTGCGCGATGCGGTGATCCCCTATGCGTCCCTCCTGCCACCGGGCCCCGACTTCGCGACGTTCCGGTCCACGATGATCGAATGGGCACTGCGGGCGCAGGCGCTGGGCTTTCGAGCCGCCAAGCTGGAGCCGCTGCTCAACGGTCCGTACCGCCATGACGCACTCGACGAGCCGGACGATCGGATCACCGAGATCGTGGCGGACGTCCGCTCGGCCGTCGGCCCCGACATGGCGCTGATGGTCGACGTCGGGTATGCATGGGACGACGTCGATCGTGCCGAGCGCGTGCTCCGCGACTGGGCCGGACTGGACATCCTGTTCTGCGAGACGCCGCTCCGCTCAGACGACCTGGACGGATACGGGCGACTCCATGATCGTGCTCCGGGGGTGGCCATCGCCGCAGGCGAGTGGCTGGCGACGCGGTTCGAGTTCCGGGAGCTGATGGATGTGGGCAAGGTGGACGTGGTCCAGCCCGATCCGGGCCGAGTCGGCGGCCTGACGGAGGCGCTGCGGGTCGCACGATGGGCACACGAGCGCGACCGGACAGTGGTCACGCACTCCTGGAAGACCGGCATCACGATCGCCGCGGCCGTGCACCTCGCCGCGGTCGCTCCTTCGTGCAGGTATGTCGAGTACCTGCCGGTGGCGCTGACCGACTCGGCGCTTCGCCGGGAGCTGACGACCCACGAACCGCTGGTCGTGGACGGCATGATCCCCCTCCCGACGGCTCCCGGACTGGGGGTCGGCATCGACCGCGAGGCGCTCCGCAGATTCTCCGCCTGACGTGGGCAGGGAGCGGCAGGGCGACGCTCTCGTCGAGGTGCCGGTCGCCTCGCGAGAACGACCCCGAGTGGCAGGATTCGCTGCCCCTACCGGCCGCGGCCGGCCAGGCGCCCCTCGCGGAGATAGCGGCGCAGGAGCGCGGTGATCTTGCGGAAGTGGCCCGCCAGCAGGTCCGCGGCGAGGTCCGCGTCGCCCGCCTGGATCGCCTCCCAGAAGGCCTGGTGGTGCTCCGGGGAGTGCGGCACGCGCATCCAGCGCAGCGAGCGCGCCACCTCCTGGCGCAGCCGCACGATGAGCCCCACGAGGCGCGGGCGGGTGGTCACCGAGTAGAGTCGCTGGTAGAACCGCTCGCGTGCCGCGAGCCGCGTGTCATCGTCGGGGGCGTCCATCAGGTCCCGGAAGATGGCCCCCAGCTCCTCGAGGTCCACATCGGTCAGGAGCGGGACCGCCAGCCGGACCGCGTGGGTCTCCAGAACGGTGCGCAGGTCGTAGATCTCCTCGACCTCGTCCGCGTCCAGGCTGGTCACCGTGAAGCCGCGGTGGGGCTCCGAGCTGACCAGGCCCTCGTACTCCAGGACCCGGAGCGCCTCACGGACCGGGATGCGGCTGGTGTCGAACGCGGTCGCCAGCTCCTCCTGGCGCAGTCGGGTGCCGGGAGGCAGCACCCCGCCCAGGATCGCCTCGCGCAGGGTCTCGAGCACGAGCTCCTGCGCCGTCTGCAGCCGCGGCCGCATCTCCTCGATGAGCCCCACCAGCCGCTCCGTGTCGTAGCCGGCCCCGTCGTTCGTGAGCATCCGCATCCTCCGCCCCCACGCACCGCTCGCACCGGCCAGGAACAGCGGCCGGAAGGGCATGCAACGTTCCTGCGAGTGTACCCGATCCATCGTCGTTTGCATGCCGCGACGGTCCTGTTTCTGTGCAGACCGAGAGCATCCGGCACCCTTTCCGATGGGATCGGATGGAAACATGGAGGCATGGATCGGATACACTCGATCCACGGAGGTGACCATGCCCGTCGACACCATGCGCCAGCCCGGGCCCGATGGCTGGGATGCCGACTTCCACCCGTTCCCGACCGGCTGGCCCGCTGCCACCCGGCGCATGTCGGAGCAGCGCTGGCTGGTCGATGCGGTCATCCGCCAGGTCGGCGTGGACTGGGACCAGGGTCGCACCCGCTACATCGGCAACGCGGGCGGGGTCGATGCGGAGATCGACTTCAGCCAGGCGCGCGAGCGCATCAACAAGCTGGCGGACATCGAGCGCGTGTTCGCCACGCTCGGGGCGCGGCGGGAGCGACTCGCGGAGGCCGCCATCGCGGCGGGCCACGACGTCACGGCCCGCAGGCACGCGTTCATCGCGTCGCTCCTGTGGGGCGCGGCGGAGTGGACGTTCTTCGCATCCCCGGAGCAGGTCCGGCGCGCGGAGGCCGCCAACGCCCACAAGCTGCGCTGCCATGACCTGTGGCTGGAGCGCGCGCCCCACCCGGTGCGGCGCATCCGGGTGCCGTACGGTCGCGGGTCGCTGTCGGGGATCCTCCATCTGCCATCCGGCGCCCGCGGCCCAGTCCCCTGCGTGCTCCACGTGGGCGGCATGGACAGCTTCAAGGAGCACGCGGTCCTGCTGTCGGGCGACCGCTATCTCGACCGGGGCATCGCCCGGTTCCTGGTGGACCTGCCCGGACAGGGGGAGGCGGTCCTCGACGGAGCGTTCATCGGCCGGACCAACATGGTGGAGGCGGGCCTCGCGTCGCTGGAGGTGCTGCGCCGGCAGCCGGACATCGACCCGGCCCGGCTGGGCCTGACCGGCGTGAGCTTCGGATCGTGGTGGGCCACGCAGATCGCGGCGCATGCCCCGGACCTGGCGGGGACCGCGGTGTGGGCGGTGGTCCACGAGCCGGGTCTGGCCAGCATCTTCGAGCAGGTGTCGCCGACCTTCAAGGCGCGCTTCATGGCCATGGCGGGCTACGTCGACGAGGACGCCTTCGATGCGTTCGCGCGGCGCTGGAGCCTGGATGCGGAGGCCCCGCGGCTGACCCATCCATACCTGGTGGTGGCGGGTGAGGACGACGAGCTGAGCCCGATCGGCCACACCTACCGGCTGCTCGAGCGGGTGGCCGGGCCGCGAGACCTGGTGGTCTATCGGGGTGAGCGCCACAGCATCGGCGGCGGTCCCGCGGCGCGACTGGGGCCCAACGCCATGGACCTCGCCGCGGACTGGTTCGTCGACCGATTCGCCGGTCGTCCCATGGCGGGCCAGGTGAGCGTCGTGGACGTGACCGGCCAGACCACCACGGAGCCGCTCGGTCCGTGGCTCTCGGCCGCGGTCGTCCGGACCGATGCGTCGCTGGGGGACCTGCGCACCGGGACGCCCTGAGTCGCCGGCAGCGTCGACACATCGGCAACATCACCGCCGATGTTGGATACACTCGCGGCTGGACAGGATACACAGCCCGGTCCGATCCGGGCCCCCAGGGAGACCGCCATGACCGGGTCCGTGCGCTTCGCCGTCCGCCTTCCCCACTCGTGGTGCATCGCGAACCGCGATGCCCTCCTCGCGGTGGCCGACCTCGCGGAGGAGCTGGACATGGACATCTCCGTCCAGGACCACCTGCTGTCCGACTCCTCGGTCAGTCCGTGCGGCCACGTCCACTCCACGTCCGGCGAGGACCGCGCGGTGTTCGAGGCGCACACCACCCTCGCCTTCCTCGCCGCGCGCACGGAGCGCGCCCGCCTCATCGCGGGGGTCTATGTGCTGCCGTTCCGCCAGCCGGTCTGGCTGGCCAAGGAGACCTCCACCCTGGATGTCCTGTCCCAGGGGCGGCTGGTGGTGGGGGTCGGGGTCGGCGCCCTCCGCGGCCGCCGGGAGGACAAGGGCCAGAACCTGGGCGCCCACGGGTCGATCGCGATCCGGGAGTTCGACACGTTCGCCATCCACGGTCATCGCGGCCGGATGATGGACGAGTACATCAGGGTGCTGGATGCCCTGTGGACCCAGGAGCGCGCGTCGTTCGAGGGCGAGTTCGTGCGCTTCGAGGACATCGACATCTTCCCCAAGCCGGTCACCTCGCCGCGCCCACCCATCTGGATCGGCGGTCGGTCGGAGGCCGCCATCAGCCGCGCCGCCCGGCTCGCGGAGGCGTGGTACCCCAGCCAGGCCTCCGTCGCGGTCATCGAGCAGGGCGCGCCCGAGCTGGCGCGCATCGCCGCGGAGGCGGGCCGGCCCACGCCCACCATGGCCGTGAACCTGTTCGCGTCCGTGATGACCGACGGGGAGCGAGCCCGCGACGCCCTTCGCGACAGCCTGGGCCACCGCTTCCAGGGAGACGGGCCGCTGTTCGCCGCGACCATCGTCGGCACGCCGGACGAGGCTCGCGCGCAGTGCCAGCGCTACGCGGATGCGGGCGTCACGACGATCGACCTCAAGCTGCTGCCGCTCACCCTCGAGGAGACGCTCGCCCAGATGCGGCTGGTCGCCGCCGAGGTGGCGCCGGGCGTCACGCCTCGCGGCTGAGGCGCGCCCTGCGGAGCGCCACGGCGCCCGCGCCCATCACGATCGCCAGCACGCCGGACGCGGCGAGCATCGCCCCGGTCACGCCCAGGACGCTCGCCGACACGCCCGCGAGGACCGCGCCCAGCGGGCTGAACCCCTGGAACACGGTCGTGTACAGGCCCATCAGCCGGCCCCGCAGCGCATGGGGCGATGCCTGCTGGATGGAGACCAGCGCGTTCTGGACGAGCGCGATCTGGAAGCAGCCCAGCAGGACGGCGAGCGCGAGGGCCACCGGCACCACGCTCGTGAGCGCCATGAGGCTGAGCACCCCGGCCATGCCCAGCCCGCCCGCGATGAGCCACGGACGCCGGTCGCCGTGCGAGAACCACGCGATGGTGTACGCGGCGATCACGGCGCCCATGCCCCACAGCGCGACGAGCGCGCCGTAGCCGCCCGCCTGGAGTCCCAGCACCTCCGTGGCATAGAGCGGGGCCAGGGTCTGGAAGGTCTGCACGCCCAGGATGCCACCCGTGGTCACGAACACCATCACCCAGCGGATGAGCGGGTCGCGGACGGCGTATGCGGCACCCTCCCGGAGGGCCTCGAGGACGGGCGCGGTGGCAGCCGGACGTGGCCGTCGGTGCCACGGGCGACGCTCGATGAGCACGAACGTCCAGGCCACGAGCAGCGCCACGACCGCCGCGAACGCGAAGGCCGCGGCGACGCCCAGCGTCGCGATGAGCAGTCCGCCCAGGGCGGGACCCAGGAACCGGGCGCTGTTCCAGGCCGTGGAGTGGAGGCCGACGGCGTTGCTGCCCAGCTCCGGGGGCACCAGGTCCGAGAGGTACGCCTGGCGGACGGGGATCTCGACCGCGGTGATCGATCCCAGCAGGAGCGCGGCCAGCATCAGCGCGGGGATCGTGACGACGCCCGCCAGCGTGGCCGCCCACAGGCCGCCCGCCAGCAGGGCGGACATGAGCTGACAGGCGACGAGCACGCGGGCGCGCGGCCACCGGTCCGCGACCACGCCGCCCAGCGGCGCGATGAACAGCGTGGGCAGCGACTGGAGGGCCGTGACCACGCCCAGCTGGACCGGGTCGGCACCCAGCTGGAGGGCGTACCAGGGGATGGCCACGAACAGCAGCCAGATGATGGCGCCGCGGCCGAACATGCCCACGAAGTACCAGCGGAAGCCGCGATGCCGGAGGGCCGGGAAGCCGCGCCCGCGGTGCTCCGCTGCGATCGCCGCGGTCTCCGGGTCGGCGGGGTGCGGGTCCGCAGGCGAGCTGTCCGGGTGTCCGGAGCCGGCCGGCGTGGGTCTGCGCTCGGTATCCATTCCAAGGAGTATTGTGTCCATTCCGGCCCCGTCTCGGAGGGCCGACGCACCATCCACGGGAGACTCGCCATGTCCTTCGAGGTCCTCGACTACGATCCGCCGCGTCGCTGGGCGGCCGCCTCGGTCGCGGGCGGGTTCGTGTTCCTCGCCGGTGAGACGGGCACCGACCCCGTCACGCTCGAGACCGCGCCGGGCGGCGTGGAGGCACAGGTCGAGCAGGCGATGCGCAACATCCAGGCCACCCTGGCCCGCCTCGGCCTCGGCATGGACTCCATCGTGCGCCTCACGATGTACCTCACGGACATCGCGGACCTGCCCAGGGCGAGCGCGGCCCGCTCGCGGTTCCTGCCGCGGACGCTGCCGTCGGCCACCGTCCAGGTGTGTGCCCTGGCGCGCGAGGACCTCCTCGTGGAGATCGACGCGGTGGCGTTCGCGGGGCAGAATGGCGTGACGGGAGCCTGAGCGCGGGGCCGACGGCTGGCCCTGGAGCAATTCCTGTTTGCATTCGGGCGTCGTGCGGATACACTGGCACCATTCGTGTGGACGATCCGTGCCCATTCGGATTGGGGGAGTCGGCGGCCCGCGCGAGGAGATGGAGGACCAGATGGGATCGCACATCCACAACCGCGTGGCGGCGCCCGTGGCCGTCGTGGGCGCGCTCGCGCTCGCCGCGTCGCCGGTGTTCGCCCAGGACGCGAGCGCACCGGCAGACCCCTTCGGACCCGCCGAGAAGACGGCGCTGACCGTCGCGGTGCCGTTCCCGGACATCGTCATGTTCGGCCGCTATCACATCGCGGACGCGGAGGGCTACTTCGCGGACGAGGGCATCACGGTCGAGGTCACGACCGCGGATGACCCGGTCGCCGCGGTCATCTCGGGCAGCGCGGACATCGGCGTGCAGAGCGCCGGCGCGGCCATCCTCGCCGCCAACGAGGGGCTCCCGGTCGACGTGATCGGCAGCCACTCCTGCCGACAGAGCTTCAACTTCGCGGTGCAGCCGGAGGTCAAGACCGTCGAGGACCTCAAGGGCAAGGACATCGTGCTCGCGGGCACCCCCGGTGACCCCGCGCAGTTCGAGCGCGAGAAGGTGCTCGCCGAGGCGGGCTGGAACGTGATGGACCAGGGCGTCAACCTCGTCTACCCCGGCCCCGGCTCCGACTCGTGGCGCCAGTTCTTCATCGCGGACAAGGTCGCCCTGGTGCCCTTCTACGAGGATGACCGCCCGCCGCTCACCGAGAACGGCGCCAGCTTCCCCGTGTCCGAGGTGCGCCCCTGGCCGAACGACTCCTACGTCGTGTCGACCGACTGGCTGGCCCAGAACCCGAACGCCGCGGGCCGCTTCCTGCGCGCGGTGATGCGGGCGACCGCCTTCCTCCAGGCGCCCGGACTGGGTGAGCCCCCCGCCAACAAGGACCGCGTCCTGGAGATCTACGCCGCCGCCGGCGAGGACACCAGCGTCCAGGCGAACAACCCGGGCGTCTACTCGCTGGGCTCCTACAACTACTGCGACAACCTGTACTACGGGCAGGAGGGGTTCGACGCGACGATCGCGAACCAGCACCTCGATGTCTCCGCGACCCTGGCGGACGTGGCCAACCTGACCGCGCTCGAGGCCGCCCAGGCATCGCTGGGGCTGACCAACGACGCGCCCACGGACATCCCCTGGCCGGGGAACTGAGCGCACCCAGAACCACCGCATCCGCGAGGGGTCGCCGGGCAACCGGCGGCCCCTCGTCGTCCGGTCGCTGAGCCAGGAGCCCGATGTCCTCATCCATCCAGATCCAGGACGTGACCGTGGCCTATCCCCAGGCCCGATCGAATCGCCGGCTGATCGCCCTGTGGAAGGTCAGCCTCGACATCCGCGAGGGTGAGTTCATCACCGTGGTCGGTCCGTCGGGCTGCGGCAAGACCACGCTGCTCAACTGCATCGCCGGGCTGGTCAGTCCGGTGGAGGGCCGGGTGCTCGTGGACGGGGACCTGGTCACCGGGCCCGGTCCCGATCGCGCCGTGGTGTTCCAGGACTACGCGCTGCTGCCGTGGCGCACCGTCTGGGACAACGTCCGGTTCGCGCTGGAGGGGGGAGCCAAGCCCAGGTCCAGGGATCGAGACGAGCGCATCGGGTCGGCCATCCGCCTGGTCGGCCTTTCCGGATTCGAGAAGGCCTATCCGCGAGAGCTGTCGGGCGGCATGCGCCAGCGCGTGGGGCTGGCCCGGGCCCTTGTCGCCGATCCACGAGTGCTGCTGATGGATGAGCCGTTCGCGGCCGTCGACGCCATGACCCGCGAGGTGATGCAGAGCGAGCTTGAGCGCATCGTGGCCGAGACCGGCAAGACGGCCCTGCTCATCACCCACAGCATCGACGAGGCGGTCCAGCTGGGCGACCGGGTCATCGTCGCGACCACCCGGCCGGGCCGCATCAAGGCGATCCTGCCCATCGACCTGCCGCGTCCCCGGTGGGAGTACGACGTGAAGGCGGAGCCCGTCTACATCGAGGCCCGCGAGCGCATCTGGGAGCTGCTCCAGGGTGAGGCCGCGGTGCACGCACGAGGTTCGGAATGATGACCACGGCCGCAGATCCGCTCGAATCGTCCGCGGAGGCGCCGGAGACGCGTCCGTCCCCGCTCCCCGACCGCGGGGAGCTGCTCATCCGGGGCGCGTACGTCCTGACCATGGACGACCGCCTGGGTGACCTTCCCCGGGGCGACGTCCACATCCGCGATGGAGCCATCGCGGATGTCGGGGAGTCGCTCCCCGACCCTGGCTGCGAGGTCATCGACGGGACCGGGCGCATCGTCCTGCCGGGCTTCGTGGACACCCACTGGCACCTCTGGAACAGCGCCCTGCGGGGGCTCATCGACTACACCCCCGAGCGCAGCTACTTTCCCGTGAAGCACGCCCTGGGCCCCCGGTTCCGGCCCGGCGACACGTACCGCTCGACGCGCCTGGCGCTCGCGGAGGCGGTCGCGGGCGGCATCACCACGGTCCACGACTGGGACCACAACGTCCGCTCGCCGGAGGACGCCGCGGCGAGCATCCGCGCCCATCTCCATTCGGGCCTGCGGGTCCGGTTCGGCTACGGCAACCCCGACGGGCTCGCGCCGGACGTGCTGATGGACCTGGCGGACCTCGAGCGGGTCCGGGACACGCTGCCCGCCATCGCAGACGGGCGGATCACCCTGGGCGTGGTCCTGCGGGGCCCCGCGCGCACCGACGAGGTCGTCTACCGGCGCGAGTGGGCCGCGGCGCGCGAGCTGGGACTGCCCATCTCGATGCACCTGGGCGGCGACCGGACCGACCGGTCCCGGTACGCCCCCATGGAGACGCTCCACGCCCACGGCCTGCTGGGGCCGGATGTCCAGCTGGTGCACGCGGTCCAGGCCACGGACGAGGAGCTGGCGCTGCTCGCCCAGACGGGCACCACGCTGTCGGTCAGTCCCATCACCTCGCTGCGCTCGATGGGCTTCCCGCGCATCTCGCCCGCGCTGGCCGCCGGGGTCAGCCTCAGCCTGTCCACGGACACGCTGGCCGGTCCCACGGCCGCGGACACGTTCGCCCAGATGAAGGTCGCCTACAGCGTCGCGCGGAGCCTGGGGGACCATGCCCTCGACCAGCGGCGGGTCCTGGCGCTGACCACGATCGACGCGGCCCGGGGACTGGGCCTGGGACACCTGACGGGGTCGATCACGCCCGGCAAGCGCGCCGACATCCAGGTCGTCCGTGCCACCGACGCCAACCTGGCACCGTGCGCGAACCCCGTGGCGGTGCTCGTGAACGCGGGATCCCCCGCCAACGTGGAGACCGTGATCGCCGACGGCCGGGTGCTCAAGCGCGACGGGCGCCTCGTCGCGGACGATGCGCTGGCGATCGCGCGCGACGCGTCCCTGACGCTGCGGTCGCTGTGTGTCCGTGCCGGCTGGACGCCGCCCTGGAGTCCGTTCCCCGTCTGATCGGGCTCTCGGCGACGGGCGCGGACACACCTCCCTCGTCAGCGGGCCCGGGCCGTCAGCGGGCCTGTTCGTCAGCGGTCCCGGGCCGTCAGCGGGCCCGGGCCGTCAGCGGGCCCAGGGAGCGACGCGCCGCTGGATGAGGTCGGTCAGCAGCAGGCCGACGTTCGCGACCACGATCATGACCACCACGATGGCCAGCGCGTCGTCCATCCGGAAGTCCATCGACGCCCTCCGGAGCAGGTAGCCCACGCCCATGTTGCCGCCCAGGAACTCGCCCAGCATGGCACCGATGAAGCCGAGCGCCACCGCCCGGCGGATGCCCACCAGGATGTAGGGCAGCGTCGCGGGCAGGACAACGGTGCGCAGCAGCCGGGTGCGGGTGGTGCCGAAGACGCGCGCCGCCCGGATGAGCGACGGATCCACGGTGCGCACACCCTCGATGGTGTTGAGGCAGACCGGGAACACGCCCAGCAGGAACACCAGGAACACCTTGGACGCGGCGCCCAGCCCGAGCGCCAGGATGACCAGCGGCGCGAACGCGATCTTGGGGATCGAGTAGGTGGTCCAGATGATGGGCGACACGGTCAGATCCAGGAAGCGCGACCAGCCGACCGCGAGGCCGACCGTGACCCCCACGACCGTGGCGAGGAGCACGCCCACGATGAGGTTGCCCACGCTGTACATCAGGTGCTCGGGGAAGGTCGCCTGGGTCAGCAGCTCACCCAACGAGGCGACGATGCCCGACGGAGGCGGCATGAACACCGGCTCGACCACGCGGAACACGCTGATGGCGACCTCCCAGAGGACCAGCAGCAGCACGACCTCGACGGCCAGGATCATCCGCCAGCGACGCCTGCCGTCCGTGGCGGCGATGGGATGACGCGCGTGAAAGGCCTCGATCTCCGCGGGGTCGACCGGGTCCACGGATACCGCGGCCGAGGTGGGCGGGACGGATGCGGCGGGCGACGCCGCGGGTGCGATGGTGGTCATGCCGAGCGCGCGTCCGACTGCCACGGCGCGACCCGCCGCCCGAGCGCCTTGAGGGTCTGCCCGATGACCACCGTCCAGAGGACCATGATGATGACCAGCGCGAACGCCGGGCCCGTCTGGTAGCGGCTGGTGAGGATGGCCACCTGGGCGCCGATGCCCACCGACGAGCCCATCATCTCCGCCACGATGAGGCTGATGGTGGCCATCACAGCGGACTGGCGCATGCCCACCATGATGAACGGCAGGGCGGAGGGCAGCATGATGCTGCGGTACATGCGCAGCCGCGAGATGCCGTAGACACGGCTCGCCGCGATGAGCGAGGGGTCCACCGATCGGACGCCGGCGGCCGTGTTCAGCAGCACCGGGAACAGCGAGGCCACGAACACGAGGAAGATGATGGGCGCCAGGCCGAACCCGAACCAGACCACCGACAGCGGCCGGTAGGCGAGCCACGGAGTCGCGTAGATCGTCCACAGGATGGGGGTGCTCAGGCGATCCACGGGCATGGACGCCCCCGTGAGGATGCCCAGCGTCACGCCCACCACGACGGCCAGCGAGAAGCCCACCAGCCAGACATAGAGACTGGTGCCCAGGTGCGTCATCAGGTCATCGCGGGCCGCGAGCGTCGCGAACCCGTCCACGATCTTGAGGGGCGGCGGCAGGAACACCGGGTTGACCACCTTGAAGGTGCCCACGAGGACCTGCCACAGGACGAGGATGGCGATGGCCTCCACGGCCAGGATGACGACCGTGGTCCGGCGGTCCAGGCGCTCCCACCAGCGACCGACCGGGCCGCCCTCCATCGTCGTCGGCGGATCCTGCGGTGTGGGCGCGGGGGCGACCTGCGCCACGCCCGCGGCGTCGAGCGCGCTCACAGGGCCGCCGGCGGCACGTCGGCGCGCCTGGTCAGGACCGACCGGTCGATGCCCATGCGACGCAGGATACCCGCGCCCGCAAGGGCAGGGCGGGTTCGGGCGACGGCCTGCGGGCCCAGGATTCCCTGAATCAACATCGGGCACTCCTCCGTTCGGTCCGGGGGGCGGACAGACCGAGTGTCTACGATATCGCGTGGAGTAGCATACCGTCCAGTCCTCGATGGATACGATCCAAGATGGAGACAACATGAGTGTCCTCTCGGCCGCCGCCCTGCTCCAGGCCCTGCGAGACCGCCGCTTGGTCGATCTCAGCCCGCCCCTCGTGATGGGCATGCCGGGCATGCCCCGCGCGCTGCCGTTCGAGCGGACCGTGACCGCGACGCTCGCGGAGCGCGGCGTCCACACCGGTCGGATCGCCCTCAGCGAACACCACGGATCGCACCTGGACGCCCCCGCCCACTTCATCGAGGGCGGCCGGACGATGGGTGACATCCCTCCCGCCGACCTGGTCGCGGAGGCCGTGGTCATCGACTGCGCCGCGGCCGTCGCGGCGGACCCGGAGCACCGGCTGACCCTCACGGAGGTGGAGGACTGGGAGGGGCGCCACGGACGGGTCCCGGACGGCGCCTGGGTGCTGGTCCGGACCGGCTGGGCGGCGGAGCGCTGGTCGGACCCGGCGCGCTACGTCAACGCGGACGCCGACGGCGTCCTGCGGCATCCGGCGGTGCACCCCGATGCCGCGCGCCTGCTCGTGGAGCGGGGGGCGGCGGGCGTGGGCATCGACACCCTGAGCCCGGACAACGCCGCGCCTTCGGAGGTCCGATCTCCCACCCACAAGGTCATCCACGGCGCCGACCGGTACATCCTGGAGAACCTGGTCAGCCTGGAGCTGCTGCCGGCGCGGGACATCCTGCTGGTGATCGGCGCGCTGCCGGTCGCGGACGGGTCCGCTGGACCGGCGCGGGTGCTGGCGTTCGTGCCACGGACGTGAGCGCGCCCACGGACGTGGGGACGGCAGCCGCCGATCGCCCGCTCCGCTACAGCGTGATGCTGCCGCAGTCCGGCCGACTCGCGTCGGCGCAGGCGGTCGTGGACGTGGCGCAGGCGGCGGAGGCGCTGGACTACGACATCGTCTCCGTGCGCGACCACATCATCTTCGACGGCGCCTACATCTCGGTGGGCATGCGCGGAGAACCGGCCGGCATCGGCGACGACCGGACGATGCTGGAGGCGCTCGAGACCCTCACCTGGGCGGCCGCCCGGACCGAACGCATCCGCCTGGGCACGTCCGTGCTCATCCTGCCCAACCGGCACCCGCTGCTGCTGGCCAAGCAGATCGCCACACTCGACGCGATGTCCGGCGGACGGGTCATCCTGGGTTTGGGCATCGGGCCCAACCGCAGGGAGACCACCGAGGACACCACGCTCCTGGGCACGCACCGGGGCAGCCTCAGCCGCGAGTACGACTCGTTCGGCGCGCGCGGTCCGCGCGGACCGCGGATGGACGAGTACCTCGCCGCGATGCGCCTCCTGTGGAGCGAGGACGCGCCGTCCTTCTCGGGCGAATACGTCCACTTCGAACGGGCGGTCACCTTCCCGAAGCCCGTGCAGCGGCCCCACCCGCCGCTCATCGTCGGGGGACGGTCCGCGGCGGCCCTCGAGCGCGCCGCGCGCTGGGATGCCGGCTGGATGCCCAGCCAGGTCACCAGCGAGGAGATCGCGGCCGGGGCGGGGCGGCTGCGCACCCTGCGCGTCGCCGCGGGCCACGCCGACCGGCTGCCGACCATCGGCATCAACGTCCACTCGGTCATCGCGTCGTCGGTGGACGAGGCGTACCGGATGGCGGCACCCACCCCGGGCGGCCACTTCGCTGACCAGGCCGCCTACCAGGCGCGCACGCTGTCGGGCGACCCGGACACGATCGCTGCGCGCATCGCGGCCTACCGTGCGGCGGGCGCGGATACCATCGAGCTGAAGCCGCTGGTGCCCAGCGTGGACGCCCTCATCGACCATCTGCGCGTCTTCCGCGAGGCGGTCATGCCCGCCGTGACCGCCCTCACAGCCCAGCAGCCCCGAGCCACGTGAAAGGAGCGATGTGAGCATCGACCGACGGACCATCGAGGTCCCCTCCATCTACCCCATGACCTGGCAGTACAGCCCGGCCATCTCCGTGCGCGGGGGTCGGACGGTCTACATCAGCGGCATCATCGGCGCCCGGGCGGACGGCACCATCCCGGTCGGCGACATCGGCGCCCAGGCGGAGCTTGCGTTCGCGAATCTGGAGCAGGTGGTGAAGGCCGGCGGCGGCACGCTGCGCGACATCGTCAAGGTCAACGTGTACGTGGGCGAGGAGTACCTGTCGCGGGCCGCGGAGCTGCGCCAGATCCGCGCGCGGTACTTCCCCTCGGACTTCCCCACGAGCACCCTCGTGCGGGTGGCGGGCTTCGCCAATCCCGACTACCTGTTCGAGATCGAGGCGATCGCGGTGGTGGCGGACGGTCCCGTGGCTGGGACGGAGGCCGGCGCGGGCGGCCTCGTGATCGTCGCGCCGAGCGACCGGATCATCAACGGCTCGGAGCAGACCCGGGGCATGGTCCGCGAGTCCGGGGTGACGCCGGAGACCGCCGGGTCCGATCGACTCTGGACCGGCTACGTCACCACGCCTCCTGGCATGGTCGCGGGCGCCCACCACCACGGGGACGCGGAGTCGTCCATCTACGTCATCTCCGGACACGCCAGATTCACCTGGGGCGATCGCCTGGAGCACACCCGGGACACCGGACCGGGCGACTTCATCTACGTGCCGCCGCGGGTGATCCATGCCGAGGAGAACCTGTCCCAGACGGAGCCGTTCGTGTTCATCGTGTCGCGCAACAGCGGCACCCTGACGACCGTGAACGTGGAGATCGGAGCGCCTTCCTGTGATTGACAGAGCGCGGGTGTCCCGACCGCGGTGACCCACCCGCCGGGTGCCTCCGCATGATCCGGCGGTGGCGCGGCGCCGCGATGGCCGGACGGATCTGGCTGGGCATCCGAGCCGGTGCGTTCACCTGGATCGTCCCCGACCGGGTGGGTGCTGCCCGGTATCCGCGTGGCGATCGGGCCCTGCGCGACCTCCACGCGCGCGGCGTGCGGCTGCTCGTCAACCTCCACGAGCGGCCCGTGCCCGACGCGTCACTGCGGGCGGCAGGCCTGCGCGCCGTCCACCTCCCGGTGCCGGACCTGTCGGCGCCCGGCCAGGACCTGCTCGCGGCCGGCGTGTCCGCGATCGACGATGCCCTGGCGCGCGGCGAGGCCGTGGCCGTCCACTGCGGTGCCGGCCTCGGTCGCACCGGGACGCTCATCGCGGCCTGGCTCACGACCCAGGGGCGGGCCGCGGACGACGCGATCGCCGAGGTCCGGGCGCGCCGACCCGGATCGATCGAGACGGAGCAGCAGCTGGCGGCGGTCCGCACGTTCGCGGCGTCGCGTGCGCGGTCGCAGGGTCCGATGCCCGACTGACGGGTCGCCGGCGCCTGGTCCATGGTCACCGCCTGGTCCGTCACCCGCGCCTCGGTCCACCAGGCGCACATGCGCGGCGCACATGGGGGGCGACCCGGCAGCGCTGCGCGGCAGGCGGGGCCGCTCCGCGACGGGGCGGTCGGCGGGACGCCGCCACGATCGTCCCCGAGGCAGGACCAGACGTCCCGGGTCTGACGGTGCAACTGGCTCTCGGGCCGCGGCGCGCCCAGGACCGATACTGGGTGCACATCCCCGAGCCGTTCGCGGTGTCGTCGCGCGACGGATGGGGGGCGCAGCCACGGGAGTCATGAACGCACCGCGACCGCCTCGCCCGCCCCGGACATCCGCACTCGCACTCGTGATGGCCCTGTCAGCCACGCTGACCGCCGCGGCGTGCTCGTCGGACGCGGTCAGGACCGCGCGGCCCGGCTCCACGCCCGCCGCGGCGTCATCCGCCGTCACCCAGTCGACCGCCGTCCCGTCGGCACCCACGGCCACGGCCACGCCAGCCACCACCGCGGCCCACTCGGGGACGCACCCGGAACCGGGCGGCGCCACCGCCACCGAGCGCCCTGGCCCCACGCCCATCGCCGGGGAGGTCCGTGCCGCGCCGGAGTTCGTGGACCTTGTCACCGCCGACGGCTCGCCCTTCCTGCTGGCCGACCTGCGGGGACATCCCACGCTGCTGTTCTTCGGCTACACCCACTGCCCCGACGTTTGCCCCTCCACGCTCGGCGAGCTGATCGGGGTGATGAAGGCGCGACCGGACGTGCGGGTCGCGTTCATCACCGTGGACCCGGAGCGGGACACCCCGGAGTTCCTGGCCGAATGGACGGCATACCTGCCGGACGGCCTGGTGGGCGTCACCGGGTCGCCGCTCGCCATCCGCCACGCCGCGGACCAGTACGGCGTGCGCTACGCCCGCGTGGATACGGAGTCCCGCAGCGGCTACGCCATGTCTCACACCGCCAACCAGTACCTCATCGACGCCGACGGGAATCTGCTCCTGACGTACCCGTTCGGGACTCACGCGGCGGCGATCATCGGCGACCTCGACGCGCTCGGGCGCGCGGGGTGAGAAGGGAGAACGAGATGTTCGGAGCAGCGCGCCCCATGCGGGCAGCCCGCCTCGCGGCGGTGCTCGCGGCGGTCGGCCTGGTCGCCACGTCCGGCGCGGTCATGGCCCAGTCCCCATCGCCCGCCGCGGCACCCTCCATGGAGCCCTCGGCAGGCATGATCACCGTGAGCGGCGCCTGGGCCCGCCCCTCGCCCATGG
Organism: Chloroflexota bacterium; assembly: GCA_034436555.1. Classification (GTDB taxonomy): domain Bacteria; phylum Chloroflexota; class Limnocylindria; order Limnocylindrales; family CSP1-4; genus JAFMJV01. Next base: position 13,904 of record DAOTUU010000023.1, on the reverse strand, counting down.
TGCAGATGGCGGGCGCCGCCTACCTCGTGATCGCCAACGCCGCGGAGACCGACGACGCGCTCGTGAGCGTGGCGTCCCCCGCCGCGGCCGTCGTCGAGATCCACGAGACCAGGGATGACGGCACGGGCCAGATGACGATGATGCCCGTGGACGCGATCCCGGTCCCGGCGGGCGGCACCGTGGAGCTCAAGCCCGGGTCCTTCCACATCATGCTCATCGAGCTCGTGGCGCCCCTGGAGCCGGGTGCGACCGTGTCGCTCACGCTGACGTTCGCGAGCGGGGCCGTCGTGGAGGTCATGGCGCCGGTCCTGGAGGGTCCGCCCATGCCATCGGGCTCCATGATGCCCACCGGCGATGGTTCGCCGGCGCCGTCTCAGGCCGCGATGTAGCCACCGAACCTGGCCACAGGGCCCTCGCACCATGCCCCCATCCAAGCACCCATCGGGTCGCCGGGTGGCCGCCCTCCTGCTCGCGCTCGGCGGGCTGATCGCGGCATCCCCGGGCCTCGTCGATCCATCCCAGTCGGGCGCCGTGGCCGCCGTCCCGGAGCTCCAGGTGCTGCCGATCTCCACCCAGCACTGGCCGGGCGACAACGACCTCATCCTCCAGCTGTTCGACGCGGCCAGCCACCCGATCGTCAGTCCGGACGCCCCGATCTCCCTGACGCTGACCGACCCCGGCGGCGAGGTGCGCGCATCGGTCACGCCCACCCTGGGTCGATGGGCCGTCACCGGGCGCGAGCTGTACGTGGCACGCGCACACCTGGACCAGGTCGGGCCCTGGACCGCGGAGGTGGCCATCGACTGGCAGGGACGGCGGCTGGAGGGATCGACCGTGTTCGAGGTCTCCCCCGACGGGGCGACACCCTCGCTCGGGTCGCCTGCACCGGACGTGGATACGCCGACGCTCGCGGACGTGCTCAACCTGGCGGACGCCATCTCATCCGACCCGGAGCAGGTCGCCGCGTTCTATGTCCACAGCGTGGCCGACGAGCTGCGCAACGGACAGCCGTTCGTGTTCGTGCTGGACTCGTATGTCTATCGCCCCAACGAGGCATGTGGCGGCGCGCTGGGCATCCTGCACGACATCTTCATCGAATACCCGGGCCTGGCGGTCATCCACGCGGAGCCGTGGCTGACGCGGTTCGCGGGAGGGCAGCTCTCCCTCGAGCCGCCGGGTGGCCCCGCGGCGCTCGCACCCTGGTCTCAGGCGTGGGGCGTGGAGGCGCCGCCCTGGGTGTTCGTGGTTGATCGAGACGGCATCGTCCGGGCCAAGTTCACGGGCATCCTGGGCACGGACGAGCTGCGCGCGGCGATGAGCGCCGTGAGCGACTGGCATCCGCTCGGCGCGCCCGCGACTCCGGCACCCGTCGCAGCGGGCTGATGGTGGGCTGACCCCGGCAGACGGCTGGCTGACCCCGGCAGACGGCTGGCGGACCACAGGCGGTCGCCTGACCGGAACGACCGACCTGGTGGTGCGGCCATCGGGTCTGGCGCGCCCTGGACGTGGCAGCATGGGCCGACGCACCCTCGCCACCCGCTCGCACCGGGATCCATGAACGCAGGACCACCACCGGAGGACTCGGATGGACTCGCCCATCACCGGCCGCCCCACCGACGAGCGCTGGCACCCCCACGAGGGTCGGCAGCTGAAGGTCCGGGTCGACTCCCGGTTCGGAGCCGACGGCATGCCCGAGGGCTGGTGGTTCGGGCGCGTCTCCGCGGTCGCCGAGGACGCGCAGGGCGACGTCTACGTGGCCCACCGTGGCCCGGCGGGCGACCCGATCGTCGTGTTCGGGCGGGACGGACGCTACCGTCGCTCGTGGGGCCGCGACCGCTTCCGGGTACCCCATGGACTGCGCTTGGACGGGCAGGGCCGGATCTGGACCACGGACGTCGATCGCCACCAGGTGTTCGCGTTCGACCGTGACGGCCGGCTGCTGCTGTCCCTGGGCACGGAAGGGGTGAAGGGCTGCGACGAGCGGACCTTCGACATGCCCACGGACACGGCCGTGGGCCACGACGGCACGATCTACGTCAGCGACGGCTACGGCAACGCGCGCGTGGTGCGGTTCGCGCCCGACGGCAGGTACCTGGGCGCATGGGGAACCAAGGGTCGCGGGCCGGGCCAGTTCGACACGCCGCACTCGGTGGCCATCGCGCCCGACGGCACCGTGTGGGTCTCCGATCGGCACAACCATCGGCTCCAGCAGTTCACGACCACCGGCGAGCACCTGCGGACCGTGGACGGCCTGGGGGCCACGCAGTGCATCGCGTTCGCACCCGACGGGACGCCCTGGGTCGTGACGTATCGAGACGTCGTGGAGCTGATCGCCTACGACTCGCTTGGTGGACGCCTGTTCGAGCTCGATCGCGGCACCTGGGCGGTACGTCGGTCCCTGGATGTGAACGCCCATTGGGTCGATCCCACCGCGGACGGCCACCTGTGGCTCGCCTGTCTGGCGGGCGCGGTCACCCATCTCCAGCCGGGCTGGCTCGACGCGCCCGGAGGCTCGCTCGACGAGCGGCAGTACCTGGACCGCGGCGACGACGCGCCCTGACCCGTTCAGCCGGCCTGAATCACACGAACCCGCATCCGCTCATGCAGCTTGCATATCACGATGCGTCGATGCCCAAGACGGTGCAGATTCGGAACATCGACGATGACGTGTATCGGGCGCTTGCGCGACGTGCCGCGGAGGCTGGGGTCAGCGTTCCGGCCATGCTGCGACGCCATGCCGAACTCCTGGCGGCCCGTCCGACCATGAAGGAGTGGCTGGAACGGACGCGTCAGCATTCCTCGTCCATCACCAGCGAGGAGATCATCGAAGCCTTGGACGAGATCCGTGGTCCGTGGCCTGATGGTGGTCGTTGACGCGTCGTGCGTCGATGAGGTCGCGTCGGGGCGGGCCACGCAGGAAACGCATCCGGACGAGGATGGGCGATGCCTCCGCGGTGTCGGCGCCGCACCTGATCGACGCCGAGGTCCTGGGCATCATCCGTCGTGATCTGATGGCACGGTCATCACCGAGCGCGGCGTGCAGAGCGGCGCACACGCCCATTTCGACCAGGGCGCCCTCGAGCACGCGGGCGTGGCGGGGGTGCCGGGCACGTCGTAACGCGGGAGTGCCCGGGTCGCCGGGGGTGCCCGGGTCGCCGGGGGTGCCCGGGTCGCCGGGGGTGCTCGGCGATCGACCACACGGCGCGATGGTGCGTCGACGCTCGTGCCGCTTGTCGAAGAACGGCGGCCTCGCTGGGTGACGACTCGGACCCAAGCGAATCACCAGTCAGCGATACAGCGAGTGGTAGGCGCAGCGACGGCGTCCGCGACGCTCGCGAGGGCCACGTTCCACGCTCACAACAGCCGCCGAGGGCAGCACCGCACCATCGCCGGCGCACCTACCAGCGTCCTGGTCGCTGCCTGACGAGTCACGAGGCATCGGGCGGGCGGACCCTGTCCGTGCCAAGTCCACCGTCCGAGACGACCGGGCCTACGCCTGGTCTACGCCAGCGCGGGACGTCCCAGCCGCCCCGTGGCCACCCCGATCGAACGCAGCAGCGAGGCCATCATCTCGGTACCGCTCACGCCCACCGCCGGCTGCCGTCGCACGGTCTCCAGACGCGACCCGTCCCGACCGATCGCCACGACCTCCGCCACCGCGACGTCGAGCGACGGATCGGCGATCAGCACGCCCCGGCACGCATCCAACCCCACCGTCGTGAGCGCGCACGTGACCATCGTGTTCACGTTCCGCGGGAATCGTGGCGCGATCCCCCGGACCGGGCCGTCGTACAGGGTGGTCGGCTCGGTGACCCCGGCCGGGTCGATGCCGGACGCCGCGAAGTCGATCGCCCGCGGGTGCTTGCGGAACGTGATCGTGACGTCCACCCACTGGTCCCGCCACTCCAGCAGCGAGTCACCGCCCACGAGTGCCCCGTGTGGCAGGACCAGTCGGGTGCCGGCCGCCGACGACGTCGCCTCAAGGTCGGTGCGCAGCCCATCGTCCACGAGCGCCGTCGTGGACAGCGGCAGGTAATCCGTCGCGCCAAGGATCACGCGCCCGTACGCGCGCGTGATGTCCGGATGGGCCGCCTCCACCACGAGGTCCGCGCCACGCTCCTCGATGAGCGCCCCGGAGATCGCGCCCAGGGCCAGCTGGCCCGGTCCGGGACGGCGCGCGGCGACGAACGCGAGGTCGAGCCCCAGCGCCCGGTCCGCCGCGATCCGCTCGGCCAGCGCGCGTGCCACGAACCCGTTCCCGATGATCCCGATCCAGGCGCGTCGCGCCGCCCGCCACGCCGGCTCCGTCGCCGCGCTCACCACCGCGCGGACGCCGTCTCGATGGTGTCCTTGAGCGCCGCGATGCCGTCGCGGATCTCGGCCTCGGAGATCACGAACGCGGGTGCGAACAGCGAGTAGTCCCCGATGACCTCGCTGTCCTGGTAGCGCCGCGAGGGCAGGATGTGGCCGCGCTCCAGCATGCCCCGCCAGACGGAGCCGGCGACGTCCGATGCGGCCGGGAACGCTCGCCGGGTGGCGCGATCGGCCACGTACTCCACGGCCATCGCCAGGCCCACGCCCCGGACCTCCCCCACGAACGGATGGTCGCCGAGCTGTCGCTCCAGCTCGGCCCGCGCGAACGCCCCGCGTGCGGCCGCCTGCGCCACGAGCCCCTCGCGCTCCAGGATGTCCAGCACCGCGAGGCCCACCGCACACGACACCGGGTGGCCGCTGTGGGTATGGACGTGGTCCATCCGCCGGCCTGCCCCGACGATCGCGCCCGTGACGCGCTCATGGAGCAGGACCGCGCCCAAGGGGGCATACCCGCCGCTGACGGCCTTCGCCATGATCACCAGGTCGGGCGTCACGCCCAGCGCCTCGACGCGCAGGAACGTGCCCGTGCGCCCGGCGCCGGTCATCACCTCGTCCACGATGAGCAGCACACCATGGCGGTCGCAGATGTCGCGCACCAGCGCCAGGTACCCGTCCGGCAGCACGGTCATCGCGCCGTTGCCCATCACCGGCTCCACGATGAACGCGGCCACGGTCGCCGGATCCGCTGCGACGATGCCCGCCTCCACGGCCGCCGCCGCCGCGCGCGCGGCCTCACCCGGCGCCAGGTCGGCGAACGGCCCGCGGTACGTGATCGGCGCTGCCACCCGCGGGAAGCGGATGAGATACGGGTCGTAGTCGGTGGTCATCATCTCGTTGACGCTGATGGCACCCGTCAGGGACAGAGCCCCCACCGACGCGCCGTGGTAGCTGTGCTCCAGCGAGACGACCTTCCAGCGCCGCGGCTGGCCGATGGCGAGCTGGTACTGGCGCACCAGGCGGATGGCCAGCTCGTTGGATTCCGACCCGCCCGAGGTGAACATCACCCGGTCCATGCCCGCCGGCGCCAGTCCGGTCAGCCGTGTGGCGTACTCCTCCTGGCGGTCGGTGGACGCCCAGGCGTTGTGGAGGTAGGTCAGGGTGCCCGCCTGGCGGGCCAGCACGTCGGCCAGGTCCCCCCGTCCCTGGCCCAGGCTGGCCGCCCAGGCCATGCCGCTCGACAGGTCCGTGAACCTCCGACCGGCGTCGTCCCAGAGCGTGCAGCCCTGGCCGCGCACGAACACCGGGTACGCCTCGCCCGGTCGGCGATGGAACACCGCGGAACCCGCGGTGTCGGTCCGCGTGGCGGTCATGGCACGTCCCTCCAACACACGCGGCCCGGGCCACCCCGCGCCGGACCCACGGTCGCCGCAGTGTACGCGTGCGCCGACAGGGTCTAGGTCGTGGGATGTTGCAGGAGACCGTCACGCCCGGGGTGATGCGGTGGCGTATGCACATGCGCATCCTTGATCGGCGGATGCACCTGCTCCTTGATGAGCCGCGGTACCGGAAGGCTGTCCGTGTCGCGGGCCGCCAGGGCGTCTCGGTGGCAGAGGTCATCCGCCAGGCGATCGACGCGTGTTCGGGGCTGTGCCCGGGCTGCGCTGGGTGGACCCCGCATCGGACGCGCTCGCAGCATTCGTCTGACGCATCACGCGCCTCACGGCGTGCGGAGCACCTGGAGCGGATCGCGCGTGGCGGCCACGGCTGCCGGGATGGCGGAGGCCGTCACCAGCGCGAGCAGGGTGAGCACCGCGATGGAGAGGGGGAAGCTGCCGGCAGGCGTCGAGCCAAGCTGCGAGGACACGTACGCCGACCCGGCGGCGGCCCCGACCAGCACGCCCACGACCGCGGGCCAGAGCGTTGTCAGCATGACCAGCACGGTCAGCTGTGCGCGCGTGGCCCCGAGGGCGCGGCGCCGACCGAAGTCCCGCCGCGCGGCGACCGTCCCCGCGAAAACCACCAGGCAGGCCACGCCCATGGCGACCGCCAGGAGCAGGACCACCAGCTGGCGGTCTCGACTCGTGACCTCGTCGCGCACGGCCTCCCGCGCGGCCAGCAGCCCCGCCCCCCGCTGCACGGTCGTGAACGCCGCAGCATCGTCGCCCACCAGGGCGGGCAGGTTCGCGACGACCGGATCGACCCATCCGACATCCTCGACCGCGACGATCAGGCGCTCCAGCACCAGCCCGTCGTCGTCGGACGGCACGAGGATGAAGTCGTCCAGAACCTCCAGTGGCTCGCGCGCCCGGAACCATCCGACCACGTCGATTCCGCCCGGATCGATCATCGAGTACGCACCGCCCAGGCCCAGCCGGCGGATGCTCACCGCGGACACGAACGCACCCGGGCCGGCCGGTGACTCCCCGAACTCCACCGGGGCACGCACCGCCCGGTAGGCCCTGACCGGGGTGGGACCACCGGTGCCCTGACGGGTCCGGGCGTCGAACACGGGCCCCAGGCCCAGCACCCAGCTGACGCCCTCGAGTCGAGCCACTCGGTCCACCGCGGTCGCGGGGATGGCCGACTCCCTGGCGCCGGTCGTGACCATGGTCACGATGCGCGACCCCATCTCATCCACGCGCCGCAGGATCGACGCCTGGGCCTCGATGCTCAGACCGGCCGTCCCCAGGATCGCGGCCGGCACCACCATCGCCAGGAGCAGGACCAGGCCCGATACGACGCGCGTCACGGTCGCCACGCGCAGGGACTCGCGCGCCAGCGCGATCCACGACCGGTTCACAGCCGGATGCTCCGCGAGCACCGGGCGGCCAGCCGCTGATCGTGGGTCGCGATCACCACCACGGCGCCAGCCGCAGCCGCATCCAGGAGCGCGTCCTCCACCACCTCGCCGTTGGCCCGGTCCAGGTTCCCGGTGGGCTCGTCGGCGAGCACGATCGACGGGCGACCCAGGAGCGCCCGGCACAGCCCCACCCGCTGCGCCTGCCCTCCGGACAGGTCCGCAGCGCGGCGTCCCGGCTCCACATCCACCCCGAACCGGGCCATCAGGGCCGCCGCGTCGCGCACGGCGGTGCGGCGATCGGCGCCCTGGTAGACGGCTCCTTCCACGATGTTGTCGAGCACGGAGCGTCGAGCGTCCAGGAGCGCGTCCTGGAACACGAAGCCGATCGACGCCGCCCGGATGTCCGACCGCCCCCGATCGCCGAGCCGGGTGATGTCCACGCCGTCGATGACGAGGCTGCCATTCCACGGCTGGATCAGCGTGCCCAGCAGATACAGCAGCGTCGACTTGCCGCTGCCCGACGCACCCACGATCGCGACGGCCTCACCATCGCCGATCGAGGCGCCCCAGTCCCGGAGCACCGGGTCGCCGCGCCGGTACCCGTAGGTCAGGCCGGCTGCCTCGATCACGATCGGGGTGGCGTCGGGAGCCGGATCTCCGTCCCCGGGTCCAGGCCGTCCACGACCGCGAAGCCGTCGGCCTGGGTGATCACCTTCACGGGTCGCTGGGAGCCGTCCACGAGCGTGACGACCCGCGCTCCGGAGGCCTGCAGCTCGATCGCCGACACCGGGACCACGACGCCGGCGGTCTCGGGGACCAGTTCGACGCGACCGTCCAGCTTCAGCTCCCCGGTCACCGGGACCTGGCCACAGTCATCACCACACAGGGCGCCCGTCACGGCGACGTGGAAGCCGCCGTCCTCGGCGGGCTCGAACGCACCCAGCGCGCCCTGCCAGGTCGATCCGTCGGGCGCGTCCAGGTCGATGGGCGTCCCCGACATCACCTCGGCGCTGGTCGCGGCCCCGAACCGAGCGACGAACGCGGGTGCCTGCGCCAGCACACGGACAAGCTCGTCGCCCGGCCCGATGCGCTCGCCCACCTGCCGCAGGACCTCCAGCCGCGCGGGAAGCGCCTCCACGAACACGATCGAGCCGGGCTCCACGATACCGTCGGGGGTGGCCCCGACCGACGCCTGCCAGCGTTCGACCGCCGCACGGGTCGCGGCGTCGAACGTCCCGTCGGGAGGACCATCGAACTGGGCCTGGGCCGCGAGCAGCTGCTGGAGCTGCGCCACGTCGGGACCACGGACGCCCTCCTGGAGCGTCCGGAACATGGGCACGGTGCCCGACGCCACGACGACCGGCTCAAGGTTGATGGTGGCCAGGATGTCCCCATCCTGCGCCAGGTCGCCCATGGGGTGGACCACCGACGTGAGCACGCCCTCGTCGCCCGCGAGATACGTCTGCTCCGTGGGCCAGGACGCCGTCACCTGCGTGCGCAGCGACCGAGCCACGGTGCCGAGCTCCGCGCGATAGGTCTGGCTCGAGTGGACCTCCACCGGGATGGTCGGCGGCAGGACCGCGTTGGTGCCGGCCCAGTAGGCACTGGCCGCGACCACGACGACCAGGCCCGCGGCGACCGCGTACGGAGCGAGCCTGCGCACGCCAATGGTCACGACCTAATCCTGGTCGTACATCTCGATCGTGCAGCGCTCCTTGGCCTCCCGGAACTCCGCCGCGCTCCAGCTGTCCACCGGCACCCCGTCGATGGGCATCCATGGGCCCGTGGCCCAGCTGGCCAGGAACGTCTCTACCGAGGGAGGCTCGACCGGGTGGTAGCCGAGCTCGACGAGGCAGTCCCGCTCGGCCACCCACCGTTGATACTTGGCCCGAAGCTCGTCCTCCGTCAGTTCGCGGGCGGGCAGCGCGTACTTGTCCTGGCACACCTTGCGTGCCACCCGAGCCTCCGCATACTCGGCGTCCGTGCCATCGAAGCGCCACAGGACGACCCGATTCTGGGCATTGAGCGGGTCGTCGGGCGGACGCATCCGAACCGGAATCATCCCTGCCTCGATGAAGCACTCGTCGAGCCGGGTGAGCTGGCTCACCGGGATCTGGATCGCCATCGATGGCGGCGGGGTCGCTGTTGGTGTCATCTCCGGTGGCGGGGCCGTCGTCGCCATGACGGGGGGTGGCGTCGCAGGAATGCCAGGCGATGGGGCCGTGTCGACCACTCGCGCGGTCGGTGTCACAACCGGGCCGGACGTACATGCCCCCAGCGTCATCGCGGCGATCATCAGGACGGTTCCGAGCATCGGTGCCGCTGTGAGGCCGTGTCGCCGATGACAGCGACCGTGCCCGGCTGGCGACCCGGACGGGATGGGCGGCACCGTTTCCATCTCGCTACGACGCGCGCAGCATGCGACGCCGCCGCCATGATCCGCGCATCATCGCACCACCTTCCAACCCGGGGGCCAGAGATGGGGGCTCTCGTCACCCTGGTAATACGGCCCACCGGACCGACGCTGGGTCGATCCAAGAACGCAGCAGGATCGATTTGACTGTAACCCTCGTGTCAAATGAAGCCTTCACGGACCTCTCTTCTGAGTACGTGACGCCGCTGACTTCCCGCGTGCGGCCTGGAGCCGACCGGTCCCGATTGTCAATCAGGGCGAACCAGCCTTGCGCCTCGGCCAGACACGACCACCCGCCGCCCTCCCTCGCCACGGCGAGCGCCTCCGAGAGAACGCATCGCGACCCTCGCGACCCGCCCGCGCCGCGCCCCCCCGACGAGGTGGGCACCCGGTACACTCTCGGACAATGGAACCGTTTCCGGCCGCCGACGCCGGCCCGCCTGTCCCACCGCTCATCAGCGGCTTCTTCCACGGCGGCATCGCGGTCAGCGACATGGAGCGCTCGCTGGCGTTCTACCGCGACGCGCTGGGCCTGGAGGTCCATTTCGACGTGACCCTGGGCGCGCGCGAGTACGTGCGCGCGGTGATGGGCATCGAGATGACCGATGCCCGGATCGTGTATCTGCGCGTCCCCGGCGCGGACGGCGTCTTCGTGGAGCTGCTGGAGTACCACGGCACGGACGCCCGGCCCACGCCCGAACCGCGCGCCTGGGACCCGGGCACGGGGCACCTCTGCTTCCATGTGACCGATGCCGCCGCCCTCCACGCCCGGGCGGTCGCGGCCGGGTACCGCTCGCGCAGCAACGGTGCCATCGAGATCCCGGTCGGGCCCAACAGGGGTGGCCGGGCCACCTACCTCATCGACCCCGACGGCTACCACATCGAGCTGTTCCAGCGCCCACCCTCGAACCCCAAGGAGACACCCTGATGGCCAAGCTCACCGGTCTGCCCCTGCTGCCCATCCAGTCCATCGGCAGCTCCGGCGTGCCGTCCTGGATGTGGCTGGTCCGGGACGCCGTGGCGGAGGGCAAGCTGGGCCCCTCGGACATCGACGAGTCGCTCAGGGACGGCGCGGAGCTGGCGCTGCGCGAGGCGGAGGAGGCGGGCTACGACATCGTGTCCGACGGTGAGATGCTGCGCGCCGACTTCACGCGCAACTTCCACGGGCGGATCACCGGGCTGGAGGCGATCGAGTACGAGCGGCGCCTGGGCTACCCGGGACCCGACCAGCTGGATGCATTCCGAGCGATCGCGCCGCTGGATGTCCCCGATGGCTACAACATGGTGCCCGAGGTGGAGCATCTCCTGGCCCGCACCACCCGGCCGTTCGTGAGCGCGCTCCAGGGACCGGTCACCCAGGCCTTCCGGATCGATCCGGCACCCCAGTACGCGGACAAGGGCAAGCTCGCCTGGGCGCTGGTGCCGTTCATCAACCGCGAGCTGAAGGCGGCCGTGGCGGCGGGCGCCACGCTCATCCAGCTCGACGAGCCCGCGTTCTGGATCCTGCCCGGCGGCCTGCCGGAGATGGTGGACATCACGAACGCGTGTCTGGACGGCGTGGACGCGACCACGTCGCTGCACCTGTGTTTCGGGAATTTCCGCGGCCGCCCGGCCACGTCGTATCGATCGTATGCGGCGTTCGCTCCGTATTTCAAGGATCTCCGGCTGGACGCGCTGAGCCTGGAGTTCGCGAACCGGTCGATGTGGGAGACCGAGCTGTGGGCCGAGCACGGCGGCGACAAGATCCTGGTGGCGGGCGTGATCGACGTGAAGGCGCGCGACCTGGAGACCCCGGAGATCGTGGCCGGGCGCGTGCGCAAGCTGCTGGAGTCGTGTGCGCCCGAGAAGCTGTGGCTGTCGGCGGACTGCGGCTACTCCCAGACCGCGCGGTACCTCGCGGTCCAGAAGATGCGCGCGCTCGCGGATGGGGTGCGCATCGTGCGCGGGGAGCTTGGCGCGGTGTGATCGCCCGGGTCGGGTCGGCCGACCTCCTGGAGCAGCACGCCCGCCTGCTGTTCGACACCGATGCCGACGGACGGATCCTCGCGGTCAACGAGCCCGAGGCCGATCCGCCGCCCCGCCTCTGGCTGTCCCGAGGCCTGGGCGGGGACTGGCTGATCCTGGGTCGGTCGGATGTCCCGGCGGAGCTGGTGGATCGGCTGAACGAGGTCGTCGGCGGACTGCGGGCCTTCGACGGGGCGCCGATGGGAGACGCCGACCGGGCCCGGATCGCGGAGGCCGGCGACGGGGAGCTGGAGGGCGGACCGGCGTTCCGGTTCACGTCGGTTCGCGCGGTGCCGCCGGTGGACGGGCTTCGGGTCCTGGGCCGCTCAGACCGCACCCTGCTGGAGCACCTGTTCCCGTTCACCGCCCGCCACCTGGCCGCTCGCGGCCCGGTCGTGGCCGTGGTCCGCGAGGGTGAGGCGGTGGCCCTGTGTTCCTCCGTCCGTTCGCGGGCGGACGCCGCCGAGGCGGGCGTGTTCACGGCGGAGGCGTGGCGCGGTCAGGGATTCGGGCGGGCGGCGGTGGCCGCGTGGCGGGACGCGGTCATCGCGGAGGGCAGGGTGCCGTGGTACTCCACGTCATGGGACAACGTGGCGTCGCTGGGGGTGGCGCGCTCGCTGGGGCTGGAGCCCGTGGCCGAGGAGCTCGGTCTGGGCTGAGGGTCGCCTCCGGCGGGACATGGCTACGACAATGCCGCAAACGGTGGGAACCTGCGCGATTGTTCGTTCGGTTTCCGCCTGGATCTGGATGGCGCGAAATGGTCTCTGACGGCCGGCCACTGCAATCGCAACCGCTGGAATGATCCAATCTTCAAGAATGGCAACAACGTCGGCCTACACAAGGAGGCCCGGTTCGCTGACGAACAGGATGGCGACATCGGTCGCCTGCGAGTCGATGCGGACTTCGTTCCACCGAAAGCCGTGTTGAACGGCTACCGAGTGCCGGTGGGAGCGAGGTCGAACTCCTGCGTCATCGGAGCCTTCCGGTACGTCACGGGCGGGAATGGGGGCACAGCGACCGGCACCGTTTGGGACCCGGATGGGTGCGACTACAGATCGGACTACGACATGGATGGTAACCCCAACACTCTGACCGACGTTGTCCATGTCACCAACATGGTGCGGTACGTCACGTTCGTGGGCGATCCGCCGCCTGGAGACCCAGATTGGGAGCCGACGGACTGGCCGGCATTCGGGGACAGCGGTGGACCGATCTTCACCTGGAACAACGACGCGGGGCAGGCAACGGCGCGCGGGATTCAGGGGAGTCGTGGCTACAAGAACAAGAACGGCGTCCGGAATTGGTACGGTGCCTACTCTAAACTGGGAGACGTCCCTGCATCTTGGGGCGACCCGATACTGAGTAACGAGACCTGCCACTTCCTGCCATTCGGTGGCAGTTCATGCCCAGCGGATTGAGGATGCGACCATGATGAGACGGACTGCGCGAATCGTCGCCCTCACGCTCGCGATGGTAGCGGCGACGATTGGCACCGTGTCGAATCAGGCAGCTGCGGACTGTGGAAGCATCGCAAATACGATCGAGACGGCTGGCGCTGCTTCTGGTCGAGCCTTCATCGGAGTCTACGACAGCGTAATCGAGCGAAAGGGCTTCTTCCTTTCACATTGGGATGTGGAGCAGCCACTGATGGGTGGGGTGGCCCAGGGCCCTCTCGTTCTCAGGAGTGGGACTTGCTTCAAGGTCGTGTTGACGCCTGGGGAGCGTTACCTGTTCAGCACGGGATCGTCTGGGAGGACGGTGTCGGCGACGGACTCGGTCGCGTGGCTGGTCGGCGCAGACGACCACAGCCTGACGCTGGCGATCTTCCCCAACCAGGATGAGGTCGACCTGCCCGGTGAGGTGCGCGTAGTCTCTACCGTGGCGGAGGCGATGACGGTCCTGGGAGGGCTCGATCTTCCGCCGACGGATGCGGAGGGCAGGGTGGGCACGGCGAACGTCTCCGACCTGCTCATCGGCGTCTTCGTCGTGAGCTTGATCGTGCTGGTCCTTCGCGGAGGTGCGAGGCTCGAGTCGGGCGCCAACCGCTGATCTGGCGCGGCGTCCTGAACAGAACCGGGCGGGTGGCGACGGCGTCGAGCTCCGACGCCGCCCTGCTTGGGCCCCTGCCAGCCACACTGCCAGCCGCGGCGGTCACACCTGCTCCCGGGGCGACCCGGAGCGTCCCGTCCGCTGGACCCACCACGAGCCAGCGCACGCTCGCCGACGAGCTGCGGCGGCAGGGGCACGCGGTCAGCCACCGGCTCGTGGGCGAGCTGATCCGCGACATGGGCCACAGCCGCCAGTCGAACCGCAGGACGCTGGAGGACCCGACCCACCCCGACCGCGACGCCCGGTTCCGGCACATCGACGCCG
>DAOTUU010000022.1:0-46581 GCA_034436555.1 Chloroflexota bacterium | reverse complement strand
CGCGGGACGTGACGATGCGGTCATCTTCCAGCGCTCCACGACGCAGGGTGCCACCTGGTCGCGCGAGCGAGCGCTGTTCCGCTCCACGGCCTCGGACCGGGTCGTGATCCCGACCCTGGCCGTGGCCGCCGCGGGGGACACGGTCCTCGTCGCATGGCGCACCCGCGGCCCGGGTGGTGGCAGCCTGTGGGTCCGTCGGTCCCCCAACGGCGGGGTCGACTGGGAGCCGATCGTCCGCGTCGCGCGGCAGCCCGGCCAGCGCGACATCGGCACACCCGCGCTCGCCCTGGCGGGTGATGTCGCGATCGTCGCGTGGACCGACCGGACCGACGGGCGAGTGCTGTATCGGCGATCGACCGACGACGGCGCCTCGTTCGGACGGGAGCGTCTGGCCGGCCGCACACGCCTGTCCATCGACTGCGCCGCGCCCCGCATCGACGGGCTGGTGGGTCTCGCCGCCGCAGGTGACACGTTCCACCTCGCCTGGTCGGATGCCGAGCCCGGTGGCTGCCTCGCGACGCGCCTGCTGGTGCGCACCTCCCGGGATGCCGGCGCCCGGTTCGCAGACGCCCGACTCGCCTCCCGGCAGCGAACCTACGGCTGGCCGGAACTGGCCGCGCGAAAGGATGTGCTGCTCATCGGGCAGCAGAAGCCGGATGGGTCCGTGGTCCTCGTCCGATCCGCTGACGGCGGGCGGAGGTTCACGGAGCGGCTCATCCGGCCCGGGGGTGACCGGGCGCTGGGTGCCGTGGACCTGGTGCTGCCCGGTGGCGCCGTCGCGTGGCTGGTGTACGCGGATGTCGCCTATCGCGGCTCCCGCGTGACGTCCAGCCGCATCCGCTTCTCGTCCAGCGCCGATGGCGGCCGGACCTGGCGGAGGAGCGCGACCGTGGTCCCCTCGGCAGCCAGGCTGCGCGAGGCCACGAACATCGTCGCGGTCGCTGGAAAGGCCGTGATCGCGTTCAACAGCGGCCCCACCGACGGTTCGGGCGGTGCCATCTTCGCGGTGCACGCGCGATGAGCGCGCTCGAGGCGGAGGCCGGCGCGCGTCCGCGGGCGCGTGACCTGGGCATCACCATCGGGCACCTGGCGCCGGGGCCGGAGAACGCCATCACCGACGTCCCCGGTGTCCGGGTGGGCCACACCACGCTCATCCACGGCGACGGTCCGCTCGTGGTGGGCCGCGGCCCGGTGCGCACGGGCGTCACAGTGATCGTCCCCCACGACGGCGACCCGTTCCGCGAGGCGCTGTTCGCGGGCTGTCACCGACTGAACGGGAACGGTGAGCTGACCGGGCTCGAGTGGATCCGCGAGGGCGGGCTGCTCACCTCCCCCATCGCGATCACCAACACCCATTCCGTGGGCGTGGTGCGCGATGCGCTGTGCGCCGTCGCGGCCCATGCGTCGGATGCCGAGCCGGCCTTCGCGCTGCCCGTGGTGGGGGAGACCTTCGACGGCCGTCTCAACGACATCGACGGGCAGCACGTGCGAGCGGGGCATGTCGTGGCCGCGCTCGAGGCGGCTCGGAGCGGACGGGTCGCCGAGGGCAACGTGGGCGGCGGCACGGGCATGATCTGCCACCGCTTCAAGGGAGGCATCGGCACGTCCTCGCGACGCCTGGTGCCGGAGCAGGGCGGCTTTACCGTGGGCGTCCTGGTCCAGGCCAACCACGGTGAACGGGCACGACTGGCGATCGATGGCGTCCCGGTCGGGCGGGAGATCCCGGCGAGCGAGGTCCCCGAGCCGGGCCCGCCGCCGGTGCCGCTGGCGGACACCGGGTCGATCATCGTCGTGGTGGCGACCGACGCGCCGCTCCTGCCGGGCCAGTGCGAGCGGCTCGCCCAGCGCGCGGGCCTGGGGATCGCGCGGGTCGGCGGCGCGGCGGCCAACTCCAGCGGGGACCTGATGGTGTGCTTCTCCACCGCCAACCGCGGGCTCGCGGCGAGCGATTCGGGGGTGGGGCCGCCGCGCATCCGTCACGTCGCCACCCTGGACGATGCCTGGATCACGCCGCTGTTCTGGGCCACCATCGAGGCGACCGAGGAGGCGATCGTGAACGCGCTCGTGGCCGCGGAGACGATGACCGGTGTGGGTGGTCTGACCGCCCACGCGATGCCGCATGACCGACTGCGGGAGATCTGGGAGCGCAACACGGCCGTGCGGCGGGGGTAGCGCGCCGGCGGCCCGGCCGATCGGCCCGATCGGCCCGATGGTGGGGCCAGCCCCACCACGTCGATGCGCCGGGCCACGTGTCACGGCTCCCTCGATGGCAGCCTCCCGCCGGATCGGCGCACCGGATCAGTACACCGACGGCACGAACGTCTGGTCGCTCCTGGGCGGGCGCATGTAGCCCCGCCGGGGCCGGGGTCGCGGGGGCAGGACCACGGGCTCCGCCGGGACCTCCTGGTACGGGATGAGCGACAGCAGGTGCCGGATGACGTTCAGGCGGGCGCGCCGCTTGTCGTCGGCGTCCACCACGTACCAGGGCGCCTGCTTGATGTCGGTGTAGGCGAACAGGGCGTCCTTGGCCCGCGAGTAGTCGTCCCACCGCTCGCGCGATGCGAGATCGACCGGGCTCAGCTTCCAGCGCTTCGTCGGGTCGGCCGCCCTGGCTTGGAATCTGCGCTCCTGCTCGTCGGGGCTGACCGAGAACCAGTACTTGATGACGATGATGCCCGAGCGGGCGAGCATCCGCTCGAACTCCGGGCACGAGCGCAGGAACTCCTGGTATTCCTCCTCCGTGCAGTACCCCATGACCCGCTCGACGCCGCCGCGGTTGTACCAGGAGCGATCGAAGAACACGATCTCGCCCGCGGCGGGAAGGTGCGGCACATATCGCTGGAAGTACCACTGGGACGCCTCGCGATCGCTCGGCACGCCCAGGGCGACCACGCGTGCGATGCGCGGGTTCAGCGCGTACGTGATCGTCTTGATGGCGCCTCCCTTGCCCGCCGCGTCGCGTCCCTCGAACAGGACCACGACCTTGAGGCCCGCATGGCAGACCCACTCCTCGAGCCGGACCAGCTCCACCTGGAGCCTCGCAAGCTCCCTCTGATACTGCTTCATGGGCAGCCTGGCGCGGTGCTCGTGCTCGTCGCCGTCCGAGCCCAGGTCCACCAGGGATGGCTGGTTGGCGACGTCCGCATCGGACGGGTCGCCGTCGCCCACGTCCCGGTCGTCGCCGGCCACCGCGACCAGCTCGCGTGGGCTCAGTTCGGTGGCCAGGTCCGTCGAGGCGTCCGTGGCGACCCTGTCGCCGCGCTTGGCGTGCTTGTGGGCCATCGTGTCGAGTCTCCTGGTGGCGCGGGCGGCCGGTCGACGCGGGCGCCCGGGCCCGTCCACGCTGTGCCGAGGATGCCACGCTCGGTCCCTGCTGGGGCGGGGCGATCGGCACGGCGGGTGGGTGCGTTTGGTCGGTCCGGTGCCCGGCCCGGTCCGGTGCCCGGCCCGGTCCGGTGCCCGGCCCGATGCGGTGCCCGGCCCGGTGCGGTGCCCGGCCCGGTGCGAGGGCCCGTCCTGGTGGACCGCGGTGTCCCTCACCCATCGCCCGAACGGTCGCCCCCATCCGCGGCCGCACCCGGTGTCTCGCGTCGCGTCACGTACTCGACGAGCGCCTCCACGAGGCTCGCGATGGCCTCCGCGGCGTAGTGGGACGGATCCCATGCGGCGACCAGCGGGATCCGGAGCGTCGTCGCCGCCCTTCGTCCAGCGCGACCGCCCGCCCCCCGGCCGGGGCCATCACCGGCGCCCCGGCGCGACCCACCGTCCACCGTGATGGCCACCGGCACGAGGCCGTACCGCGGGTCGTCCGAGACGACCGCCACGCCGCGACCGGCCGCCGCGAGCGCCTGGGCCACCTGGGGCACGTTGGTCTCCGCCGCGACGCGATGGTGCCACCCGCCCGAGGCCACCGCGGCGTCCAGGATGCGTCGGGTGCCATGGGACGGCCCGAGAACCACCAGCGACTCCTCGACCAGCTCGCCGACCGTGATGCGGGTGCGCGTCGCCCACCGGTGTCCCCGCGGCACGTACGCCCAGATGGGGAAGCTCGCGACTGGCCGGACCTCCAGCGATGCCGGAGCGGCTCCCGACGACACCCCCACGTCCGCCGCGCCGTCCCGCACCAGGTCGAAGACCGTCGCGGGCAGCGCCTCGCGCACGTCGACGGCTGATGCATCCTGCCGGCGACCCGCCAGGAACGGCGCGATGATGTCGGCCACCGTGGTCTCCGGGGCGACCATCGTGAGGGGCACCGATCGCACGGTCCCGAGATGCGCCATCGCGGCGAGCGCCCGGTCGGCGCGCGTGACCAGGTCCCGGGCCATGGGCAGGAACGCCTCGCCCGCCGCGGACAGACGCAGCGACCGCGCAGACCGGTCGAACAGGACCACGCCCAGCTCCGCCTCCAGCGAGCGCAGCTGGCGCGACAGCGAGGGTTGCGCGACGGCCACGACCCCGGCAGCGCGGGTGACGGAGCCCTCGTCCACGACGGCCAGGAAGTAGCGCAGGATTCGGAGCTCCATCCATGCCTCACGGGTATCGCTGACCGGCTGACGAAGTATTGGACGGAATGGCCCCGGCTCGCAACACTCGCGACGTATCGACGCCCGCCGGGAGGGCGCGGGTGTGTCACGGGAGGGATCGCATGCACACGATCACACGGCGCGGCGCCCCGCACCGGCTGGCCGGCCGCCTCGTCGGCCTCGCCTCGGCGACGCTGCTCGCCGCCACCCTGTCGGCCGGGCCGGCGGCGGCCCAGGACGCGCCGCAGGTCCTGAAGGTCGCCACGACCGCCAACGTCACGACGTGGGACCCCGTGAAGTCCTTCTCCACGGAGGCCTTCTATCTCGCCAACCTGTACGAGCCGCTGCTGTGGGTGAACGCGCCCGGCGCCGCGGAGCCGTTCACCCCGGCGCTCGCCACCTCGTGGGACGTCAGCGAGGACGGGCTCACGTGGACGTTCCACCTGCGCGAGGGCGTCACCTTCCACGATGGCGAGCCGCTCACCGCGGATGCCGTGGTCGCGTCCATCCAGGCGGCCAAGGACCACGCCGGCGCCTCGTTCATCTGGGCGCCGCTGGAATCGGTGTCCGCCGTGGACCCCCTGACCGTCGAGATGAAGCTCTCCTACGCGGCGCCCATGGACCTCGTGGCGAGCTCCCTCTACGGCGCCTGGATCGTGTCGCCCAAGGCGCTCGAGGCGGCCGCCGCCGACGAGACGTACTTCGAGGCGGGCGTCGCGGCGGGCACCGGGCCATACACCATCGAGTCCTACACGCCCGACAGCGAGGTGCTGCTCTCCGCGTTCCCCGACTACTGGGGCGGCTGGGATGACGTGGACCACTACGACAAGGTCCTGGTCTCGATCATGCCGGAGGCCGTGAACCAGCAGCAGGCGCTCGACGGCGGCGACGTGGACATCGCGTTCAGCGTGCCCAGCGAGAGCATCGAGGGCTACCGGACGAACCCCGCCTTCACGGTCCTCGAGGAGCCCTCGTTCTTCAACTACGTCGGCCTGTTCAACACGGGGCGCGCACCCCTCGACGACCCGAAGGTCCGCCAGGCGCTCTCGTACGCGATCCCCTACGACGACATCATCACGGTGGGCGCCCAGGGATTCGGCACCCAGTCCCACGGCCCGGTGCCCGCGGGCGTGTTCCCGTTCGACCCCGAGGTGCCGCAGTACCACCAGGACCTGGACAAGGCGAAGGCGCTGCTCGCGGAGGCGGGCCACCCGGACGGCGGGTTCCCGCTCGAGATCACCTACGCGTCGGAGAACCAGAACGAGGCGCGCTTCGCGCCCCTCCTCCAGGATGCGTTCAGCCAGCTGGGCATCGACGTGACCCTCACGCCCATGCTCTTCAACCAGCAGTGGGAGCGCGCCAAGGGCGACCCCGAGGGACGTCAGGACATGTTCCTGCTGCTCTACTGGCCCACGTACTCGGACGCGGGATCGGACAACCTGTGGTCGCTGTTCCACAGCAGCGAGGCGCCCTTCTTCAACCTGTCGTACTGGAACGACCCGACCTACGACGGGCTCATCGACACGGCCGGCACGAAGACCGCGACCGACCGCGCCGCGGCCCAGGCCGACTACTCCGAGGCGATGAAGCGACTCGTGGACCAGGCGCCCGGCGTCTTCTTCTACGACACCGAGTTCGTGGTCCCGTTCCCCAACGCGATCGCGGGCTACGAGTACAACCTCAACTACCCGTTCGCCCAGTTCTTCTACCCGCTGCACCCCGCCGGCTGAGCCGATGGTGCGGAGGGTCGGGCGGGGACCGGGGGGACCGGCCCGACCCTCCGCACCCGGCCAGCCCGTCCGGCACACTGCCCTCCTGATGGACGGGCCGCGTCCGTGAGTCGATACCTGCTGCGCCGCGTCGGCGGCTCGCTGCTGGTGCTGCTGGGTCTGTCGGTGGTCACGTTCCTGCTGGCGCGGGTGGTGCCGAGCAACGCGGCAGCCGTCTACATCGGCCCCCGGGCCCGCCCGGCGGACATCGCGCGGGTGGCCCATCAGCTGGGGTTGGACCAGCCGCTGCCGGTCCAGTACCTGACCTACATGCGCCAGATGCTGACCGGAGACTGGGGCATCTCCATCGGCACGAAACGGCCGGTCCTCGACGAGATCCTCAACCGGCTGCCGGCGACCCTGGAGCTCATCGCGGCGGCGATGCTCATCGCCATCCCCGTCGGCATCGCGCTGGGCATCCTGTCGGCTCGCTGGACCGGCCGACCGCCGGACGCCGTGGTCCGCCTGGGGACGCTCGCCGGCGTGGCCATGCCGGCCTTCTTCCTGGGGCTGATCCTCCAGGTCGTGTTCTTCCGCTCGCTCGACATCCTGCCGCTCGCCGGGCGCGTCGACGGGGATCTCCGGTTCACCGCGCCGATCACGCCGGTGACCGGGTTCCTGGTGGTCGATTCGCTGCTCGGACTCAACGGAGTCGCATTCGTGGACGTGATGTGGCACCTGGTGCTGCCCGCGCTGACGCTCGCCGCGTATCCCATCGCGCTCATCGCGCGCATGACCCGCGCCTCGCTCCTGGAGACGCTGGCCCGCGACCACATCCGGACGGCGCGGGCATACGGCATCGGGGAGCGGCGGATCCTGGGCCGCCTCGCGCTCCGGAACGCGCTGCTGCCGGTGCTCACGGTCATCGGGCTGACGCTCGCGTACTCGCTGACGGGCACCTTCTTCGTGGAGGTCGTGTTCAACTGGCCCGGCTTGGGCACGTTCGCGGTGAAGTCGATGCTCAACGTGGACTACCCCGCGATCATGGGCATCACGCTGTTCGGGGCCGCGTTCTACGTGGTCGTGAACCTCGTGGTGGATGTGCTCCAGGCCGGGCTCGACCCGCGCATCCGGCTGGCCTGATGGCGACCGTCGTGGTGGTGCCCGCCGCTCCGGCCCGGCGCATGCCCCGGGTGATCCGGTCGCTGCTGCGTGACCGCCTGGGCGCCGTGGGTCTGCTGCTCATCGCGATCCTGGTCCTGCTCGCGCTGTTCGGCCCGTGGATCGCGCCGTTCCCGGGGCGCGATGCGACGGGCGCCATCGACGTCCCCAGTGCGCTCCTGCCGCCGTCCGCCGTCCACCCGTTCGGAACCGATGAGCTGGGCCGCGATGTCTACTCGCGGGTGGTGCTGGGGGCCCGGCCCGCGCTCGTGGTGTCGCTCCTGGTGGTGGGCATCGCGGTGCTCGTGGGCGTGCCGCTCGGCGCGCTGGCGGGGTATCGCCGGGGCCGCGTGGACGGCCTGATCATGCGCACCACGGACCTGTTCCTGGCGTTCCCGCCGCTGCTCCTGGCCATGGCCATCGTGGCCGCGCTGGGCCCCGGCCTGGAGCACGCGGCGCTCGCGCTGGCGATCTCCTGGTGGCCCTGGTACGCCCGCATCGCGCGGTCCATCGCGGTGTCGCTCCGGGAGCAGCCGTTCGTGGACGCGGCCCGGGCCATCGGCGTGGGCGACCGCCGGGTGGTCGGCCGCCACATCATCCCCAACGCGCTGGCGCCCATCGTCGTCCAGGCCACCATCGACGTGGGGACCGTCATCCTCGCGGCGGGCTCGCTCGCGTTCATCGGTCTCGGCGCGCGGCCGCCGCAGCCCGACTGGGGCCTGATGGTGGCCGACGGCCGTGCGCTCATCCTGGACCAGTGGTGGGTCGCCACGTTCCCGGGCATGGCCATCTTCGTCACGGTCCTCGCGTTCAACCTGGTGGGCGACGTGCTGCTGCGCGTCCTCGATCCGCGGCAGGGGCGATGACCACGCCAGCCCTCGCCGCTCCGCCGCCCGCGTCCGTCCCGCCGCCGATCGGTCCGGGGGCGCCGCCCGTGCTCGAGATCCGGGGCCTGACCCTCGAGTTCGCGGGCGAGGATCGGACCACCGTGGCGCTGCGGGGCGTGGACCTCTCGATCGCGCCGGGGGAGGCGCTGGGCGTGGTCGGTGAGACCGGCTGCGGCAAGACGGTCACCGGCCTCGCCGCGATGCGCCTGCTCCCCCGGTCCGCGCACCTGTCTGCGGGGGCGATGCGCTTCGAGGGCCGGGACCTGCTGGCGCTGGGCGACGACGCGATGCGCTCGCTCCGCGGCGGCGCCATCGCGATGATCTTCCAGAACCCGTCGACCGCGTTCAATCCCGTGTTCTCCATCGGGTCGCAGATGCGCGACGTGCTCTCCGCCCACGATCGCGAGCGTGGTGCGGCAGCACAGGCACGCATCCGGGAGGTCCTCGGCGCGGTGGGCATGCCGGACGTGGAGCGCGTCGTGCGGGCGTACCCGCATCAGCTGTCGGGCGGCATGCTCCAGCGCGCCATGATCGCGATGGCCCTGCTGTGCCGGCCCCGGCTGCTCATCGCGGACGAGCCCACCACCGCGCTGGACGTGACCATCGCCGCCCAGATCCTGGCGCTGCTGCGGACCCTCCAGCAGCAGCAGGGGTTCAGCGTCCTGCTCATCACCCACGATCTGGGGGTGGTGCGCCGCGTGTGCGACCGGGTTGCGGTGCTGTATGCCGGCCGGGTGGTGGAGACCGCGACGACCGCGGAGCTGTTCCGCTCGCCGCGTCACCCCTACACGCGGGGACTGCTGGCGGCCGTGCCGCGGACGTCCGCGGACGCAGGCGCGCTCCAGGTGATCCCCGGAACCGTGCCCCACGACCTCGCGGTCATCGCCGGCTGTGCGTTCGCGCCGCGCTGCCCCGTCGCGCTGGAGCGCTGCGGGCGCGAGGACCCGACCCTCGATCCGGTCAGCGGCGATCGGGGCCACCTGGCCGCGTGCCATCTGGCGGAGGGAGGCCCGTGACCGCGATGCCCGGCTCCCTTCCCACCGCGGCCCGGAGCGCGGCGTCGCCGCCGCTCGTGCCGCTCGTGGCGTCGCCGCCGCTCGCGCCGCTCGTGCGCATCACCGGGCTGGTCAAGGCGTACCCCGCCCATGTGCCGGGCCGGGGCACGGTCACCATCCGTGCGCTCGACGACGTGGACCTCGCGATCGCACCCGGCGAGGCCCACGGTCTGGTGGGGGAATCCGGCAGCGGCAAGACCACGCTCGCCCGCTGCCTGCTGCGCCTCACCGATGCCACGGCCGGTCGCATCGACCTGGACGGCCGCGACATCACCAGGCTCCAGGGTGGGGCGCTGCATCGGCTGCGGCGCGAGATCCAGGTGGTGTTCCAGGACCCGGTGGGCTCGCTCGACCCGCGGCAGCGGGTGCGGGACGTCGTCGCGGAGCCGATCCGCACCCACGACCGCCTGCGCGGCCGGGCGCTGGAGGCGCGGGTGGTGGAGCTCCTGGACGAGGTGGGCCTGGCCCGCCAGCACCTGGAGCGGCGGGCCCACGAGCTCTCCGGCGGCCAGTGCCAGCGGGTCGCCATCGCCCGGGCCCTGGCGCTCCGACCGCGGCTCCTCGTGCTCGATGAGCCGACCTCCGCGCTCGATGTCTCGGTCCAGGCGCAGATCCTCAACCTGCTGGTGACCCTGCGCGCGGAGCTGGGTCTGACCTACCTGCTCATCTCCCACGACCTGGGCGTGGTGCGCTACCTGTGCGACCGCATCGGGGTGCTGTACCTGGGGCGGATGCTGGAGGAGGGCCCGGCGCGGCAGGTGCTCGAGACGCCGCGCCACCCGTACACTCGGGCGCTCCTGTCCGCCCGGCCCTCGGTCGACGCCGACACCCAGCCGCTGCTCATGCGCGGCGACCCACCCAGCCTCACCGCCCCGCCATCGGGCTGCGCGTTCCATCCGCGCTGCTGGCTGCGCGCACGCCTGGGCGACCCCGAGCGGTGCGCGAGCCAGGTTCCGGAGCTCCGTCCGGCGGCGCCGGAGGGCCGTGCCGCCTGCCACTTCCTCGACACCGACCCCTCACCCGACGCCAAGGAGACGCCATGACCAGAGCCATCGGCATCGCCGCCCTGCAGGTCGCGCCCGTGCCCTACGACCCGGCAGCGACCTGGGACAAGTTCGCCCACGAGGTGCGCGTCCTGGCGGCCGCCGTGCCGTCGATGGACCTGTTCGTGTTCCCGGAGCTGTACCTCCACGCCGTCGGCTCGTGGGGCGACGCGTGGCCCCGCGGCTACGACGAGCAGGTCGCCGAGCCGATCCCCGGGCCCACCACGGACCGGCTGTGCGCGCTCGCGCGCGAGGTGGGCAAGTGGCTGGTGCCCGGGTCACTGTTCGAGCGCACGGCGGGCGGCGCCCACAACACCGCGCTGGCCATCTCGCCGCGGGGCGAGATCGTGGCGACGTATCGCAAGCTGTTCCCCTGGCGGCCCCTGGAGGCGTCCGTGCCGGGCGACGCCTTCACCGTGTTCGACATCCCCGACGTGGGCCGGTTCGGGCTGATGATCTGCTACGACGGCTGGTACCCGGAGGTGCCGCGGACGCTCGCCTGGATGGGTGCGGAGGTCATCCTCCAGCCCACCCTGACCAAGACCGTCGACCGCGAGCAGGAGCTGGTCATCGCGCGCGCGAATGCGATCGTGAACCAGGTCTGGCTGGTCACGCCCAACTACGGGGGCCTGTTCGGGACCGGCCGCAGCGTGATCGTGGACCCGGAGGGGGTCGTCACCGCGACCGGCGGCGCGGGGGAGGAGATCCTGACCCAGATCGTGGACCTGGACCGGGTGCGGCTCGTGCGGGAGCACGGCACCACGGGCCTCAACACGATGTGGAAGCAGCTGCGCGACGGACCCGTGCCCGGCTACCCGCCCGCGGCGCAGGGCTATCCCACGGGCGGCGTGATGCGCGACCTGGGGCCGCTCGGCCTGCGCCGCTCGGTGCTCGAGGACGAGCGTCGCACGGTTCGCTGACGCCGAGCGCGGTCCCGCCCGGCCGGAGCCCGCCCGCCGCTAGACTGGATCGACCGCATCACGGGGGAGGAGCGCGGGCCACACGGGAGGGATCGATTGCCTGACGAGGAGTCCACGCCGCCGCGCACCGAGCGGGGCAAGACCGTCCACGGCGAGGCGGCGAACGCGGGTCACCGCGTCCTGGCCCCGGACGACGCGGAGGTGGAGGCGTACCTGGAGGTCGCGCTGGACGCGCCGGCCCCCGATCGCGCCCCGGACGACCGTCCCACGATCTTCGTCCCGCCGGAGCCCCCCGACAGCGTCGTGGTCCTGGACTTCGGGTCCCAGTTCGCGCAGCTCATCGCGCGCCGCGTGCGGGAGCTGAACGTCTACTCCGAGCTGCTGCCCCACGACACGCCGCTCGCGTCGATCATCGATCGCGGTGCCAAGGGCATCATCCTCTCGGGCGGCCCGAACTCCGTGTACGACCCGGGCGCGCCCCGCCCGGATCCCGCGATCTGGAGCGGCCGGCTGCCGGTCCTGGGCATCTGCTACGGGGCCCAGCTCATGGCCCTCGAGCTGGGCGGTGACGTCCTCCCGGCGGCCAGGCGCGAATACGGTCCCGCGACGCTCACGATCACCGACGACGGGGACGTCTTCGCGGGGCTGGAGCGCGACCAGCCGGTCTGGATGAGCCACGGCGACTCCATCACCCGGCTGCCGGAGGGCTTCCGGCCCACGGCCCAGACCGACAGCACCCCCTATGCGGGCCTCGCGGACGAGCGGCGCGGGCTGTACGGCATCCAGTTCCACCCCGAGGTGGTCCACACGCCCCACGGCCGCCGGGTGCTGCGCAACTTCGTGCTGGACATCGCCCGGGCGAACGCGGACTGGACACCCGCCAACTTCATCGAGAGCACGGTCGCCCAGATCCGCGAGCGGGTGGACGCCCACGCCCGCGCCACGGGCGGCGACGGCAATGTCATCTGCGCGCTCTCGGGGGGCGTGGATTCGGCGGTCGCGGCCACGCTCGTCCACCGCGCCGTGGGCGACCGGCTGACCTGCATCTACGTGGACCACGGGCTGATGCGCAAGAAGGAATCGGAGCTGCTGCGGCAGACGTTCGAGGCCAACCTGGGCATGAACCTCGTGATGGTGGACGCGCGCGAGCGGTTCCTGGCCAGACTGGCGGGGGTCATCGACCCGGAGCAGAAGCGCAAGATCATCGGCGCGGAGTTCATCCGCGTGTTCGAGGAGGAGGCGGCCAGGCTGGGCCGCATCGACTTCCTGACCCAGGGCACGCTCTACCCCGACGTCATCGAGTCGGCCACCGCGGAGACGAAGGCCGCCCAGAAGATCAAGACCCACCACAACGTGGGCGGGCTGCCGTCGGACCTCCAGTTCCAGCTCATCGAGCCGCTGCGCTACCTGTTCAAGGACGAGGTGCGCCAGGTGGGCCTGGAGCTGGGCCTCCCCGAGACCATGGTCCAGCGCCAGCCGTTCCCCGGGCCGGGCCTCGCCATCCGGATCATCGGGGAGGTCACCGCGGAGCGCCTGGACACGCTGCGCGATGCCGACTGGATCGTCATCGATGAGATCAAGGCCGCCAACCTCTACCGGAGCGTGTGGCAGAGCTTCGCGATCCTCACGCCGGTCCGGTCCGTGGGCGTGATGGGTGACGGTCGGACGTACGCCAACGTCGTGGCCATCCGCGCGGTCACCAGCGAGGACGGCATGACCGCCGACTGGGCGAAGCTGCCCTACGACGTGCTGGGCAAGATCTCCAGCCGCATCGTGAACGAGGTGCCGGGCGTCAACCGGGTGGTCTACGACATCAGCTCCAAGCCGCCCGCCACCATCGAGTGGGAGTGACGGCCGTCCGGGGATGACGGGCGGCAGGACCGCCCGGTGCGACGGGCGGCAGGCTGGCCCGCTGCGCGGTCCGCGCCCGCCGCATGCCGCAGCGCCCCGATCAGGGGTTCGCCTTGCCCTGTCAGGTCACGCCCGGTGCTCGTCCGATCGACCCAGCCTTGCGTCGAGCCAGTTGATGCGAAGGACCTCCTGGACCTGCTGGCCTCCCTCGTGGTCGTTGAACGGGTACTCCCGCATCTCCTTCGGACCAGCGTAATGGTGGTACGCCGCGTAGACCGTCGACGGTGGGCAGACACGGTCCATGAGCGCCACGGAGAACAGCGCGGGCGTCGATGCCCAGCGACCGAGGACGGCGACGTCAAAATAGGCGAGCGTCTGTTCCACCTGGGTGACGCGAGATCGGTGTACCGCGAGATAGCGCGCGATCTGGAGGTAGGGTTCGGTTTCGCAGATTCGGATCGCCCGCGGGAAGTCGCTCAGGAACGGCACGTCCGCCATGACCGCGACCAGATCCGGGACGAGTGCCGCGGTCGCCAGGCTCAGGCCCCCGCCCTGGCTCACGCCGGCGACGGCCACCCGGGCGGCGTCCACACGCGGATGAGCGCGCAACGCCTCCACCGCGCGGACCGCATCGGCGATCACCCGCCGGTAGTAGTACGTCATGGGCGACAGGATCCCGTCGGTCAGCAGCCCGTCGACGCGTGGCTCGCCCGATGCGTCCGGGTCCGCGGTGTCGCCGCGCGCGCCGTTCGCTCCCTGACCGCGCGCGTCGACGACGAGGTGCGCGTATCCGGATGCCGCCCACAGGAGGTGCTCATGCGGATGGCCGCGCCCACCACCGTATCCCACGTACTGCACGACCCCTGGCAGCGGTCCATCGACGCCGCGCGGCATCGACAGCCACCCCCGGATCCGGGCGCCGCCGAAGCCGCGGAACGTCACATCGAGGGTCTCGACGAGCCGGACCGGGGTCGCCGCCGGGAGAAACGAGGCATCCAGCGGCCACGCCCGTGTCTCCGCGAGGGTGTCGGCCCAGAAGGCCGCCAGATCAGGCGGGGCCGGCAGGTCCGGTCGATAGGTGCGGAGCTGCTCGACCGGCAGGTCCAGGTGGGGCATGGTCAGTCGGCGCCTGTGACCCGGTCGTCCCGGACCATGGCCAGCGCCCGCAGGATGCCCCCATCGGTCACTTGACGGCGCCCGCGGTGAGCCCGCCCAGGACCTGTCGTTGGAGCAGCAGGAACGCGGCCACCGGCACCGCCATCACGATCACCGTCCCTGCCAGCATCGCGGTGATCTCATAGGCGAACTGGCCCTTGAACGTGGACAGCATGATCTGGACGTTCTCGTTCGCCGGAGACGGCGCGAGTGCGAGGTTGAACAGGAACTCGTTCCAGATCGAGATGAACACGATGATGCCGACGGTCGCGAGCGCCGGCCGCATGAGGGGGACGACCATGCGTCCCAGGACCATGAAGTACCCGGCACCCTCGACCCGGGCGCTCTCCTCGATCTCGACAGGCATCCGCCCCAGGTACGCTCGGAGGATGACGAAGGCCAGGGGAAAGAACAGCGCCGAGTAGAACACCACCATGCCCAGCTTGCTGTCGTACAGGCCCAGCTTGGAGAGCACGAAGTACTCCGGCACCAGCAGCGCCAGGATGGGTACAGCCAGAGCCGCGCTGAACAGGTAGATCAGGCCGGTGCGGCAGGGAAACCGCATGCGCACCGTGGGATACGCGGCGAGGAAGCCCGATGCCAGCGCGCCGAGGGTCCCCAGCGTCGCGTACAGCAGCGTGTTCCCGAACGCGGTCACGAGGTTCGCGTTGGCGAAGAGCGTCCCGTACCCGTCCAGAGACAGCTGCTGGGGGATGATGGTGCCGGAGTAGATCTGGTCCATCGTCGAGAAGGAGGCGAGGACCACCCACAGGGTCGGCCCCAGGGCGACCACCGCGAGGGCCGTCAGGACGACGTAGACCAGGATCAGGACCACGCGTCCACGGACCCGTGCCGGGTCACGCTCGGTACCCATCAGAGCGCCTCCCCGATGCGGAAGATGCGTCGGATCAGCACGATCGCCACCACCCCGATCGCCAGCGTGATGAGGCCGATCGAGCTGGCGTATCCCCATTGGTCGTTGACGTACTGGGTGTAGGTGTAGGTGCCGATGGTCGCCGTGCGATTCCCTGGCCCGCCCGCGGTCAGGATGTAGACCAGGTCGAAGAACTTGAGCGTCCCCAGGATGCCCAGAAGGGCCACCGTGCCGATCACCTGGCGCAGGGCGGGGAGCGTGATGTGGCGCTCGCGCTGCCACCGGGTGGCGCCGTCCACCTCCGCCGCTTCGTACTGCTCGCGTGGGATGGACACGATCTCAGCCATCACGAGCACCATCCCGAACCCGACCACGAACACGTAGGCCACCATCACTGCGAAGATGGCGAGGTTGACGTCGAACAGCACGTTGATGTCGGCGCTCAGGCCGAGCGCCCCGAGCAGCTGGCCGAAGAGACCCCAGCTGGGGTTGTAGAAGAGGCCATAGACCACGGCGAACGCCGCGCCGGAGATCACGATGGGCAGGAACAGCACGGCACGGAAGCCCTTCCATCCGGGCGGGTGCCACGACAGCAGGATTCCGGCCACCACCGCGAGGGGCACCTGGATCAGCAGCGTGCCCAGGCAGTAGACGAGGGTGTTGGCGGCGGCGCGCCAGAAGATCGGGTCGGCGAACAGTCGCTCGAAGTTCGCGACCCCGGTCCACTCGATGCCCAGGAAGCTCCACTTCGTGAACGACGTGGCGACGAGGATGATCATCGGCACCGCGTACGCGAAGGCGAACAGCGCGATGGCCGGCGCGAGCGACAGGGAGACGCCGAACCCGCTGCCGCGCGGTGCGACCGTCTCGAATCTCGAGCGCCTGGTCCGATGGGCGGCGGTGACTGCGTTCATGCCGATCCTCGGGCTATCGACGTCTCTCCAGGCCGCGCCGGAGGATGCGGCCCGGAGAGACGTTCATCAGGTCAGGACCCGGCAGCGGCCGCGTCCGAGATTGTCCCCAGGAACTCCTGCGTGGACATCGCCCCCTGGACGTAGGCCGGCCAGTTGTTCTTGAACGCGTCCAAGAAGCCCGCAGGCGTGACCTGGAGCGCGTGGACGTACACGGAGCCCGTGTTCTCGGCGGCCTTCATGAATGCGAGGGTCACCGGGTCGATGAGCGCCTCGTCCTCAGGGGTCATCTCGAAGCGGAACGGCCATCCACCACCGACGGCCTGGTAGCCGGCGAGCGCCTGCTCCTTGGTCGTCATGAACTTCATGAACGCGGTCACCGCCTCGCGGGTGGCGTCGGTCCTCGCGCCGCTGCCGAAGGAGCCCTCGCCGGACACCGCGATCACGCCGCCATCCGGGGCGATCGAATACCCAACCCGGTCATAGAGCCCCGGGTTGGCCGCCTCGCCGTTGATGCAGCAGGGGATCTCCCACGGGCCGTTGGCGAGCACGGCGGCCTTCTCGGTCGTGAACAGCGTGTCCGCCGCGAAGAAGTCACCCGAGAACGCGTCCGGGTTGACGAAGCCATCCGTGAACAGCTGCTTGAGGCGCTCGGTGGCAGTGACGACGATGGGATTCTCGGCGAATCCTCCCTCGAGGATGCCGCCCGCCAGGAACTCCGGGCCGCCGGGCTGCACGCCGATCAGGTTGGACCACCAGAGCTGGCTGATCCAGGCGCTGTCCTGGGCGATCGGGATGACGCCGGATTCCTTGAGCTTCGCGGACGCAGCCAGCAGCTCCTCCCAGGTGGTGGGGAACCCGTCGATGCCCGCCTTGGCGAACAGGTCGGTGTTGTAGAAGATGCCGATCGAGTTGCGATACCGTGGCATGCCCCAGGTCGCCCCGGCCTCGTCCCGGAGGCTCAACCAGGCATCCTCGAAGAAGCTGTCCGACCACGCCGGGTCGGCCTCGAGCGCAGGCGTCCAGTCCACGAGCCGTCCGGACTTGCCGAGGTCGCGGATGACGTAGCCCGCGGTCACGAACAGGTCCGGCAGCTGGTCGTTGGCGGCCAGGCGCTTGAGGTACGGCTGGAATTGGGTCTGGTCGTTCACGCCCGCGAACGGCACGTACTCGATGCGGTACTTGCCGGCATACGCCTCGTTGAACGCCTCGGCCAGGCGGTGCGACTCGTTGACGAAGATGTCCGTCTCTGACGCCTCGCAGCCGGTGCACGTGATGACGATCTCGTCCTGGGCCATCACTCGTGTCGTGGCGGCCAACTGGAACGCGGGCTGGCCGATCACGGCGAGCGCCGTGGCGAGGGCCGCCATCCTTCCGCTGGACATCCGCTGCATCTCGAACTCCTCCGTGTGCCCATCCGCTCCCTCGGGCGGTCCTCGGGTCGGGCCAGCCTAGTCTGTGCTCTCGCCGAGCGTCAATGGGTTTTCTGTAAAGGTCTTTACACACCACCCGGATCGCGCTACGATGCCCGCGTCAACCCGTGCGACAGGAGGTGTGGTGGGATCGTCGAAGCGAGCCACCATCTACGATGTGGCCGCCGCCGCGGGCGTGAGCATCACGACCGTCTCATTCGTCCTCAATCGCCCGGATCGGGTCCGACCTGCGACCAGGGATCGCGTGCTCCATGCGGCGGAAGCACTGGACTACTCGCCGCGCAGCGAGGCCGTGATGCGAGCCCGCGCGACGCTCGGACGGATCGGGGTGGTGGCGCCCTTCACCACGTATGTCTCCTACTATCGCCGGCTGTCAGGCATCATCGAGGCGGTCGGCGACGATGCTCGGGACGTGTGCGTGTTCGATCACGAATCTGCCGCGACCGCCCAGTCGCCGCTGCTCGGGAGCCTGCCCATCAGCAACCGTCTGGACGGCGTGATCGTGATGGGCATGGAGCTGGAACCGGCGATCACCGACCGCCTCACGGTCCGAGGCCTGCCGACGGTGGTCGTCGACGCGCCCACGGAATCCTTCAGCAGCGTCCGGACGGACGACGCCGAGGGTGGGCGGATCGCTGCCCGTCATCTCATGAGCCTCGGACACCGTCGTCTCGGGTACGTGATGGAGCGACATGAGCGGCGCGCGATGCCGCTCCAGGCGGACGAGCGCATCGCGGGGTTCCGTGAAGCCCTGGTGGCGTCGGGAGTCGCGGTCGACGACCTGGTCGTGTGTGACGCCGCCCATGATCTGGCCGCGGCACAGGCCGCGGCCGCCGCCCTCCTCGCGAAGGACCCTCGACCGACTGCGATCGTCGGACATGACGACCTGCTCGCAGCGGGCGCTGTCATCGCGATCCGCGCCGCCGGGCTGCGCATCCCCGAAGACGTGTCGGTGATGGGCTTCGATGACGGTGACCTTGCTGCAAGCCTCGGCCTCAGCACGATCCGCCAGCCGTTCGAGGAGTCGGGTCGAACCGCAGCGGAGCTCCTGCTCCGCGAGCGCGCTGCCCGTGAGTCCCACCGACGTCGTGTGATCCTGGAGTTGTCGCTGGTGCCACGGCTCACGACCGGACCGGCGCCCGTCTGACCGCGCCGCGAATCGACGCGCCCCGATCAGGGGTTCGCCACGAACGCCCCGGATGCGCTGCCGCCGTCGGGCGGCAGGCACACGTAGCTGCCGCTGACGCCGCCCGCCTCGGTGAGCGCGACCTCGACCTGGCACGCCGACAGCAGCGGGTCCATCGTCGTCTCGCCGACCGCGTACCCCACGCCCTGGGTGCCCGTGCCCGATCCGGTGTCCCAGGCATACGAGCCGTCGGCGCCCGGCAGGTCGATGGTGAGGCTGCCGTTCCCCGAGGCGAACGCGAGGTGGAGCAGCGGCTGGCCCGTGGCGTCCTCGCCGAAGCTGCCGTCGACCAGCACGAGATCGTCCGCGGCCACAGAGACGGCCCCGTCGACCACGATGTCCGCCGCCCCGCTCCTGAACGTGGTCGGTGCGATGCCCGGAGCGGCGCTGGCCGGCGGGCCGCTCGGCGCGGGCAGCAGGCTCTCCGCGGTCGGCGGCAGGGAGACCGGATCCAGCGTCCAGGCCACCGGCGATCCACCGTCGGTCGGCAGCCACATCACGAGCGGACCGGCCGCGGTCGTCACGAGATGTCCCTCTGCGCAGGAGCCTTGGTCGATCACGCGCGGCAGGCCCTTCGTGGAGATCGCCGGGTCCACCATCGTCAGCGGCAGCCCGAGGGGCTCGAGGGACCCGGGTCCGCCCGCGTACAGCACCCCGCTGAGGCCGGTGCGACCGCGCAGCGCGATCACCTCGCCGCCGTCGTCGACGCAGCCACTGACGACCACCACGCGAAGGGGCGCGTCCAGGGGCAGCTGCCTCGCGGGGCAGGCCCCCCGGTCGACCCCCCGCTTGCGACCCGCCGCGCACGCGCCCTGGACATCCGTGACGCTCGACACGGTGACCGTCCGGCCATCGAGCTCCGCGGGCGTCCCCGCCGGCAGGATGGGCGGCACGGCGTCGGGTGTGACGCCGTCCTCGGTCGCGACGCGGGCGGTGAACGTGCCGGTCAGCGAGTAGCGCGATCGGGCGCCCTTCGGCTGCCGCTCCCTGGGACACAGGAACGAGCCGGCGACCTGTCCCTGCGGGGCATCAGCCCAGGCGACCATGCATGCGGCGCGCGCACCCGATCGACCGTGCAGCCGGGCCCAGGTCACCGCGGCACCGCCCGGCGTCCTCGGCGCGGCGGCGTGGCTGCCGGGCACGCTGGGCGTGCGGATCCGCAGGCTGCCGGGCCCGCCGACCTGCTCGAACTCGAGCGTCAGCGTCCCGGCGGTCGGGTCACGCCGGCCGGAGGTCAGGCTGAACGCATCGAGCGTGGGGACGCCCCCCCGCATGAGGGTCGTGGCCGAGCCGTCCGCATACGCCACGTCCGCGGCCTGGCCGACGGCGACGCCGGGCAGCGCCAGCAGGAGCGCGATGGCCATCGAGGTGACACCGGCGATCGGGCGGGAAGGGCGCATTCAGGTCGGACCTCGGGCGGTTGCAGGCATCGGGGGTGCAGGCAGTCGGGGTGCAGGCATCGGCAGGCGCGCGTGCTCGCCGACCGTGTGGATTGTGGGCCCGGCGCCCCCGTCCCCCGCGTGGCCCGATGGTCCCGCGGCACGCCACCCGGACGGGGCAGCGGGTCGCAGCCTCCGGACGGCGGCACCGGCCCGCCCCGGTACACTCGGGCGCGTGAGCGAGCGCCTGCCCTCCCCGGGTCCCTCCTACATCCGCGAGGAGTCGTTCCGGCTGCGCGCCGCGTCGGGACCCGGCCCCCAGGTCCGCCTGGGCATGACCGCGCCAAGCGTCACCGACGACGGCTGGTGGCTGACCCACCTGTGGGCGGAGGACGATGACGGCATCATCCTGTCGCGCGCGGTCGCACCCCTGGCCGGGCCGCCGCCGGGCGCGCCGCTCCATGCCCTGGGCCCCATCCTGGCGGGTGCGCTCATGGGCCTCCTGGACCAGGAGGACGGACGCCAGCTGATCCGGCTTCGCATGCCGCCGGCTGATGACGAGGCACGCCCGTGGGATCGGCCGCTGGTGCTGATGACCGCGGTCCGCTGGGATCCGGTGCGCTCCGCCACGATGCGTCCCACCGAGCTCGCCCGGGAGCTGCTGCGTGCCTTCGTGCGCGCCGTGGAGGCGGCCGGATCGCCGGCCTGACGTCGTCCGCATCGGCGCCGCCGCCGCACGACCCTCCGCGCCCCGGCTGGCGCGCGGGCGCCGGGGTGGCCACCGCGGCCACGATCGCCGATCCCGCGTCCTGGGCCCTGGCGCTGCTCGGATTCCTGGCCCGCGGTGGCGTGCTGGTCGTGCTCCTGCCCATCCTCTCGATGCCCAGCCCCGTCCTGCTGTCGATGCTGTTCCGGGGCGAGGTGGGCATGATCGGACGCGGCGAGCTGCGGCTCATCGCGCTGGGTGCGGGCGTGGTCCTGTCGCTCGCCGCGATCGCCGGCATCGTGGCCTCCGCCTACGCGGACGTGGCGCTCGCGGAGCGCTTCGTCCACGACCCCGAGACCGAGGGCCTGCGCCGCTGGCGGTCGCCCATCCGACGGGCGGGCGCGGCACGGCGCTCGCTGGTCTGGTGGGTCGCCTCGGTCCAGGCGATCGCGCTGCTGCCGGTCGTGGCCGCCGTGTCGCTGTTGGTGGAGGGGGTCGTCCGGACCACCACGGACGAGCTGCTCGCGCCGAGCACCACCCAGGTGCCGCTCGCCGCGCGCGTCATCGGGGCGGTGGGCCCGGAGGTGCTCCTGGCGGGCATCGTCGTGGTGCTCGTGGAGGCGTGCTCCAGCCTGGCCGCGCGGCGCCTCATGGTGAACGCGTGGGGACTCGCGCCGGGCGCCCCCGACCGAGGCTCGGAGGCCCGCATCGCGCTGCTGGGCGTGGCCCGCCTGCTGCACACCCCGGCGAGGGTGCTCCTCACGGCGCTCGTCGGCTGGCTCATCATCGGCCTGGTCGCGGCATTCGCGATCGCCGTGACGATGGCCGCCTGGGGCAGCGCGCGCGACGTGCTCGTGGAGGGGAGCCTGGCGACGGACCCCACGGGCCCGGTCTCGGGAGCGCTGGTGGTCGCGCTGCTCGCGACGGTCTGGGTCGGCGGCCTGTGCCTCGTCGGGTTCGCATCGGCGCTCCGGTCGGGCCTCTGGACGGTCGACGCGCTCCGCTGACCGCAGTCCGCGGGACCCGGGTCCACGGTCGACCCAGCGAGTGGTACCACGACCGACTGGTACCACTCCCGCCCTCGACGGGTGGTGGGGTCTGCTGCGATGCTGTGGCGCAACGTCCCGCACGGGGTCATCGACACCCGTGCAACCCTGGAGGTCCGAGCCCACCATGCGTCGACGCCGGCTGGTCGCCATCCTCGCTGCCGCGATGCTGTGGCCCGCGCCGGCGCTTGGCCAGGGCGGCAGCGTGGTCGACCTGCTCGCGGGCTCCGTGCTCCAGGGCCAGGTCGGCGAGACCGATGACCTGGAGCTGACCGACGCGGAGCTCGCGGCCGCCACCCGGCGGGTCGAGGAGCTCCATGCGGGACTCATCGTGTCCGACCCGGCCCTGCTGTCCTCGACCGCCGACCCGGAGCGGCTCGCGGAGATCGAGGCTGCCGCCACGGCGAGGCTCCAGCAGGCGGGCATGATCGTCGACCGATGCGTGGTCAGTGCGGATGCCTCGGCCGCGGACTGCATGGAGCGGCTGTTCCAGGACGATGCCATCGCCATCATCGCGATCGGTGATCACGGTGACCTGTCGGCAGCGGCCGAGGTCCCGCTGCGCAACCGCACCATCGTGGTGGGAGTCGGACCGACCATCCTGGGCGAGGGCGCGGTCACCCTGGACGTCAACCCGAAGATGGCGGCCACCGAACAGGGGCGTGCGGCGGGCCGGGCGCTGGGCCTGCGGGCGATCCAGCGGAAGGGCAACGCGCTCGTGGTGGCCGGTCGCGATCCCTCCAAGAACGACCCCGTCCGCGAGGCCGGCGAGGCGGGCCTGCGGAGCGCGGCGCCCAAGGTGCGGGTCGTCGGGCGCGTGGGGCCCGCCCAGATCCGCACCGCGGCGGACGTGGCGCCGCTGCTCGTGGGCGCCAAGCCGATCCGGGTGATGCTCGGGGAGGGGCTGCTGCTGGACCAGCTCGACGCGGCGTCACTGGAGACGCTGCCGGAGAACCTGCGGCTCATCGCGTGGACGTGCAGCGGCACGACCCGTGGGATCATCGACCTGGCAGGACGCGTGCGCGGATGTGTCGCGACGGGCGACGATGCGGCGGGAGAGGCCGCGGCGAACGTGGTTCTCTCCATCAAGACCAGCCGAGACGTGCCGGAGCGCATCGAGGTGCCGGTCTACGTCTACCGCGGCACGGTGCCCGTGGGCCCGGGCAAGGTGGAGCTGGGACGCCGGTTCACCCAGCAGTCGCCCGTCCCGACCGATGAGGAGGTCGCCGCCGCGGCGAGCGTCCTCGCGGGGCGGACGGTGGGCCTGGTGGTGCCCGTCGAGCCCGGGCCGTCGGAACCCCAGGAGCAGCGCCTCATCCGCGAGCACATCGAGCAGGCGGTCACCGCGCTCGGGGCGTCCGTGACCACCTGCGTCGGCGCCAAGGCCCAGGCCGCCGGCTGCATCGAACAGCTCCTGGACCAGGATGTCGCGGCGGTCGTCCCGATCCGCACCGGCGGTGACCTGACGGCGGCAGCCACGGCTGCGATCGACGCGGGGGTCATCGTCGTGGGCGTCAACGAGACCCGCCTGGGCGACGCGGGCGCGGTCTACGTCTACGTGAACCCCTACCGAGTGGCGCGCCTCTCCGGACGCATGGCGGGCGCCTATGCCGACCGGACGTGGAAGAACGAGCCGGTCGACGCGGTCGTGTTCAACGACGAGGGCAGCAAGGCGGACGATCGGAACGCCTCGGCGACCGAGCGCGCGCTCGTCCAGACCGACAGCCTCGTGAGCGTGGTGGCGCGGCTCGCATCGAAGACGCCCGCCCAGGCGAGCGGCGCCGTGCGCACGATGCTCAAGCGGTATCCGGCGACGCGCATCATCGTCGGCCCCAATGGTCCGAACGCGGCGCCGATCCTCATCAAGAGGCGGGGCGTCGATCCGGGCCTGGTGATCTTCGCCCGGG
The DNA here is from genome assembly GCA_034436555.1 of Chloroflexota bacterium. Taxonomy (GTDB): domain Bacteria; phylum Chloroflexota; class Limnocylindria; order Limnocylindrales; family CSP1-4; genus JAFMJV01. The sequence continues at coordinate 22,835 of DAOTUU010000022.1, read as the reverse complement.
AGTGCACGCCGGACATCGTGGCCGCCATCGATGCGGGCGTGGGCACGGGCGGCCGGATCAAGGGTTGCGTGGACCGCAATCCGACCGGCGCCGGGGAGCTGGCCGGGCAGGTGCTCACGCGTCTGGCCGCCGGGTCCACCGTGCCGGAGGTCCTGATGGTCCCGGTGGTCCCCTACGAGCCCGGCTTCCGGGGCTGAGCGGCTGTCGGCCGGTCGGGCCGCCATCACCGTGTCACCGCGGTGGAACGGCGGGACGGTGGCTGCGTCTCGCCGCAACGTTAAGGAAACGCAACCCAAGAGTCATCGCCGCGATCGCGGGACGTCGCGCGTTCCTTGCTACACTCGGGCCCGCCGGTGGGTCGTCCGCGATGCGGTCGCGACAGGCCCACGGAGCACCTGAGGCAGACACCCGCTGATGTTCGACCAACTGGGCACCGCGATCGGTGACACGATCAACGGGGTCCTCAACAACACGTACGTCCAGCTGGGCATCCGCGCCGTCGGCGTCTACATCGTCGTCATCTGGCTGGCCAGCGCGTTCTGGGCGTACCGGGACATGCAGCACCGATCGGCCAATCCGGTCGCGCCCTATCTCGCCGCGGCGTTCATCATCCTGTTCACGCCGGTCTTCTTCCTGTTCGCCATCCTCCTGTATCGCATCGTGCGACCCAAGGAGACGGTGGCCGAGGCCAACGAGCGCGCGCTCGCCGAGGAGGCGATGCTGGCGGACATCGAGGCTCGTCCGCACTGCGCGAACTGCTCCCGCCCGGTCCACGAGGAGTGGATCATCTGCCCCTCCTGCCGCAACCGGCTGCGCCGCGTCTGCCCCAGCTGCTCCCGACTGGTGGAGCTGGACTGGTCGCTGTGCGCGTGGTGCGGCAAGGACTTCGAGCGGCCGGACACGGTCGCCGCGGCATACATCCCCGGTCAGCGGCGGCCGGCGCTGGAGGCCCAGACCATGCCCATGCCGGCGTATGGGTCTCCGATGGGCGCGCCGGAGATGTCCGCCTTCCAGGAGCGTTGACCCTCGTTCCTGACGGGCCGTCCGCGCGCTCCGGCCACGGGGCGGCCGCGGCACCTCTGTCGGATGGTTCGGCGGCCCTCCCGACGATGAACCCGAACGTGGAACCAACCAGTCAGGATGCCCTGATGGACATGGCCGCGCCCGAGCCCCCTCCGTCCGACGAGGACGCCCCTCGCTCCCCGTCCCAGCGTCGCGTGGAGGCGTCCGCGGGGCCTCCCGGTTCGCGCATCTTCTCGCTCGACGGCCGACCCGCGCCTGCGCTGTATCTCCTGTCGTGGCTGCTCTCTGTGGGCGGTCTCGCGATGCTGTTCGTGACCACCCAGGCCGCGCCCTCCCTGGCGCGCACGATCCTCGTGTTCGCCTCGATCGCGGCGGTCGTGCTCGGTCTGTCGGCGGGCGCCGGCTACCAGGTCGTGGTGCGCCGGGATCGCGACGCGTCCCGCTACCGTGGACCGGCGCCCCTGCTCGTGTTCGGGGTCGTGCTCGCGCTCAGCGCGCTCGTGTCGGGCCTGCTGGGCGGCGTGGTGGACGCACAGGCGCCAGCCGGGTTCCTGCTCGGCCTGCTCGTGGTGTTCGCCTGCTACCTGGGCGGCGTGTGGCTGTTCGCCGTCCGGACGGGTGCCCTCGCGTGGCCTGACATGGGCTGGCCCGTCGCCGGTCCGGAGCGCCTGCACCGGGTGCTCCAGGGGATCGGTGCCGGGACGCTCGTGATGATCCCGGTGACCTTCCTGATGCTGGTCGTGGCGGGACTCGTCGCGTCGGTCCTGGGTGTGCAGGCCCCGCAGGTCGTGCCGTCGACATCGACCTCCGCGGAGGCGCTCGCGGTCGCCCTCGCAGCCGCGCTCGTGGCGCCCGTCGGCGAGGAGCTGTTCTTCCGTGGGTTCGCGCTGACCGCGTGGGTGCGCGACCTGCCCGAGCGGGCGGCACTGCTGCGCAGCGCGGCGTTCTTCGCGGTGGTCCACATCGCGAACATCAATGCCGCCACGTTTCGCGAGGGTGCGTCGCAGGCGCTGCTCCAGATCGTGGTCATCCTGCCCATCGGCGTGGTCCTGGGCTGGCTGTTCCTGCGCCGCGGCATCATGGCCGCCATCGCGGGCCACGTGACGTACAACGGCGTCCTGCTCGGGCTGCTGCTCATCGCCCGCTCCTCGGGCACCGCCTGACGAACCCGGCGGACGGTCCCACCGGAGTCGGTGGCGGGGTTGTCCACAAAGTGCGGGTGAAGGGCGGGCGAAGGTCCGGGCAATGGGCGACCCCTACGATGCGCCTGCGTTCGGGGACCGGATGGCGGGGGAATCGGCGGGCTCCGTCGTCCGGCCCCGGACGCACCAGCACACCGACAGTGAGGACCCCGAATGGACCAGTCGCTGCCCCGACCACGCCGGCTGCGCGAGTCGCCCCAGCCGGAGCGACCGCGCGAACGGCTGGGTCAGCTGGGGCCCGGCGCGCTGCGCACCGCGGAGCTGATCGGACTCCTGTGGGGAACGGGCGATCCGGGTGGAGCCGCGGAGGCCCTTGCGGAGGAGGCGCTGGCTCGCCTGGATGGACTGTCGGGACTGGCCGCGGCGAGCGCGGCGGACATCGAGACACTGCCGGGGGTGGGGCCGATGCGCGCGGCCCGGCTCGCGGCGGCCCTGGAGCTGGGCCGTCGGGCCGCGACCGCGTGGCCTGAGCGGCGCTGGGTGGTCCGTGCGCCCCGCGACCTGGCCGATCGGCTGATGCCCGAGATGGGCCGGCTGGAGCGCGAGGAGATGCGGGTGGTGCTGCTGGACGCCCGCAACGCGGTCCTGGGCGTGATGACCGTGTATGTGGGCAACGTGTCGGCGGCGCTGGTGCGGGTGGGAGAGCTGTTCCGGGACGGCGTGCGCCGCCATGCCGCGGGCCTCATCCTGGTGCACAACCACCCCAGTGGAGACCCCTCTCCCTCGCCCGATGACCTGCACCTCACCGCGGAGGCGGTCGCCGCCGGTCGACTGCTGGACCTGCCCGTGCTGGACCACCTGATCGTGGGCCACGGCACATTCCTCTCGCTCCGCGACCGCGGCGTCTCATTCGACCGCGGCCGCCTGGCCGCGTGACGCCCGTGTCGCACCGACCATCCGCTCCGACGCGTGCCATGAGAGCTGGCACGCCGGCGCGACATCGTCAGCACGGGACGGCGGACGTCGTCGTGCATCATGAGACGGTGGAGACGGTGACGCTCGCGATCGACAGCGAACCGGCGCTCGCTCGACTCGCGCTCGACCTCGGGGCGGAGCGGATCGGGGGCCCGCTCGCGCCTGCCGAACGATCGCTGGTCTCCCGGGCCATGTCGCACGACGCGTCCGATCCGGGGGTGAGGGCGCTCGCGGAGGCTCAGCTGCTCCGTGGTGGCGACCCGCTCGGCGACGCCCTCACGGCCCTTCGGACGCCGCCGAGGCGCCGCGGCCTGGGTCAGTTCTGGACCCCGCCCGCCATCGTCGCGCCCATGCTCGCGTGGGCGCTGGCGGCAGAACCCACGCGGCTGGTCGATCCGGGCTGCGGGTCGGGTCGGTTCTCGACGGCGGCGATCCGCCTCGATCCGGCGCTCGACATCCTCGCCATCGACCTCGACCCCCTGGCGTGCCTGATGACGCGCGCCGCGCTCTCGGTGCTCCAGGCGACATCGGCCCGCGTCATCTGCGGCGACTACCTCACGCTCGTGATCCCGGCGCACGAGGGAAGGACGGCATGGGTCGGCAATCCGCCCTACGTCCGCCACCATGACCTTACGCGCGAGACGAAGGCGTGGGCGGGACAGGCCGCGAGGTCCATCGGGCGCCAGATCAGCGGGCTCGCCGGCCTCCACGCGCTGTTCTTCCTGGCCACCCTGGTCCACGGCAGCGCGGGTGACGTCGGGACCTTCGTCACGAGCGCCGAATGGCTCGATGTGGGCTATGGGTCGATCGTCAGGCGGCTGTTCACCGATGGCATGGGAGGACGGGCACTCGATCTCGTGGATCCCAGGGCGGCGCCGTTCGAGGACGCGATGACCACGGCGCTCATCACGAGCTTCGAGATCGGACGAGCGCCGTCCACGGTCGCCGTGCGGCTCCTCGATCGGCCGACGGAGCTCTCGCGGCTCGCCACCGGCAGACCGGTCGCAGCGCACGAGCTGGCGCGGGCGAGGCGCTGGTCGCCCATCGTCCGGGCCGGGAGTCCACAGAACCATGAGGGCCGCGCGCTCGGTGACATCGTGCGGGTCCATCGCGGGTTCGTGACGGGCGCCAACCGGTTCTTCCTGATGACCCGCGCCGAGGCAGACCGGCGCGGCCTGTCCGCATTCGTGACCCCGGCCATCACGTCCGCATCGGAGATCCTTGGCGCGGATGGCGTCATCCGTGACGCGCCCGATCGACGCGTCGTCCTTGACCTTCCTCCGGACTTCGACCGTGCCGCGCATCCGTCCGTGGACGCGTACCTCGCTGAAGGCGAGCGACTCGGCGTGGACAGGCGCTACATCAGCTCGCATCGGAAGCCGTGGTACCGGGTGGGCCCTCTGAAGCCGGCCCCCATCGTGGCGTCATACATGGCTCGCCAGGCACCGAGGTTCGCCCGCAACCCTGACGGCCTCGCGCTGCTGAACATCGGTCATGGGCTCTTTCCGAGACACGAGATGACCGATCATCAGCTCGATGTGCTGACCGCGACGCTGAACGCCGGCCGCGAGGGCTTCGTCGGCACCGGCCGCACCTATCACGGCGGACTCGAGAAGTTCGAGCCGCGCGAGATGGAGGCACTGCTGCTCGATGCCTGATACCAGGCGATTTCCAGCCCCACCGCGGTGGACCATCGGTGAGATCGAGGCAGAGGCTGCCATCGCGCGAGAGCGCTTTGCGGCGCGGCGTTCGGCGGAGGGCCGGGATGCGTATCGGACCGCTCACGCAGAGGCGGTCGGAGCGGTCACCGACCTCCTCGACGCCACTGACGATCTGGCGGCGCTGGCCGTGACCCTCGCGGAGCGTCCCTCGCTCCTCACGACCGCCCGCTATGTCACGGCCCCACCCATCTCGGCCGACGACCTCGACACCATCGCGAGCCTGCTCCCGACCGCCCGTGCTTGCGATGCGATCGCGGCGCGCTCAGCGGTGATTGAGACAGGGATCGACCCGATTCGGTTTCCATGGCTGTCCGCGCACCCGCCACGTTCGCCGACGCCCACCGAACGGACATCCGCGATCGGGACGACCGCCGCTCTCATCGCCGTGCAACGCGCGGCGACGGTGCTCCGGGTGATGTGGGCGAAGCGCCAGGAGGATGCTGTGGCGGCGGTCCTCGAGGGCAGGGGGTATGTGAGGGTCAGGCGCCGTCGGATCGACGCATTCGCCGACCTGCCGCTCGGGTGCTTCTGTCCCGAGTCGGTGGTCTTCGGACAGAAGTCGGACGTCCCAGTCGGCCTGCGCAACGGCCGGTTCCTGCTCCTGGAGTGCAAGGTCAGCGGCTCGGAGGTCAACAGCTTCAAGCGCCTCAACCATGAGACGGTGAACAAGCGCGACACGTGGGACCGCGGCTTCGCGGCCCAGGCCTACACGGGCGCGGTGCTCGGAGGCGTCTTCAAGCCGTCCAACGTGCTCTCCGCGCAGGAACGCGGGGTCCACGTCTTCTGGGAGCACGACCTGTCGTCGCTCGGAGCCTTTCTCGACGAGGTGGGCTGAGAGGCGCCGACCGGGCCGTGGAGGAGGCGCGGGTATACTCCGGGGACCGCGGCGGGCGCGGCGTCCGCCGGTGTCCGCGCAGGTCGCACCGTGCGCGACGTCCTCTCACGTCCGTGTTTCCACTGGGGTTCCCACCCGTTCATGTTCGACGCCTTCCTCGGCCGGTTCTCCCGCGACATCGGCATCGATCTCGGGACCGCCAACACGCTGGTCCATGTGCGCGGGCGAGGCATCGTCATCAGCGAGCCGTCCGTGGTGGCGGTGGACGCGCGCAGCAAGCGGGTGCTGGAGGTGGGTGCGGAGGCCAAGCGGATGGTCGGCCGGACGCCCGCCAGCATCATCGCGGTGCGGCCGCTGCGTGACGGGGTCATCAGCGACTTCGACGTCACGGAGCAGATGATCAAGTACTTCGTGCAGAAGGTGCATGACCGGGTGGGCATGGTGCCCCGGCCCCGGATGCTGCTGGGCATCCCGAGCGGGGTGACCGAGGTGGAGAAGCGCGCGGTCCGGGATGCGGCGCTCAACGCGGGCGCCCGCTGGGCCCGCCTCATCGAGGAGCCCATGGCCGCCGCCATCGGCGCGGGCCTGCCCATCGGGGAGCCCACCGGCAGCCTCATCGTGGACATCGGGGGAGGGACCACGGAGGTCGCCGTCGTCAGTCTGGGCGGCATCGTGGTCGCGCGCAGCATCCGCATCGGTGGCGACGAGCTGGACCAGGACATCATCGCGTACGCCCGACGCGAGTTCAACCTGCTGGTCGGCGAGCGCACTGCGGAGGACATCAAGATCGCGATCGGGTCCGCCTATCCCGGCCCGCACGACGAGCAGCGCGTGACCCTGCGCGGGCGGGACCTGCTCACGGGCCTGCCGCGCTCCGTGGAGATCACCGCGGACCAGGTGCGCGAGGCGATCGAGGTGTCCGTCCAGCAGGTCGTGGACACCATCAAGGACACCATCGAGGAGACGCCGCCGGAGCTCGTCGCGGACATCATGGACCAGGGCATCGTGCTGGCGGGGGGCGGGGCGCTGCTCCAGGGCCTGGACCGGCGCATCGCGGAGGCGACCCAGATGCCGGTCCACATCGCCGACGACCCGCTGACCTGTGTCTGCCGCGGGGCGGGTCGGGTCCTCGAGGAGCTGGACGACCCGATCATGGAGCGAGCGCTGGTCGCCGAGACCTACTCGCGCTCGCCGCGCTGACGAGGTCCGGTCCATGGTCCGCGGCAATCGCCTGATCGCCCGACTCGGCACCGTCGGGGAGGACGACGAGCGGCGGTCGCCGCGTCGGCGCATCGTGGTCTACGTCGTGCTCGTCGCGATGTCGCTGCTGCTGCTGGCGGCCAGCGCCTCCGCGCCCGTCCAGGACGTCCGGCGCGGCGTGAACTGGGCCCTGGGTCCCATCCAGGAGATGCTCGCGGTCGGGGCGCGCTCGGTCGGCTCGGTGTTCGCCGCGTTCGCCGAGGTGAACACGCTGCGCGAGGAGAACCGCGACCTGCGCGGCCAGCTGGTCACGGCGCAGCAGCAGGCGCAGCAGCTGGAGGTGCTGCGCGGCGTGAACGAGCGACTGTCCGAGGCGCTCGGCACGCGCAAGGCGCTGGACTTCAAGACCGCCACGGCCTTCGTCGTCGCACGCAGCCCCTCGCAGCTCGAGCGGACGGTGACGCTCGATCGCGGCCTGGACGCGGGCATCGCCGTGGGTGACGCGGTGCTCGCGCCGGGCGGTGCGCTGGCGGGCGTCGTCAGGGCGGTCTACGAGGGGTCGTCCGATGTGCGGCTGCTGAGCGATCCCCGGTCGCTCCACATCGGCATGGACGCCAAGACCCGCGCGACGGGCGAGCTGGTGGGCAACTTCTCCTCGCCGCTGCGGCTGGAGAAGGTCGCCGCGACCGAGGCGCTGGGTGTGGGCGACACGGTCACCACGGCCGGCACGCTGGTCAAGGGGTTCCGGGCGCTGCTGCCGCGGGACCTGCTCATCGGCACGATCGTGGAGGTCACCGACGATCCGGCTGCCTTCGACAAGTCCGCGCTGGTGCAGCCAGCGGCGGACCTCGATCGCCTGGAGGTCGTGCTGGTCATCACCAGCTACAACGCGCCGCGCATCCATGACCCCGAGGCGACGCCCGAGCCGGAGGTGGACGCCACGCTCGACCCGGCGGCGACCGGCTCGCCCGATCGGCCGCGGAAGCCGGGTGCCAAGACACCCCGACCGTAGCCGCTGCGGCCCGGTCCCGTCGGGGCCCCGGTCACCCAGCGCCCCGACGGGCCGGCCGTCCGTTGCCCCGCGTCACCGCGAACCGCCCGTCCGGGATCGCGGATTGTTGCGAATCCGAAACCTCCGTCGGTAGTACCGTACGCGACGATGCGAATCGTGCCCACAATCGCGTCGACCGCCCCAGATCGCTCCGAAGCACACTCGACGGGCCACGCATGTGCCTGCGCACCCGCCGGTGCCTTCGCGCACCCCCGACCCGATGGGTCCGGGGGCGGGCGGACCATCGCCGCATGGTTGCGTTTCCTTCATCCGACGACTCTGTCGCCACTGCCCGAGGCGCCGCGCCCGACGCGCCTCCAGGGGATCATTCGGAGTCGTCCATCCATGAGCGTCATGACCGCCCATCGCCCCGGGAGCGCCGCCCGCTCCGGGGCCGCACGCCACCTGGGCACCCTGGCCGCCGTCCTCGCGGCGCTCCTCGTGCTCGCCCTGACCAGCTTCCCCGCGACGACCGTGGCCGCGTCGATGGGACCCGGCCACGACCGCGCGGACGCCGTCGCGGACGGCCGGCGCAACCGGACCGCCGGGGAGGCGGCGCCCAAGCGGGCGGTCATCGTGGTCGGACCCGTCGGTTCGTCCACCCCCAAGTACAAGGACAAGGGAAACGCCATCGCCGCCGCCGCAGCCGCCCACGGCATGGAGGTCACGAAGATCTTCACGCCCACCGCGGTCTGGTCGGACGTCGTGGCCGCCGCCAACGGCGCGGATCTGTTCGTGTACCTCGGTCATGGCAACGGCTGGCCCAGCCCGAACGGGTCGTTCCAGGAGGATTCCAAGGACGGCCTGGGCCTGAATCCGAGCGCGGGCACGGACAACACCACGACCAAGTACTACGGCGCCAACCGCCTCCGGGAGTCGATCCGCCTCGCGCCCAACGCCGTCGTGATCCTCAACAAGCTGTGCTACGCGGAGGGCAACGGCGAGTCCTGGATGCCCGTCCCCACCACCGACGTGGCGCGGCAGCGCGTGGACAACTTCGCGTCGGGCTTCCTCGCCATCGGCGCCCGGGCCGTGTTCGCGCTCGGCTGGCAGCCCGGCGAGAACGTGGTGGATGCGCTGTTCGACCCGACGCCCAAGTCCATGGACGACATCTTCATGACCCGCTTCGGCTCCAACCGCGACGGCAGCTACAAGCCCTACTACGGCTGGATCGGCTGGAAGCCCGACCTGTACTTCGACTCCGAGCGGACCGCGGGCGCGCGGAACCACCTCGACCCCGACCCGCAGGAGGGCTTCCTGCGCGCGGTCACCGGCGACCTCGGGTTCACCAACACCCAGTGGCTGGGCACGGTCGACACGGGCGACACCGAGCCGCCGGTCCTGAGCGAGCTCTCGGGATCCCAGGCCGCGAACACCATCCCGGCCGGCGAGAACGCGGTGCCCGTGTTCACGCCCAACGGCGACGGCCTGTCAGACACGATGACGTTCCGCCACACGCTCTCGGAGGGCGCGTTCCTGAAGGTGGAGATCCGGCGCTCCGATGACAAGGTGATCCGGACGTTCACGGCCTGGTCCGAGGCCGGCAAGGGCCGGTCCACCTGGGACGGGCGCACCAAGGCGGGCAAGGTGACCCGCGACGGCCGGTACGAGGTGACCGTCACGCCCCGCGATGCGGCGGGCAACGTGGGCGAGCCGGTGACCACCGCGGTCAAGGTGCTCACCGCCATCAAGGGCCCGGGCGCGTCGCCGGCCCAGTTCGATCCGACCGATGGAGACGCACTGGCCGCCAGCACCACCCTCGCGGTGACCCTGACCGCCGAGGCCACCATCGACTGGCGCATCGTGAACCGGGCGGGCGACGTGGTACGACACGGCATGAGCGACGCGGTCCTCCCCGCCGGCACCGCCTCCTGGGACTGGGACGGCCTGGACGACGCGGCTGGGCCGCTTCCCTCCGGCGAGTACACGGCGCTCATCACCGCGACCACCGAGGCCGGACGCTACAGCCACAAGACCGCCATCCGGATGGCCCCCTTCTCGTTCAAGGGGAAGCTGACGGTCGTCGCGCGCCAGAAGCAGACCATCACCATCCGGACCGCCGAGCCGGTCGATGGCTGGCCCGTGATCACCATCAAACAGCCGGGCGTCGCCGCCTACCGGCTGTACCCGAGGCGTTACAGCGCCACCCGGTTCACGGCCACCTGGAAGGCCCGCAAGGGCCCGGCGGGCGCGGTCACCATCACCGTGGAGTCCACGGACACGGGCGGCGGCACCCAGTCGATGGTCATCAAGGGCAGGATCCAGTAGCGGGCGCGGCCTGCGGACCCGCGAGCGGGTCCGCAGGACGGCCTCGGGCCGTCCTGCCCCTACACTGCACGTCGTGACCGACGCGCCGTACCACGACACCTGGGTGGTCCTGCCCACGTACAACGAGGCGGACAACCTGCCCGGCATCTCCGCGGCCATCCTGGAGCGCCTGCCCGGTGCCACGCTGCTCGTGGTCGACGACCGCTCTCCCGACGGCACGGGGGACCTGGCCGAGCGCCTGGCGCAGGAGGAGCCCCGGATCAGGGTGCACCACCGACCCGGCAAGCAGGGGCTGGGCAGGGCCTACATCGACGGGTTCGGCGTCGCGCTCGAGGCCGGCGCCGGGCGGGTGGTCCAGATGGATGCCGACTGGTCGCACGACCCGGAATACCTGCCCTCGCTCCTCGGCGGGCTGGCGGGCGGCTCGCTGGCGCCGCTGCCGGGTGGCGCGGACCTGGTCATCGGCTCTCGCTATACCCGCGGCGGCAGCGTGCTCGACTGGGGGCTGGGCAGGCGCATCATCTCGCGGGGCGGCTCGATCTTCGCGCGCACGGTCCTGGGGCTCGGTCCGCACGACCTGACCGGCGGCTTCAAGGCGTGGCGCCGGGCGGCGCTCGAGGCGATCGACTGGAACCGGGTGCACTCGGGTGGCTACGTGTTCCAGATCGAGACCACGTACCTGGCATCGCGCGCCGGGGCACGCGTGGCGGAGGTGCCCATCATCTTCGTGGACCGGCGCGTGGGCGTGAGCAAGATGTCTCGCAGGATCATCCTGGAGGCGCTGGTGGTCGTGCTCCAGCTGCGCTGGGACGAGCTGCGGGGACGCGGACCGGATCGTGCGAGGGCGCTCCCGGACCGCTGACCGGCGCGATGTCGCTGGGCGCGGCCGGAACGCGCTAGGCTAGCCCGGTCGCCACCCGGAGGAACCGCCATGTCCGTCCAGCCAGACACCCACCCCGGCATCGAGCCCATCGAGGGGATGCCTGCCGCGCCCGATGCGAACCAGGAGACGCGCGACGCGGACGCTCCCACGTGGTCGGCCCCCACGGAGGGCCATGGCGCGCTCCCCGTCGGAGACGACGCCGACCCCCACTCCGCGGACCCCGACCGCGCCGACCCGACGGCGACCGCGCGACGAGCCGCTCCGGATGCCGCCGCCGAACCGGGCTCGGGCCGTCTCGCGGCGATCAGGATCGAGGGCGGTGGCGCACAGCGCATCGAGGGCCACGAGGTGACCATCACCCAGGGCGGCGCCGCGATCATCCGGGGCGACCGCGTGACCGTCGAGCAGGGTGGTGCGGCGATCGTCGCCGCGCGGCGCGTGGACTTCCGTGACGGCGGAGCGTTCATCGTGCTCGCCCGGAACGTGTCCGGGGATGTCCGCGCCGTCCTGGATTGGCGCGCCATCGCCGCGATCATCGTGGGGGTCATCGTCCTGTCGGTGGTCCGTGGCCGCCGCTGAGTCGGCGGTCGCCGACACAGCGCCCGCGGGCGGCGACCGACCGGACTCCACGAGCGGTCCCGCCCGTCCCATCACGTCCGCGCACCCCATCGACGTGACGGGAGCGCCCGTCCCATCGCTGCGCGTCACCATCGTCGCCGCCAACCCGTTCGAGTTCGATTCGCGGTTCCTGCGCAGCGCCACGTCGCTGGCCGGGGACGGCCATGCGGTGCGCATCCTGGGCTGGTCCATGGACGGCCTGCCGGAGGAGGAGACGCTGGCGCCTGGCGTGACGCTCACCCGGCTGCCGGTCGACCGCCGGCTCTCGCTCGCGCTGCGTCCCCTGCCGGACCGGGCGCGCGGCCTCGTGTGCCGGCTGCTCGGACTGGACCCGCGCGCCACCGTGCTGCCGCCCGATCGGCCGGTGGGCCTCGATCGGCTGCGCCATCCGGTGCGCCGCGTCCTGGAGATCGTGGCGAACGCGCGGCGCGTGGGCCCATGGCAGGAGCTGGTCGTGGCCGCCGCGCCCGACACGCAGGTGTTCCACTGCCAGTCGTTCGTGGTGCTGCCGGTGGTCCACGGCGCCGCGCGACGACTGGGCGCCCGCTTCGTGTATGACGTGGCCGACTATCACTCGGAGGCCGCGCGCCTCGCCCGGATGCCCTGGATGGTCCGGGAGCTGGTGCGACGCCGGGAGCGGTCGCTCGTCCGGGAATCCGCCGGGTTCCTCGCGGTCAGCGACCCGGTGGCGGATCTCATCGTGCGCCGCTGGAAGGCCTCGCCACGGCCGGGCGTGCTGCTGAACTGCCCACCCGCGTGGCGTCCGGAGTCACCCGAGGCGCCGGTCAGCGCCCGGCTGCACGAGGCCGCCGGGATCTCGCCCGAGCGGCCCGTCGTGCTCTACCAGGGTGGGTTCTCCGTGGACCGGGGCGTGGAGGAGCTGGTGGCCGCCATCGACCAGCCGGTGCTGCGGGAGCTGGACGCGGCCGCCGTGTTCATGGGCTACGGACGGCTCCAGGGGTTCCTGGAGGCCGCCGCGCGCCGGGCGCCGGACAGGGTGTACGTGCTGCCGGCCGTCCCCCCCGACGAGCTGCTGTGGTGGACCGCGGGCGCCGACGTCTCGTTCGTGGGCCAGCCTCCCCGGACCCTGAACCACCGGATGAACCTGCCCAACAAGCTGTTCGAGTCGATCATGGCGGGTGCGCCGGTCGTGGTCGCGCGGGGCAACGAGCAGTGCCGCCTGGTGACCGCCGAGGGTCTCGGACGCTGTGCCGACATCGACGACCCGGCCGGGGTGGCGCGCCAGATCGGCGATCTGCTGCGCCAGCCGGCGGCGGAGCGCCGGCGCCTGCGCGACCACGTGCGGGCCGTGGCGCTCGCGCGATACACCTGGGATGGCACGGCCGGTGACCTGGTGACGCTGTATCGGCGGCTGGCCGAGGCGTGACGCTCGCCCGGTCCGGGCGCCGGCCGAGGTCCGTCGCGCTCCTCCCCAACAACCCGTTCCTGACCGACTCGCGCGTCTGGAAGATCGCGGGGACGCTGGGGCGGGCCGGGTACGAGGTGACCGTGGTGGCGCGCAGCCAGGACGGTCTCCCGCCGCGCCAGGAGGAGGACGGGTTCAGGGTCGTGCGAGTCCGGCAACCCCGGCCGTTCCCCTGGCTGCCCACACCCGGGCTGCCGCCCGGCGAGGAGCATGGCGCGGATGCCGCGCCACCTGGTCGGCGGGCGGGCGGCCCCGTCGCCCGCGGCCGATCCCTGGCACATGCCACGATCGGTCGGGGGGTCCAGGCGCTGCGCTACCTCCGTCTGACCCAGGCGTGGGCGACCGAGGTGGTCCGGGCCGTGCCCTGGGCGGACGTGTGGCAGGCCGAGGGCCTGGTCACGCTGCCGCTCGCGGCGGAGCTGCGACGGCAGCGCGGTGGGCTCGCCATCTACGACTCGCGCGACCTGGACGCGCAGGCGGGTCGATTCGCGAGGCTCCCGGGGCCGTGGCGCGGGCTGCTGGAGCGACGCGAGACGGCGCTCGCCCGCTCCATGGACGCGCTGACGTGCGCGTCCGAGCCGTACGCCCGGGTCCTCGGTGCGCTGTGGGGACGGATGCCCACGGTGGTCTGGAACGGGCCGCCCGAGTTCGACCCGCCCGATCCTCCCGAGCGTCGGTGGCACGAGCGCCTGGGCCTCGACCCCGCGCTCCGGGTGGTGCTGTTCCTGGGCCTCACGATGCCCGGCCGAGGCATCAGCGAGCTGTGCCGGGCGATGGGCGAGGTGCCGGGGGCGGTGCTCGTGGTGGCGGGCTTCGGCACGGACTATGCGCGCTACCAGGCGGAGGCGGCCGCCCTGCCGCATGCCGACCGGATCTTCTTCCCGGGCGGCGTGGCGCCGGCGGAGATCCTGCCGCTCATCGCATCCGCGGACATCAGCGCGATGCCCGTCCAGGGGGACACCCTCAACCACCGGCTCAACACGCCCACCAAGCTGTTCGACGCGATGGGCGCCGGGGTGCCGGTCGTGGCGTCGGACCTGCCCGGGATGGGGCCGATCGTGCGCGAGACCGGGTGCGGCGAGCTGTGCGACCCGGACTCCCCGACGGACATCGCGCGCGCCATCCGGGTGATCCTGGAGGCGCCGCCGGGGCGGCGGGCCGGGTACCGGGAGGCCGCCCTGGCGGCGGCGCGCGGCGCGTACTCCTGGGAGCGCCAGGCGCGCTCGCTGCTGGGCGTGTACGAGGAGCTTCGCCTGCCGGTGTAGGTGGCTCGGGACGCGGCCTCGCGGCCGGCGGTCGGGACATGACGCATCGGCATCGGCCCGGCGCGGTCTCGGCATCGGCCACGATGGCGAGCCTCCCCCCGGCCGGATGCGGTCCCCGCTACGACCCGGGGGGCGCCTCCGGCTCCGCCACATACGCCCGGACGGCCGCCTCGAACCGGTCGCATGCCCGCTTCGCCTCCATCAGCACGAGCGGCCAGGTCCCCCAGCGCACCGGCGCCCACGTCTGCGGCCAGGGCACGCACGGCGTCAGGAAGGTCACCTGCGTCCCGCCGCCGACCGCGGGCGCCAGCCGGACGATCGACACTCCGCCGTCCCAGACCCCCAGGTCGATGCGGTACTGCACCTGCCTGGGTGGGATGAGCATCAGCACCGTCCAGTCGGACTTCAGGCCGTTGCGCTCCACGAGGTGGTACTTCGTGCCGACACGGATCGGGGCCTCGCCTCCGTCCATCGACACCGTGGTCCCCGGCTGGATGCGTCCCAGCAGCACCCGCGCATCGGCGACGAGCCGCCACACCCGGTCGGGCGTGGCGGGGACCTCGAAGATCCGTTCGGTGTGCGTGCGCATCTCCCGAAGGATGGCGCGTCCGGAGGTCGCGCGCAGGCGACGACCGCTGAGCGAGAGGGGTCGTGCTGCCTGATCCCGGAGAACCTCCCGAAGCCGCGGCCGGTCGTGGCGGTCGTGGCGGTCGTGGCGCCGCGCTCGCGCGCCAGCGCCGCGAGGTGCGCATCCATCAGCAGCGGTCCGGTCGCGTCGGCATCGCTCGCGATCGGCGCGGCAACAGGGTCGGATCGCCGTCACCCGGTGGGACCGGTCGCGGCGAACAGCGCCGTGGCGCCGCCCAGGGGATCGCAGCGGATGGCCACCCGATTCCCTGGCTCCACCCAGTGCGTCTGGACCAGCGATCCGAGCAGCACGATGTGACCGGCCTGGAGGGGCGCCCCCAGCCCATCTGCCCAGGCCGCCAGCCAGTCGAGCGCCGCCAGGGGATTCCCCAGGATGTCGCGCCCGACACCCCGGCCCACCTCGATGCCGTCGATGGCCATCGACGCGCTCACCGCGCCCAGGTCCAGGCCGCGCCAGTCGGCGGTCTCCGCTCCGAGGACGCAGCCCGCCCCGAAGAAGTCGTCCGCCACCAGGGTGCCCGCGTCAAGATCCGGATAGGACACGTAGCGATCCTCCACGACCTCGATGGCGGGCATCACGGCGGCCACCGCCTGTGCCACGGTCTCCGGATCGCGCGCGGCCGCCCCCACCAGGTCCGCACCAAGGCGCACCGCCAGCTCGCACTCCACGCCCAGCCGGGTCCGGCCGATCGTGAACCTGCCCGATCCGCGGGCGATCGTCCGCGCGTAGAGCGTGCCCGCGGATGGTGCGTCGATGCCCAGGTATGCCTGCATCACGGGCGTGGTGCAGCCGATCTTCCAGCCGCCCCGCGCACCCCGCTCGGGTGCCAGCTGCTGATGGAGCTCCAGCTGGACGCGGTAGGCGTCGGCGATGGTGGGCGGCACGAGGTCGGCGGGCAGTCGGTCGAAGGGGGCGCCTGCGCGCCGCGCGGCGGCCAGCAGCGTGGCTGCCGACCGGACCGCGTGGGGGGTCATCCGCGTCTCCATCCGCGACCGAGTCTACCGGCGACGCCCGGCACCGGGACGGCGACGCCCGGCACCGGGACGGCGACGCCCGGCACCCGGCGGCGACGCCCGACCCCGACGGCGACGCCCGATCCAGATCCCGACGGCGACGCCCGGCACCCGACGGCGACGCCCGGCACCCGACGGCGCCGGCTGCGGGGCTATCCGGCGCCGGAGACCCCCGCGGCGCGCCCGGGTGGCGGACCGGTGGACCCGCGAACGACGAGGCTCGCAGCGAGGAGCACCTCCTGGACCGCGGCTCGAGGATCCTCGATGCGCCGGATGAGCAGCTCCGCCGCCCGGGCACCGATGCGGTACGTGGGCTGCCGCACGACCGTCAGCGGCGGATCGAGGAGCTCCGCGGTGGGGATGTCGTCGAAGCCCACCAGGGACACGTCGCGATGGACCTCGCAGCCCAGCTCTCGCAGCGCACGCAGGACGCCGATGGTGGTCAGGTTGTTGACCGCGAAGATCGCCGTCGGCGGGTCCGTCGCCGTCATGAGCCGACGCGTGATGGCCAGGCCGGAGTTCTCGCGGAACGTGCCCTCGACCATCAGCTCGGGGTCGATGGGCAGGCGCGCGTCCAGGTGGGCCCGCTCGTACCCGTGTCGTCGTTCGCGCGCCGTGTGCGCGTCCGGCGGACCGCCCACCAGCGCGATGCGCCGATGGCCCAGGCCGATGAGATGCCGCACCGCCTCGTGCGCGGCGCTGTCGTTGTCCACCGCGACGCTGTCCGTGCGCAGGCCATGGATGTGCCGGTCCACGGCCACCACCGCGGTGCCCGTCGCCATGGTGCGGCGGATCATGTCCGGGTTCTCGTTGGTGGTCGCGATGATCAGCCCCGCCACCCGCTCCGCGGCCATCGCCCCCAGGGTCGCCGCCTCCCGGTCCCGGCTCTCGTCCGTGTTGGCCAGCACGAGGGCGTACCCGTGTCGCTGGGCCACGTCCTCGACTCCCCGCGCCACGGCGGTGAAGAAGGGGTTGGTCACGTCGCTGATGACCAGCCCGAAGATCCGGGAGGTGCCCGACCGCATGTTGCGGGCGAGGTTGTTGGGTTCGTACGCCAGGTCCCGTGCCGCCTGGAGCACCCGCTCCCGGACCGGCGCGCTGACCGACCGCCCATCCCCGGAGAGCGCTCGCGACACGGTCGCCACCGAGACACCTGCGCGTGCGGCGACGTCGGCCATCGTGGGCATGTGTGGATGATGACCTCCGTGCCGCGCTCGGACCGGTCGTGCCGACGCGCTCTCTGAAACGCATTACAGCGCATTCGTCAAGTCGTGGTCCATGGCGCACGCTCAGAATCGGTGGGTTGACACGGCGTGGTGTAATCCATTGCAGTCACTCGGCGATGGTCTTGCCAGCCACCGCCGCGGATGACGGAGGCGATCTCCATGGGTGGGGACGCGACCGGATGCCGGATCACGATCCGGTGATGGGGGAGGGAGCACAGCCAGATGGGACGGTCTCGGATGGGTGCCGCGTGGGTGGGGATGGCGCTGGCCATGACCATCGCCGCCCCCGCATCGGCCGCCACCCCCGCGGCGACCGCCACCCCCGCGGCGGCTGCCGACCCGCCGGGATTCCGCATCACCGCCGTCGAGGACCCCACGCGGGTCTGCCAGCTGACGGGACCGGGCGCCTTCAACGACACCGGCCCGGTGATGATCGCGGGCACGGACCTGGGCACGATGTTCGACGCGGGCGGCCGCACCTGGTTCGCGTTCGGTGACACATTCGGGGAGCGGCCCACCGGGATGACCGGGGGCGGCGGCTCGATCTGGCGCTCCAACGCCCTCGCGTTCACCAAGGACACCGATCCGTCCGACTGCATCGGCTTCGACGGATGGGTGGAGGATGCGGTGGGCTGGGCCGCGGAGGTCCTGCCCGGCAGGAAGCGCCCGGGCACGGAGATCACGGTCATCCCCACGCACGGTTTCGAGGCCAACGGGGTGATGTACCTCCACTACATGTCGGTCAAGGAGTGGGGCCCGCCCGGTGAATGGACCACCAACCTGGCCGGCCTGGCCCGGTCCGCGGACGGCGGCCGGACCTGGCAGAAGCTCGAGGACGTGACGTGGCCCGGCGAGGGCTCGTTCCAGGAGGTGAGCGTAGCGAAGCACGATGGCCAGCTGCTGTTCTGGGGGGTTCCCTCGGGTCGGTTGGGCGGCGTGAGCCTGATGACCGTGCCGGAGGCGGACGTGGAGGATCTCACGGCCTACCGCTACCTGAGCGGCGTGGCCGACGGGCAGCCGCAGTGGTCGTCGGACGCCGCGGACGCCATCACCGTCATCGATCGACCCACCGGCGAACTGTCGGTGATCTGGTCCGAGGACCTCGGTCGCTGGCTCATGACCACCATGGCGGACAACGCGGACGCCGTGCTGTACGAGGGACTCGCACCCTGGGGCCCATGGGGGGAGCCGCTGAGCCTGTTCACGCAGGCGGAGCTGCCCGGCCTCTATGCCCCGGTGCTGCATCCCCGATTCATCGCCAACGACGGTCGGACGATCTGGTTCGGCCTGTCGGAGTGGCTGCCCTACAACGTGTTCTGGTATCGGGCCGAACTGGTCGTCGCGGACGATCGGGCGGCATGACAGCGCGGTCGAGGGACCGCGAGTGGAGGAGGACAGATGCGCACTCGTCTCGGTCTGGGCGTCACCGCACTGGCGGCGACGGCCATCGTGGGCACCATCGCCGTTCCGGTGGCCGCCCAGGACAAGGTCAAGGTCGATTTCTGGCAGCGCCAGTTCGAGGACTACCAGCAGGAGTGGTTCGGGGCCCAGGTCGACGCGTTCAACGCGTCGCAGGATGCCATCGAGGTGGTCTACACGGTGGTGCCCGGTGACGCCTGGGATGCCAAGCTGGTCGCCGCGCAGGCCGCCAACGTGGCGCCGGACGTGGCGACCACCAACTACGGCGCCATCAAGCCGGGCGTCGTGGACGGCAAGTTCGCGAACCTCAACGACCTGATGCCCGCTGAGGCCATGGCGGACATCGAGCCGTGGGTCAAGGACTTCGTGACCACCGCGGACGGCGGCGTGTACGGCTATCCCATGCTGGTCGAGCCGTCGACGGTGCTGTTCTATCGCAAGAGCCTGCTCGAGGCGGCGGGTCTCGCGGTGCCCACGTCGTGGGAGGAGCTCCTGGCCGCGGCGCGGGCGCTGACCACCGACGAGGTCTACGGCATGAACATCGGCCAGACCGCGGGTGACCTGGGCTGGTCCAGCTGGGGTCTCCAGTGGAACGCGGCAGGCCACCTGCCGATCACCGACGACTGGTCGGCCGGTCGTGCGACGGAGCCGGGCTTCCATGACCTCGCCCAGTTCTACGCGACCCTCTACCAGGAGGGCCTGATGCCGCAGGAGCCGACCTATGGCTATGCGGACTGCAGCTTCTTCGGTGAGGGCTCCGTGGCCATGAGCGCGTGCGGCTCGTGGGCGCTGGGCCAGCTGTCGGGCAACCCGGACTGGGCCGATGTCTGGAACGACACCGCCATCGCGGCGTTCCCATCCATCGACGGCGACCAGACCAAGCCCACCTCCACGCTCGGCGGGTGGACCCTCACCGTCGACTCCAAGTCGGATCAGCACCAGGCCGCCGCGGACTTCGTCAACTGGCTGCTGGCAGGCGACCCGGCGATCATGACCAGCTTCTTCGATGCCGCGGGCTACTCCAAGTACCCCGTGCGCGCCTCGGTCAACGCGGCGCTGGCGGCCGACCCGGTGGCGTCCGCGAACACGGCGCTGTCCGTGGTGACCTCCGACATCCTGCCCTACGCCAAGCCGGAGCCCGCGTACCCGTGGGACATCAGCCTGGCCATGGGCACCGCCATCGAGAAGGCGATGCGCGGCGGTGACATCGACGCGGCGCTGGCCGAGGCCGATGCCGCGATCAACACCGTGATCGAGCAGCAGGGCCTGGCCGGCACGGCCCCCTGAGTCCGGCGCCCCAGCGGTGACGGCACCCGGTCGCCTCGCGGCGGCCGGGTGCCGCGCATCCAGCACGGGGGGAGAGGGATGAGCAGCCAGGGCATCCGCATCGACCAGCCCGCCGGGGCGCGCACGTCGCGCGCGCCGCGTCGTCTTCGCGGTTCGGGGACCGCGGCGCACCTGCGTGACAGCCGGACCGCGTATCTGATGATCGCGCCGATGGTGATCCTCCTGGGGATCTTCGTCATCTGGCCGCTGCTCTACTCGTTCTATCTGAGCACCTTCGAGATCAGCTTCTACCAGGAGCCGGAGTTCGTGGGGCTCCAGTTCTACCGCTATGTCCTGGAGAGCCCACGGTTCTGGAACGCGCTGTGGGTCGGCTTCAAGTCGGTCATCTTCATCGTGCCCGCCACCCTCCTCCTGTCGTTCCTCATCGCGTCGCTCATCAAGTCCCTCGGGGCTCGGCTGGCGGGCGCCATGAAGACGACCATCTACATCCCCACCGCGATCTCGGCGGTCGTGGCGTCGGTCGTGTTCACGCTCATGTACCAGGCGCGGGGCGGGCTCATCAACGGCCTGCTCAAGCCGCTCGGCCTGGGCCCCTTCCCGTTCCTCTCGGACGTCGACCTGGCGTTGCCGGCGATCGCGGTTCCGGCGGTCTGGCTGGCGCTGGGCATCTCCACGCTCATCATGCTCGCGGGGATGATGGACATCCCCCAGGCCTACTACGAGGCCGCCGCCCTCGACGGCGCCGGGTTCCTCCAGCGGACCCGCTACGTGACCCTGCCGCTGCTGCGCAACGTGATCCTGTTCGTGCTCGTGACCGGCTGCATCGCGGCCATCCAGCTGCTGGACCTGCCGCTCGTGATGACCAAGGGCAGTGGCGGGCCGGTCGATTCCACGATGACCCCCAACCTGTTCATCCTCAGCCAGTTCCGGGACCCGAGACCCTTCGCGACCAGCTTCTCCATCACCGCCGCGCTGCTGCTGTTCCTCATCCTGGGGACGCTCACGGCCGTCATCTTCCGCGTCGTCCGCTCGGACAAGGCCGTCGATGGGTAGGGACAGGACGCTCCGTTCGGCGGCCGGCGGCCTGGTGCGCGGCGCCCTGCTGGTCGTGGTGGTCGCCACGGTCGTGCTGCCGCTGGCATGGATGGTCATCGCGGGCTTCAAGTCCAAGTCCGAGGTGGTCCGGACGCCGTTCCAGTTCTTCCCCGAGGTCTGGAGGGTGGACAACTACACCTCGATCCTGGCCGACCACGCGTTCGTCCAGGCCATGCTCGTCACGTTCATCGGCGGCGTCATCTTCACGGCTCTCAGCATCGCCGTGAACTCCATGGCGGCCTACGCCTTCGCCCGGCTCGACTTCCGCGGCAAGCGCCTGTGGTGGGTGTTCTGCATCGTGCCGCTGTTCATCCCCGCGTTCGCGATCCTGCTCACCTCGTTCGTGGTCGTCACCAGCCTGGGCATGCTCAACACCTTCGCCGTGCTCATCATCCCCGGCGTCGCCTCCGCGTACCAGATGTTCTTCATCCGCCAGTTCTACCTGTCCATCCCCCTCGCGCTCGAGGAGGCCGCGATGATCGACGGCGCCAGCCGCTGGCAGATCTTCGTGCGCGTGTTCCTGCCCCAGTCGTGGGGCATCTTCGTGGTCGTGGGCGTGACCTCGTTCCTGGGCTACTGGAACGCGTACGTGTGGCCCATCCTGACCATTCAGGATCCGGACCTGTTCCAGATCCAGCAGTACCTGGGCAACTTCCGGATGGAGCGCGGCACCGAATGGGGGCTGCTCATGGCGGGCAGCCTGCTGTCGGTGCTGCCGCTCATCCTGCTCGTCCTGGTGTTCCAGCGCTATATCGTCAACGGCGTGCGCATCTCGGGGCTGAAGTGACGCTCGTCCTGTCCACGCCGCGGCTGCGCCTGTCGCTCGACGCCACGAGCGGATCCATCTCCGCCGTCACCCACCTGGCGACGGGCCTGGAGCTGGTCACGGGGCCTGCCGCCGTCGTCCCGCTCCGGATCGAGCTGACCGATGTGGGCTGGGTGGACGTCGCCGGGCCGGTGCGGGCGGTGCCGCTGGGGAACGGGCTTCGGCTCACGTGGGACGCCGGCCACGACATCACGGTCAGCGCGGACATCCTGGTGCGGGGCGACGACCTGACGCTCCGGGTGGCGGCGCACAACGGGGGCCGCGCCACGATCGAGCGCATCGCGTACCCCATCGTGGCGGGGATCGGGCGCCTGCGCGGCGCGGGCCGCGACGAGCTGACCCACAGCCATGCGAGCGGTCTCCTGTTCCACGACCCGGTGGACCTGTTCGTGCCGGATCCGGCGAACCGCCGGCGCCTGGAGCAGAACCCCTATCCGGAGGGCTTCGCGGGCTCCACGATGCAGCTGCTCGCCTATCAGGCACGGGGCGTGGGCGGGTTCCTGCTGGGCACGGAGGACGCCGGTCGCGCCCTGAAGTGGTTCGACGTCGCGGGAGATGGCGCGCATCTCACGATGGCCATCACGCACAAGACACCGGCGCTCGTCGCGGGCGCCTCGTTCGCGCCGGCGTACCCCGCGGTGATCGCGGCGCTGGACGGCGGGCGCTGGACCGACGCGGCCGACCGCTACCGCGCCTGGGCGATCGCCCAGCCCTGGGCGCAGCCGGGTCCGCGGGCGTCGTGGCTGCGCGAGGAGATCGGGCTGTGCACGTTCGGGGTCTCCGCGCGCCATGACCGCAGCGCCTGGCTGCGGGCGGTCAGCGAGGCGGCGGGCGCCCCGCTGTTCCATGTCCTGGGCCCTGACTGGGCGGCTCGGGGGCAGGACTACCGGGGCACGGTCCCGCGCCGGCATGC
>DAOTUU010000021.1:0-124349 GCA_034436555.1 Chloroflexota bacterium | reverse complement strand
CCCAGCTCGCGAAGGTGGAGAAGGGCGCCCGCAGCGGTCGGCGCGTGGCCCCCGAGGATGACCTGTCGATGACCGCCGTCCCCGAGAAGGAGACGGACATGGGTCCGCGCCGTCGGCGGGGTGGCACCGGCCGGGGTCGCGATCGCGATCGCGATGAGCGGGGCGGTCGCGACCGAGGCGAGCGCGAGCGCGAGCCGCGCGTCGCGGCTGCCGCAGCGGTGGCGACGCAGCCCGCGGACCTGCCCGGCAACGTGATCATGCTGCCGGGTGAGCGCCTCTCGCGTGCGCCGCAGGCGGATGTGGCCCGGGAGGACGAGTCGGCGGAGGAGGGCGAGGTCCTGGACGTCCTCGAGGTCGTCGACGGGTCCGGCGACGACGGCGAGCAGCAGGGAGAGGGCCGCCGACGCCGGCGCCGGCGGGGTGGTCGCGGCCGTGGCCGCGGGCGCCGCGCGGACGGCGAGGTGGGATCCGACGGCGAGGCCGTCGCAGCCACAGGCGAGGAGGGGCCGGCCGACGACGAGGAGTTCCTCGAGGAGGAGCTTCCGACCATGCCGCAGCACTCCCTGTTCGGATCGGTCTGGGACACCCAGATCGGCCTCCCCGCGCAGCCCGTCAGCACGTCCGCGGACGTTGATGACGAGGAGTACGACGACGAGCCGGAGATCCCGGAGTACCTGCTCGCGGAGCGTCGGCAGCAGGGTCGCGGGAACCGCGGCGGCCGGGGCGGTCAGCGCGGCGGCCGGGGCGGTCAGCGCGGCGGCGGCTACCAGTCAGCCCTCGATCGGGAGCGCTTCGGGCGCAGCGGCCCGGCCATGTTCGCAGGTCAGGGCGGCGGCAACCGCCAGGGCGGCGGCAACCGCCAGGGCGGTGACCGCAGCCAGGGCGCTGACCGCGGCAGGGGTGGCGGCCAGGGCCAGGCACGGCGGCCGCAGCCGTCGGCACCCGCACCGCGCGACCGCGACCGCGCCCCGGCGCCCGTGAGCGCCTCGGCCGAGCCGTGGAGCGAGGTGCCCCCGGAGATGCAGGAGCTGCTGCGCGCGGAGATCGCCCGTCGCCAGGGCACGAGCGGGCCCGCCGCGTCTGCCCCCGCGTCCGGAACCGCGTCCCGATCCGGGCAGTCGCCGCGGGGCGGTCGACGAGCGGTCTCCACATCGGGGACCCCGGACGCCACGGACGCCGCGGAGACCGCTGTGACCGCGGCGCCCGCCGCGGAGGTCGCGGAGGCCGCGCCCAAGCCCGTCCGACGGCGCACCACGAGGACCGCGACCACCCCGACGGAGGCCGCGGCGCCGACGGTGGCCGAGGCACCCGCCGCGGAGGCAGCGGAGGTCGCGGAGGCCGCGCCCAAGCCCGTCCGACGGCGCACCACCAAGGCCGCGGCACCCGCCGCGACCGAGGCACCCGCCGCCGAGGCCCCCGCCGCGGAGCCCGCCGCCGACGCCGCGGAGGTCGCGCCCAAGCCCGTCCGACGCCGGACCACCCGGGCCGCGACCACCCCGACGGAGGGCTGATCCCCTGACCGGCACGGTCGAGCGGCTGCGCACCCGCGGTCATCCCGCGGCGATCGCGGCCAT
Organism: Chloroflexota bacterium; assembly: GCA_034436555.1. GTDB lineage: Bacteria > Chloroflexota > Limnocylindria > Limnocylindrales > CSP1-4 > JAFMJV01. The sequence continues at coordinate 122,775 of DAOTUU010000021.1, read as the reverse complement.
CGACCGTGCCATCACGTCCGGCCGCCCGCCGCACGCCCTGCTGCTCGTGGGGCCACGCGGCTGCGGCAAGGACACGCTCGCATCGGACCTGGCCGCCGGACTGCTGTGCACCGCGGACGATCCGGCGGCTCGACCGTGCCGGTCGTGCTCGGCGTGCCGCAAGGTGGATCACGGCAACCATCCGGACGTCCACCGGATCGCCCCGGATGGCGCCGGCGAGCAGATCCGGCTGGCCCAGGTCACCGGCCTCGTCAGCGAGCTGGCGCTGCTGCCCATGGAGGGCCGCCGACGCGTGGCGATCGTGGTCGCTGCCCACCGTATGAACCCCGACGCCCAGAACGCTCTGCTCAAGACCCTCGAGGAGCCGGTCGGCGATGCGACCATCATCCTGTGCGCCGACGACCAGGCACCCATCCTGCCCACGGTCGTGAGTCGGGTGGCACGCCTGCGCCTGGGCCCGGTGCCCGTCCCGATCGTGGAGCGGCTGCTCGTGGACCGGGGCGTCGCCGACGCGCCGCGGGCACGGGTGGCGGCCATCGCCGCCGGGGGGCTGCCCGGACTCGCCATGACCATCGCGGCCCATCCCGAGAGCACCCTCGTGGCCGACCGGCTTCTCCGGGAGCTGCTGGACCTCCTGGGGGCGGACCGCCGGACCCGCCTGGCTGCGGTGCCGGACCTGTTGACCGCGGGAGCCGCGCTGGATGCCATCCTGCGCGGCGACCCTGACGCGACGACCGCGGATGACCCTGAAGCCGATCCGGCGCCCGCTCGTCCGGCGCGGGTCCGGACATCGCGGACATCCAGGGCGCCCGCCTCGCAGACGGCGGCCGGGCCGGCTGGGACACGCAAGCCCCAGCCTGCCGAGCGCCGTCGCGCCGCCCTCCGGGTGGTGGATGCGTGGCGCTCCGTCGGACGCGATCTCGCGGTGGCGGGCCGGGGCGGTCGCGGCCTCGTCCGTCGGATGGACCTGATCGACGACCTGGACGCGGTCGCCGCGCGCCTCGATCCGGCGCAGCTCCTCGCCTTCCTCGATCGGCTCGACGGCCTGGGGGCCGCAATCGAGGCGTACGCCAACCCGGAACTGGTGATGGACCATCTGGTGCTCGCCTGGCCGCACGCGGAGCGGGCCGCGTGACCGGGATCCGGCGGGTGGCGTGAGCCCGAAGCGGGTCGTGGTCGTGGTCCGCGGCGTGGTCCAGGGTGTCGGCTTCCGGTGGTTCGTCCAGCGCACCGCGACCGACCTGGGCCTGGACGGCTGGGTGCGGAATCGGCCGGACGGTGCCGTCGAGATCCTCGCGCAGGGACCCGCGGCCGCGGTGGACACGCTGCTGCGGGCGGTGGAGGAGGGGCCGGACGGGGCCTCGGTGAGCGGCGTGACCATCCGGCACGAGCCGCCAACCACCGCCGCCGGCGGGTTCACGATCCGGTCCGGCGGCCACCCCGGCGACTGACCCCGGGACGGCGCGCGTCGCCGATCGCGGGCGTGTGCGCGGTCTCGGCGGGGCGCCCCGCCCGCTGCGCCCCGCCCGCTGCGCCCCGCCCGCTGCGCCCCGCCGACGTGAGGTCAGTCGGCCCCGATGCGCGGGATCGGCTCGGGCGCCAGCTTCTCCCGGGGGTGGAGTCGGCGCGCCGCACGGGCCTTCGTCAGGGTGGGATCGAGCGCGAGGCTCGCCGAGCGGCCCGCCTCGGTGGCATGGAGCAGCCGGCCGACCTCCTCGCCGCGCTTGCGCACCTCGACCCGGATCGGGTGGCTTCGGGCATACGCATCATGCCGGACCCCGGTGACCTGCCACGAGACCTGCTGTCCCGGCTCGCCTCCGGCGACCTTGAACCGGTTGCCGTCGACGCCCTGGCTGATGTGCAGCCTGGGCGCCGGCGACCCGATCGCCGTGAGCTGGTAGCGGAAGTCGCGGTTGAGCGCCTGGAACCAGCGTGGCAATCGGACGGTGGCGGCGCCTGAGGCATCGAGGGTCACCACGCCGTCGTACACGTTCTTCATCTCCGGGCTCTCGACGAACGAGTGCTGGAGATAGCGGTGTTCCGGGTCGAGCGGGTGGTCGATCCGGAACGCGCCGGCACCCTTGGTCAGGGTCCCCGCGATGGTGCAGTTGTCGGTCATCAACACGGGACCGGACGCGCCGATCGCGTACGAGCCGGTGGAGTAGGCCCAGAGGCCCCAGGCCCCGCCGAAACCGACCCCGATGACGCCTGCGGCATTCGGTGTGTCGGACGTGCCCTTCACACCGGCGGCGTACGAGGATGTGGAGTCGCTCAGGCCGAGGACGCCGTGGACGATATTGGACGTCCCCGCGGTGCCGCCTCGGACGCCTGCGTGCTCGCCGCTCGTCGCGGCCGTGAAGCCCATGACGCCGCTGGCATGCCCCGAGGAGCCGACCACGCCGACCGACTGGGCACCGTGACCCACACCCACGACGCCGACCCCGGAGTCGCCCTCGGCGACGCCCACCGCGCCGGAGCCGAAGGGGCCTGTCGCGGTGCCGAAGATGCCCATGCCCTGCGTGGCGGAACCGATGACACCCGCGGAACTGCTGGCCGTCGAGACCGTGGAGCCCCAGACGCCGTACACCGCGGCAGAGGACGATGAGGCGATGCCGCGGACGGCGCTCGCGCCGCCGACGGAGCTCGTGTCGGTGACCGACAGCGTCGCCTTCCTGGCGCTGGACGTCAGGGACGTGGACTTCGATCCGGCGGCGTTGCTGCGGCCGGCGCGCATCACAGCGCCCGCTGCCGCGCCTGCCGGGACCGCGGTGGCGACGTTCGCGGCCACGGCCCCGGCCAGGCTGCTGAGGCCAAGGGTGAGGATGTCGCGTCGCGAGCGCGGTGCGGCCGCGGGATCCGCGGGGGCGTCGACGCCGGACTGGTCGGACGTGGTTGGTGCGCGCATGGGACCCCCTTCCATTGCCGGACGGAGATGACCGGTCCGCAGGGACACGCGACGCGCGATGTCCCTCATGCCTCGCTCAAGTGAACCCGGTGTCCGCCCAGCGGAGTGTGCGCCCCGGCGGTGGGTCGGGCAAGGGTGAGGGCGTGCCCGCTGGCCACGATGACCCGACGCGCTGCTATCGTGGCCGCACGATGGAGTTCCGAGTCTCTCGTGTCGCCCGTGATCGCCACGCCTTCGACGCGGCCCTGTTCTCGACGCGCGGTGACGCGATCACCGCCGACCCCGCGGCGGCGCGTCGGTTCGCGCAGCGGCTCGCCGAATCCGGCACGGAGCGGCCCGCGAGGACGGTGCTGGCCAGCGATCTGGGTGCCATGGGGCTCATCCACGAGCTGTTCCACCTGGCCATCGGCCGGGCGCGGACCGGGACCCTGGGAGGCGGCCCGCTGGCGGTCGCCCTGGGAGAGCTCCAGGCGCAGCTGCCCGACGGTCGCCTGGACCGGGCGCTGACGGGTCTCGAGTCCTGCTTCCCGGCCACCGACGTCTATCGCGGCGAGCGCACGCCGTCGGATCGGCTCGCCTCGCAGTCGCACGGCGTCACCGGTCGCGAGGAGGCGCTGGAAGAGCTGCTGCTGCTGTGGGTCGAGAACCAGAATCCGGCGTTCCTGGTGTACGACGACCTGGTCGGTGACGCCCCGCTCGCAGCGGACGGCGACTACCCGGTCGTGGTGGACGCGCTCCGCCGCGTGCTCGCGGCCCGCGAGGATCGCGGTCCCGGGCAGGACTCCGATCTCGTGGAGCGCCTCCTGGCGCCGGGCCGCGCCGCCCCGCACTCGCTGGCGGGCCAGCTGCGCTTCATCCGGGAGCACTGGTCGGGCTGGCTGGACCCCGCGCTGCTGGACCGCATCACGATCGAGCTGGGGATTCTCGCGGACGAGGAGGCGGCGCTGGGCCGGGTGGGCATGGGAGCCCCCGACTTCTCCGCCGGGGCGGGCCCGGGCGGTGGCCCGAGCGCAGGGTTCGGGACGCTGGCGCAGGAGGTCGAGGCCTTCAGCCCAGATCGGGACTGGATGCCCAACCTGGTGCTCATGGCCAAGTCCACCTATGTCTGGCTGGACCAGCTGTCTCGGGCATATGGGCGGCCCATCCGGACGCTGGACGGGATTCCCGACGAGGAGCTCGACCGACTGCGCGACCGGGGATTCACCGGGCTCTGGCTCATCGGCCTGTGGGAGCGCTCCCACGCGTCGCAGCGCATCAAGCAGCTGCGCGGCAATCCGGATGCCGTCGCCTCCGCCTACTCGCTGTATGACTACCGCATCGCCGACGACCTGGGTGGCGAGGCCGCCTGGCAGCAGCTGCGCGATCGGGCGTGGCAGCGCGGCATCCGCCTGGCGAGCGACATGGTGCCCAACCACATGGGCCTCGACTCGAAGTGGGTGATGGAGCACCCCGAGTGGTTCCTGGGCCGCGACGACACGCCCTATCCCGCCTACTCCTTCGGCGGTCCCAACCTGTCCAACGACGAGCGCGTGGGCATCTGGCTGGAGGACCACTACTACGACGCCTCGGATGCCGCGGTGGTGTTCAAGCGCGAGGATCGCTGGAGCGGCCAGGTGCGCTACCTGTACCACGGCAACGACGGCACCAGCTTCCCCTGGAATGACACGGCACAGCTGGACTACCTGAACGCGGAGGCCCGCGAGGCGATCATCGGGACGATCCTGGCGGTGGCCCGGCGCTTCCCGGTCATCCGGTTCGACGCGGCGATGGTGCTCGCGAAGCGACACGTCCAGCGGCTGTGGTTCCCGCTGCCCGGGACGGCGGGCGGCATCCCGTCCCGCGCGGAGGCGGCCCTGACCCAGGAGGCGTTCGATGCCGCGATGCCCGCCGAGTTCTGGCGCGAGGTCGTGGACCGCGTCGCCGCGGAGGTGCCCGACACGCTCCTCCTGGCGGAGGCGTTCTGGATGCTCGAGGGGTACTTCGTGCGCACCCTGGGCATGCACCGGGTCTACAACAGCGCGTTCATGCACATGCTGCGCGATGAGCACAACGCGGAGTACCGGGGGGTGATCCGCGAGACCGTCGCGTTCGACGCCCGGATCCTGGGCCGCTACGTCAACTTCATGAACAACCCCGACGAGAAGACCGCCCTCGACCAGTTCGGGGACGGCGACAAGTACTTCGGGATCGCCACGCTGATGGCCACGATGCCCGGTCTGCCCATGGTGGGTCACGGACAGGTGGAGGGGTTCAGCGAGAAGTACGGCATGGAGTTCCGACGGGCGCGCTTGGACGAGCGCCCGAACGAGGGACTGATCGCGCGCCACGAGCACGACCTGTTCCCGCTGTTCCGAGAGCGCTGGCGATTCGCGGGGGCGGAGCACTTCCGGCTGCTGGACGCCCGGCGACCGGACGGATCGATCGATGACGACGTGTTCGCGTACACGAACCGTGCCTGGGATGCGCGATCGCTGGTGGTCTACCGCAACCGGTGGGCGGAGGGGCGGGTGGTCATCCCCGATGTGGCGGACGGTCTCGGCATCCCGGATGACCCGGACGCGTGGCTCATCCTGCGGGACCGCCGCACCGGCCTCGAGCATCTGCGCAACGCGCACGACCTGGCCTCCAGGGGCCTGGAGCTGGATCTCCACGCCTACCAGTGCCTGGTGTTCCTCGATCCGGAGCTGGTGCACGACGATGTATCGCGCGACTGGGCGCGGCTCGCCTGGCGGATCGGGCTGGCCGGGGTGCCCAGCCTGCGGGGCGCGCTGCACGACCAGCTGCTGGAGCCGCTCCGGCACGCCGCCGGCCGCCTGTTCACGTCGGACCTGCTGCGGATGGTCGCGGGCAGCGGCCTGGCGCGCACCGACGAGAGCGCCACGACCCTCCTCGCGGTCGCCATCGAGGGGGCGCGGACCGCGCTGGAGGAGACCGCGGTGGCGCTCGCGGGAGTCGCCGAGGGGCGCCACCCGGGTGGCATCGAGGAGGGCGTCCGGACCGAGCCGGAGGATCTCGCGGCACGGGTCGCGGAGCGCCTGGAGGCGCATGTGCGGGTGCTCGTGTCATCGGTGCGGGGCGCACGTGCGGGCGGCGGCGATCCGGACCATGTCGCGCTCTCGGCGCACCTGGGCCTGGAGCGGCGGACGTGGGGGCCGATCGTCGGCTGGATGGCCGCGGACGCCCTCGGCGCCCTCGGCGAGGATGCCGCGGACGGTGTCGCCGCGGATGCCCTCGGCATCTTCGACGGCTGGCACGCCGGGGGATCGCTCGCGCGAGCGCTCGTGGAGACGGGCCTGGACGACACGGTCGCGGGGCGTGTGGTGTCGCTCGTCCGCGCGCTCCTCGCGACACCCGTGGGCGCCATCGCGGACGCCGCGGACGCGATCGGCGAGGATGGCCTCCAGGCCTCGTTCGTGGCACACCCTGCGGTCCGCGACGCCGTGGGCTGGAACGCCTGGCAGGGACAGGAGTACGTGGACCGCGACGCGTTCGAGGAGCTGGCCCGCGCCCTCGCCGCCCGCGACCTGCTGGCCGGTCGCCGGGGCACGTACGCCGCCGCGGAGCGGGTGAGCGCGGGCGTGGCGAGCGTGGGATTCCGCGTAGCGTCCGGTCGGGCGCGAGCCGCCGCGCCCGAGCCTGCGCCCGAGCCCGAGCCTGCGCCCGACACCGCGGACCAGCCCGACGTCGCATCCTCCCACGCACCGGAGTCGGCCGACACCGCGGACGACGCGGCGGCCGATCCCGACCGGGCCGGGTGACGGACCCCGATCGCCTCGGCGACCTCGTCGGCGACCTCGTCACCTGCCGGGCCTGCCCCCGCCTGGTCGCCTGGCGGGAGCGGGTCGCCAGAGACCGGGTGGCGCGGTTCCGCGACGAAGTCTACTGGGGCCGCCCGGTGCCGGGGTTCGGCGACCCAGGGGCGCGCGTGCTGCTGGTGGGCCTGGCACCGGCGGCGCATGGCGGCAACCGCACCGGTCGCATGTTCACGGGGGACGGACCCGGTGTGTCCGGAGAGCTGCTGTTCCCGGCGCTGCACGCGACCGGGTTCTCGCCCGCGTCCCGGTCCGTGTCGGCGGGTGATGGCCTGGTCCTGCGCGATGCGTACATCGCCGCCGTCAATCGCTGCGCGCCGCCCGACAACCGGCCCACGCCCGCAGAGCGCGACGCGTGCCTGCCGTTCCTGGTCCGCGAATTCGCGCTGCTGTCATCGGTGCGGGTCGTCGTGTGCCTCGGTGCGTGGGGCTGGGACGGGGCGCTCCGGGCGCTCGCCGCCTCCGGGCATGCCGTTCGACCGAGGCCCCGATTCGGGCACGGCGCGGAGGCCAGGGTGGGCCCGTATACGCTGCTCGGCTGCTACCACCCGAGCCAGCAGAACACGTTCACCGGCCGGGTCGACCAGGCGCGCGTGGAGGCGGTCCTGCGGCGTGCCCGGGAGCTGCTGGGTCCGGACTGAATCGGGCGGTCTACGTCATTCGTCCGATGGCGGAGGGCGTCGCGGATGCCACGATCGGGGATGGCGGCGCGCGCCCGGCCGCGCTGCGTCTGTGCGCGCCACGCGCGCGCGGATGGTCCCCATGCCGGGACAGGAGGTACACATGAACCGCAAGGTCGGGGCCCTCGGGCTCACGATCGGCATGGCCGTGGCGATGGCCGCCCCCGCGCTGGCACAGGATTCCAGCCCCGGGCCCGGTGGCTGGACCACGGTGGTGGCGGGGCTCAACGCACCCCGCGCCCTCACCTTCGGCGCCGATGGCACGCTGTATGTCCTGGAGCAGGGGTCCGGCGGCGACCAGTGCGCGGACATGCAGGGACCCGAGGGGCCCACCAAGGCCTGCATGGGCATGACCGGCGCCATCAGCGCGGTCAAGGACGGGGCGCTCGAGGCGGTCGTCTCCGGCCTGCCGTCGATCGCGATGGGCCAGGAGATCGCGGGCGTCTCGGACTTCGCGATCGCGCCAGACGGCTCGTACGTGGTGGTCGTGAACCTGGGCGGTGGCGGGCCGGAGGTGCGCGCGGCCCGCGGCCCGCTCGGACCGGTCATGGGCACCCTCGCGACGGCGGCCGCTGACGGCACGCTCACGCCGATCGCCGACCTCGCCCAGTGGGAGGCGGACAACAACCCCGACGCGGCGGACCCCGGCTCGTCGGTGGACTCCAACCCGTATGGCGTCACGCTCACCGCGGACGGCTCGTATCTCGTGGCGGACGCGGGCGGCAACGACGTGCTGACGGTGGGCGCGGACGGCGCCATCACGCTGTCCGGCCTGCTCCACGCGCAGTTCGTGCCGGCCCCGGCGGACCCGACCGCGTCGCCCGCGCCGGACCCGAACGCATCGCCCGCGATGATGCCGATGCAGGCCGTGCCCACCTCCGCGAGCGTGGGCCCCGACGGGGCGATCTACGTCAGCCAGCTCACCGGGTTCCCCTTCCCGGTCGGCGGCTCCACGATCTGGCGCATCGAGGCGGGCGGCGAGCCCACCGCCTATGGCACCGGCCTGACGAACGTGCTGGATCTCGCGTTCGGTCCCGACGGCACGCTGTACGCCGTGGAGATCGCCCACAACGGGCTGCTCTCCGGTGACGTCACGGGTGCGCTCGTGAGCATCCCCGCGGGAGGCGGGGCGGCCAGCGTGGTCGCCTCGGACGGCCTGATGATGCCCGGCGGCGTCGCGGTCGGCGCGGACGGCACGGTCTACGTCGCGAACGGTTCGCAGATGCCGGGTGGCGGCTCGATCGTGAGCTGGGCACCCGCGATGTAGGGTCCGCGGACCCGCTGCACATGGCTGAGGGCCGGCCCGTCAGGGCCGGCCCTCAGCATTCCTCGACGGGCTACCCGTCGTGTCGACCCTGGGCCTGGAGCTTCGCCCAGGTGTCCTTGAGCGTGAGCGTCCGGTTGAACACCGGAGCCTCCGGACGGGAATCGGGGTCGGCGCAGAAGTAGCCCAGCCGCTCGAACTGGACGGTCTCGCCCACCGGCGCGTCGGCCAGGCCCGGCTCCACCCAGCAATCGGTCAGGATCTCCTCGGATGCCGGATCCAGGTCCCCCAGCAGGTCGCCGTCCGCGCCGGGGTCGGCCCGCGTGAAGAGCGCCCCATAGAGGCGCACCTCCGCCCTGACGGCATGCGTCGCGGACACCCAGTGGAGCGTGGCCTTGGGCCGACGGCCGTCCGGCGAGTCCCCGCCGCGCGTGGCGGGGTCATACGAGCAGCGCACCTCCACGATCTCGCCGCCCGCGTCCCTGACCACCTCGTCGCAGGTGACGAAGTACGCGCTCCGGAGGCGAACCTCGCGGCCGGGGGCCAGGCGAAAGAACTTCGCGGGCGGATTCTCCAGGAAGTCCTCCCGCTCGATCCACAGCTCGCGGCCGAAGGGCACCGGGCGGGTCCCCGCGGACGGGTCCTCGGGGTTGTTGACCGCCTCCAGCAGCTCCACCTGTCCTTCCGGATAGTTGGTGATGACGAGCTTGAGCGGACGCAGCACACCGAACCGGCGCGGCGCCGTCCGATTGAGGACGGTCCGGATGGCGTGCTCCAGCTGGCCGATCTCGACGGTCGCCTCCGCCCTGCCCACGCCGATCGTGGCGGCGAACAGGCGCACGCCCTCCGCGGGATACCCTCGCCGCCGGATGCCGCTGATGGTGGGCATCCGCGGATCGTCCCAGCCGCGCACCCGGCCCTCCTGGACCAGGCGCAGCAGGAACCGCTTGGACAGCACCGTGTAGGTCAGGTTGAGCCGCGCGAACTCGTGCTGGTGCGGCCGTGCGGGGACCGGCAGGTGCTCGATCAGCCAGTCGTACAGCGGACGGTGATCGGCGAACTCCAGGGTGCAGATGGAATGGGTGATGTGCTCGATGGCGTCCGACTGGCCGTGGGCGAAGTCATACGTGGGGTAGATGCACCACGCGTCTCCCGTGCGCGGGTGACTGGCATGGAGGATCCGGTACAGCACCGGGTCGCGCATGTTGATGTTGCCCGACGCCATGTCGATCCGGGCGCGCAGCGTGCGGGCCCCGTCGGGGAACTCGCCCGCGCGCATCCGCGCGAACAGGTCCAGGTTCTCCGCCACGGAGCGACCTCGGCAGGGCGAGGGCGTGCCCGGCTCGGTGAGCGTGCCGCGCAGCTCGCGCACCTGGTCCGCGGTGAGGTCGTCGACGTATGCCAGTCCCGCCTCGATGAGGTGGACCGCCCAGGCGTACAGCTGCTCGAAATAGTCGGACGCGAAGAAGCGATGCTCGCCCCAGTCGAAGCCCAGCCAGCGGACGTCCCGCTCGATCGCGTCGATGTACTCCTGCTCCTCCTTGAGCGGGTTCGTGTCATCGAAGCGGAGGTGGCAGCGGCCGCCGAACTCCCTGGCGATGCCGAAGTTGAGGCAGATCGACTTGGCGTGGCCGATGTGGAGGTAGCCGTTGGGCTCCGGCGGGAACCGGGTCACGACCGACGTGATCCGTCCGGCTCGCAGGTCGTCGGCGACGATCTCGCGCACGAAGTCGCCGGGCTCCGGGGCGATGGGGGTCTCGAGGGTCACGCGCGCACGGCTCCGGTCCGGGGTGGGTCTGGATTGGGTCTGGGGTGTGATTATCTCCCAGGGCCTCGGTCGGGGATCAGTGGCCCGAGAAGCGACGATCCGCCCCGCCCGATGCGACCGCCGCGGCGAGCAGGTCGTGGAGCGCTGCCTGCACCCTGGCGGTCTCCGGCCGACCCGCGAGGTTGGTCAGCTCGCACGGGTCGCCCGGGTCACCCGTCTGCCACGTCCAGCACGGTCCCCCGGACGCGTCGTAGAGCTCCTTCTCCCAGGTGGAGTACTCCGTGTAGTGCCAGCGCCCCAATGGCGACCGGGGGGTGGTCAGGACGGAGCGCCAGAGCGGCCCGGCCAGGTGCTCCTGGTAGAGCGCCTCGCGCACCACGGGCGGCCCGTCGCCGGTGATCACCCCCAGGAAGCTGGTCCCATCCGGACCGGTCAGGCCGTCTGGATAGGGACCCATGGCGCAGCCGCCGACCGCGCACAGGGTGGGTGCCAGGTCGACGTTCGAGAGGAAGCTCGGATCGGTGGCCGGCGAGGTGCCCCGTCCGGCCGGCCAGCGGACGTACAGGGGGATCTGCGTGGCGAAGGACACCGTCTTGCCGCGCTTTCCGTGCGCGCCCCAGCCCATGCCGTTGTCCGCGGTCAGGATCAGCAGGGTGTCGTCCAGTCGACCCTGCGCCTTCAGCTCCCTGGTCACCCGCGCCAGGCCGTGGTCCACGGCGAGCAGCGACTCGCAGGCGCGCTCCAGGGGATAGCCGCCGCGCGCCTCGTTCCAGCCACGCTGGTACCTCGGGCGGTCGGCATTGTCGTCCGCGTGGGCGGGCGTCCACCAGTTCCCCAGTCCGGCACAGCGCCGGTCGCCCTGAAAGCGGAGCGGCACGACCGGCGACCAGCGAGTCCCGGTCGGTGTATAGGGGTCCCAGCCGGCGTGCACCGTGAACGGCGTGATCCACGCGAAGATGGGCTGGTCCGGTGGCGCATCCCGCAGGAACTGCATCGCGCGATTGAACGCGACGTCCGGCTGGTAGTCCGCGGCATCCTGGCCGTGGTACACGACGCGCCCGTCGACGTACTCGGTGTAGCGGTAGTAGGCGTTCTTGGTGATCGCCGCGCGCGACCAGCCGCGCGGCCGCCGGACCGTGCCCGGTCCGTTGAGGTATTTGCCGGCGAGGACGGTGTAGTACCCGCTGGCTTTCAGCTCTGTGGCGACCGTGACCCGCGGGTCGAACAGCCTGACGTCGTTCGTCCACACGCCATGGTGGTCCGTGGTGAGGCCGGTCAGGAAGTTCACGCGTCCGGGGCAGCACAGTGGATCGTTGCCGTGGAAGTTCGTGAACCGGAGGCCACCCTGGAGGAACAGGCGCCGGATCGTGGGCAGGCGCTGCCACAGCCGCTCATCCATCTCGGGGATGTCATCCACCATCAGGACGACGATGTTCGTGCGGTCCGTGGTGGCCGGCCGCAGCGGGCCGTTGGGCGGCACGATCACCGGTCTGCGGGCATCCCGGAAGCCGCGCGGCGCGGGATCATGGCGCTCCCGGTCGCTCGCCGCGGGGCCCCGCGGCGTCCACGGGTCGCGCGCCGCGACCGGCGTCACGCCGAGCGCGGATCCGATGAGCATCGCGGCCAGCAGTCCGGCGGCGATGCGCCCGGCGGCGATGCGCCCGGCGGCGCGCCTGATCGAGGACCACGAGAAGCGGGGTGGATGCATCGCGCGGAGCATATCCCACCCATCGAGGCGGGCCTCGCGGCGGCACGGGTGGGGGCAGGACCCCCGTACGGCCCCCCTCGCCACTCGCGACCGCACTCCACCCACCTCGACCATCGCGGGCGTGATCAGGCCTCCGGCGGGCCCGCGGTGCGCCGAGACACCACGGGGAAGGACCATCTCGGCAATGGGATCCGCGGAGGCCGCGCCGCATCCTGCGAGGCACACGGGTCAGTCGCGACGGGCGACCGATCCCCTGGGCTCGCGGGCACGGGGAACGGGGCACGTCGCGGTTGACCGGGCATCGGTCGCGCGCCTGGTTGCGACCCTTCAGGGGGATTCCACATGCGTTCGCGGACGCGGGCGGGCCTCACGGCAGCCCTCTTGCTGGCGCTCGCGCTGCCGGCCGCAGGCAGCGCCCACGGCGACCACATGCTCGTCGTCGACAACCCGTTCGTTGACTGTGACCTGCCGCTCCCGTCCACGATGGTCGCGGGCGACCTGGGCACGGTCGTGTGGGTCGAGGACCCCGCGGAGATCGACAAGGTCACGATGTCCGCCGAGGATGGCGCGTCCGTGGAGGACGTGAGCTTCGGCGACGGATGGCATGACGCGCAGATCACGATCTCGGACGCGGTGTCGGCGTATGTCGTGTGGTCCTGCGCACCGCTCAACGGAGAGCCCGTGCTCCAGAACGACCCTCAGGAGGTCTGACCGGCGTCGGCACCCGGCGGGTCCGCCTCGCCGGCGCGGAGGGGTGCTCGCCGGGACGGCGGGACGGCGGGACGGCGGGACGGCGGGACGGCGGAGCGTGCCCCGTCGTGGTGGGGCACGCCGTGTCGTGCGGTATCGTGCGCGCGGGGGCGTTTCCATCCACGGGATGCACGGAGACCCCGCATGACGCGACCGCCGATCGAGTTCGGCCACGGTGCATACGCCCCGATCAACGGCCTCGCGCTGTACCACGAGGACCACGGCTCCGGTCGGCCGCTCATCCTGCTGCACGGCGGGATGATGTCGGGCGAGATGTTCGCGCCCATCCTGGCGTCGCTGATGGTCGAGCACCGGGTCATCCTGGTCGACCTCCAGGGCCACGGCCGGACAGCCGACATCGACCGACCGATCCGCACGCAGCTCATGGCCGACGACATCGCGGCCCTCATCACGCACCTGGGCCTCGAGGGACCGGACGTCGCCGGCTTCTCGCTGGGGGCGGGCGTGGCGATCCAGGTGGGCATCCGGCACCCGGAGGCGGTCCGCAGGCTGGTGGCCTGCTCCGCGGTGGCCCGGCGTGGCGCCATCTATCCCGAGATCCTGGAGATGCAGTCGCACGTGAACTCCGCCGCGGCCGAATCCATGCGGGACACGGAGATGGGGCGGCTGTATCAGCGGGTGGCGCCGCGGCCGCAGGACCTCGGCCGGCTCATGGACAAGCTGGGTGCCCTGCTGGCCGAGGACTTCGACCTGACCGAGCAGATCCGAGGACTGCAGGTGCCCACGCTCATCGTCGCGCCGGATGCGGACATGGCGCCGCCTCGTCACTTCGCGGAGGTGTTCGAGCTGCTCGGCGGCGGGCGGCGCGACGGCGGCTGGATGGGCGAGGGACGGCCTGCGGGCGGTCATGCCCTTGCGATCCTGCCGGGCCTGACGCACTACGCCGTCGGCGCCTCACCACTGTTCGCCGCCGTCATGCTGGCGTTTCTGGACGCCTGACGCGCTCTCGGCCCGGGGGGTGGTCCGACGGCGCCTGCTGGGATGGTGCAGGTCGAACTCACGGAGGACGCCATGAGACACGGACTCGCACTCGCGCTGCCGGAGCGGGTGAGGGCGGTTCTGGCGCGCCCGGCGAGGACGGTGGGCGGCGCCGGGAGGTCCGGACCTTCGGCACCTTCACCGGGCGCCTCGAGGCCCTCGCCGACTGGCTGACGGCTGAGGGCGTCAGGAGCGTGGTCATGGAGGCGACCGGCCAGTGCTGGAAGCCGATCTGGCACGTCCTCGAGGAGCGCGGCCTCGAGCTGCTGCTCGTCAACGCCCGGCACGTGCGCATCCTGCCCGGACGCAAGACGGACGTGAAGGACGCCGAGTGGCTCGCCGAGCTGCTCGAGCACGGCCTGCTCCGGGGCAGCTTCGTGCCGCCCGCGGCCATCCGCGAGCTGCGCGACCTGACCCGCTGTCGCAAGCGGCTCATCCAGACCCGCACCTCGGAGTGCCAGCGCATCGGCAAGACCCTCGAGGACGCGGGCATCCGGCTCGACTCCGTCGCGTCGGACATCCTGGGCGTCTCCGGCCGGGCGATACTGCGGGCGCTCATCGCCGGCGAGCGCGACCCGGCGGTGCTCGCGGAGCTCGCCCGGGGCCGGCTGCGCGACAAGGCGCCTCAGCTGCGGGAGGCGCTGCAGGGCCGCTTCTCCGCCCGCCATGCGCTCGTCGTCCGGCTGGGGCTCGACCACGTCGACCAGCTGGACCGCTCGATCGACGAGCTGGACGCCGAGGTGGACCGGGTGATGGCCCCCTTCTCGCGGGCCCGTGATCGCCTCGACACGATCCCCGGGGTGGGCGGGCGGGCCGCCGAGACGATCATCGCCGAGATCGGCGTCGACATGACGGTGTTCCCGAGCGCCGGCCATCTCGCGTCGTGGGCGGGACGCTGCCCGGGCAACGACGTGACCGGCGGCAAGCGTCGGTCCGGCCGGACGCGCAAGGGGGACGTCTGGCTGGGCGAGATCCTGACCGAGTGCGCCTGGGCGGCGGCCCGCACCCGCGGCACGTACCTGTCGGCGCAGTTCTGGCGGCTCGCCCGGCGCATCGGCAGGAAGAAGGCGGCCGTCGCGGTCGGTCACTCGATCCTCGTCATCGCCTGGCACCTGCTCACCGACGACGTCGACCACGAGGACCTGGGCGGCGACTGGTTCGTCAAAGCGCGACGCAGACCGCGCCCGCAGCCGTGCCATCGGCCAGTTCGAGGCGCTCGGCTACCACGTCACCCTCGAACCAGCCGCCTGAACCCCGCACACCTGGGTCATTCACCTTTCAGGGCTGTACGCGCGAGTGGGTTGCGTCAATGCGGCCCAAGCGGCCTATCTGCTCGGGTCCGGTGCGCTCAACCCCCAAACTCGTTCTGCCGGTCCGACAGACGCCTACATCGTGTCCGGCGATAGGTAGTCGAGGTCGAGACGTAGCGAGGTCTCCACGTCGCGGGCGGTGAACCGATCCAAGCTGCCGTAACGGAATGGGATCAGTTGGACCCCCGCGTCAGCTGCCTTGGCGATCACCCCGCGCTCCCACTCCCGCCATCGCTCCAGCTCCTCGGATGCCAGTCCCTCATCGCCGATGATCACGAGCACCTCGGCCTGGTTACTCTCCGCCGGATCGCCGGCCACTCGCGCCCGGATTGAGTCGATGCCCTCGCGCGACGCGCGCCCGCCACCTTGCAGCCACTCTCGCAGGGGGGCGGTCAAGGCCGCCGAGAGTTGTGGCGATAGAGCGGGTCGCCCACGCCGGCTTGCGAGACGCGCGGCGACTCGCTGGAACTCGTGCTGTGAGGCGAAACCCGGCCTCGGATCTCTTCCGACAAGCCACCCCTTCTCGACCGGCACTTCGATCCGCAGATCGGCGACCCACTGCCCGGGCGGCAGCCACCCTGCCGTGAGGAGGATGAGATGCCCCATCTGGCCCCGCTGCAGCTGGCGGAGCTGGCCGGACCTCAGAAGCGGCCCGTAGTCGTACACGGGAGCGACTGCGAACCATGGTTGCCGAGGACGACTCTCTTCAAAGAGGTCGCATGTCTGCGTGGTGATCAGGCCGAACGGTGGCCGATCGCCGACGTCAAGCACGATGGGTGTGTCGTCGTCGACGTCATCGGCGTCTATCGCCACCCGCCAGACCGGATGCGCCACGGAGGGCTGGTAGAAGAACGGGGCCCGCTCGACGACATAGCCTTGGCGCCACTGACGCATCGCATCGATGACCTCCGCGGGCCACGGCTCGGGAAGCCGACCGTCGATCATTCCTCCTGCATCCGCCTGGGACGGACCCGCCGAGCGCGGGCTGCGGGAAGCTGGGGAGCCTGCTCGGTCTCGACGTCCGGGTTGACGGCGAACGATGGCTCGAACGCACGCTCGGGTCGGCGTGTGAAGGCCTGCCGCGATGCCACCGACTCGAACGCGGCGAAGTCACCGGACATCAGATGCGATAGCGGGGAGACGGTCCCGGACCGCATCCACGCCTGTGTCCCTGCCACCCCCAGATCGGCACGAAGGGCCATCGAGAGGGCGTACAGCCGCCACAGCCGCTCCACAGTGCTGGGGCGAGGACTGGACCCAACGCGCTGCCAGTGCAGGATGGTTGTCCGGCCTAAGCCCGCCGCCGTCGCCAGCGAGTCCATCGTGAGGCCGAGCAGCTCCATCAATTGGCGCGCGGCATCCAGGGCGCTGAGGGTCGCGGTGCGTGCGGGCGGTGGTAGTGAGGCCGTCACGACCATTCCTGGCGCATCGAGCTTCCACCACGTGAGCAGACGCATCAGGATGTCCTGCCGACGTGAGCGAACGAGCACATCGGAGCCCGCGAGCAGCGGCGCTGCGGGTGCGTCGATGGGGAGATCCGATATCCATGGGGTCCCACCGCCTAGCGACGGCAGACCGCCAATCGAGAGCGTCACATCCGTGGGCGTGTGCGTCGCACGGGCGGGGACCCACGGGATCGTGGTTTCCACCTCGGCTACCCCCTCAGCTCAGCAAGAAGCTCCGGCGTGATGGCCTGCTGGAACAGTTGCAGGGCGAGCGTGTGGAATCCCTGAAGCCGCTCCCGGATGGCCGCCGCGTCGAACGCACGGACATCTTCGGTGTACACGTCCCAGTCCAGCAGATAGCCAACCCCGCTGCCTCCCTCACTGGGGATCGTGCCGTGTCGGAGCGTGCAATGGGCGCCGTCGCCCAGGTCGATATCCACCTGCTGCTGAGTTGCCACGACGGCGGATCCGAACGCTGAATGAAGCACCGGACCAAGGAGATGGTCCGCGACGCGACCCTGCCAATCCTGTGGGGACCGAGCCTCGTTCCTGTTCAGAAGGTCGACGTAGCGGAGCCCGATCCGCATCTGGATGGCAGGTCGGAGCACCTGACCCACGGCGTCGAGCACCGCCTCCATCCGAGGGAGGAAGTCCTCGTCCCAGGTGGTGTAGGCCTTCGTCTCAAGTGCCGCGCTTCCGGGAAGCAGCGCGACCACCCAGTCCCGGTCCTCCGACATCGCGCGCCACCCATTGAGCGATGTCTGTTGTGTCGTGAGGGGGACGTTCGGACCCACTCGAATCCCGATCTGCTCGCCCTTGAATTGCTCGAGTACCGGATAGCGCCCTTTGCGGCCCCCAAGGAGGTCGAAGATCTCGAGGCCGACTCGGGGATCCGCGATCGACGGGCTCTCTTCGACCCGGACCTGACAGACCACTAGCTTGAGGGGGGAGTGTCGCAGGGCAGCCGTAGCCGGCTCGGGTAGTACCAGTAGCGGCAAAACGGATCTCCTCCTGTTGAACAGTAGTTGAACTTTACCATAGGCTATCTCGCGCCGCGAGGACTGGCGGCCTGCCGTTGGTCCTGACCCGCCACGACTTCCGTTCGACTCTCGACCGCTGCCCAAGTCCCCCACGAGCGCAGAGATGGGTGCCTCCGAGGACCTCTACCCGCCAAGGGAATCTGGTCCTCGAGGACTCCACCCATCGAGGAACGGCTTCAGGTCGTCTGGCTTCGGATCTGGTAGAACGGGCAGCACCAGCTCTGGGTGCTTGAGCAGGTCGGTCGCGTCGAGCCAGCTCTCCACGGCGTCGAGGTGGGCGCCCAGGTCGGCAACCCATGTGCCCTCGCTCGCGCGCATCGCATCGCGGACGGCCGGGAGGAAGTCGCGCTGCTCCAGCGATCTGCGCCACTCGCGTGCCCGGCGTTGAAAGTCGTCCAGCCGGGCCTGCCGCTCGTACCGGCGCCTGGCCGCGGCCATCGCGACCTCCCAATGTCGCTGGCGGTCGGCGGCCTCACGACGGCGCGTCTCCTCGCGATGCTCGTCGTACAAGCCGCGGACCTCGATGGCGCGGACGAGGCGTGGCAGCTTCTCCTCGAGCCAGGATAGCGAGGCTGCGGGCCCGCGCAGGGGAGCCGCTGCCGGTGGACACGACGCTGCGGCGTCGGGCGATCGAGCGGGACCTCGCGAGGCAGGCCGCGGACCACGCCGCACGCCGGATGACGACCGAGGCGTACCTGGCGGAGCATGCGCGGCTGACCGCGGAGCTGGACGCCCTCGTCGACGTCGGGCCGGTCGCCGCGATGTCGGACGGCGACCGCATCGTCCGCTTCCTGCGCGACCTCAAGCTCGCCTGGGACAAGGGCGGCGAGAAGGAGCGGGCGAACCTGGTGGCGAGCGTCTACGACCGCGTCGTCGTCACCGACAAGGGCATCGTGGAGGTCGAGCTCACGGAGGACGCCATGCGACATGGACTCGCGCTCGCGCTGCCGGAGCGGGTGAGGGTGGCTATGGCGCGCCCGGCGAGGGACGGGCGCAGGCAAACCACAATCGTCTGCGTGCCCATCCGCGGTAGGGCAGAGTGGCTTGGGACCACAACACGCCGGCGGTCGGCATCATGAGCGCGGCGGGCATGATCGGTCGGGGCGAGGGTGATAGCCCCTCCCAAAACTCAGCGACCGCGTCCAGCCCTGGCGATGGTGAACCGGACGCGGTCGGCGTCGCGACCACGCTTGGCCGTCGCCAAGGCCGCTTGATGGTTGCCACCTCCCGCCAGCGACCTACCCTCCGTCAGGTCGAGGTACTGCGGGCCTACATCGCCGCTGGCTCGATTGTCGGCGCGGCAGCGCAGCTCGAAATCGCCGAGTCCACCGCGAGGCAGCACTTGTCGGGGCTGTACCGCCGTTGCGGGTGTTCGAACGCGACGCAGGCAGCGTACTTGCTCGGGCGTGCTGATACGAACGGAACAGGGAGAGTTCTTACCTCTTGGCCTGAGGGCTATCCCGGAGGCTGCCAACTGAAGCATCACGCGCGGTGCTGCGCCAGCAGAGCATCTGCCCAATCCGGGTCGGACGGGACTAGGGGTTCGATGGATAGTTCTTCGCAAGCCATCGCGCGGCTTTGCGAATCCCAGATGGTGCCGTGACCATACCCTCAACCAGATGGTCCTCGTCAATCCAATAGAGCCTGGCCTCGCCGTCTTTGAACCAGCATGCAACCAAGGTCCACGCGCGTGTCGGCTCGTGGATGTTGTCATCGACCCCCTCGTCACCGTCGAAGCAGGCTCCATCCCGTTCATCTCGCCCCAACAAGTCGTATACGTACGCGAGGGTCGCGTCTCGCCCCGCTTCAGAGAGTGTTGCCTGGTCTGGGTATCGGATGAGGTAGATCTTGTCGACAGCAGGCAGCGAAGGTTCACAAAGCAAGGCCTCTTCCTCCACCCCTCCCATGCCGGCGTCGTAAGGCGAGCACGACTCGGCCAGACGAGGCGACAGAAGGTCACGGAGGGAGCCAGACGCATCGGTAGAACCCGAAGGTCCAGCTCCAGGCTGGCTCAAGTTCAGCGCGACGAAGTCCCCTTGGTCGTAGGTCCCTTTGCAGTCGGCTCGGTTCTCGTGGCGGTCGAAAGGACAGACCTGGATAATCCCCAACACAGCCGGTCCCAACTCCAGTGGGCTCGGATCGCCATCCACCTCGTTGGGAAACCAGAAGCTGCACTCGATCTCCTGGTTCGGCCCGATGTCGAGTCGATCGAGATGGCATGAGGTGCCGGACGGAGACCTGTACACGCCCGTCTGGGACACGATCCATCCCCTCACCCCGACGTCCATGCCCGCCAGGCCGTCATCATTCTTGACTCGGACACTGAGGGCTGCGCCGCCCTCATCGTCCGGATCGAACTCGCCGAGACCCACCCGGCCGGTGCCAACCGTCGACAGCGTCGCCCACTCTCCCACGGGCGTTCCCGTAGGGGTGATTCCGCAGACGCTAGCCTGAGGCGTGGCAGGCATCGCCACGACATCTCCGTTGTCGAGCCGGACGTCCGTCAGAACCTGTGATTCGGGGATCCTTCCCGAGAGGCTGAACCGGGCAGGCCGAGGACTGAAGCCGCAGATCGTGCCTCCTGGCGGTATGGGTGCGCTTGTCTGACCAGATCCCCGGTCAAGCTCGTCGGTGTCCCAGGTCCCCTCGTAGGTGTTTCCGACGGCGATGCCGAGGTCGCGCGGCACTGGCCCCCGCAACTCGTTCCACCAATACCATTGGTCTGTCCCGTTGTGCAAGGCAAGTCCAGCGACGACATCCTGCCAGCCGGCGTCACCAGGACTCACGACGAGGTCGTAGGGCACCCAGCTGACAACGCCTGGGTTGGATGAGTCCTGCCCAAGGGCACCGTTGGTGGAGGTGATCGCTCTGCCCAAGAACTCGTTTCTAGCGCCGGTGGGGCTGAACTCGAGTCCCTCGATGCGGTGGGCGCCAACGAATGGGACAGCCTGGGGATTCGGACCGCTCCGATCGTCCAGACTCAAGTGAATCCACGAGGTGCTTCGCGTCCCCAGCTCGTCACCGGTGTCTAGTGGCGTGCCGACGGAGATTGCCGGTGATGCTAGGTGGCAGACGGTAAGGTTGAGACCATCCCCCGTGGCGATACCAATGCATCCCGAGCCCTCGGTGTCATTCCAAGCCACAGTCCCGGCCGTGGGACTCAGTACCCGAGTGTCGCCCTGGTCGGAGGGTTCGAGGTCGAGCCCGAACTGCTGGTTCTCGCAATGATCCGGCCCGCTGCCGATGACGCACGTCTCACCGGCAATAGGGTCGTTATACCCATGAATGACCGTTAGCGTCTGGCCGCTCGCGACTGGCGCTTGGAAGCCATCGTCCGCTCCCCCTTGCGCGGCTTCAGCTGGCGCAAGGCACCCCAGCCAGACGACCGCCACCGCGAGCGCGGCAACATCCCGGGTTCGAGGACCGAGCCGAGAATCCGTGCACAAACTCCGCCCTCGCTGCCAAGTGGTTTGCCAGCTTGCGTCCGACACTCTGGTCCCTCCGCACCGAGCCCGCGTCCGGCGCCCGGTCGCCGTGACTCCCAATGCCGCGAAGTTAGGGCCGTGACATTGGCCCGTCAACTCCTGCCTGGTCGGGACGCACCCGGCTTCAGGCTCACGTCGACCTCGACCTCGTCGGGAGGCGGTCCGGGACATGACTCGAGCCGGCCCGCCCGAGATCGGTCAGCGCAGCGGTCCTACGTCGCGCCGCGACCCTTCACGGCGATGAGGCCCCGGTTGTGGAGGGCGCGGGCGGTGATGCGCCGACCGTAGTCCACCGCGGGGTCCACGGCCGAGCAGCCGTCGCGCACCCACCGGAGGACATCGATCTGCTTCTCGTTCAGCCAGGCGGCGTTGTGGCCCACGGGTCCAGCCCTCCCACCGGTCGCATCGCCGGACCAGTGTTTCTGTACTGCTTTCCGAACATCTGTACGGTATCGCGGTTGACGCCAAGCTGACCGCCCCGTAGACCGGGAACGTGCACGGACGTTCCCTCCCCATCGCCACGCGCCGGGCCGGGCGATCGCCCCAGGCCCGCCCGGCGCCCGATGACCGATGACGCCACTCGAGTTCGTCGCGTTCGGGGTGCTCTGCTACGTCCTCGGCCTCATCACCGGTGCCCGGTTCATCCCCTGGCTCGTCGACCGCGGCTGGTTCCCGGTCCGCCCCCATCACGACGCCAGCGATGACCGATGAGCGTCGACCGTCGTCCGACTACCGCTGGGCGCGCCAGGTGGCGGCGCTGCTCCTCATCGGCGTGGTCGTCGTGATCCTCCTGCTGGACGTCCTCGTCGACGACTACGACGTCTCCACCGCCGTCCTCGTGCCGCTGCTTCTCACGGTCGCCGGCCTGCTGTCGGTCGACCTGCCGAGGCTCAAGCCGTGACACGGTACGGCATCCTGCGCATGCCCTACCCAGCCGCCAAGGACTACGGGTCCCGCGAAGGGTGGCCGACGCTGGCCGTGACGTGGCACATGGCGGAGGGCAAGAACGTCGCCCAGTACCTGTCACGCGACCCGCTCCGCGGCGTGTCGGTCCACTACACCGTCGAGCAGGAGACCGACCGCTGGCAGGACGGCGAGGTCGTCCGCTGCCTGCCCGAGGATCGCATCAGCGGGTCCATCAACCCGCGGACGATCCGTCAGGGCGACGACCCGGGCGGCTACTACGGCGCCAGTCACGCCAAGGCCGCGGTCGGGTCGCACTGGCCGGACACCAGCCCGAACCTGCTGATCATCAGCGTCGAGGTCGCCGGCTTCGCCAAGTACGGGCCGAGCGATGCCCAGCAGCGCTCGATCGTCGCGCTCTGGGACGAGCTCAAGGGCCGCTACCCGAGAGCCATCCCGCTCGGGCATCGCGACTGGCAGGACGTCAAGCCGTGCCCCGGCAAGACGGTCGGGATGCGCGCCGCGTTCTCGGCCATGGGTGGCCACGGCAAGGACTTCACGGAGGTGCGCCACGTGTCCACGCGCGACTACGTCCCCGGACAGGTCTGCACCGTCCGGGACGGCAGCAAGCTCTTCGACTACCCCGGTGGCCTCTCCATCGGCGTCGTCGACCCGCCGCTCGAGCGCGACTACCTGGGCGAGGATCCGAGCGGCGACTACGCCCTCGTCAGCTCCGTGCTCGACGGCAAGGCCCGGACCGCGTGGGTGCGGACAAGGGCGGTGTCGGACAGCGGGCCCGTACCAATCCCGCCCGCCGTCTGCACCGACGAGGTCGCCGCCGAGCGGGAGCGCATCGCGACCGCCGTCCTCGCCGTGATCCGGAACTGAGAGGCAACTGATGGAGCGTTTCCTGCGCTACACCACGCAGAAGGAGCCCGTCCTCACCGCGAGCTTCCCCGCCGCCATCCTGCTGGCAATCGTAGCCCGCTGGTTCGCGCTGACAGACGAGGACCTGATGGTCCTCGGGCCCATCGCGCTGATCGTCGCGGGCGTCGTCATCCGCGCCGGCGTGTTCGCGCCGGCGACGGTCGAGCGGCTGCTCGATGGCGAGGACGCCGAGGGCCCGTGACCGCCCACCCGTGCCCTGGCTGCCTGCGGGTCACCTCCCGTCCGGGGCGCTGCGTCGCCTGCGGCGGCGGGACGACGACACAGCGCGGGTACGGCGCCGACTGGCAGAAGCGTCGGGCTCGGCAGCTGCTGCGGCGCCCAGCGTGCCAGTGGCGGCGCGCCGGTGACGCTCGACCCTGCGGGCGTCCGGCGACCGACGTCGACCACGTCGTGCCCAAGGTCCACGGGGGGACCGATGAGCCGGCCAACCTGCCGAGTCTCTGCGCTCGCCACCACCGGGTGAAGAGCGCAACGCAGGACAACCGGTGGGGTACCCACATCACCGGGCCGTCGGTCCGCCATGACGCCGCGGGTAGCGTGTACGCGCGGCCGGGTTTCGCCGATTTTCCCGGTCGTCGGCCGGCTTCAGCGCAGGCGATAGCGCCCGCGCTCGACCCTGACCAGGATCCGCCGCTCGGGTGGGACCAGGGACGAGGGCGACCCGGGATAGGTGTGATCGGCGATGGCCGTCCCAAGGCTGCGCCACCGGCCTGGGTGAGCCGTCTCCACGGCCGCCTCGATGTCGCGCACGCTCGCTTCTCCGCCCAGGCCACGGATCGCGGAGGCGATCGCCATGGCGACGTCGCTCGCGGGCCCCAGCGAGGGAGTGATGGGCTCCTCGGCTCGGGTCGCCTGCGGCGCCACGACCGGCATGGGGGCTCCCTCAATCGCGGTGGCGTCGTAGTCGGCGGTGGGCCACGGGACCTCGTAGGAGGTCCTCGCCACGGCCGCCTCCGCGAGCCGCCGCAGATGCTCCCCTGCGAGGATGCGCAGGGTGAACTTGCTCGTATCCCGCCCCGATCCGATGTGCTCGACGACATACACGTGGAAGGTCGGGTCGGTGCGGGCGTGCTCGACCTGGACCGGCTGCAGGGGCAGGAACCACCCGCGGTAGCTGGTCGCCGTGGACTTGACCTCGATCAGCCGCGGCGGGCTCTCGATGTCCCCGGGGAAGCCGGCCTGGTAGCGGCGGTCCACGGGGACCCGGCCCTCCCGACGCTCGTACTCCATGACCCAGGCGACGGCCGCGTCCTCGAGGGCCTTGCCTCGCAGGATCGCTCCCTTGCCGACATCGATCTCATCCACCCCATCGCCCTCCCTCAGGCAGCCCATCGTAGTGGTCGGGCCGTGGGCGCGACAGGGCCGCGGAGTGCCGCGGTGCGCGCCGAGTCGAGCACGGATGCCACCGGACAGACGAAGGCCCCGGACTCGTGCCCGGGGCCCGACGTGCGGCGGAAGGGTGGGTCAGCCGGCGACGGCCTCCGGCTCGGGCGCCGCCTTCGTCCGGCGCGTTCGGCGAGGCGCCTCGATGGGGGCGTCCAGCTCGGCAGCGGACTCGGGCTCGCCGACATCCGCCTTGCGCGCGAGCGAGGCCTTCCGGAGCGCTCGGGTGTAGGCGGTCCAGTGCTCGCGACACATCCGGCCGAGCCCGTCCTTAGCGCTCGCCTGGACGGGGAAGTCGTCGACCGGCGCCTCGTGCGTCTCGATGCCGAACGTGGTGCTGCCGATGCAGCGGCGCATGCCGCTGGCGGTGGTCTCGCCGGTGGCGTCCTTCTTGGTGGCCATCGTGGTGCTCCTGGTGGCTGGTCCCCTGCCTCGTCAGCGCCGGGCGGGGTCTCCGGCGGACCGGGCGAGCGCCCGGTTTCGGCGTCAGGCGGCGTGGTCCTCGAGGCGGCGTCCGCACTTCGCGCAGGCGCCCCAGGCGTTGCCGCCCGTGAACCCGTCGCACGGCTCCTCATCGGTGGCGGTGTCCCAGCCCTGTCCGTCGTCCCGGCGGACCTCCCAGCGGGGGACGTCCCGGTAGATCGGGCCGTCCGTGGTCCAGGTGTCGAGTGTCTGCTCGTCGGCGCGGACGGGCGACCAGGCGACCGCGTCGAGCTCGTGGGCCTCGACCCGCGCGGCCTCCATCCGGACCGGAGCCGGGTGGAGGAGGTCCGCTCGCGCCGGGTCGTGACGGCCGGTCGCCGCCATCCGCGCAGGGTCCACCTGCTCGCCAAGCGGCTGTGGTGCCCGTGCGGGCGCGCCGTCCGCGCCGAGACCCACACGGACAAGTCCGGCGCCCAGCGCCGTCGATACCGCCACGAGCGCTGCGAGCAGTGGTCGACGGTGACGCGCGTCGCGGAGACGTTCGAGGCGCCCATCGTGGCCCAGCTGTCACAGCTCGAGGTGGATGACGCGACGGTGGCGAGGCTGCGGGCGCGCGCCGGGGAGCCGCTGCCGGTGGACACGACGCTGCGGCGTCGGGCGATCGAGCGGGACCTCGCGAGGCAGGCCGCCGACCACGCGGCGCGACGGATGACGACCGAGGCGTACCTGGCGGAGCATGCGCGGCTGACCGCGGAGCTGGACGCCCTCGTCGACGTCCGTCCGGCCGCCTCGATGTCCGATGGCGACCGCATCGTCCGCTTCCTGCGCGACCTCAAGCTCGCCTGGGACAAAGGCGGGGAAGCGGAACGTGCGAACCTGGTGGCGACCGTCTACGACCGCGTCGTCGTCACCGACAAGGGCATCGTGGAGGTCGAGCTCACGGAGGACGTCATGCGACACGGACTCGCACTCGCGCTGCCGGAGCGGGTGAAGGTGGTTTTGGCGCGCCCGGCGAGACTCGAACTCACGGCCTTCTGCTCCGGAGGCAGACGCTCTATCCACTGAGCTACGGGCGCAGCGCGGCCCACAGTGTACCGGACCGTCCGGACCGGGGCCCCGACGGACCGCCCGCCCACGACGGGAGTCGGCGGGGACGCGCAGAATCACGCCCATGACCCAGCACGACCAGACCTCCGCCGCGGCCACCCGCACCGAGACCGACTCCATGGGCGCCATCGACGTCCGCGCCGATCGCTACTGGGGCGCCCAGACGGAGCGCTCGCTCCACCACTTTGCGATCGGTGACCCGGCAGGCGACCGGATGCCGATCGAGGTGGTCCATGCCATGGGCATCCTCAAGAAGGCGTGCGCCCAGGTGAACGCCGCGGACGGCCGATTGGACGCGCACCTGGCGGACCTCATCGCACGCGCCGCGGACGAGGTCATCGCGGGTGCCCTGGATGCCCACTTCCCGCTCTACATCTGGCAGACGGGCTCCGGCACCCAGACGAACATGAACGCCAACGAGGTCATCAGCAACCGCGCCATCGAGCTGGCCGGCGGCGTCCTGGGGTCCAAGAAGCCGGTCCACCCCAACGACCACGTGAACATGTCCCAGTCGTCCAACGACACGTTCCCCACCGCGATGCACATCGCCGCCGCGATCGCCATCCACGAGCGGCTCATCCCCGCGGTCACCGAGCTGCGGGACGCCCTCGCGAGACGTGCTGCGGAGTTCCGGGACATCGTGAAGATCGGCCGGACGCACCTCCAGGATGCGGTGCCGCTCACGCTGGGCCAGGAGTTCGGGGGGTATGTCGCCCAGCTGGACGCGAACCTGGCGCGCATCGCCCAGGTGCTGTCGGGCATCGCCGAGCTGGCCATCGGGGGCACGGCGGTGGGCACGGGGCTCAACGCGCCGGCGGGCTTCGGCGAGCGGGCCTCGGCGCGCATCTCGGCGCTCACCGGGCTGCCGTTCGTGTCCGCGCCCGACAAGTTCTCCGCGCTGGCGGCGCACGACGCGCTGGTCTTCGCCAGCGGCGCGCTGACGACGCTCGCGGTGAGCCTGATGAAGATCGCCAACGACATCCGCTGGCTGGGCTCCGGGCCGCGATCGGGCCTGGGCGAGCTGGCCCTGCCGGAGAACGAGCCGGGCTCCAGCATCATGCCCGGCAAGGTGAACCCCACCCAGTCGGAAGCCATGACGATGGTCGCCGCCCAGGTGCTGGGCAACGATGCCGCGGTGGCGTTCGCGGGCTCCCAGGGCAACTTCGAGCTGAACGTGTTCAAGCCCGTGATCATCGCCAACGTGCTGCGCTCGATCCGCCTCCTGGCCGACGCCTGCCGCTCGTTCCGCGAGTTCTGCGTGGACGGCCTGGAGCCGGACCGCGGCCGCATCGCAGAGCTCGTGGGCCGGTCGCTGATGCTGGTCACCGCGCTCGCGCCCACGATCGGCTACGACCGGGCCGCGGAGGTGGCCAAGAAGGCGCACCACGAGGGCACCACCCTGCGCGAGGCCGCGCTGGCGCTGGGCTACGTCAGCGCGGAGCAGTTCGATGCGATCGTGCGCGCGGAGACGATGGTCTGACCGGACGGGCCGCGCCGGGCCGCGCCGTCAGTCGCCGGGCGGGATGTCCGCCCCCGGCGACGCGTCCGCCCCCGGCGACGCGTCCGCCCCCGGCGACCCATCATCGTCCGCAGGGTCGACGGGCGCCTCGTTCCATCGGAGCAGCACCCGCAGGCGCGTCCCCTTGTCGCTGGTGCGGATCGACCGGCTGACCTCGGTGAACGCCTCTGGCGGGTACAGCGTGGCGATCCGCGCGGCGCCGTCCGCCTCCGGGACGAACAGCGCCACGTGGCTCAGGCGCTCCTCGCGCATGAGTCGCAGGACGTCCTCCGCGCTCGTGCCCTTGCACCCCACCCGCGCCACGCGTCGCTTCTGGCCCGCGCCGAACCACGGATAGAGGCGACCCTCGGGGCCGCCGCACCGGTCATCCACGAGGATCCCGACCGTCTCCGGCAGTGCGTCCGCGACCGGGTCCACGCCCCACGCCTGGTCGTAGAACGCGATCCGTTCCTCGGCATAGCGGGGTGTGGTGACCATCCACTGCGCGGCCACCGTGACCACGGACGCCGCCACGAGGAAGCCGACCGCCCAGCCCCGCCAGCGCCGGCGCAGCGCGACGAGCGCGAACGGGATGAGCGCGAAGCTGAGCCCGACGACGCCCAGCAGGAACCGCGGCTCACGGCGGTCGAGGAGCACCCACGCGGGGATCGTGATGACCAGCATCAGCCCCAGCATCGCGAGCGGCCTGCGCCGCGCCAGGAACAGCGCCGCGACCAGGCCGGGGATGATGCCCACCGCGTAGGCGCCCCCGAAGCCGTTGGCGGGGCCATACGGCTCGATGAGCGGGTAGATGGGCCACAGCAGCGGCGATGGGACGTAGCGCGAGTCGGGCGGGCTGGCCCAGGGCACGCCGCCGCCCACGATCGGGAAGTTGAGCGGATACAGCGGGTTGCCGTGATCCAGCAGGTTGCGGATCCACCACGGTGCGACCGCGAGCAGCGCGACGGCCACGCCGATGCCGAACGCCTTCCAGACCGGACCCATCGGCCGGCCGGAGCGGATCTCGTGGATGAGCAGCCACAGGACGACCAGGCTCAGCGCGCCGACCGCGGGCAGCAGCGACAGCTTGGTGACCATCATCAGGCCCAAGCCCAGGCATCCCAGGATCAGGCGCGAGGGGAGTGTCCCGGGTGTCCGGTCGGCCAGGATCGCCGCGGTGACCACGACCAGAGACGAGCCGACCACGTCGTTGCGGAGGTGGCCCATCTGCTCCGTGACCATCGGCGCGAGCAGGAACAACAGGCCGGCCAGCACGGCGGCCCCGTTGCGCAGGCCCAGGCGCCGCCCGAACAGCGCCACGCCTGCCCCGCCCAGCAGCGCGAATGGCAGCTGGCCGCCCATCGCGAGCGGCTCGCCCCCGATGAGCAGCAGCAGACCCTGCCACAGCTCCGTGCCGCCCGGATGGTTGAGCACGGCGGAGGCGGCGAACCGGTCCAGGAACGAGGCGATGCCGCCGTCATGCCAGAACAGCACCGCCAGCGGCGCGTGGTAGCCCAGGGCGTCGAATCCGGTGAAGGGGCGGTGGACCGCGATGCCCAGCTGGACGATGGTCGCCGCGACGACGAGCGCGAGCAGGATCGCGATGGCGGGGGTCAGGCGCACGCCCGTCTCCCCGCGCGGCCATGACGGTCGCCAGCCGCGCGCCACGAAGACGCCGATGGCCAGCACCGATGGCAGGCTCGCCAGCAGCGGACCCACGGGCGGCTTCAGCAGGTGGGTGCCCACGAGGTCCCCGGCGTAGCCCACGATCGCGGCGGGGATGGCGATGAGCCCATACGCGATGAGCCCGGCGGCGACGATCCGCTCCAGGCCCGTCCGCACGAGCGCGCCCGCCAGCGGGACGGCGGCGATGATGGCGACGCCGATGAGCCAGGTCGCGCTGACCGCCTGGGCGATCTCCGCGCTCACGCGCAGGCTGCCGCAGAACATCGTGCAGTCGCCGCCGAACAGGGCATCCCAGATGACCCGCCGCACCGACAGGTGGAGCAGCGCGTAGGCGAGCAGCAGCAGGCCCATCAGCAGCAGCGCGCCGACGCCCAGGGCCAGGCGTCGCCGGGATCGGGGCCACCTCATCGGTCGGGTGTCGGCACGGCTGGCTGACGACGGTGGCGCATCTTGGGTCTGGCTCCGGATGGGCCTCGCTCGACGGGCGGAGCGGGCGTGATCGGCGGAGTGTATCGGGACCTCCGGGAACCGTCAGCGCGCCCTGCGGTCCGGTCGACGGCCACGGCCGACCGGCGGCCCCGCCAGGGCTGGCGACCAGGCGCCCGTCGGCCCCGCACAGAAAACGAGGCGGCCCCGCCGAAGCGGGGCCGCCTGCACTGTCCCGGTGAAGCCAGAGGCGTGAGCCTCAGGTCTTCTGCCGCGTCACAAGGGCATCTATAACGCCGGCTGCACCGGCTACCCTAACCCGACCTACCCATGACCTTGTGCCTGGGGCAGTCATGCTGACCAGCAGCACTGACGAGAGAATACACGAACCTCGAACGGGATCTCAACCGGTTCGGGCGGATTCACCGGTTAACTTTCCTAAATCTTTCAGGCTGCCGCCGCCAGCGCGTCCGCCAGGTCGATCGCGCCGGTGAACAGGACCTCGCCCAGGATCACGCCGTGGACGCCCGCGTCCCGCAGCTCGCCGATGACCGCCGGCGAGGTGACGCCGCCCGCCACCAGCACCTCCGCATCCGTGGCGGCGATGAGCGCGCGCAGGCGCGGCAGGTCGGCGCCCGCGTGGCTGAGCACGAATCGGCCGACGCCCGCCCTGGCCAGCTCGCCGATGAGGGCCTCCAGGGTGGGTCGCACCGGGCGCGGCCAGGGATACTCCGCGAGGCGCTCCGGGCGCGCGTCCAGGCCCACGGCGAGCCAGTCGCCCGCCCGTCGGACGCAGGCCGCCAGGCGACCGGGATCCTCCGCGGCCAGCCACATCGGCAGCACCACCCGGGTCGCACCGGCGGCGAAGGCGAGGTCGATCTGCTCCGGCCCGTCCACGCCGCCCGCCAGCTGGAGCGGCACGCCCACGGCTCGGGAGACCGCCGCGATCTCCCCCAGGTTCACGGGCCGTCCCTGTCCGGGTCCATCCATGTCCACGAGATGGATCAGCGGCGCGCCCAGCTCCACGAACGCGCTCGCGATGCGCTCGGGGCGGTCGGTGGGCGTGCCCGAGCCGGTGGACGCGCCCGGCCACCACACGAGGCGGGAGCGACCGCGCACCAGGTCGATGCTCGGGATGACCTGCATCAGCCCTCCGGCAGGATCGGCCCGCCGCCCTCGCCCGCCAGCAGCCGTCGATGGAAGCTCACGGGCAGGCAGCCGGACCACAGCATCCCGTCATGGAACCGCCGCAGCGAGAAGGCGTCGCCCAGGCGGGCCTGCTCGTCGGCCCGCAGGCGCAGGATCAGCTCCCGGCCCAGGAGGTAGGACAGCTGATAGGTCGGGGAGGAGGTGTAGCGGTTCACCTCCGCGGTCGCGTTCGGACGCTCGAAGCCCGTGTGCTCCACCAGGAAGTCGATCGCCTCCGCCGTGCCGATCTCGCCGCGATGGAGTCGGATGTCCAGGATGATCCGGCACGCGCGCCAGATGGCGTCCGTGGCGAGCGCGACGCGATGTTCCGGCGTCGCGTCGAAGCCGTGCTCCCGGAGCAGCAGCTCCGAGTACATCCCCCAGCCCTCCACGAACTCGGGGGCATCCAGGAGCAGCCGCGAGAGCGTGGGACGGGCGAGCGCCGCGGTCAGCTGCTGATGGTGGCCCGGGTAGGCCTCATGGATGCTGGTGTTGCTGATGGACGCCCAGTTGTGCTCCCGCATGGCGCCCGGATCGCCGTCCACGGACGGCGTGACGATGTACGTGCCGCGGCGCGGCCGGTCGAACGCGGCGGGTGCGAAGTACGCCGCGAAGGGCATCACGGCGCGCAGGTAGGCCGGGGTCGGGATGACCTCCAGCACCTCGTCCGATGGCATGGTCGCCAGGTCGTGGGCGATCACGAACGCGCGCGCCCGGTGCATCGCATCCCGATATCCCTCGAGGGCCGCCTCGAAGGTCGCCGGGTGGTCTGCCTTCACCCGGTCCACGGCGGTCGCCTCGTCCGGTGAGCCCGCCATCTCGCGCGCCGCCTCCGCGCGGGCCAGGTGCTGGAGCTCCAGCTGCTCCAGCCCGATGGCCAGGATCGCGTCGCCGTCGAGGCCGTCGAGCGCACGCAGCCGGATGAGGGTCTCGAGGTCCGCGCCGCCCAGGGCGTACTCGTCGCCGGCGCGCGGCAGCTGCGTGCGCAGCCAGTCGGCGTACTCGTGCATCGCGGTCAGGGCGGCGGCCGCGGCGCGCGCCAGGCGAGCCTGGCGAGGGTCGTCGCCACCCCATGCCTCCGGTCCGGCCGCGACGATCGACTCGATGAACGAGGGGAGCGTGCGCAGGCCGTCGATCTCGAGCTGGAGCCACAGCCGGACGGGTCGGGGACCGAGTCGGTCGCGGACCCGCCGGAGCGCGTCGGGGGTCGCCACGAGCCGCTCCGTGATCGCCTCCAGGCGCTCCGCGAGCGGCGCGAAGTCACGGGCGAACAGCAGGAACAGCGAGTCGCCGATCTCGTCGGCGGCGTGTGCGCGGCGCTCCCAGGCGCGGTGGACCTCCGCATCGAAGCGGGCGCGGCGCACGACGAACAGGGCCACCTCCCGCTCGAACGCGGTGGCCGGCGAGAGGCCGGCGGGGTCGATGGCCTCCAGCGCTGACTCGTGGCGCCGCTCGGCGTCCATGCCCGCGAGGAACGCGTCTCGCGAGAAGTCCGCCAGTCGGTGGTCGTGGGCGTGGATGCCCAGGTAGGTCGCGACCGCCGGGCTGCGCTCCATGAGCGCCTCGAAGTGGTCCGCGATGAGGTCCGCGAACGCTCGGTCTCCCTCGGTCGCGACGACGGGCGCCGCGATCGACCTCAGCTCCGGTGCCGTCACCTGGCTGCGGAGACGGCCGGTGCGGCCCCGATCTCGACGAGCGCCGCGCGCATGACCGCGATGGTCCGCTCGATGTGCTCTGGCTCGATGCCGTGGTGGGTGCAGGCGCGGACCATGCCGTCGGGGTAGTTGACGAGCAGCACGCCGTCCCGCCGGCAGCATTCCACGAACGCCGCGCGCAGCGCCGGGTCGGGGCGGTCCTGGGTGTCCTGGCCGGGTCGCATCACGGCGAACAGCACGAAGTTCGTGCGGACCCAGCTCGGATCGAGGCGGCCGATGCCCGCCGATCCCGCGAGCGCCTCGGCCAGCCGGCGGGCGTTGACATGGTCGTCCGCGAGCCGGTCGATCATGCCCGACGGGCCGTCCTGGAGGGCGATGAGACCGGCCGCCGCGAGGATGCCCACCTGGCGCATGCCGCCACCGACCATCTTGCGCGCCCGCCGCGCCCGCCAGACGAAGTCGCGGGGGCCGACCACGATCGACCCGACCGGGCATGCGAGGCCCTTGGACAGGCAGAACGTGGCCGAGTCCACCTCGCGCAGCAGCCGGCTCGCGGGCGTCTGGAGCGCCACGACCGCGTTGAACAGCCGTGCGCCGTCCACGTGGGTCTTCACGCCATGCCGATGGGCCAGCGCCGACATGGCGTCGAGATAGTCGGCCGGAAGCGGCTGGCCTCCGGACACCGCGTGCGTGTTCTCCAGGACCAGCAGGGCGGTGGGCGCGATGTGGACGTCCGAGTCGTCCTGCATCAGGTCCTCCACCTCCTGGGCATCGAGGGTCCCGTCGCGGCGTGCCTTGACCGTGCGCAGCGAGGCACCGCTGATGACCGCGTGGCCAGCGCCCTCGTCCCAGGAGACGTGCGAGCCCGCCTCCGCGATGATCTCGCTGCCGCGCGGCACCCAGGAGAGATGGGACACGAGGTTGCCCATCGTGCCGCTCGACACGAACAGGGCGGCCTCCTTGCCGGTGAGCTCGACGGCGCGCTCCTCCAGGGCGATCGTCGTCGGATCATCCCCGAAGACATCGTCTCCCACCTCCGCCGCTGCCATGGCGCGGCGCATCTCGGGAGTGGGTTTGGTGACGGTGTCGGAGCGCAGGTCGATGAGATCGGGCATGGGAGGGCAGGATACCGCCGGATGCGGTCGACCCGTCGCGCGCGCTCGCGCCGGCGCCCGACGTCGCCGCCCGACGTCGCCGCCCGGTGTCTCCGCTCGCGCCGGGTCCGGCGGATCCGCATCGCTCGCTCGCCGGACGGTCGGGGCGACTCCTGCTATGCTCCGCGTTCGCCGCAGCGGACCCGTGGTGTAGCGGCCCAACATGCCAGCCTGTCACGCTGGAGATCGCCGGTTCGAATCCGGTCGGGTCCGCCATCTCCCTCCCCCCTCCCGCTCCTGGCGAGTGCGCGCCCACCGACGTGGCGCCCGGCCCGGAATCCCCGCCGAATCGCCAAGGGTGGCAGACTGCTCACGCATGACCCGCGGCATCGCCTCTCCGAGTCACGAGCCCGAGGCCCCCACCTCGAGCGTCCCCATCGTCCGGCCGATCCTGGCGCCTCGCGCCTCCCCGGGCGGCGTCACGTCGAGTCCGACGTTCTCCAAGGCGCTGGTGATCGTGCTCGGGGCGCTGTTCGTGCTCGCCTCGATCGCGTTCTTCGTGGCGATGGGCAGCGCGCGCAAGGAGCCCGCCACCGCGCCGGGCACGCCCGCCATCCCCGTGGCGCCCGCGGCCGCCCTCCCCGATCATCCGACTTCTCCACCTGACCGGCTCGCTGTCCCGGTGATGCCGATCGGTTCGCCGGCGCCCGTGGCGGCCGTGACCCAGGCAGGCCCGTCCTCATCGGCCGACCCGTCGGGCCTGCTCGTCGCCCTGGCCTCCCCGGGCCTCGCCGCGACCTCGCCGGACCCCCTGGCCTCGCCGGACCCCCTGGCCTCGCCGGACCCGCTGGCCAGCGCGGTTCCGCTGCTCGACCCGGCGGCGATCGTGGAGCTGCGGATGCCGTTCGTGCCGGTCATCAGCTACTGGGGCACCCAGACCGCGATCTCCCGGGCGGACCTCGTGGACGCGCTCACCGGCGGCAGATCGTGGGCGCGGGTGCTCATCCCGACCGGGGACCGCGCGGCGATCGAGGGCGCCCTGGGCATCTCCATCGCCGACCG
Source organism: Chloroflexota bacterium (assembly GCA_034436555.1). Lineage (GTDB taxonomy): Bacteria > Chloroflexota > Limnocylindria > Limnocylindrales > CSP1-4 > JAFMJV01. The sequence goes on along the minus strand of DAOTUU010000021.1, from coordinate 88,236 downwards.
CGTCGAGGAGGTGGATCCCGCCGCGATCGAGCGTGCGGTGAAGTCGCGCAAGCAGCGCAACCTGGGCATCCTGCGTGCCTCTGACGTGACGTTCCGGGTGCGCGCCCTGGGCATCAACGACCGCGAGCTGTTCGGCAACGACCGCATCCTCAAGCTGGACAACTGGCCGCTCACCGCCACCGTCCAGGGCCCCGCGGGCAGCACCTGGGACCAGCGCTCCACCTGGACGCTCGTGGCGGGTGGCGACTCGTTCACCGACCGGGGCATCTACGAGCGCGTCGTGAACCGCAACAAGGGCATCGACTATCCCTTCGCCGGCGGCACCGCCCGGGTCACCGGCCACTACTGCTGCGGCCCATTCGTGACGCCCGGCCATCCGGTGCCCAGCTACAAGCTCGGCGGGCCGAAGGGCATCGTCCGGGACATGGTCAAGGACGCCGACCTGGCCATCGCCAACCACGAGAGTCCGATCCCGGACAACTGGGTGTTCCACCTCCACGGCTTCGTGTTCTCGGGCAAGCCCGCGCTGACGGAGATCTTCCAGCGGGCGGGCATCGACTGGATGTCGCTCGCCAACAACCACATCAAGGACTTCGGCACCGACGGCATCGCCGACACGCGCAAGAACCTGGACCGCTTCGGCATCAAGTACGCGGGTGCCGGACGGGACCTCAAGCAGGCCAGCCAGTACAGCATCCTGGACGTGAAGGGAGTGAAGGTCGCCATCCTCCCCTGTTCCTCGATCGGCCTCTCGTGGACGGGTGCGACGCGCTCCAGCGGCGGTGTCATGCCCTGCAAGCCCAAGAAGATGGCGAACCAGATCCGCGAGGCGAAGACCCGGGCCGACTTCGTGATCGTGTTCCCGCACTGGGGTGTCGAGTACGACCGCGACCCGCTCCTCAGCCAGCAGCGATGGGCCGCGCAGTGGGCCGAGGCCGGAGCGGACCTCATCGTGGGCGCCCACAGCCACGTGGCGGGCGGCATCGGCGAGATCGATGGGATGCCCGTGTTCTACTCCCTGGGGAACTTCATCTTCGACCAGAACTGGGCCACCTACACGATGGAATCGGTGCTCCTGGAGGCGACCTTCCACGGCAAGGAGCTGGTCCAGCTGCGGCTCCACCCGTTCCTGTCGCATGACCAGGCGCAGCCGAACTTCCTCGATCCCGCGACGGACGACGGCAAGGCGCTCATGAAGGCCGTCCGCCAGGCGTCGCTCATGGACTGGTGAACCCGCCGCGCCATCGCCGGCGCGGGGCCCGGGTCGTCCGCTGGATGATCCTGCCGGTGCTGTGCGTGGCGCTGGTCGCCCCGTCCGCGACGGTCGCGGGCGCCACGCCCGAGAGGTCCGCGGGTGCCCCCGCCGCGACGGGCCCGCTGCGTCCGATGGGCTTCTGGATCGGGTCCGACGCCCGCGATGACGACGCCCTGCGCGCCGCGGCCATCGCCCGGTCCGGCCTGCGCGTCCATCCTGACGGCACACCCGAGATCCGCACGCTCGACGACGCGCGCGCCCTGCGCAGGGCGTTGGTGCGCGTCCATGCGAGGGCGGCGCGTCGGCTGACCCACGCCTTCCGGGTCGCTGCCGTGGCGCTCGGCGTGCGGGACCTCACCAGCTACCGGACCGCGCCGCTCGTGGTCGCCGCCGTCACTCCGGCGCAGGAGGCGGCCCTGCGGGCGTCCCCGCTGGTCAGCGCGGTGGAGCCCGCGGGCGATGTCCGGCTCGAGATGGCCACGGCGTATCCCACGATCGGGGCACCGGCCGTGTTCGCGGCGGGGCATCGCGGTGACGGCGTCCGGGTGGCCGTGGTGGAGTACGCTCGGATCGACTTCAGTCGCCCGACCCTGGGGGACGTGCCGCGCCAGAGGCTGCGCGTGGCGCGCACCGGCCGGGGTCTGGCCTGCCGCTCCGGCGACCCGCGCCATCCCGATGCGAGCGTGAGCCACATGACGCGCGTGGCGGCGATCATCGCGGGCCGCTCGGCCGCCGCGCCCCGTGGCATCGCGCCCGGCGCGACGATCGTCCAGACGTCCATCGACATGCCCGCCCAGGACAACCGCGAGACCGCCGCACGCGTCGCCAAGGCGATCGAGTGCGCCATCGTCCGGGGTGACGCGGACGTCATCAACCTCAGCCTCTCGGAGCCGCGACGCCAGGGCTACCTGCGGACGTTCGTGGACCACCTCGTGCGGACCTACGGCGTGTTCATCGCGGTGGCCTCCGGCAACGCGGTCTATGGCACGTGTCCCAGCGGCGTGCCCGTGTCTCCCGCGACCGCCTGGAACGTGCTGACCGTGGGAGGCACCGACGACGGGGGCACCGCGAGCTGGTCGGACGACCGCCTCTGGTCGGAGGGTGGCCGCGACGCGGTGTGCACCGCCGACCCGCCCGGCCAGTCGGGCGATCGGGACCGGCGCCTCAAGCCGGAGCTGTCCGCGGTGGCCCGGAACATCGGCGTGGCGGGCTACCCCTTGTCGTCCGGCACGTCCTACGCGACGCCGATGGTCAGCGGCGCGGCCGCCACGCTGCTGGCGCGCGATCCCGCGCTGGCCACGCAGCCCCACGTGGTCAAGGCGATCCTCCTGGCCAGCTCGCGGGCCCACCGCACGCCGGTCCGGACCGGGGGTCGGCTCTCCGTCGATCGAGAGGGTGCGGGGACGCTCGCGGTGGACTGGGCGCACGCCATCGTCACGGGACGCCGGGGCGCGCTCCGTGACACGGGCGGGTACACCGCCCGGACGCTCGACTCCCGCGTGGGTGAGGGCGGCTGTCGCGCCGGGATGCCCGCGACCCTGGCGTTCTCGGCACATGCCGGCAGGCGCATCCGCGTGGCGATCGCCTGGATGAGCCATGCCGGGCGACCCAACCGGTCGGGAGGTGGCTCGGACCGCCGCAGGGCCGACCTGGACCTGGTGGTGCGCGATCCCTCCGGCGCGTCGGTGCACCCAGATCGCACCAGCCGCGCTCGGGTGGATGCGAGCAACGTGGAGTGGGTCGACTTCAGCGCCACCGTCGACGGCACGCACGCGATCACCGTGCGTCCCGAGCGATGGGACTGCGACCTGGTCGCGGAGTCGGTCGGCGTGGCCTGGGTCGCGCTCCCCGGCTGACGGCCGCGGTCAGGCGAAGCGCATCCCGTCGGGCGCCTGGTTGAGCGATCCCCACCCGGCATCCACGCGCATCACCGCGCCGGTCATGAAGCCCGCGTCCTCACCGGCCACGAACAGGACCGCCGCGGCGACCTCGTCGGGCCGGACGAACCGCCCGGAGGGGGAGCGGAGCAGCGTCCGGTCTCGCAGGGCGGTCGCGGCGGATGTCGCGGACGTCGCAGCGGCCGCGGGTGTCGCAGCGGCCGCGGGTGTCGCAGCGGCCGCGGATGTCGCGGGCATCGGCGGCCGCCACTCGTCATCCAACGGGCCCGCCACCACCAGGTTGGCGCGGATCCGGTCCGCGGCGAGCTCCAGCGACAGGGACCGGACCAGGCCGCCCAGCGCGCCCATGGCCACGGACGCGTCGGCGTGGCCCGCGTACGCGTGGCTGGCGTCGAGCGTGCCGACGACCACGATCGAGCCGCCGCCGCCCTCCCTCATCCGGGACGCCGCGTCGCGCGCCTGGCGGACGGGCTCGAGGATCCGACGGGACATCGTCGCGGACCAGTCGTCGTCGGACATCGCGAGGAACGCCGCGGGGGCGGACGGCGGCGCCACGAGCACCAGGACGTCGGGCGGATCCCCATCCGCGTCCAGCGCCCGCCCGACGTGGGCCCCGGCGTCTCGGGCGGCGGCCGCGATCGCCTCGACCAGAGCGTCGCGATGGCCCGTGACCACGACGCGACGTCCCGCGATCCCCGTGTCAGCCACGGTCGTACACCTCGTCGCCCAGCTCCGCGAGCACCTCTCCCCAGCCGATGGCCAGGTCCAGGTCCGCCCACAGCTCCGCGGCCACGATCTCCCGCGGCGCGAGCATCGCCAGCTCGTCGCCGGGTGCCTCCCCGAACGCGAGCGCGCCCGTGGCCGCCCAGCGGTCGCGACGCTCGATCCATGCGGGACCCGTGGCGACCAGCTGCGCGATTGCCGCACCCGGCCGGTCGACGTGACCGATGACCTTCTCGGCGAGCCAGCGGGGCGGCGCTGGCCGGGATTCGCGGACCACGTCGCCCGAGACCGCGACCGAGGCGCGCATCACCTCGCGTCCGCCGCGGATCAGCCGCGCCACGATGGGTGACCCGGGCGTCGGCGATGTGGGCTGGGCGACCGATCCCGGTGCCCCGGTCAGCTCGATCTCGCCGCCCCGGACCGGCCAGCCCATCAGCTCCCGGCCCATCGCGATGTAGATCGGGTCGTCCGCATACATGTAGGTGGGCAGGTCCCCCTCGACCGCGCCGTACCGGACCGGGAATGCCACGACCGCCTCGCGGATGGGCGTCCAGACCGCGTCCGCGGGCCGGTCCGCATCGTGCACCGGGGCGCCGGCGTCATGCTCCAGGTCCCAGAACCGCGCCCGGACCACCGGGTCGGGATCCATGTCCACGCTGCGCGGCACGTGGCGCCGCGCCTCGTCCGGGTCGGCCAGGCGGTACCACAGCGCGAGGGCGCGACCGCGCATCCGCCAGGGTGGCGGCCGATAGCCCGCCGACCTGCCGCTCACGGTGAACGGGGTGCCGCTTCCCGGCGGGATCATGGGGTGGTCACGTCGCTCAGACACCGATGGGCTCCTCGATTCCGCCCCATGCGATCCAGCCGCCGTCGATGGTCACGGTCTCGGCGGTGATGCCGCTCGCCGCGTCGCTGGCCAGGAACAGCACGGCCCGGGCGATCTCCTCGGGACTCGCGAAGCGACGCATGGGGGCTCGGTTGGTGAACGTCTCGCGGTCGGCGAGACCGGCCTTGAACACGACCTCGTTGAGGGGCGTCTCCACCTGGCCGGGACTGATGCCCACGACCCGCACGCCGTGACGCGCCCATTCCACGCCGAGCACCTGGGTGAGCGAGATCGCGGCCGCCTTGGCGGGCGTGTAGAGCGCCCGCCTGGCCCATCCGCCGATGCCCGCCATGGAGCAGATGTTGACGATAACGCCGCGTCGCTGGGCGATCATCACGCGGCCCGCCACCTGGCTGCACAGGAACAGTCCCGTGAGCATCACCCCGTAGACCAGGTCCCACTGCTCGTCGGTGACATCCTCCGACGGTCCGCCCGCCGCCAGGCCCGCGTTGTTCACGAGGATGTCGATCCGGCCGTGGCGTGCCACCAGATCGTCCACCATCTCCGCGATCGCGATCCGCTCCCGGACGTCCACGCGATAGGCCGCCGCCGATCCGCCGGCGTCGCGGATGCTCGCCGCGACCGCCGCGCCGGTGTCCTCGTTGAGCTCCGCCACCGCGACGTGGGCGCCCTCCGCGGCGAGGGCCCGCGCGAACGCCTCGCCCATGCCCTGTCCGGCACCCGTCACGATGGCCACGCGGCCACCGAACGATCTGCCGGCGGCGGCCATCTCCATCACGCTCCCCATCCTCAGACGATGCGTGGGACGTCCACCGTCGTCCCGGTCGCGATCGAGTCGTTGACGGCTGCACAGACGGCGATGGTCCGTGCGGCGTCGCGGGCATCGGGATCCGCGGCGCGCCGACCCTCGATGACCTCCTCGAACTCCCTCAGGATCCGCAGCACCGTCTCCCCATGGCCATAGGCCCCGCTCGTCTCGGGAGGGAAGTCCATGACGGCGGTGGGCAGCGTCGGGAACCGGTCCTGGACCACCTGGACGCGTCCTCCCTTGAGGTCGGAGTACTCCGCGACCAGGCTGGCGCGTGAGCCGTAGAGACCCAGGCCCATCATCGCCATCGGCGGATGAACCACGCCGAAGGAGCCCAGCGCGCGTGCCATCACGCCGCTCTCGAACTCGAGGTTCACGAGGAAGTTGTCGAGCATCGGACTGTGTGGCTCCACGACGCCGTGTCGCCCGAGCGCGTGCACTCGACGGACGTCACCCAGCAGCCACCGAAGCAGGTCGATGGGATGGGACAGGCCCCCGTACAGGGGGTCCTGGGGAGCGGTGAGGCGCCAGGGCGTCGCCTCGAACACATGCCGCAGGTCGTGGACGTAGTGCGCCTCCGCCCAGCACAGCTCCCCGATCTCGCCGTCCTGGAGCACGCGTCGGGCGGTCGCGAACTGGGGGTCCCAGCGCATGGTCTGGCCGACCATGAAGCAGCGCCCGGTCTCCTCCACCGCGCGGACCACCTCGAGCGCGTCCGCCAGCGATGCCGTCATCGGTTTCGTGCACAGCACGTGCTTGCCCGCCCGCAGCGCGGCGATGGCGTGCTCCGCATGCAGGTGATCCGGTGAGAACACCCCGATGACATCGATCGACCGATCGTCGAGCAGCGTGCGGTAGTCCGTCGTCCAGCGGGCGATCCCCAGGCGCCCGGCCGTCGAGCGAGCGCTGTGTTCGGATCCTGCGCAGATGGCGCGCACCTGGAGGCGCGAGGCAGGGACCTCGTTGACGAGCGCGAGGGTGGCCCCCATCCCGGCCCCGATCACGCCGATGCCGATGTCCTTCATGATCAGCCTCCCATTCCTGCGTCCAAGCTCATGGTTCGCCGTGGCTCAGTGGCCGCCCAGGCCCGTGAGGGAGATGCCCTTCACGAAGTTGCGCTGGAGCACCAGGAACGCCACGACGAGCGGGATCGACCCGACCACCCCCGCCGCGAGGATCTCCGTGAAGATGATCGCCTCGCCCTGGCGGGCATAGGAGGCGAGCACCAGGGGCAGCGTGAACAGGTCCGCGTCGTTGACGATGACCAGCGGCCAGATGAGCGAGTTGAAGCTCACGATGAGCGTGAAGATCGCGAGCGCGGACAGGACCGGCCGCGCGATGGGCAGCACGATCTCCCGGAAGACCGTCAGGTCGCCCGCGCCGTCGATCATCGCGGCGTCGAACAGGTCGCGCGGGATGCCCCGGATGAACTGGCGACACAGGAAGATGCCGTATGCGGACACCGCGGTGGGCAGCACGATGGCCAGGTAGTTGTCCGTGAAGCCGATGTCCACGAACTGGAGGTACAGCGGGATGAGCAGCATCGTGAAGGGCACCATGGTGCTCGCCAGCACGAACAGGAACAGGGCGTCCTTGCCCCAGAACATCTTGCGCGCGAACACGTAGCCCGCGAGCGAGCTGGTGAGCAGCACCGCGGTCACCTCGATGGTGGCCACGATCACGGAGTTGAGGAAGCCGCGCGGCAGGTCCCCATCGCTCAGGACCGTGCGATAGGCGTCGAAGGAGACCTGGCGCGGCAGGATGGCGATGGGCAGCTGACGGTAGTCGGCCTCCGTCTTGAGCGACCCCAGGACCGCCCAGATGATGGGCACCAGCACCAGGATGGCCGCCGCGATGGTCACCGCGAGCGTGAGCATCCGGCCCCAGCTCATGCGTCCCCCGGCCGAGCGCGACTCCACGGTCATCGATCGCCTCTCCTCATCGTGCCCCGTCGCCGGTCAGGTGCCGCCGGCCCAGGAACAGCTGGACGCCGCTGACCAGCAGCAGGATCAGGAACAGCGCGGTGGTCATGGCCGCCGCATAGCTGAAGTTCTGGCGCAGGAAGCTCGTGTTGTAGATGTACAGGATGAGCGTCTCGGTGGCGCCCGACGGACCGCCGTTGGTGAGCGCGTAGAACGGGTCGAAGAACTGGAGCAGGGTGATGATGCTGGCCACGATCTGGACCAGCAGCAGCGGCCGGAGCATCGGCAGGCTGATGGCGAACGTCTGGCGCACCCGGCCCGCCCCGTCCAGCGCCGCCGCCTCGTAGAGCTCGTCGGAGATCTCGTTGAGGCCCGCCATGAAGATGACCGCGCCGTAGCCCAGGAACTTCCAGACGGTCAGGATGACGATGGACAGCAGCGCCAGCGTGCCGTTGGACATCCAGGGCAGCGGCTGGAGACCGAGCGCGGTCGCGGTGATGTCGAACAGGCCGAAGTCGACCCGGTACATCGCCTTCCAGATGATGATGACCGCCATGTTGGGCAGCACCGCGGGCAGGAAGAACAGCGTGATGAGCAGCGTCCGGTGGTGTCCGCGGAGGGTGGTCAGCACGACCGCGAGCGCGAGCTGGAACAGGAGGCCGGCGATGAGCACGGTCGCGGTGAACACGGCGGCGACCCGCAGGCCGTTCCAGAACTCCGGGTCCCCCAGGAGCCGCTCGTAGTAGCGCAGGCCCACGAACTTGGACGACCCGGTGAGGATGTCGTACGTGTTGAGGCTGTACCAGAACGCCTGGATGAGCGGGATGACGAAGACGAACAGGAAGAACGCGACCAGCACGACGACGACCGCGAGCGTCAGCCCCGATGGTCGCGGTCGTCGCGGCCGGGTGTGGATCGTCTGCTCCAGGGCGAGCTCCGCCGAGGCGACGCCGTCGCCGATGGGCTCGCCGCCGAGGGTCATGCGGGGGACTCCACGCGATCAGCCGGCGAGCGACCGGAGCAGATCCACGGCGGTCGCCACGAACAGGTCCCCGGCTTCCGGTGCGAACGCGCTGATGTCGATCTCGTAGCCGCCCCGGTGCCACTCGTCGGCCGTGGGCAGGTAGTTGCGGTAGCCGTTCGTGTAGCCCGACACGAACGTCATCGCGAACGGCGACGCGGCATCGATGGCGCGGCCCAGCTCGATGAACGGCTCCACCGGGACGCCGATGAACGCGAGCGGGCCGATGCGGGTGCCGTGGACCTCGAGCGGGAAGTGCGTCCGTCCCGCCAGGGCCTCCGCGCGCTCGGCGCGCATGGACGCGCCCTTCGTCTGGACGCGCAGCTCCCGGACGTCGAACGCCGACGCGCCGCGCTCGATGGCGCGCCACAGGTCCGCCTGGAGGGCCGTGTGCGCGGCGCGCAGCGCGACCGGCTCGCCCACGTCCGCCCGGATGGGCATGGGCACGACCCGCCGCTCCACGCGCACGGTGGTGTCGCCCAGGGGCGGCGGCGCGTACTCGTAGAAGGCGAGCCAGGTGGAGGGGTCCTGGTCCGCCGCGAGCTGCTGACGATGAGGGTCCGCGCCCGCGCGCAGCGCCGTCGCCGCTGCATCGTGACCCAGCATCGTGCCCAGCCGGCGATACGGCTCCAGCTCGTCCACGAACGTCTCGACCGGCCCGATGTCACCGGGCGTGCCCTGGAGGAACACGCAGCGCCCGCCCAGGGCACGCTCCACCACCTGGCGCACCGGACCGGGATACTCCGCGTGGATGGTCCGGTTGCCGCCTGCGGTGATCGTGGGATGCGCCGAGTAGTGGACGATCGTGGCCAGCGCATCGCCTCCGGGCGCGTCCAGGCGGGCGACCCGGACGCCGTGGTCGACCGGACCGTCCCAGGCATGGCCCACCCGGATCCGCCCGTCGGGCAGGCCCACGCGCCGGTTGACCGCCAGCGGCGAGCTCCCCAGGCCGTGGCCCACGCTCACCGGCCGGAGGCCGCGCCGAGCCTCACGGGCGGCGCCCGCCAGCTGCTCGGTGACCATGGCCATGTACGGCGCCACCGACCCCAGGCCGTCGCGCATCCAGCCCGCCCCGGTCAGCTCGCCGGTCACCGGCGCCGAGTGGTTGTGGGTCGCGGTCACCCGCACCGCCTCGGCGTCCACCCCGGCGGCATCGGCCACGGCGGCGCGGATGGCATCCGCCTGGGCGTGGGTCAGGAGGCACAGGTCCAGCTCGCAGATGACCGCTCCGGCGTCCCCGTCGGTGGCCATCAGCGCGGTCGCGGTGAGCGTGCCGTCGTTGCCCTCGGAACGTTCGTGCAGCGCGTTCGACCAGCCGCCCATGGGCATGCCCACCGGCGGCGTGATGTCCGCCCGGCCCACCCCTGCGCTCAACACCCGCGACCCCATCCGTCGACCCAGCTCCCTCTCCCCGGCGTCCCCGCCGGCCTAGGGCACGAGCGGCATGCGCCGCGTCATGCCGCCATCCACCACGATCGTCTCGCCGGTGATGAACGCCGCCTCATCCGTGCACAGGAACCGCACCACGCCCGCGATGTCGTCCGGGCGCCCGTTGCGACCCACTGGCGTGCGACTGATGAACCAGTCCTCGTCCCAGTCCGCGTCGGCGTAGCGCTCCACGACGATCGCGCCGGGGGCCACGCAGTTGACGGTCACGCCCAGGTGGCCCAGGGCGATCGCGGACGAGAACGTGAGCGCGCCGATGGCGCCCTTGCTCGTCTCGTAGGCCTGGTGGTGCGTCGCGGACTGGCGCCCGTGCACCGAGCCGATGTTCACGATGCGACCGCCCGTGCCCTGGCGGGCCATGTGGCGCGCCGCGGCCTGGGAGGCGAGGAAGGGCGCGGTGACGTTGACCGCCAGGACGCCCTCGAAGGTCTCCTGCGACATCTCGTCGAACGGCACGAGGTCGCCCACGTTCGCGGCGTTGTTGACCAGGATGTCCACCCGTCCCAGGGACGCCGCGGCCGCGTCCACGACCCGGGCCGCCTCGCCCGCGTCCGCGGCGAAGTCGGCGGCGATGGTCGCGGCGCGCACGCCCAGCGCCTCACAGCGGGCGCGCACATCGGCCGCGCCCGTGGCGTGAGAGCGGTGGTGGAGCATCACATCGGCACCGGCCTCGGCGAGCGCGACCGAGATGGCCGCCCCCAGTCCGGTGGCGGCACCGGTCACGACAGCGACACGGCCGGCGAGCGGGCGATGGTCCATGGTTCCTCAGGAAGTGCGGAGGCCCGGCGCCGGTCGCGGCAGCCGGGCCTCCGGATCGATGACCGAGCCGGCTCAGAGCCCGAGCTTGTCCCGGGCGTCCTGCTCCAGCTGGTTGGCGTTCGCCTCCAGCTCCGCCAGGACGGTCTCCATCGGCTCGCTGTCCTTGAACACGCGCAGCAGGTACGACCAGGCGCCCGTGATGTTCCAGTCGGGGATGTGGTGCTCCTCGAACACGGCGCGCGGCCAGACGGTCTGGTCGTACTGCTGCTGGATGGAGCCCCAGCGGCGCTCCGCGACCGTCGGGTCCTGGGCGACCGACGGGATGATGACCGAGCCGCCGTAGATGTCCACGAGCGGCAGGAACATCTGGGGATTGGCGAACAGGCCCACGAAGTACTGTGCGGCGGCCAGCTTGGCGGGGTCGTCGGCCAGGCGCCGGGAGAGCACGTGGATGCCGCTGTGATTCAGCTCGATGTCATCAGTCGCATCGCCCATCCGGGGCATGGGGAAGATGCCCGCGTTCAGTCCGGCGGGGCGCGGCGGGTCCGCGGACACGATCCAGGAGCCGAAGTTGGTGATCGACGCCTTGCCCTCGGGGAACCCGTCCGGCGCGCCGTAGCCGGTCATGTTGGCGTGGCTAGGCGCCTCCTTGGTGATGTCATCGACCTTGTGCACCTTGAGCAGGTCGTCGATGTTCTTGAGCGCCTCGAGCGCCTCGGGGCTGGTGAGGTTGAACTTGCCCGTCTCCGTGTCAAAGTAGGTGCCACCCAGCTGTGCGATGCCGGTGACCCACGCCGATGAGATGTACGGGCTGAACGCCACGCCCGCGCGGACGAGGTTGTCGCCGTCCCACTGGACGAGCTCCTTGCCCGCGTCCACCAGGTCCTGCCAGTTCTGGATGGCGGCCGGGTCGATGCCCTTCTCCGCGAGGTGGTCCGCGTTGTATGTGAACGTCGCACCACCCATCCCGTTCAGGAAGGGCAGGTAGTACAGGTTGTCCCCGCGCAGGCCCTCGGTGAGCGCAGCGGGATAGAACAGCGCGTTCGCCTCCTCCACAGAGAGGATGCCCGGGGCGACCGGCGTGAACAGCGACGTGACGTCCGAGGCGACCAGCCAGGAGCTGTAGGCCATCATGATGTCCGCCTCGTTGCCGGCGGCGATCGAGGGGATCATCTTGGCCAGGAGCTGCTCGTACGGCAGCGGCGTGAGCTTGATCTTGACGTTCGGCTGCGCGGTCTCGACCGCGGCCTTGAGGGCTTCGTACGTGGAGTAGAGCGGCCCCCAGTCCTGGAACCACACCTCCAGCTCCGCGGGCGCCAGCTGATCCTGGGCGGCGACCCGGCGTGCTCCCCACGTGCCGGCGGTCAGCATGCCGGCCCCGGCGACCGCGCCAGCCTGGAGCAATCGCCGACGGGATAGCGACGCCGTCAGCACATCGGACTGCCTGTTCACCTGCGACTCCTCCTTGTCCTCATCAATAAGTATGAAGAGTGCGGTCACAGTAACCGCCGTGGTGCGGCGATGTCAACCCGCTTCACGGCCTCGGCGTCACGACCTCGGCGTCACGACCCTCGTCACGGGGCGTCATCACCAGCTCGATGTCCTGGAGGGCATGGCGGACGAGCGTGTCCATGAGCCGCTCCGCGGTCGCGCCGTCGCCCTGTTCGATGGCCGTCACGATCTCGAGATGCAGCGGCAGCGAGTAGCCATGGCCGCCCGGCACGTGGAGGGTGATCTCGTTGCTGGCCACGAGGCCCGCCGCGAGGGTGTCCGTGAGCTGCGCCAGGAGAGGATTCTGGGTCGCCCGCAGAATCGCCCCGTGCAACTCCAGGTCGACCGCGTTGTATCGATCCACGTCGTGGAACTCGCGCTCCATCAGCCCGACGAGGTGCCGGATGAGGGCCAGGTCCGCAGGAGTGGCACGCTGGGCTGCGAGGCGTGCTGCGTCCGTCTCGATGACGAGACGCACCTCCGCGATGTGGCGCAGGAAGGCCAGGTCCGGACCTGCCTGCCGACGCCAGGCGATGACATCGGGATCCACGAGGTTCCACGCGTCGTGCCCCCGCACGCGCGTGCCGGCGCGAGGCCGCGACTCGACCAGTCCCTTGTCCGCGAGGACGCGCATCGCCTCCCGCAGCACCGTGCGGCTGACGCCCAGGCTGGCGGCGAGGTCGTCGCCGCGCGACAGGGTGTCGCCGGGCCGGTGGTCGCCCCGGATGATGCCCAGGCCCAGCTGGTGGACCACCTGCTGGTGCAGCCCGCGCCGCGCGCCCCGACCGGCGCACGACGGGGGTCCGACCCTGATCACGGCAGGACCGGCGTGCCGTCGGGCCGGATGGACAGCCGCAGGCCGGGCCTCGCGGGCACCACGGTCCCGGGGTATCGAAGGCGCACCGCGGCGACCGTGGCGTCGAGGTCACAGCCCATCCGCACGTGGGTGACCACGACCGAGCCCGCCTGACTGCGCGCCGCGAGGTCGCCCACCATGGGCCCGTCGAGATGGAGCATCCCCGCGGGCACCGGACCCACCCCGAACGTCGCCTCGGACAGCAGCAGGTCCCCCGGCTCCAGGAGCGCCAGCAGCTCATCGGGGTCCGATGCGTCCCCGGTGTAGACGACGCCCGCGCCGCCCGATGCCGGTGCGACGCGCCAGGCCCGGCTGTCGCCCGCGTGGCGGACCCGCACCGACCGCACCCGGACGGGGCCGATGCCGACCGGCTCATCCGGCGGGCCCTCCAGGTCGAACGCCGCGGCCGCGAACCCCGCCTGGTCGTACACCCCGTCCAGGCGCCGGTCGAGGCCCGCCGGGGCGAGCACGCGCACCCGCCGCGACGGCTGGAACTCCGCCCGGCACAGGTAGTGGCGCAGCGGGATCAGGTCGATGAAGTGGTCGGGATGGAGGTGGCTGATGAGGACCGCCGCCAGGGTGCTCGGCTCACACGCCCGGGCGAGCGCCGGGAACGCGCCCTGGCCCAGGTCGAGCAGCACCGCCGAGCCGGCGGCACGCACGAGATAGCTCGCGCCGGCCGACCCCGGGATGTCGGAGTAGGCCGGCCCCGCCCCCAGCACCACCAGCTCCAGCCCGTGGCAGCCGTCAGGTCCGACCGGCGTGTGCCCAGTGGTGGACGTCATGCGACACATCCTGACACGGTCGGGAAGCCGGGCGACCCGAAGGGCCGTCACGCCTCCGAGGGGAGCCCCGCGAACAGGTCGCTCTCCGGGATCGCCACGCCCAGGCGCGCGATGCGCAGGGTGAAGTCCTCGGTGGGCAGGTGGTGCCGCCATTCGTCGGGCGTGAGCGCGAGCAGGACGCTGTCCGCCCCGATCTGGGTGACGTGCTCCCGGAGCGCGGCGAGCTTGTCCTCGATCACGGACGTCACGTCCACGCTGGTGGTCCTCGGGCCGGTCGCCTCGGCCATGCGCCGGATGTGGTCCTCGCGCTCGCGTCGCTGCTCCGGGGTCTCGTCGTCGGCGGGCGCGAGCCAGTGACGCACGCCGCGCTCCCGCATCAGCTCCGCGATCTCGGTGCGCCGCGAGAGGTCCATCACGCTCTCGTACAGCTTCAGCGGCTGCCACGGGACGAGGCCGCCGTCCAGCTGTTCGGGATACCACGCCGCGTCGCCCGCGCGGGTGAACGCGAGCTTCGCAACCTGCGCCGCCCGGATGTGGTCGGGGTGGCCGTAGCCGCCGAAGTCGTTGTAGCCCACGATCACCTGCGGCCGCGTCTCTCGCACGATGCGCACCAGCCGTCCGGTCGCCTCGTCGACGTCCGCGGTCCAGAACGATCCCGGCTCGTCGTTCGGCGCCGTGCCCATCATCCCGGAGTCGATGTAGCCGAGCGCACGACCCTCGACGGGACCCAGCCGCTCCAGGGCGCGGCGCAGCTCCTCGGCCCGGATGTCGCGCAGCCGGGCGTGGTTCTCCGGGGTATCCATGTCGGGCACCACGATCTCACCGTGCTCGCCGCCCGTGCAGGTGACGCACACCACGCGGTGGCCGGCCTGGCTGTAGCGGGCCATCACCCCGCCCGTGGCGATGGTCTCGTCGTCGGGATGGGCGTGGACGGTGAGCAGCGAGTGGAGGGGGGCCATGGCGCGATTGTGCCCCGCCCGCGGGCAGGCCGCCACAGGCGTCGGCGAGCGGTCAGGCGAGCCCCGCCGCGATGGCGGTCGGCCAGCATCCCAGGTCCAGCTCCGGCACCAGCTCCGCGAGCTGGGCCAGATCGGTCGCGTAGCCCTCCACGAGCGCCTGTCGCAGCCCGTCCGAGAGGGGCACCTTCGCCCTCGTGGTGGGGTTGAACTCCCGCGTGACATCGGACGGGGGCTGGGCCACGGGACGCAGGCCCAGGAACGCGAACGTGCGACCCAGCTGCGCGACCGGGTCCTCGCGACAGCGCTCGTACTGGAGGATCAGCACCTGGTCGCGCGGGAAGGCGTCGAACACGCGCCGCAGCTGCTGTGCGTAGAGCCCGCGCTGGAACCCGCCCACGACGTCACGCTGGGTGAGCGTCGCGCTGGATGCGTCGTCGGTGTGGGTCAGCCCGCTCCGGAACCGCTCCACCGGGTCGCGCAGCAGCACCAGGATGCGTGCGCCGGGCGCCGCCCGCGCGATGAGCCCGGGTGTCCAGAAGTCGATCATGTAGCCCGGCGTCCACTCTCCTGACACGGCACCCGACGGGCGCGGGAAGTAGCGGGCATAGCGGGTCGCATCCGACGCGGACCACGTCCGCTCCCAGAGCGTGTCGAAGAAGTGCAGCTCCTTGGGCTGGCCCTTTGCCCGATGCACGTCCGGGTGTGCCTCGATGAGCGCGGTCCACCAGGTGGTGCCGGCCTTCTGCGCGCCGATGCCCACGTAGTCGGGTGGGCCGATGCGCTGGTTGGCGGGACACGCCGGGGGCGCCGGCGGCCCGGCCGCAGCAGGCCCCCGGAAGCGGTGCCAGGCGCGCGATCCGCGGACGACCTGGCGGCGCAGGCGCGCCTCGAGGCCCTGGCTCATCGCTCGGCGCCCCGGTGCCATGCCCTCACCGTTCGGCGCCCCGGTGCCATGCCCTCATCGCGGGCTCACCCACAGCGACAGGTCCAGGTCCGGGCCGAGGAGTGCGGCCAGTCGAGCGTTCTCCGGCGCGTACCGGGCGACGAGCGTGGCCTGCTGGTCCAGCGACAGCCCGGCGCGCGGTCCACCCGATGCCTGCGCCCCGGTGCCGACCTCGATGGAGTCGGCCGGGTCAGGATCCAGGCCGAGGAACCGGAACGTCCGGCGGAGCTGGGCCACGGGCTCGCGCACGCACCGCTCGAACTGGAGCACGAGCGTCTGGTCGCGCGGGAACGATCGCCACAGGCGCAGCAGCTGGTCGGCGTAGATGCCGCGCTGGAAGCCCGCGTTCGCGGCAGCGCGCGGACTCGCATCCGGCGTCGGGCGGCTCGCAGCCACGGCGCGAGCGCTGCGGAACCGCTCCACCGGGTCGCGCAGCAGCACCAGCAGCCTCGCGTCCGGCGCCGCGCGACGCAGCAGCGGCGGGGTCCACGGGTCCAGGATGTAGCCGGGTGACCATTCACCCGCCAGCGAGCCCTCAGGCCGGGCGAAGAAGGCGTGGTAGGCGGCGATGTCCGCGTCCGTGCACTCGCTCGCCCAGAACCGGTCGAAGAAGCGGGTGTCCTTGGGCACGCCGTCCGCGCGCGCCACCCCTGGATGGTCGTGGATGAGGGTGTCCCACCAGGTCGTGCCGGAGCGAGCCGTGCCCACGCCCACGAAGTCGGGTGGCGCGGTCATCCAGCCTGCTGGCGGGGGCGGCGGGACCTCGGTCGGCGCGTGCCGGCCCGGGTCGCCACCCGGCGCGCCGAACGACCGGACCGCGGCGAGGGCGTCCCCGGCATACCGCCGCGCGGTCCTCGTTGCGGACGCACCTCGACTCATGCGATCGCGTCCAGGGCGACACACCTCACCCGTGGATGATAGGCGGGATGGTCGGCAGGGACGGATGGGCCGCCGACCGGGGATACTGGCTCGCATGACACCGACCATCGAGCGCTTTCTCGCCCGGATCGCGACCATCGAGCCGGAGCAGGCGCGCCAGATGCGCGTCGCCTGGGATGCCGAGGACCCGGAGCCCCGGCGAACGGCCTGGACGGTCGCGTCGGAGCGCCTGCGGGCGGCCGGGAGGCACGCGGAGCTGGACGAGCTGCGGGCGGCCGTCAACGAGTGGGCGGGCGACAAGGCGTTCAACTTCGTCGATGCGGTGGGCGGCGGCTCGCCGGAGCAGATCCGCCAGCAGGCGCGCTACCAGGCGCTGCCGCCGGTGATGGACGCCGGGCTGGCCAGCGTCGCCGGGGACCTGCTCGACCAGGATCAGCGCTACCTGCTGCTGAAGCCGATGCGCGCGGGCATGAGCGGCGAGGCGGGCCGCCCCAGGGCGTCCGGTCGATCGGTGCGACGGCCCGCGCCCCGGTGACCGACCTGATCCCGCCGCTCGGGCGCGACCCGGCGGGCGAGGACGCCTCGGACGGGCCGCCCGGGCGCGTCCCACCGCCCGGGCGCGACCCGGCGGGCGAGGACGCCTCGGACGGGCCGCCCGGGCGCGCCTCGGACGGGCCGCTCGCGGGCCTGTGCGTGCTGGACCTGTCCACGGTGCTCGCGGGGCCCTACTGCGCCATGCTCCTGGGCGACCTGGGCGCCGACGTCATCAAGGTCGAGCCGCCCACCGGAGACCCCACCCGCCTCTACGGCCCGCCGTACGCGGGTGCTCCGGAGGAGGGAGGCAGCTATCCGGCGGGTGACCCGCGCCGCGATCGCGGGTACCGGGGCGAGTCCGCCTACTACCTCTCGGTCAACCGCAACAAGCGGGGCATCGCGCTGGACCTCCGGACGCCTGAGGCGCGCGACGCGCTGCGGCGCCTCATCGCACGGTCCGATGTGCTCATCGAGAACTTCCGCGCGGGTGCCCTCGACCGGATGGGTTTCAGCGATGCCGAGCTGGAGCGCCTCCAGCCGGGCCTGGTGCGGCTGTCGATCACGGGCTACGGCCCGCGCGGCGCGGACGCGGACCGGCCGGGCTTCGACTTCATCATCCAGGCGGTGTCCGGGCTGATGTCCATCACGGGCCAGGCGGATGCCGACGGAGGCGGCCCGACGAAGGTGGGCGTCGCGATCGTGGACCTCGCCACCGGGATGCTCGGCGCGGTGCACCTGCTGGCCGCGCTCCGAGAGCGGGATGCAGGCGGACGCGGCCAGCGCATCGACCTGGCGCTCCTCGACGCCACCGTGGCGTGGCTCGCCAACCAGGCCGCGAACTGGCTCATCGGTGGGCGCGTGCCCGGGCGCATGGGCAACCGGCATCCCAACATCACGCCCTACGAGACGTTCTCGACCGCCGATGGCGAGCTGGCGGTCGCCGTCGGCTCGGAGCGGCAGTGGGCCCGCTTCTGCGAGGCGCTCGGGATGGCCGCGCTGGCCTCGGACCCGCGGTTCGTCACGAACGCCGAGCGCGTGGTGAACCGCGATGCGCTCCGGCCGATCCTCGCCGGGGTGCTGGCGGGTCGCGCGACCGCGGACTGGTCGGCCGCGCTGACGGCCGCACAGGTGCCCGTCGGCGAGGTGCGCGACATGGCCCAGGTGTTCGCCGACCCGGGGATCGCGGACCGCGCGATGGTCGTGACGGTCGCCCATCCCACGATCGGCGAGATCAGGCTGCCGGGGCTGCCCGCGAAGCTGTCGCGGACGCCGGGGTCGGTGCGCAGACCACCGCCGCTGTTCGCGGAGCACGGCGCGGAGGTCCTGCGGGAGCTGGGCTACGGCCCGGACGAGATCGCCGCGCTGCGCCCGAACGCCGCGGCCGTGACGCGCGGGGAGGCATAGCCGTGCCCCCGGTCCAGATGCGCTTCGTCACCTCCGCGGGTGCCGTGGACGAGCTGCCGCCCACCACCCGCGAGGTGGCCATCGTGGGCCGCTCCAATGTCGGCAAGTCGTCGCTCATCAACGCCCTCGCCAACCAGCGCCAGCTGGCGCGCGTCAGCCAGACCCCCGGCCTGACGCAGCGCCTGAACCTGTTCGAGGTGCGCCCGGGGCGCACGATCATGGATCTGCCGGGCTACGGCTTCGCGAAGGTGCCCACGCGCATCAAGGCGACGTGGGACGCGATGATCGAGGGATACCTGCTTCGGCGCGACGGCCTCCAGATGGTGGTCGTGCTGGTCGACGGCGCGGTCGGCCCGACGAGGCTGGACCTCCAGATGCTCGCCTGGGTGCGCCACCACGAGGTTCCCCACCACGTCGTGGCCACGAAGCAGGACAAGGTGAAGCCGTCCACCATCGGTGTGCGCCGCAGGGAGGTGGCGGTGGCATGTGACCTGCTGCCCGAGGATGTCAGTTGGGTCAGCGCCGCGAAGGGCACCGGCATCGAGGCGCTGCGCGACCTGCTCAGGCTCTGGCTGTCTGACTAGCCTCCGGCGCGCCGGACCCGCGCGCCGGCAGAGGCGCCGGACCCGCGCGTCGGCAGAGGCGCCGGCCCCGCGCGGCGGCCCAGGCGACTGGCGGAGACGGCCCTCATCGTTACACCATGATGGCGACCCATGTCGATCGACTCGGGGCGGCATGCCGGTGTCTGACTGGGCGACCCTTCCGGGAATGGTGGGGTGGCCGGTCAGCGGCCAAGACCGTCCCGGTCAACGGCCAGGACCATCGAGGTTGCGGCGCGGCACATCGCTTCGGGCCGCTCCCCGGACCGGCTGGAACCATCCGGTCGGGACGGTCCGTTGAGCGGCCCGGATCGCCGTCGTCCGGGGGCGGTTCGGTCAGTCATGGCCGCTGCCTGGCCGATCGGTCCTGCGCCGACCCCGCGGACCGACGCGGATTCACCATCTGCCTGGCCGATCGGTCCTGTGCCGACCCCGCGGACCGACGCGGCCCCACCCTGCCCCATCATGTGTCCGGACAACCGTTCCGAACGCCCGACCGAGGACCCTCCATGACTCCCTATCGACTCGTCACCTTCACCCATGAGGGCATCGACCGTCCCGGCATGCTCGTCGGTGACCGGGTGCTGGACCTGGCCGCGGCGACGGCGCACGGACGTGCGGAGACGGCCCACGGGTCACCGACCGACCTGCGGGGCATCATCGAGGCGTGGAGTCCGCGCGTGGCCGCCCGTCTCCAGGCCATGGCGGACGCCGGTCTCGGCGACGGCCCGGGCACCCACGCATGCTCCCAGGTGCAGCTGCGCACGCCGCTGCGCCACCCCTGGAACCTGTTGTGCATCGCCGCCAACTACAAGGCGCATGCGGACGAGATGGGCCGCGACTCGGCCGTGGACCCAGACGCCGAGGAGCCGGTGTTCTTCGCCAAGTCGCCCCGCAACTGCATCGCGGACCCGGGTGTGCCGTTCGTGATGCCCGCCGGACGCAACATCGACTGGGAGGGGGAACTGGCGCTGGTCATCGGCCGGACCGCCAAGGACGTGCCCCTGGAGACCGCCATGGACCACGTGTTCGGGTACCTCGTCGCGTTCGACGTGAGCGACCGGGGAGGCGCCGGGCGGCCCACCACGAAGATGTTCGCGCCGCCCTACTGGTATCGCGGCAAGTCGCACGACGGCGCGGCGCCGCTGGGGCCGTGGATCGTGCCCGCGGCGCACGTGCCGGACGCCGGTGACCTGCGCATCGTCACGCGCGTGAACGGGGTGGTCAAGCAGGACGGCACCACGGCGCGGCTGGTGTGGGACCTGCCGCACATCATCCGGTCGGCCTCGGCGGTCATGACGCTCCACCCGGGCGACATCATCCTGACCGGCACGCCCGACGGCGTCGGCCAGGGCCGCACGCCGCCGGAGTTCCTGGCGCCGGGCGACATCGTGGAGATCGAGATCGAGGGGATCGGCATGATCACCACGCCGATGGTGGGAGAAGGCTGACCGGCGCGATCGCCGGCCGCCCCCTCCCGATTCGGTGACCCGGACGCTACGAAGCGTCCGCCCGGGTGATCCGGCCATCGATCGCCGGGGCGATCGGGCTGTTCGTCTTGATGTACTCCTGGAGCACCTGGTCCAGGGGCTTGCCGAAGTCGTAGGCGTCGATGGCGTTGGTCGCGAAGACCTCGTAGCCGTCGCCACCGCGACGCATGAAGTCGTTGCTGGCGACGGTGTAGGTGGCCGCCGGATCGATGGGTGTCGCGGTGCCGTCCTCACCGACCACCTCGACGCTCACGATGCGGCTGCCCGCAGGCTTGCTGCCGTCCCAGGTGTACCGGATGCCGGAGACCTGCGGGAAGCGGCCCGCGCCCTCCTCCACCTTGGACACGCCGTTCTCGAGGGCCGCCACCACGTCCGCACCGGTCAGCTTGAAGGTGCTCACGAGATTGCCGAACGGAAAGACCGTGAGCACGTCGCCGAGGGTCACCGTGATCGGCTCCGGGAGCGCCACGTCGGCGGGGGTGTCGGCGCCGACCGGCACGTTGCTCCGGATGCCGCCGCCGTTGGTGATCGCGATCTGGGCGCCCGTCTCGGCGCGCATCGCGTCGGTGATGAGATCGCCCAGGTTGCACTCCTGGACGCGGCACACGGCCCGGTCGCCGACGAGGAACACCGCCGACTCGCCGACGGGGGTCTGCTTCAGGTCCTCGATGGGGGCGGCCAGCGTCGCCACGATCTCGGCGACCGCCGGATCGGGGGTGATGAAGCGCGACAGCAGGATGGTGTCGCCCGCGGCCTCGGTGACCGCGCCTGCCGCGTCGAACGTCACGTCCAGGCGGCCCAGGTACTGGTCGTATTCACCCGCCTGGACGATGCTGACCGGGGCGCCGTCCAGGTCTTCCACGACCACGGGATACTCCGCCACGGAAGCCGTATAGGCGTTGCTCAGCAGCGAGTGGGTGTGCCCGCCCACGATGATGTCGACGCCGCGCGTGCCCGCCGCGACCTCCTTGTCCTTGTCCAGGCCGATGTGGGTGACCAGGACGATCTTGTCGACGCCTTGCTCGGTGAGCGCGTCGACGGCCTTCTGGGTCGCCCCGACGAGGTCGCTGTCGAACACGAGACCCTGGCCGGGCGAGGAGATCGTGGGGGTGTCGGGCGTCACCAGGCCGATGATGCCGACCTGCTCGCCACCCACCTCCAGGATGGCGGTGGGCTGGACCTTGCCGTCGAGCTCCGGGGACGCGCTGAAGTCCACGTTCGCGTTCACCACGGGGAACGCGACGCCGTCGATGAAGTCCGCCAGGATCTGGTCGCCGTCGTCGAACTCGTGGTTGCCCAGGGTCATGCCGTCGTAGCCGATGGCGTTCATGACCGCGACGCTGTCCTGACCGCGATACTGCTGGTGGAACAGCGTGCCCGTGAAGCGGTCGCCCGCATCCAGCAGCAGCACGTTGCCGCCCTCGGCCCGGATCTGGTTGACGACGGCCGCCTGGCGCGCCGCACCACCGTCCCCCGCGTTGTTCGGCTCGTGGTGGGAGTGGGTGTCGTTGGTGTGCAGGATGGTCACGCTGAACGTCTCTTCCTCGTCCTGCGCGACCGCCCCCGTGGGCAGCAGGAACGCCAGGGCGAGAGCGGGAATCAGGTGGCGTCGGTGCATGGGCATCCTCCTCTCGGATGGGGGCGCGCATCGGGCGCGCGTCCGCCGGGTAGGCAACCACGGTATCCCCATGGTCAACACAT
Source organism: Chloroflexota bacterium (assembly GCA_034436555.1). GTDB lineage: Bacteria > Chloroflexota > Limnocylindria > Limnocylindrales > CSP1-4 > JAFMJV01. The sequence goes on along the minus strand of DAOTUU010000021.1, from coordinate 65,916 downwards.
GGTTCGTCAGCCTCGGCCCGGGTGGCATCATTGGCCGCATCGACGGAGACGGAGGAGGACCGCATGATCGATCACCGGGAGCGCTGGGCGCTGATCCTGGGCGCCAGCAGCGGTTTCGGGGAGGCGACGGCGCTGGCACTCGCGGCGGACGGGTATCACATCGCGGGTGTGCACCTGGATCGTCGACAGGGGATGGAGCGCGTCGAGGGGATCCGCAGGCGCATCGAGGCGCACGGCCAGAAGGCGCTGTTCTTCAACGGCAACGCGGCCGACGACGCGCAGCGCGCGAGCGTCATCAAGCGGATCGGCGACGTGTTCGCCGAATCGCGCGCGCACGGACGCCAGCCGCACCTGCGCGTACTGCTCCATTCACTGGCCTTCGGGACGCTCAAGCCGTTCCTGGTGCTGGATCCGGCGGCCGCGATCAACCGGAAGAACCTGGAGATGACGATCGACGTCATGGCCAACTCGCTCGTCTACTGGACGCAGGATGTGTGGCGCGCCGGGCTGTTCGCGGAGGGCAGCAAGGTCTACGCCATGACCTCGGAGGGATCGGTCCGGGTGAGCACGACCTATGGCGCGGTCTCGGCGGCCAAGTCGGCACTGGAGTCCCATTGCCGTCAGCTGGCCATGGAGTTCGCGAAGCTGAAGTCGGGCGTGACCGTCAATGCCATCCGGGCGGGCGTGACGCTCACGCCGGCGCTGATGCAGATCCCTGAGAAGGACCAGCTCATCGCGCACGGCATGAACAACCCGAATGGCAGGATGACCACCGTCGAGGACGTGGCCCAGGCGATCGTCACGCTCAGCGGCACCGGCACGCACTGGATCACCGGCAACGTGCTGGGGGTCGATGGCGGCGAGCTGGTCTCCGGGTGAGATCGGGGCGAGGTCCGGGCGGGCTGGTTCGCGTTCGATTCGGGGTGGCCCCGCGGAGTCTGCCGGTCGCGTCGGTCGCGTCGGTCGTGCCCGTCCCGCCGGTCGCGTTGGTCGCGTCGATCGTGCCCGTCCCGCCGGCCACGCCATGTCCTCCTGGTCGCGCCATGCTGCTCGGGGCATGGGTCGGGCCCAGCATCGGGGCATCCGTGAGGTTCCCGTGAGCGACCCGATGCCTGCCCCCGACCGCTCGGCCGCGGTGCGCGATCATCTGGCCAACGAACGCACGCTCCTGGCCTGGCAGCGGACCGCGCTCGCGCTGGTGGGCCTCGGGTTCGTGGTCGACCGGTTCGCGTTCGAGGGCAGCTCCGAGAAGGCGTGGCTGGGCACCGTGCTCGGGGTGGGCCTCGTGGTGAGCGGCGCGCTGGTCGCGGTCACGGGCGTGAGGCGATTCCGGATGGTGGAGGCGCAGATCGACACCGAGTCGTACCGGCCGGCCCTCCTGGCGCACCTCGTGTTCACGGGCGGCATCGTGCTCGCGGCGGTGTTGCTGCTGCTGTACCTGGTGCTGGCGAAGTCCTGACCCCTTCGCGCCTGCGCGGGACGCACGAGATGCCGCGGGCGTGCGTGGGACGCACGAGATGCCACGGGCGTGCGTGGGACGCACGAGATTCGGACGCACCGGCGGCGTCGAGGACAGGATCGACGGTCGGGATGGGAGTGGGCGGGGCTGTCGCGTGTCCTTGGAGCACATGGGTGCGCTCCAGGCACATCCGTGCGCCGCGGACAACGCTCCCGCGCTGGTGCGGTGCCGGAGCGGCGCCGGCAACGGGAGGTGCGCCCGATCTCGTGCGTGGGCCGCACGCCGACGGGGTCTCGTGCGTGGGCCGCACGCGACGCGCCCGTCACCGCGGGCGGACGTGCAGCCGGGAGGCCTCAGCCCGCTGGCGCGGCGTCCGTCAGCATGCCGGGCCCGTAGCCCGTCAACTCGACGTACGCCTCTCCGCCCAGCGGCAGGCCGGCGCGCGTGGCTCTCACCATCTGCGAGCCCTCCCAGTACACGACACCGGTGGTGGCCCGGGTGTCCAGCTCCTGGTCGGCCAGGGCAGGCGCCAGATCCACCACGAGGTCCTCGCCAGGCACCGTCACCCGCCACCCGGCCGGATACACTGCGTGCGTCGATGGCGATGTCCACTCCCTGGTCACCTCGACGGTGAAGGCGTCCCGCGCCAGGTGCTCCGCGGACCCGTCCGGCCGCGTGAGGGTGCCGTACACCAGGGGGTACGACCCGTCCGCGGACCGGACCAGCGACAGTGTCAGCGCCACGCCGTCGTCCAGGTTGATGGCGAGCCAGTCCCAGCCGCCGCCGCCCACGGCGATGAAATCGCCCCACTGGTGGTCGAACCAGGCACTGCCCGTGACCGGCAGTGTCTCCCCGCCCAGCGTCACCGTCCCCGACGCGGCCATGTGCGGCCGCGAGTAGTAGTACGAACCCCCCGCAGGGCCGAAGTCCACGTAGCCGTCCCCATCGTGGAGCGTGACCGGCAGCGCCGACCCGTCGAGTGCCAGGTCCAGCCCGAACGCGCTGCCGCCCAGGTCACCGGCGCCGGCTCCCGCCGACGCGACCCCCAGCGCTCTCAGTCGGTCCGTGCCGCCGGCGCCGGCCATTGTCCAGGGCACTGTCCCGGCGTCCGCCACGCCTGGCGTCTTCTGACCAGAGATGGCGAGGTCGTAGCCGGCCCCTGGCACGGAGCGATCCACCTGCGACCCCACCTCGGAGCGCTGGTCGTACAGGAACCGCCCACCGGTCTCATCGGTCAGCGCGAGGTGCGAGGCCCAGGTCACCGGAAAGGCACCCCGCTCGGCGCGGAAGATCACGTCCTCGACGCCGAATCGCCGCCCGTCCTCGGCCTCCAGGTGTCCCGTGACGTACCACCACTCGGTGAGCCGGTCGTGCGGTCCGTCATCGCGCGGCAGGACCACGGGCTGCGGATCGGGCACCCGTGACGGTGTCGCAGAGGGCCGCACGATGATCGGCTCGGGCGGCACCGGGTTGGCCAGGATCGGCCCGGTGCAGCCCGCGGCCACGACGCACAGCGCCCCGACCAGGAGTCGGGCGAGGCCGGACCGGTCGGGGTGGACAAAGCGGCCGGACCTGTCGGGGCGGCCAGAGCGGCCGGACCTGTCGGGGCGGCCAAAGCGGTCGGACCGGCCCAAGCGGTCGGGTAGGCCGGGTCGGCCAAGGCGGTCGGACCGGCCCAAGCGGTCGGGTAGGCCGGGTCGGCCAAAGCCGCCAGACCCGCGGCACCGGTCGGACCCGCGGCACCGGTCGGGTCGGCCGGACATGCTGGGTCTCATCAGGCGCCCTCCACCACCGGCAGCCGGGCGCTGATCCAGCGCTCCAGCCGGGCCGGCATCCACCAGTTCCAGCGACCCAGCAGGCGCATCGTGGACGGCACCAGGAGCGCCCGCACCACGGTCGCATCCAGGGCCACCGCGATCGCCACACCCAGGCCCATCGCCTTGATGAGCACGATCTCCGCGAACGCGAAGGATCCCGCCACCACGACCACGATGAGCGCCGCCGACGTCACGATCCGGCCGCTCTTCTCCAGTCCCTGGGCCACGGCAACACGGTTGTCCCCGGTCCGGTCCCACGCCTCCTTCATCCGGGACAGCAGGAACACCTCGTAGTCCATGGACAGCCCGAACAGGACGCAGAACAGGATCACCGGCAGCGTCGTCTCCACGAACCCGAGCGGCGCGAACCCCAGCGGCCCCGACAGGTTGCCGTCCTGGAAGATCCACACGAGCGCCCCGAACGACGCGAGGATCGACAGCCCGTTCATGACGATCGCCTTGAGCGGCAGGAACACCGAGCGAAGCAGCAGGAACAGCACCAGGTACGTGGCGCCCAGGATGAACAGCGCGGTGCGCGGGAAGTCGGCAGCCACCCTGTCCACGACGTCCACCACCTCGGCGGCCCCTCCGCCCACGAGCACGTTCACACCCGGCGGCGGCGCCAGCGAAGACGCCGGGTGGCGCAGGTCATGGACCAGGGCGCGCGCCTCCGGGTCGTTCGCGCCATGCCACGTGGTGATGGTGAACGCGGTCAGGTCGCCGGCCGTGGTCGCAGCAAGCGCCTGGGCCACGAACCGGTCCCCGGGTCCACCCGCCACCGAGTACAGCAGCTGGTACTGGGCGCGCCCCAGGCGCGGATCGAGCGTCACGATGCTGTCGACGCGCTTCACCCGCGGGTCGTCGGCGAGTCGGCGGGCGTAGTCATACAGCCGACCCACGTTGGCCGAGTCCGTGACCGGCCCGTCCGTCTCAACCGTCAGCAGGAGCGGCGAGAAGTCGCCCTCCCCGAAGGTCGCCAGCAGCGTGTCGTACGCCTGGCGGGAGGGCACCGATGGGGGCAGGATCGACGCGTCCGGCGCGTTGAACCGGACGTGCAGGAACGGCAGGCCCAGGGCGACCAGCAGCGCCAGGGTCGGCACGAACACGGCGACGGGCCGGTCCATGACCCGCTCGGCCAGGCGACCCCAGAAACCCATCGGGGTCTCCGGCTCCCCGGACGAGCCAGCGGGCACCGCCGACGGGCCCGTCGCGGCCAGCCCTGGCCGCACGCGCCGGAGCCCCAGCCGGACCGGGAACGCATCGATGCGCGGCCCCAGGATGGCGAGACCGGCGGGCAGCAGGGTGAGCGCCGCCGCCACCGCGAAACCGACCACGAGCGCGCCCGCGATGCCCACCGAGCGAAGCACCATGAAGTCGAACAGCACCAGGCCGGACAGGCCCAGCAGCACCGTGATGCCGCTGAAGAACACCGCGCGGCCTGCCGTCGTGACGGTCGCCGCCACGGCATCGGCCACGGCCGCCTCATCGACGGCGCCGTCCGCCTGGCGCCCTCCGCCGCGTGCGGCCAGCTCCTCGCGGAATCGGCTGGCGAGCAGCAGCGCGTAGTCCACGCCCAGTCCGAAGCCCAGCAGCGTCGCGAGGTTGAGCACGAAGATGCTCATCGGGATGAGCGACGCCACGATGGCGAGCGCCGCCAGCGCCACGAGGACGGCGAGGCCACCGGTCACGATGGGCACGCCCGCCGCCACCACCGATCCGAACACGAGCAGCAGGGCCAGACCCGCGAGCGGCAGCGAGATGATCTCGGAGCGCTGCAGGTCTCGCTCGGATGTGTGCTGGATGTCGCCATAGAACGCCGGGCCGCCGGCGATCGCGGTCCTCACCCCGGGCACATCGCGCAGCGCGGCGGCGACCGGCCGCAGCGCGTCCGGGGAATCGTCGGGCGGGAGGTCCAGCGCGACCACGTCATACACCACCCGGCCATCAGCGCCGACCTGCTCGGGTGCGAGGACGTGACTCCGGACCGCGAGCACGTGATCCGCGCGCGACACGTCCGCGATGGCAGCCGCGGCCGCGGCCTCGAACGCGGCATCGCCCGCACCGCTGTGCGTGGTGCTCTCGATGACGATGACGAGCGCCGACGCAGGCAGGCCGACGCGCTCCTCCAGCAGCGTGCGGGCCCGCGCGGCCTCCAGGTCATCGGTGGTGAAGCCACCCGGTCGGAGCACGCCGGGCGCCGCCGGTGCCAGGGGCAGCGCGACGATGGCGAGCAGCCCCCACGCCACCACCACCCATCGGCGACGGCGTGCCACGAGCCGGCCCAGGCGCTCGAAACGGCCCATGGTCAGGCGTCCGGCCCGCTGACCTCCGCCTCCGTGAGGATCTCGAAGGAATCCGTCACGGTGGCTGCGTGTCGCACCGTCGCGATCACCGAGCAGTACTTCTCCACGCTCAGCCGGACCGCCCGCTCCGCCACCGCCGGGTCCAGGCCATCGGCCACGAACGTGTAGTGGAGGTGTGCCCGACGGAAGGTCCAGGGCGGATCCGCGTCCTGCTCCGCCGTGATGCGCACGCGCAGGTCCGCCACCTCACGGCGCGACTTGCGCAGGATCTCCACCACGTCCCAGAGCGAGCAGGAACCCATCGCCGCGAGCAGCAGGTCGGCGGGCGAGAAGCCGGCCGGGCGCTTCTTCTCGTCGGGCATCCCGGGTGCGTTGATGGTCACCGTGTGGCCGCGGATGGAGCCGCTGGCCAGAAAGTGCCCGGCGTCCTGGTCCCAGGTGACATCGACGGTGCGCACGAGCGTCCTCCGGAGGGTCCCAGCGCGGCGGTCCGTCAGCGACGCGCCGATGGGATGGGTCCCCGCGATTCTGCGCGCAGCCCGCCTCCGACGCAGCGGCCGGAGAGGTCGGGCGCGGCCACAGCCGGCCGGTCGGGTCCAGGCGTCGGGATGTCGGTCAGACGGACTGGGCGATCGTGGACAGGATGCTGCTGATCTGCGTGCCCAGGAACACGAGGGCCACGATCGAGAGCACCACGATGAGCGCCAGGATCAGGGCGTACTCCGCGAGGCCCTGGCCGCGTTCGTCGCGCCGGAGCCCGGTCGCAGAGGTCATTCGCCGATGACGGCCCAGATGAAGCCCATGAAGATGAAGATGCCCGCGAACAGTCCGAGGAGCGCCGGGGCACCGACCGTGTTGCTGGGCAGCTCGAGGCTCGCGAGCAGGCCCATGGTGGCGATCCAGACGATGATCAACCCGAAGAACAGGTACTTCGCGTTGACGTTCGTGATGGCCTGGACCCAGCCGGTCCTGCGCCTGTCCGGGACGATCATCACCACGAGCAGGAACGCGACCATCACGGCGCCCAGCAGGATGCCGCCCAGGAACGCCACCCAGTTGCCACCCTCGATGGCGCCGCGGAAGGCGCCGTAGAGGCAGAACAGCACCACCCCGAACACGAGGAAGGCGAGCAGGAATCCCAGGTTGCGCAAGCGGTCCATCGTCATCGCGGCGCGAGTCTACCAGACGTGCACCCCCACGCGGGTCGCGCCGCGGCGTGGCCCGCCCCTGCCGCGGCGTGGCCCGCCCCTGCCGCGGCGTGGCCCGCCCTGCCGAAATGTGGCCCGCCCTGCCGAGCGGCGCACGCCCGGCCCGCATGACGACATCGAACCGGTCGCGCATCTGACCCCTTGGCGATCGTCTATCCAGTGTGCATAATCGGTATGCAAGCGGCCTTTCTCCCAGGGCCGCTTCACCTGACCTTGATCACCGGGTGGCGCAGCGTCCGCGACGCCTCCCGATTCGGAGCCCGCCCCATGGAACCCACCAGCCTCCAGGCATCCCAGTCGACCCCCTGGGTGAACCCGCGCGACCCGGCCCGGGCACTCGGGCCAGACGGGCGTCCCGCGCGCAGTCGTCGCGCGGCCCGCTGGGCGGACGTGCCGGACGCGCAGTGGGATGACTGGCGCTGGCAGCTGAGCCATCGGGTGAACACGCTCGAGGAGATCGAGCAGGTCCTGGAGCTGACCGACGAGGAGCGGGACGGGCTCTCCGCGCCGGACCGCTTCCGCGTGGACATCACGCCCTACTTCCTGTCGCTCATGGACCCCGCGGACCCTGCCGACCCGATCCGCCGCCAGGTCATCCCGCTCGGTCGGGAGCAGCATGCGTTCACGGCGATGATGGAGGACTCGCTCGCCGAGGATCGCCACTCGCCCGTGCCCGGGCTCGTGCACCGCTACCCCGACCGGGTGCTGATGCTCATCACCACGCAGTGCGCGTCGTATTGCCGATACTGCACCCGCTCGCGCATCGTGGGCGACCCGAAGCAGAACTTCAACCGCGCCGAGCACGAGGCGCAGCTGGACTACATCCGGCGCACGCCCCAGATCCGTGACGTGCTCATCAGCGGAGGGGACGCGCTGACGCTGGCGCCGGCGCTCCTGGAGCGGGTGCTGCGCGGCCTGCGCGAGATCCCCCACGTGGAGATCATCCGGATCGGTTCGCGGGTCCCGGTGTTCCTGCCACAGCGGGTCGATGACGAGCTGTGCGACATGCTCGGCCGCTACCACCCCCTGTGGATCAACCTCCACTTCAATCACCCCGGCGAGATCACTCCCGAGGTGTCGCGGGCGGCGGACCGACTCTCCCGCGCGGGCATCCCGCTGGGCAACCAGTCGGTGCTGCTGGCGGGTGTCAACGACTGCGTCCACATCCAGCGGGCCCTCGTGCACAGGCTCGTGGAGAACCGGATCCGACCGTACTACCTGTACCAGTGCGACCTGGTCGAGGGCAGCGGCCACTTCCGGACGCCCGTGGGCAAGGGCCTGGAGATCATCGAGGGGCTGCGCGGCCACACCAGCGGCTACGCGGTGCCCACCTACGTGGTGGACGCGCCGGGCGGCGGCGGCAAGATCCCGGTGATGCCCAACTACCTCATCAGCTACTCCGACCACAAGGTCGTGCTGCGCAACTACGAGGGCTATATCACCACGTACGAGGAGCCCGAGACGTACGCCAAGCACGACACCGGGGCGTGCAGCCACTGCCGCCACCAGCGACCGGAGCCTGGCCAGGGCGGCGTCCATGCGCTGCTCCAGGGTGAGCAGATGTGGATCGAGCCGAGCGGCTTCGAGGAGACCCACGGACGAGGCGCTGCGGGTGCCCACCGTCTGCAGGACCCCGGAAAGTGGGTGCCCTACGGCGTCGGCGCGATCGAGGGTCGGGCGTCGGAACCCGACGCGATGCCGCGGGCGGAGCTCGGCCCGGGTGCCGCCAGGTCGAAGGCCGAGACCAGGTCGACGGCCGCCGAGACCAGGTCGACCGCCGAGGCCCGGTCGACGGCCGAGGCCCGGTCGACGGTCGCGCAGGCCCCGTCGCTCGGCCCCGGCCAGGGGACCCGACGGTCCCGTCGATCGGTGGGCCGGACGTACGGGCCCGGCGAGGAGCCTCGGCCGCGCGAGGGGGAGCCGACCGCGGTGGCGCACGGGGAGCTGCTGTAGCGGCACTCGCGGGCTCGGCCGTCGACGCCGAGGCGCAGCGGTGTAGGCTGGGCGGGCGATGAGCTTCCTCAGGCGCCTGTTCGGCGGCGGATCCGAGGATTCGACCGGGACGCATCCCGAGACGGTGTCCGTGCCTGATGCAGAGCCGCTCGTGGGCGGGCCGGTCAGCGACGGCGACCCGTCGCTCCAGCGCGTGGTCGCCTGGCTGCCGCTCGCGGACCCCGCGTTCGAGACGTCTCGCGAGCAGCAGCGGATGTTCCGGCTCGAGGATCGGCTGATGCGCGGCCTGTACGAATCCGGGGCCGGTGACCTCGACACGAACGAGCTCGATCGCGGGTACTACGCGATGCGCTTCCAGGGCCGAGACGCTCACGCGATCGTGCGCGTCCTGCTGCCGCTGCTGGACGAGGTGCCCAGGGGCGCGTATCTCGCCGTGCGCGCAGGGCCGTACGGAGCCGCCGAGGAACGCATCGACCTGCCCGCCGATCCGGACGCTTTGGCGGACCCGACGGGCGGCTGACGGGCGACCCGGCCGGCGGCATGGGCGACCCGGCTGGCGGCTGACACCTCCCATCGGTACGGGGCCGGTACCACCCGGTCCGGTCAGAGCCTGCCCCCGTTGGGTCATGGCATGGACCCGCGGCTGGCGGCACTGTGCGTCCACCCGCCGCAGCCGTCCATCTTCCGCACCTGCGAGCCACGACCACCCGTGCCCGTCGCCGACCACCGCCGCACCAAGTCGCGCACCACGCCCCGCTGGGCCGTCCTGGCGTTGATGGGGCTCGTGGCCGCGAGCGTCGTCGCCTGGATCCCCGTCAGTCGGACGCTGCGTGTCCCGGACGACCGCGCGGTCGTGCTATACCGGCTCGCCGACCTGGTGACCGGGGAGCGGGACGCGTACCTCGAGTCCACCTTCCGGGCCGCCGATGGGCCGGCGGCGATGGACGACGCGCAGGCGACCCACGAGTGGCGTCACCAGCGCATGACGACGCTGCTCGAGGAGGCGGGATCGCTCGTCCCGGAGGACATCCGAGGGATGATCCACGCCTTCCAGGAGACGACCGACCATCGCAGCCGTTTCAAGGGAGAGCTGGGACCCGGCATCACGCGCAGCCTGGCCGGCGAGCAGGTGCGCCGCGAGTATGCGGGGCTGATGTCCGTCCTCGGAAGCCGGGCCAGCGCGTCGGCCCAGGCGGGTCGCGCGTCGGACGCCTGGGAGTCGCTCATCCTGTTCGGGTTCGCGATGCTCGCCGGCGTCGGGGTGGTGGTGCTGTTCGTGCTGCTCCAGCGGCGCAACGCGGCCCTGGAGTTCGGGGCGGGCCGGCGGACCGCGCTGATGGGTGAGCAGCGACGTCTGCGCGCGCTCATCGGTGCCTCCAGCGACCTCATCACCGTCGTGGACGAGCAGGGACGCATCATCTGGGCGAGCCCGTCGGTCGCCGCCTTCCTGGGCATCGACGAGGACGAGGTGGCGGGATTCCGGCCGACCAGCCTGGTCCACCCCGACGACCTGCCCGCAGCCCAGGCGACGCTGGGAGCGCTCCGGCGCGGGGAGGTGTCGGGTCCGGTGCGCGTGGAATGCCGCATCCGGTCCAACGGCGCCGGAGGCCAGGAGCGCTGGGTGGAGATCGCGGTCTGGGACGGCACCGCGGAGCCAGGCATCGAGGGCCTCGTGCTGACCGGCAGGGACGTGACGCAGCAGCGCCAGGCCACCGAGGAGCTGGAGGCTCGCGAGCGGGAGCTGCGGGAGCTGATGGAGCATGTCAACGGCGTGTTCTATCGCGCCGAGCTGGGCGTCGGTCCCTGGACCTTCGTCAGCCCCCAGATCTCGAGGCTCCTGGGCTGGACACCGGAGGAGTGGATGGCGGACCCGATGCGCTGGGTCGACAGCATCCACCCCGATGACCGGGAGCGGGTGCTGCACGAGGAGGAGGAGCCCACGAGCGGTGCCATCGACTACCGGATGGTCACCCGGTCGGGGGAGGTCCGCTGGATCCGCGACGACGCGTCGCCGGTCCAGCCCGGAGGGCAGCGACGGCCCTACTGGGTGGGCACGCTCATCGACGTCACGCGGGCGTACCTGGTGGAGGAGGAGCTGCGCTACCAGGCGCATCACGACTCGCTCACCGGCCTCCCGAACCGCTCGCTGCTGCTGGACCGGCTGGGCAACGCCATCGATCGAAACCGTCGGAAGCCGACCGAGGTCGGGGTGATCTTCATCGACCTGGACGATTTCAAGACCGTCAACGATGAGCTGGGCCACGCCGAGGGCGATGCGCTGCTGGGGGCCGTCGCGGAACGGCTGCGGGGTGCCGTCCGACCCGGCGACACGGCTGCGCGACTGGGCGGGGATGAGTTCGCGCTGCTCATCGAGGAGGTCGATCGCGACGAGCTGGGCCGGGTCGCCGACCGGGTCATGGCCGCCCTCGCGGCGCCCGTCAGGCTGGGCACGCGCGACACCCGCGTGACCGCCAGCGCGGGCGTGGCCATCTCCAGCGGTGCCGCCACCGACCCCGAGCAGATGCTGCGGGACGCGGACACCGCGATGTACGTGGCGAAGAGGCGTGGCCGGGGTCGCTGGGTGCTGTTCGATCCGGGGATGTCCGGTCCGGCGCGCCAGCGGGTGCGCATGGAGAGCGCCCTCCGGCGTGCCCTCGGGCGCGACGAGTTCCGGCTCGTGTACCAGCCGGTGGTCCACGCCGCGGATGGGCGGATCGAGGGGGCGGAGGCCCTGCTGCGCTGGCACAGCCCCGAGGCCGGGTCGGTCGATCCGGGGGAGTTCCTCGAGGTCGCGGAGGAATCCGGGCTGATGCCCGCGATCGGCGAGTGGGTCCTGCGCCGCGCCTGTCAGGATGCCGCGATGTGGCAGCGCCACGCGCGCCGGGGGCTGTGGCTGGGGGTGAACGTGTCGGCCCGCCAGCTGCTCGACCCGGGAATGGTCGCGTCGGTCACGGCGGCCCTGGCCGAGGCGGACCTTCCCGCGGACCGGCTGCTGCTGGAGGTCAACGAGGGTGCCGCGCTGCATGACCTGGACGCGGTGGAGGCTCGCCTGCGGGACCTGCATCGCGCCGGTGTCCGGCTCGCCATCGACGACTTCGGCTCGGGGATGTCCTCGATCGGCCACCTTCGGCGGCTCGACTTCGACGTCATCAAGATCGATCGCACCCTGGTCGCCGACATCCAGCGATCGGCGGAGGCGCAGGATCTCGTGCGGTCCATCGTGAACATCGCGCGGACGCTCCATGCGCAGCCGATCGCGGAGGGTGTCGAGCATCCGGAGCAGGTCGCCGCGCTGCGGTCCGCCGGATGCGAGCTGGCCCAGGGTTACCTCTTCGCGCGGCCCATGGATGCGCTGCTGATCCGCGACAGCTTCCTGACTCGGAGCCTGGGAGCGAACGCGGGCTGAACCGGGCCCGATCGCTGGTAGCCTTGCGCAGGTGACCGACAGGAGCCTGTGGCGCGACCGCGACTTCCGCGTCGTGCTCGGCGGACAGGGGATCTCCGCGTTCGGGGACGCCATCACGTTCACGGCCCTCCCGCTGATCGTGGTCGCGCTCACCGGGTCTGGTGTGGCCATGGGCATCGTGGGAGTCCTGTCCACCCTGCCCGACCTGCTGTTCGGCCTGCCGGCAGGCGCCCTGGCCGACCGCTGGGATCGTCGTCGGATGATCATCGGGGCCGACCTGGGTCGGGCGCTGCTGACCGCGCTCATCCCGCTGTCCTACCTGCTGGGCTGGCCCACGATGCCGGTGATCCTGCTCGTGGTGTTCCCCATCAACTGCCTGCGCGCCCTGTTCATGGCGGCCTGGACCTCGATGATGCCCGCGCTGGTGGGGCGCGACCAGGTGGGGCGTGCCAGCTCCTACGCCGAGGCGGTGTTCAGCCTGAGCTTCATCCTGGGGCCCGCCATCGCGGGGGTGCTCGTGACCACCATCGGGCCCGGCTGGACGCTGCTCATCGATGCCGCCACGTTCGGGGTGTCCGCGGTGGCCATGTCGGCGGTGCGCCGGAACCTGCGCGCGGACCGACGCGGCGAGGATCCCCACCTGCTGCGCGACATCGGTGACGGACTGCGCTACCTGGTGCGCCAGCCCACGCTCCGCGTCGCGGTCGGCTTCGCGGGTGCCGTGTCCGTGACCACCGCGCCGCTTACGGCGGCGGCCATCTACTTCCTGACGGTCGACCGACAGGCGGGATCGGAGGCCGTGGGGGTGATGCTGGCGATGTTCAGCATCGGGTACCTGGCCGGGGCGCTCCTGGCGGCACGACTGGTGAGGGGTCCGCTGGGCCGGCTGATGCTGCTCGCGAACCTCGTCGGAGCGCTGGCCCTCGGGGTGTTCGCGCTGTCCGAGCATCCCGTGATCCAGGGCATCGCTGTCGCGGTGTCCGGTCTGTCACAGGCGCTGTGGCTCATCCCGTACATCACGCTGCGCAGCACCATCACCCCGGATCCGCTGTTGGGTCGGGTGAGCTCCACGGCGCGCGTGGTGTCGCTCGGCCTGCAACCCGTGGGGATGCTCATCGGCGGCCTCGCGCTCGATTCGCTCGGCGGCAGCACGACGATGATGGCGATCGCACTGCTGCTCACGGCCATCACCGGGCTGTTCGGCCTGTCTCCGAGGCTGAGGGCGGCGCGTGCCCCGCAGGTCCAGCTCGCGTCCCCCGGGGTCACCGGCTGACGCCCGTGACCGGCGCCCCATGCCGGGGCGTCAGGTCCGATCGCACAGGACCAGCGCCCCGGCCCGTCCGGCGCCTCGCCCGGCGGCCCGTGTTCGGGCAGGCGCATCGGTGGTCAGGACGCCCTGTGCTAGGCTCGACCGGTGCTCGTCCTCCGCACGACGCCCGACCTGCCCGACCCCAACGTCCAGCCGCCCACCATCGCCGAGCCGGGAGACCCCTTCGCGACCCTGCGGATCGTCCACCTGGTCGCGCGCATCCCGCGCGGCGAGCCAGTCCGGGTCCGGGACATCGTGGACCGGCTCAACGCCGACTACCTGGACTGGTCGTTCTCGCGTGGCGCGGTGATCGCGGCCATCGTGCAGCTCCAGGCCAACTGGCTGAGCGACTTCCGGAACAGCGGCGGGTTCGAGCTGGCCGAGGATGCCGCAGGCGCCACCCTTGAGATCGAGGACTCGTCGCGCGTGGACCCCTGGGTCATGCGCCAGTGCGGGCGACTCCTGGACGCGTGCATGGAGCGCCTTCGCACGTTCGCGCTGGAGGAAGGCGCGATCCCCTGATCGCCCGCGAGGACCCGACGCGCCCAAGATCTCTCAGGCGCCCTCGGCATCCCACGCCGCATACACCCGGCGCAGCACCTCGTGGCAGGGCGTGTCATCACCCAGCCACGTGTTGGTGAGGAACGCGAACACGAGATCCCGCTCCGGATCCACCCACAGGCGCGTGCCGCTCGCCCCGCCGTGGGTCACCGTGCCAGCCGAGGCCGGGATGACCAGGTCGGGGTCGACCGTGCCGTCCATCGTCCGGCCCGCGGCCCGCTCCGAGCGCTTCCGCCACCCGAGCGCGTAGCGCGGCTCGCGCACGATCCCGTCGTCGCGCACCTCGGGGATGCCGATCGTCTGCTCCCGCAGCATCTCGTCGATGCACGCCTGTGACAGCACCCGCGGACCATCCTGTCCTCTCCGCGGCAGCATCGCCCGTCCGAACCGCAGCAGATCCTCGGCCGTCGCGAACAGTCCGCCCCCCGGCAGCGTCGCGCTCGCCAGGAAACGCAGCGTCAGCTGCCGCATCACCACGTTGCGCATCGGGATGCCATGCACCGGGAGGGTCCGGGATCGCTCCGCGCGCATGTCGAAGGTGGTCGTCTCCATGCCCAGCGGATCGAGCAGTCGCCGCCGCAGCGCCATCGGAAAGCGCATCCCGGTCAGTCGTGCGATCGCCTCCGCGAGCAGGTAGAAGGAGTCGGAGCAGTAGCGGAACCGGGAGCCCGGTTCCCAGGCCGGCTCCTCCCCCACCACCTTCTCGAGCATCCTGCGGTATCCCGGCCGCTGCCTCCGGAGCACGTCGGGCGGGACGTCACCAAGGCCCGCGGTGTGCGTCAGCACGTGCCAGGCGTTGATCCGCTCGCGCCAGGGATGGCCGCCCAGCTCGGGCAGCACCCGCACGAGGGGCGCCTGGAGGTCGAGGCGCGACTCGTCCACCAGCTGCATCACCGCGGTCGCCACGATGGGCTTGGTCACCGACGCCAGGAAGAAGCGCGTGTCCACCGCCGGCCGATCGGTCCGCCCACCGAGCGCCTGGAGGTGGAGGGTGCCCCAGGCATCCGACACGCCGATGACCGCACACGGGATGACCCCCGCGTCGATCGCCTCCCGCGCAGGAGCGCCGATGGCCGCAAGGTCCGGGGTGCGGTGACGCGGACGATCGACCGGGGCGATCGGTCGGATCGACGATGCCTCGATGGTGGGTCCCGGAATGATCATCGCTGCGCGGCGCCTCCCTCGGCCCGATGATAGGACGCATGACGCGGACGCAGCTCATCACCGAGACTCGCCGCCTGGCCGACGAGGGCGACAGGCTCCAGGCCGCTCCCTCGCTGGGCGGGCTTCGCCTGTGGCTGCAGCTCTCGGACGACCTGCTGAGCACGGCCTGGGGCTCCATGGATCGCTATCACCTGTCCTGGCTGTCGGTGGGTCGACCGCGGGGCGCGGTGCGCGGCCGACCGATGCGCCCGGACGAGGAGGCGGCCTACGTCCGCGAGGTGGCTGCCCAGAAGACCGCGGTGCTCCGGATGAGCCTCCGGGCGGTCGAGGAGGGGATGCCCTTCCGCGGCGAGACGCCCGCCCACGCCTGACGTCGGCATCCCCTCGGTTCGGACCACGGCCCCGCCGCGCGCCGCGCCTCGCCCGCGGCCTCGTCCCGGCCCTCGGTTCCCATCGCGGCCCTCGGTTCCCATCGCGGCCTCACCCCGCGCCGCGTCGCGCTATCGCCGCGGGATGCGCGCCGCCTCACGCTCGAGGTCGGTGGTGTGTGCGGCCACCCACGCCAGGCTCACCAGGAGCACCAGCTGCACCAGGTCGATGGGGCCCAGCTGCGGGCTCAACCAGTCGAGGAACGGATTGGCGACCAGGCGATCGGGCACACCCATCGAGGACGCCGGCAGGGTGACCATCGAGACGATCCAGGCGAGGACGAGACCAGCCACCCAGGTGATCGCCCCCAGCGTCGCGGCAAGCGCCAGAGGTGCCCGGGACGGCGGATGGGGCCGGCCCGACCACGCACCGGTCCGCACGCCCAGACCGACCAGCCACCCTCCCAGCACCGCGATCGCGATGAGCCCGACGGTCACCGACAGCACCGCGAGGACCAGGGCGGTGAGCACCGCCGGGAGCAGGCCCGCGGCGAGCCCCAGGATGGTCGCGCGGACCAGGTCGGGGCGCGCCACCACCACGGCCGGTGAGTCTGCCCGCGCGCCGAACGTCCATCCGGTGGCCCCCGGGCGCCGCGCCGCCGGGATGGTCTCGCCGGGCTGCGGGCGTGCGGGGGTGAGCTCGCTCGGGGCGCCGGGGCCTCGGCTCGACGAAGGGGGGTCGGGCGCCGTCATGCCGCCCATGCTACCTGCCGCCGGCGCGCCCACGGCTCCGTCGTCGCTCGGGAACGCCGGTCGCGTGGTCGGCGATGGCGCGGGTGGATGAGCCGGGTCGGTGGACTATGGGCCGGTGACGACGAGGGCAGGCGGCCGGAGGTGTCCACGCGGCGCCCTGCCGCGGCCGATCACACGCGGCGCCCTGCCGCGGCCGTTCAGCTCCCGGCGCGCTGCCGCGGCCGTTCACACGCGACGCCCTGCCGCGGGCCGTTCAGCGGCCATGAGGGTCGAGCGTCAGGGGTCGACACGTCGGTCCGGGCCGCTCCATGGACCGGATGGGTGAGTCCGGCCGCACTGGTCCGCTCCGGGGCCCGGATCACCGCGGTCGGGGGTGAGACCGGGCGCCCGTGGCCGCTCACCGGACCGGCCGATCGGGTTGCGCGAGCGGCGTGGGATGGCATGGCGCGCACGCAGGGCACCGGTGGCGGCGCGCACCTCCGGACCTGGCCACGATCGTCCAGCACCCCGCGGCCCGCCCGTGAGCCCAGGCGCCTCCCGCCGTGAGCCCAGGCGCCTCCCGCCCGCCCGCGCAGGCGCCTCCCGCCCGCCCAGGCGCCACCCGCCGTGAGCCCAGGCGCCTCCCATCCGCGCGCGGAGACGGTAGACTCTCCCCTGATGCCGCATCCGCTCCTGGGGCTGCCCCCCTCCGACATCCATGCTGGCCGCCCCGAGGCCGCCGCTCGGCTGCGCGCCCAGCGGGATCGCCTGGCGCGGATCGCCCTGGAGGCGACGCTCGCCCTCGATGCCACGTTCGCGCAGCGTCATGACGAGATGATGCTGCGGCGCATCCTGCGCGACCACGATCGCAACCTGGAGCAGCTCGCCCGCGCGCTGGAGACGGGCGAGGAGCGGTTCGTGGTCATCTACGCGGAGACCATCGTGCCGTCCTACCGCCGTCGCGGCATCCGCATGAATGACGTCATCTCCATCGTCAGCGGGCTGCGCGAGGCCGTCGGCGGCGCGCTGCCGGCCGCGGACGCGGAGATCGCGGACCGCTACTTCGCCGCGTGGATCGCGCGCCTGCGCCGACACGCGCGCCTGCCCGGGGATCACAAGGGCAACGCGCTCGTCCGCCTCATCTGGAAGGGCGCCGGGCTCGGCGACGACACGGTCGTCTGATGACCATCAAGTGGGTCAAGTCGGACCCGTTGGTGATGAATGGCGAGCCCTTCTGCTACGGGACGCGCCTGACCGTGCGCAACCTCCTGGAGATGCGCTCGGCGGGCATGACGCCATCGCGGATGCTGGCGGAGCATCCGGAGCTGCGTCGTGTCGGCATCGCGGAGGCCTTCCTGTATGCCGCTGGCCATGCCGACCGCTATGCGCCGCACGTCGCACCGGACGGATCACTCGACGGACCCGGATTCACCCCGGAGGAGGCGGCCAGCCTGCCCGGACACCTGCGCACCGCCGCGGCCGTCGTGGACGCCGCGCGAGAGCCCCCGCCAGTCGTCACGCGCCGCTAGACGCGCGCCGGGATGGGGGGCCTGGGCAGCGACACTCGGATGAAGCCCGGTCGGCACGCGCGACCGGGCGTGAGGCGGTCGATCTGCGCGGCCGGCATCCCCGTCGTGCTCGCGGCGATCCTGGTCGCTGGCCTCTCCCCGGTCCGCGCCATCGGTGACCCATCGCCCGGGTCCGCCGTCCGCGTCCGCGCCATCGACGTGGCACCGCCCATGCCCGTCGCGGTCCAGCGCGAGGAGCCGACCGATCCGCCCGTGGAGGAGGACCCGCCGCGACTGGACGTGGTGGTGCTGCTGCTCGACGACGTGGGCCAGGTCGGCGAGGGACTGTTCCAGCGCCTTCCGGTGATCCGACGCACGTTCCTGCAGCGTGGCACGGTCTTCACCCAGGCCATCGGTGACACGCCGATGTGCTGTCCAGGCCGTGCCTCCTTCCTCACGGGCCTCTGGACGTGGCACCACGGCGTGATCCGAAACGACGCCCGCCTGTTCCACGATGACGAGACGATCGCCACGGCGATGCAGCGTGCCGGCTACACCACGATCTACGCGGGCAAGTACCTCAACGCCATGCCGGCGCTGCCCGACAAGACGCCCGACGGATGGTCGCGCTCGGCGATCTTCGAGGGCCGCTACTACCGCTACCCCTACTGGCGCGACGGCCACCCCGAGTGGCACGGCACGGCGACCTCCGACTACAGCACGGACGTGGTGACCAGGGACGCGGTCGCCTTCCTCCAGGCGGCGCCGCGCGACCGTCCGCTGTTCGCGGTGCTGGCCCCGTACGCATCGCACAGCGGCTTCGACCAGGTCGGGTCCTTCGAGCGATACGGCGTGCCCGCGCCGCGGCACCGGGACGATCGAAGGTGCGCAGGCCTGCCTCGCTTCCGGACGGCCGCCACCGATGAGGCGGACGTCAGCGACAAGCCGGCATTCCTGCGCCACGGTGCGCGCCTCCGGGGCGACCTCGCGGATGGGTGGCCGCTCGTCCCGATCTGCGAGACGCTGCTCTCCGCGGATCAGCTCCTGGGCGCGGTCCGGTCGGAGCTCGCCCGCCAGGGCCGGCTCGACCGCACCGTGTTCGTCCTCGTGTCCGACAACGGCATGAACATGGGCCTGCACCGGCTGAAGGCGAAGGGCAGCCCGTATGCCGCGCCCATCCCGCTGATGGTGAACTGGCCTGGGGGCGCGCGACCCGACCCGGGCGCGGACGGCATCCGACGTCACACCGGTCTGGTGTCCATGGTGGATCTCGCGCCCACTGTGTGCGCCATCGCGGGCTGTCGGCTCCGCCGCTTCCCCACCGGCCAGCGGCACCCGGACGGCGTGTCCGTGCTGGCGGCGTTCCGGGATGCCGCTCCCACGGGCAGGCTCACGACGATCTCCAGCCACCCCGCCAACAACTGGCACGCGTCCCACCGACCGGGCTGGTTCGCGCTCCGGACGGCGCCGGAGCACCCCATGGGCGCCTGGCTGTTCGTGCGCTACCGGAACGGCGAGAGCGAGCTCTACGACCTGGCCGCGGACCCCGATCTCCTGGACAGCCTCGCGAGCAGTCCATCCGACGGTGCGACCCGGGACGCGCTCGAGTCGGAGCTCGTCCGGCAGCTGGGTGGTCGCTACCGCTGGCCCTGACCGCGATACCTGATCGGGATGGTAGGATTTGAGCCTCCCGCATGAGGCAGCGCACACCATGACCGACCAGAAGGTCGCCACCGACGCGTTCGGCTCGATCGTCACACCCACGGACCAACCCGCCGTCGACCCGGTCCGACGTGCCCGCGAGCTGGCCATCCTCGACGCACTCCGCTCGGTCGTGGACCCCGAGATCGGCATGAACGTGGTGGAGCTGGCGCTCATCCGCCAGGTGCTCCTGGGGGACGATCTGACAGAGGTCAAGATGATCCTGACGACGCCCTTCTGTCCCTATGCCGGATCGATGATGCAGCAGGTCAAGGAGGCGGCCGAGGAGGTCGAGGAGCACGAGGTCAAGGTCACCCTGCTCGCCGAGCGCTGGGACCCCCGGGACGCGGGCCTGATGTGGTAGGACCCGCCGACCCGGCGGGATCGGCCGGCGGCCGGCGTCCGGCGATCGCGGCGTCGGTCGTCGCGACGGGCAAGGGGGACGACGGCACCACGGGCCTGCTGTACGGTGGCCGCGTCTCCAAGGATGACCCCCGCACCGAGGCGTACGGCACGGTGGACGAGGCAGTCGCGGCGCTTGGCGTGGCGCGCGCGGAGCTCGGCGCGCTCGTCGCGACGGGAGCCCTTCCGGACGCCCTGGCGGGGCTCCCGCAGCTGATCCTGCGCATCCAGCGGGAGCTGTTCGTGGTGGGCGCGGAACTGGCCACGAACCCGTCGGCCACCGAGCGCCTGCGCGACGGCGTCACCCGCGTGGACGCCACCATGCTGGACCGCCTGGAGGCCGCCCTGGCCGAGGCGGAGGCCGGCATCGTGATGCCCCGCGAGTTCGTGGTCCCGGGCGAGTCGCGACTCTCCGCCGCCCTGGAGGTCGCCCGGGCCACGGTGCGTCGCGCGGAGCGCCGGACCATCACGCTCGCTGGCACCGGCGCCGCCCTGGGACCCTGGCTGGTGCCGTATCTCAACCGCCTCGCCGACCTGCTGTGGGTCCTCGCGCGTGCCGCCGAGCAGGCGGAGCACCACTCCGCCACCGCCGTCCGCGAGCGCTCGCCCGCTTCGCGATAGCCCGGTTCCGGCGCGGTCCGACGCCGTCCGACAGGGTCGCGTCCGCCCCCTTTCCCCGCCGTCCTACACTGTCCGGAGGCGCGCCGCCGCCCTTGGACGGCGCCACGCACCATGGAGCACCCCTGATGCAGCCGAACGACCCCAATCGGACGTCCTACCAGGGCGGTCCGAACAACTGGAACCAGCCGCCCGTCCAGCCCAACACGCTCTCCGGTCCGGCAGCCGCGGGGACATCCCCGCAGGCGCGCGCCGCGTCCATGCCGCGCGAGGGCTTCCTCACGGCCAGCTTCGTGTGGATGTTCGTGGGCCTGCTCGTGAGCGCGGGCGCGGCGGCGTTCGTGATGAACAACCCGACGCTGATGGCCCAGCTCATCGACTCCTGGTTCCTGGTCGCCATCGGCACCTTCGTGCTGGGCATCGGGCTGAGCATCGCCATCACGCGGCTGAGTGCGCTCGTCGCGCTCGGCGGGTTCTTCGCCTATGCCCTGATGAACGGGCTGATGCTGGGCGTGATCGTGGCGGCCTACGCCGCGCAGGGAGCGCAGGGCGCGTCGGCGGTCGTGACCGCGTTCCTGGGAGCGTCGGCCATCTTCGCGGGCGCCGCGCTCTACGGCGGCGTGACGAAGCGAGACCTCACCAGCATCGGCGGCATCCTGTCGATGGGGCTGCTGGGCATCATCGTCGTCACGTTCGCCCAGTTCCTGCTGTTCCCCGGCTCGGGTCCCATGAACTTCATCATCGGGGTCGTGGGCGTGGTCATCTTCACCGGGCTCACCGCGGTCCATGTCCAGAAGATCAAGGCGGGTGCCCTGCCCGGCGTGGACAAGGACTCCGCGTCGGTGTACGGCGCGCTGCTGCTCTACCTCGACTTCATCAACCTGTTCCTGATGCTGCTGCGCATCTTCGGCAACAACCGCTAGACCACCGGACGTCCGAGGGGTCCGACCGAGCCGGACCCCTCGGTCCACCCCTCGCCTCACCACCTGTGGCCAGCGCCTCTCCCCTGCCTCCGGCGCGCTACCTGACCCGCGCCCGCGACCTCGTCGATGCGCGCTACATCGACCCGCTCACGGTCGATGACCTGGCCGCCGAGGCCGGGCTCTCGCGGGCGCACTTCAGCGTCGCGTTCAAGCGCGCGTTC
This sequence comes from Chloroflexota bacterium, assembly GCA_034436555.1. Classification (GTDB taxonomy): domain Bacteria; phylum Chloroflexota; class Limnocylindria; order Limnocylindrales; family CSP1-4; genus JAFMJV01. Next base: position 44,263 of record DAOTUU010000021.1, on the reverse strand, counting down.
GGCGTCACGCCGCATGTCTACCTGCTGACGCGCCGCCTGGAGCGAGCCGCGCACCTGCTGCGCCACACGGACCGGACCGTCACCACGATCTGCATGGACGTGGGCTGGAGCAGCGTCGGCTCCTTCACCGCGTCATTCCGGCGGCTGTACGGCCGCACGCCCACGGAGTACCGCGAGGCGTTCCCGCCCACCCGCGAGCAGGCGATCATCCCGTCGTGCGTGCTGCGGGTGTACGGCCTGCCGCAGAACCGAACGTTTCGAGAAGCGTCCCCCGCGGCCGATGCGCCAGCATCCGTGGCATCGACATCCGCACCGATGACAGGGAGACACCGATGATCCGCATCTCGACGACCCAGCTCTGGGTCCATGACCAGGACGAGGCCCTGGCGTTCTACACCACGAAGCTGGGCATGGAGGTCGTCCAGGACGTGACCGTGCCCGAGATGGGCAACTTCCGCTGGCTGACCGTGGCCCCCAAGGGTCAGCCCGAGGTGGCCATCGTGCTCATGGCCATCCCCGGCGAGCCGGTGATGGATGCGGCCACCGGCGAGCAGGTCCGGGAGCTGATGGGCAAGGGGTTCGCGGGGACCGTCTTCCTGGTCACCGAGGACTGCCGCGCGGCCGTGGCGGACCTCAAGTCGCGCGGCGTGGAGTTCGTGGAGGAGCCCGAGGACCGACCCTACGGCATGGACGCGGGCTTCCGCGACGTCTCCGGGAACCATTTCCGGCTCACCCAGCTGCGCGGCGACTGGGGCTGATCCGGGTCCCGCCGCCTGGCCCGCCCCCGCCACGTCCCGCCACGCCCCCGCTCGGGTCCCGCCTGCACCCGGCCCCGCCCGGCCCTCCGGTGCGGGGCTTCGCTCTACCATGGGTCGGCGGCCGGCCGTCGTGGCGGCGCACTCGGGACGGACACGGAGGCGGATGGGATGGCGACGCGGGTCGGGTTCTGCGGGATGGGCACGATGGGCGCCGCGATGGCCGCCAACCTCGCGCGGGCCGGCTTCCCGCTGACGGTCTGGAACCGGACGCCCGGTCGCGCGGGACTGCCGGTCTCGCTCGGCGCCACCGAGGCCGCCACGCCCCGGGATCTGGCGGCGGCCGTGGACGTCGTGGTCATCTGCGTCTCGGACACGCCCGACGTGGAGGCGGTGCTGTTTGGGCCGGACGGCGTCACGGGCGGCGCGCGCGAGGGCCTGCTGGTCATCGACTGCTCCACGATCTCCCCCGCGGAGACGCGCGCGTTCGCGGCGCGCCTGGCCGAGCGCGGGGCAAGGATGGTCGACGCCCCGGTCTCGGGCGGCTCCGAGGGCGCCCAGAAGGGCACCCTCACGATCATGGTCGGAGGCGATGAGGCGGCGTTCGAGGATGCCCGGCCGGTGCTCCATGCGATGGGCAGGACCATCACCCATTTCGGTCCGATCGGGTCGGGCCAGGTGGTCAAGGCCTGCAACCAGGTGATCCTCGCGGGTACCTACCTGGGCGTCGCCGAGGGGATGGTCCTGGCGATGAAGGCGGGCCTCGACGCGAAGAAGGTCGCCGAGGCGCTGACCGGCGGTGCGGCCCGCTCCTGGGTCCTGGAGAACCGCGCCGGTCGGATGATCGACGACGAGTACCCCCTCGGGTTCCGCATCGCGCTCCACCTCAAGGATGTGCTCATCGCGCTGTCGCTGGCGCGCGAGGTGGGCGCGGCCCTGCCGGTGACGGCCCTGGCGCAGCAGATCGAGGCGGGCCTCGTGGCTCAGGGTCACGGCGACGACGACAACAGCGCGCTCGCTCGGGCCATCCGGTCCTGGTCGGGGATCTGAGCCGCGTGCGGGATCGCCGGCTCGGGTTGCTCGCCGCGTCCGGGGTCCTGCTCGCCGCAGCCCTCGTGCTCGGCGGCTGCCAGGCCATCCTGGATCCGGAGGTGACGCCCTCGCCCACCCCGTCCCCGGTGCTGTCCGGGATCCGGGGCATCGTCCACGTGGGGCCCACCTGCGAGGACGCCACGCGCGCATCGCCGTGCATCGAGCCATACAGCGCCGACCTCGTCATCCTGGATGCCGACGATGATGTGGTGGCGCGGGTCACCTCCGGGACCGACGGGCGCTTCGAGGTGACGCTGCCGCCGGGTGTCTACACCATCCAGCCGGTACCGCCCGCGAACGGTGACCTGTTTCCCACGGGCCGGACCATCAGCGTCGTGGTCGGGGACGAGGCGTTCACGGAGGTGGGCGTCGACTACGACACCGGACTTCGATAGCCGGCCCGCCCCAGCGCGCCGACCACGGCCCGCCCCGGCGCGCCGACCGCGCCCGGCGACACCCGCGGCCGGCGACGGCGCCCGGCCCGGTGGACCGATTGACGCCCGCAGCCACCGGGGCTAGACTGATATCCGACGAAACGTGTCGGAATTGTGGCTCCGCGTCCTCGCATGCGACCCCTGCCGACCGCCCGAGGAGCAGTCCCATCCCCGTCCGAACCACCTTCCCATCCACCGGCGCGCTGCATTTCTCCACCCGCGGGGAGTACGGCGTTCGCCTGATGGTGGAGCTCGCGCGCCACTTCGGGGACGGCCCGGTCAGCCTCAGCGAGCTGGCGGACCACGAGGATCTGCCGCGCCCATACCTGGAGCAGCTCGTGGTCAGCCTGCGCGAGGCGGGCCTGGTCACCAGCACCCGTGGCGCCCGCGGTGGCTACCAGCTCGCACGCGACCCGGCCGAGGTCCGGATGAGCGAGGTCATCGAGGCGCTGGAGGGCCCGATCGCCCCCATGATCTGCGCCCTGGATGGCCTCCATCACGAGGACGTCTGTAGCCGCAGCGGCATCTGCAACGTCAACGCACTGTGGGTCCGGGTGCGCATGGCCGTGGTCGGGGCGCTGGACTCCATGACCCTCGCCGAGCTGGCGCGACCCACGCCGTCCCACCCCTATCACCCGCCCGTCAATGCCATCTCCCTCCCGGTCGCCGAGCGGCCGGCCAGCACGGAGCCCGTTTCCGCCGCATGAACGCCATCGACGCCGCCACCGACACCGACACCGTCGCGGCCCCCGCCGCGTCCTCGCCCACCGCCGATGACCGCGAACTGGTCATCCGCGATCTGCAAGTGGTGCCCGTGGGCCAGCCGGACAAGGAGATCCTGCGAGGCATCGACCTGACGATCCGCAAGGGCGAGGTCCATGCGATCATGGGTCGCAACGGCTCCGGCAAGACCACCCTCGCCTACGCGCTCATGGGCCACCCGGCGTACGAGGTCATCGGTGGCGAGGTCATCTGGCGGGGTAGGAACATCCTGGAGCTGTCCGCCGACAAGCGGGCGCGCCTGGGCCTGTTCCTCGCGTTCCAGTACCCCACGGCCATCCCGGGCCTGTCGGTGGCGAGCTTCCTCCGGACGGCGCTCAACGCACGGCGACGGGGCGTGGACGGTGGTGACTCGGAATACGATCCGTCCGACCCCACCCGCGGCGGCATCCGCATGGGTGAGTTCCGCAAGCTCATGCGCGAGAAGATGGCGCTGCTCAAGCTGGATGACGCGTTCGCCGCGCGGTACGTCAACGAGGGTTTCTCAGGCGGCGAGAAGAAGCGCCTGGAGATGCTCCAGATGGCCGTCCTGGAGCCCGAGTTCGCCATCCTGGACGAGACCGACTCGGGTCTGGACATCGACGCCCTGCGCATCGTCGCGGACGGCGTCAACGCCCAGCTCTCGCCGGACCTCGGCGTGCTCGTGATCACGCATTACCAGCGCCTGCTCAATCACATCAAGCCCGATGTGGTGCATGTGCTCGCCCAGGGCCGCATCATCACATCCGGTGGCCGGGATCTGGCGCTCCGACTGGAGCAGGAGGGCTACGCGCCCATCCTGCGCGCCGCGGGCATGGAGGCCGGCACGGACGACGGCCCCGACCACGCCGGCTCCGACGACTGACCGGGGAAGGACCGCCGAGGATGACCGAGCCCCGGTCGCTGGATCCCGTCGCGATCCGACGGGACTTCCCGCTGTTCGAGCGTGACTTCGGGGGCCGCACCCTCGCCTACCTGGACAGCGCCGCCACGTCGCTCAAGCCGCGCGCGGTGCTGGACGCGATGGCGGGCTACAACGAGCGGTTCACGGCGAACGTCCATCGCGGCATCTACACCACAGGCGAGGAGGCGACCGCCGCCTATGAGGAGGCCCGCTCGCACGTCGCCCGGTTCCTGAACGCCGCAGAGCCCGCCGAGGTCGTGTTCGTCCGGAACGCCACGGAGGCGATCAACCTGGTCGCCAACTCGTGGGGCCGGCGCCACATCGGCCAGGCGGACACGATCGTGCTCACGGAGCTGGAGCATCACTCGAACCTCATCCCGTGGCAGCTGCTGGCACAGGAGAAGGACGCGGACCTGGAGTTCGTGGCCATCGACGACCAAGGTCGCCTGAACCAGGAGAGCTACGAGGTGCTCCTGCGCACGCGCCCTCGACTCGTCGCGCTGACCGCGGTGAGCAATGCCCTGGGCACCATCAACCCAGTCAGGATGATGGTCGAGCAGGCCCATGCGGTCGGAGCCCTCGTGCTGGTCGATGCGGCGCAGGCGGTTCCCCACGGGCACGTCGACGTGCAGGCGTGGGGCGCCGACTTCGTGGTGTTCTCCGGGCACAAGGTGCTGGGGCCGACCGGCTCGGGGGCGCTCTGGGCGCGTCGCGAGCTGCTGGAGGCCATGCCCCCGTTCATGGGTGGCGGTGAGATGATCCGCGAGGTGCATCTCCGCCGCGCCACCTGGAACGATGTCCCCTGGAAGTTCGAGGCGGGCACGCCGGACGTGGCGGCGGCGATCGGCCTGGGCGCCGCGGTGCGCTATCTCTCGGCGATCGGCATGGACGCCGTCCGGGCGCATGAGCGGGAGCTCACGCGCCACGCCCTGGACCTGCTGCCGCGCGAGGTGCCGGGCATCCGGCTGCATGGACCCCGCTCCGCGGACGAGCGGTCGGGCATCGTCACGTTCAACCTGCCCGACGTCCACCCCCACGACGTGGCCACGCTCCTGGACCGCGAGGCGATCGCCATCCGAGCCGGTCACCACTGCACCCAGCCGCTCCACGAGCGCCTGGGGGAGACCGCCACGGCGCGCGCCAGCTTCAACGTCTACTCCACCACCGAGGACCTCGATCGACTCGCCGCCGGACTGCGATCGGTCCAGCGCATCTTCGCCCCGAGCGCACATCCTGTAGGCTGACCGACCGGACATGGACGACCTCTACCGCGACGAGATCCTGGAGCACTACCGCCGGCCGCACAACTTCGGCACCCTGCCGGAGCCGGACGCCGCCTACGAGGGCAGCAACCCCCTGTGCGGCGATCGCATCACGCTGATGCTTGACATCAGCGAGGACGGGCGCGTGGCGGACGTGGCCTTCACCGGTCGGGGATGCGCCATCAGCCAGGCGAGCGCGTCGATGCTCACCGATGAGATCCGCGGCCGCACCCTTGAGGACGTCGTGGCACTCCGCCACCAGGACGTGCTGGATCTCCTGGGCATCGAGATCAGCCCCGCGCGCATGAAGTGCGCCGTGCTCTCCGTGGACACCCTCAAGAAGGCGCTCACGGAGGGGCGCGATCCGGCACCCGCCCCCGGAGAGGCGCGCGCATGACGCCCGTGGGCCGCTGCGCCTGTCGCTGCACCTGTCGTCGGCCGGCCTGACTTCAGCCAGGCTGGCGTTCCGCCCATCCCCGCCGCCCGTCCCGCGCCGAGCGGGCCCCGTCCACCACCCTCTGGAGCCGATGCCCCGATGCCCAAGTCCTTCTCCGACCTGATGCGCGACGCCCGCGCGTCGATCCGCGAGGTCTCGCCCGGCGAGGCGGCGACGCTCGTCGAGGGTGGCGCCGCCTTCATCGACGTGCGCGAGACCACCGAGTGGGAGGAGGGCCACGCCCCCGGCGCGACCCACATCTCCAAGAGCTACCTGGAGCAGCAGATCGAGGCCGCCGTGCCCGATCGCGACCGTCCGGTCGTGCTCTACTGCGCGGGCGGCGTGCGCTCGCTGTTCGCGGCCACCACGCTCGCCGCCATGGGCTATGCCCAGCCGATCTCCATGAGGGGCGGCTTCCAGGCCTGGAAGTCGGAGGGTCGGGAGTGGACCAAGCCGGTCATCCTGTCCAGGGAGCAGAAGCAGCGCTACAGTCGGCACCTGCTCATCCCGGAGGTCGGTGCAGAGGGCCAGGCGAGGCTCCTGGCCAGCAGGGTGCTGTTCATCGGCGCGGGCGGCCTGGGCGCCCCGGCGCTGCTGTACCTGGCCGCGGCGGGCGTGGGCACCATCGGCATCGTCGACTTCGACGTGGTCGACCTGTCCAACCTCCAGCGGCAGATCGTGCACACGAACGACCGCGTCGGTCGCAAGAAGGTGGACAGCGCCGCAGAGTCGGTGCGTGCCCTGAATCCGGATGTGCAGGTCGTGCCGCACGAGGAGATGCTCACGGCGGAGAACGTGGCCCGGCTCATCGCGGGGTATGACGTGATCCTCGACGGCACGGACACGTTCGAGACGCGCTACATCCTCAACGACGCCGCGGTCGCGGCGGGCATCACCGTGGTCCACGCGTCCGTGTTCCGCTTCGAGGGCCAGCTCACCGTGTTCGCGCCCCACGAGGGGCCGTGCTACCGCTGCCTCTATCCCACGCCGCCGCCCCCGGAGCTCGCGCCCGGCTGCTCGGTCGCGGGCGTGCTGGGCGTGGTGCCCGGCACCATGGGCATGTTCCAGGCCACCGAGGCGCTCAAGATCCTGCTCGGCATCGGCGACACGCTCGCCGGGAGGCTGCTCATCTACGACGCCCTCGACGCGTCCTTCTCGGAGCTCCAGCTGCGGCGCGATCCGCACTGCCCGGCGTGCGGAGACGGCGCGCCGGCGGCCAGCCAGTCGGGCGTGTTCGCGCTCGGCGGCTCCTTCAACACCAGCACAGGGGTGCAAGCATGACCGCGGTCCGCATCCCGCCCGTCCTCAGGGCGGCGGCGGGCAACCAGAAGCAGGTGGAGGTCACCGGCGTCACGGTGGGGGAGACGCTGGACGCGCTCATCGCCCAGTTCCCGTCGCTGCGCGACCAGCTGCTCACCGCCGAGGGCACGCTCAATCGGTTCGTGAACGTGTACGTGAACGGCCGGGACGTGCGCTACGAGCAGGAGCTGGCCACGCCCGTGGGCCCGACGGACACGGTCGTCCTCCTGCCGGCCATGGCGGGCGGTCGCTGACCCGTTCGACCGCGATGGCCATCCCGGACCTCGAGCGGCTCCGGCCCCACGCCCACGAGGGCTCGCCGCCGCACGGCGGTCGCTACCCGTCGATCATCGACGCGATCGGCCACACGCCGCTCGTCGAGATCCCACGGATGTGTCCCAACCCGAACGTCCGGCTGTACGCGAAGCTCGAGTTCATGAACCCGACGGGGTCGGTGAAGGATCGCGTGGCCAAGGCGCTCATCGACGACCTGGAGGCGTCGGGGAGACTGCGGCCAGACTCCATCATCATCGAGCCGACGTCCGGCAACACGGGCATCGCCCTGGCGATGATCGCGCGCCGCAAGGGCTATCGCGTGGCCGTGGTGCTGCCCGACAACGTGACCCGGGAGCGGCGCCAGCTGCTGGCGCTGTTCGGTGCGGAGATCATCGACTCGCCGGGGGCGCTGGGCTCCAACGGCGCGGTGGCGCTGACCAAGCACCTGGTGGCCAAGGACGACCGATTCGTGATGCCCTACCAGTACGGCAACCCGGCGAACCCCCGGGCCCACGAGGACGGCACGGCCGAGGAGATCATCGCCGACTGCCCCGAGGTGGACGTGTTCGTGGCGGGCCTGGGGACCGGCGGCACGCTCATGGGCGTCGGCCGACGGCTGAAGCGGCACAACCCGGAGCTGCGGGTGTTCGCGGCCGAGCCGCTGCCGGGCGAGAAGGTCCAGGGGCTCCGGTCGCTGGACGAGGGGTTCATCCCCGAGATCTTCGACGCGAGCGTGCTCGATGGGAAGTTCCTCGTCTCGAACGCCGACTCCATCGACGCGCTGCGCGACCTGACCGCGAAGGAGGGCATCTTCGCGGGTGTGAGCGCGGGGGGCGCGATCGTGGCCGCGCAGCGGATCGCGGCGCAGATGGCACACGGCACGATCGTGGTGCTCATCGCGGACGGCGGCTGGAAATACCTGTCCGAGGAGCTGTGGACGCGCGACATCGAGCGCGACCACGAGGAGATCGAGTCGCTCAACCTCTGGTGAGGCACACTGCCGTCTCGTCGTCAAGACCAGGTCCGGACGTGACCCGCGCATGACGTCTTCCCGCGACAGCCAGTGCGGTCGACCCGCCGGCCGACGCGAGTCGCGCCGCCCCCGTCCTCCACCGGCCGAACCGCGAGCAACCAGAACCCGCTCGCGGCCGGAGCGATTCATCTTCCCGTTCCCAGGAGAAGCCCACGTCCCGCCTGGGCCCCGCTCCATCCCGGGCCGGATCATGGGTCCCGCGACCATGCCAGGTGTCCGGGATGGCGACAGTACGGGGGAACCTGACATCGCTCCGGGTGATCCGCGAGCCCCGCTGAGCGTGACCTGGCGGATGTGTGCTGCCATGTGTCGCCATGGCGCGACCGTAGCCAGGTCGGACCTGGCAGACGTTTGACCAGTGCGACCGATGGCAGAGAATCCGGCGGCCCAGCGGCCTCAAGGTGGCGTGGGCGGGACATCTGGCAGCATCTGCCCCGATACGGTCGTCTGGCCGGACATCTGTCCATGTGGCCGCCGCGCGACGGCGCCACGCCGTCAGGCGATCAGCCGGCGAGGCGGGCCATCGCCGGGATCGCGGCGCGCACGATCGTGCGGAAGTCACGGTGCGAGCGCTCGGCCATGGACAGGATCGTGTCCATGTCGATGGGATCTCCGATCCCCGCCGACCACACCGAGACGTACGTGAAGCCGACCACGCGCATCCCCGCGTGGTATCCCGCCATCACCTCCGGCAGGAACGAGTTGCTGGAGATGGAGCAGCCAGCCAGCTGCGCCAGGCGGATCTCCGCGGGCGTCTCGAAGCTGGGCCCCATCCAGTAGCCGGCCACGCCGGTCGGGAATCGGACACCCGCCGCCTCCACGGCCGCGACCACCGCCGCCAGGAGCTCGGCGTCGTAGAGCTCCGCCATGGAGAGGTATGGGGTCGGCCAGCCCTCGCCCTCGCGCTCGGTGGACAGCGGGTTGAAGCCGCTGAAGTTCAGGTGATCGCTGAACGCCAGGAACGACCCGGGCGGCACGTCCGGCCGCATGGACCCCGAATGGGCCGAGTAGAGCAGCGCACGACACCCCGCCAGGGCCAGCGAGCGTGCCGGCAGCCCCGCCTCCTGCCACGTCGCGCCGTCACACGGCAGCGACTTGCCCTTGACCGCGGCGACCACCACGCCGTCGAGCAGCCCCACGTCCACCTCGTTGATGTGACTCGGGATTGCGCTCGGGCGGAAGCCGAGGTCGGCATAGCGGATCGTGACGCGGTCGGTCAGCACGTCCGTGCATGGCGCGAAGCCGGTGCCGCAGATGAGGCCCACCTCCGGCACCCTGCCGGAGCGCTGGCGGATGACGTCCGCGGCGCGCGCCGCGGCTGCTCGGGTGTCCATGGCCGCGATCGTACTCGCCAGTGGCCGCCGATGCTGGCGGTATGGCGCATACCACCGGATGGTAGGATGCGCCGCATGGTCCGGGAGAAGGCGACGATCACCCTCGACCGCGATGTCGTGCGGCTCGCCATGGAGCTCACGGGCCGGCGCAGCATGTCGGACGTCATCGACCTGGCGCTCTCCCGCCTGGTCCACGCGGAGCGCCTGCGGCGAGACATCGCGGCCTATCGCGGGACTCCGTCCACGGACGCCGAGCGGGCGCTGGCGCGCACGCCTGTGCGCTTCGACCTGGGCGATGATGACGTGGACTACGACGCGCTGTACGCGGACCCACGGTGAATCCGCCCGCCGCACGAAGAGGCGAGGTCTGGTTCGCGGACGTGCCGGGCGACAAGCGCCGTCCGGTCCTCGTGCTCACGCGCGATCCCATGGGCACGATCCTCCACTCGGTCATGTGCGCGCCCATCAGCTCCACGATCCGAGGCATCACCACGGAGGTCGGCATCGGACCGGAGGCGGGGCTCGTCGGGCCGTCAGTGGCGAACTTCGACAACGTGTTCCTGCTGGAGCGGCACCGACTCGTGCGGCGCCTCGGTCGGGCCGGGGCCGGGACGATGGATGCGGCGTGCGCCGCGCTCGCCGCGGCGATCGGCTGCTGACCGCCGCCGCCTCGGGCGGTGATGACCGCAGGGGCTGGCCTCAGCAGGCGACTCGGCGCGTGGGCGAGATGATCGTATCCGACGTCAGGACGGTGACCGACTTCTCATCGAGTCGCGCCTGTGCGGTGATCCTGATACGCCAGGTGCGCCTCGCAGCGCTGGTGCACGGGGCGGCCACGGAGATCCACTCGATCGTCTTCGTGCCCTCGAAGTCGGCCTCAGACCAGCTGCTGGCGATTGCCTGCGTGCGCCATGTGCCCGCCTGACGCCGCTGCAGCCGAGCGATGACGCGCAGATCCCACGGCGCGCCATACGACGCGGGCACCGTGCACGACCCTCGTCCCAGGCCGGTCATCCACCCATCGACGCGGTCCGGGCCACCGCCGCGCAGGCCGGCCTCACATTCGAGCGGTATGCCGCCCGCGGCAACCGGGTTTCCGGCGGCGATGGCTGACCCTGCCATCACTCCCGCCAGGATCATGGCTCGCATCCGTCGCAGGTCCATCTTGCCCTCCTGCCGCGCTCGCAGTCCCCCGAACCACCACGACGAGACCAGTGTCGCATCGGCTGCAACCCCACCGCGGCGGGCGGAGCGGACGACCTGGGCTGACGCCCCGCGCTTGACACCCCCCGATCCCGCGGCGACGATTGCCGCGCGCCCGCCACGCGCCGTGCGGCGCCCAGTGACCCCGGAACCGGACAAGGAGGCTTCGCTTGCGCAGGATCGCGTCGGTCGTGCTGGCATCGCTCGTGGCGGTCGTCGCCGCGGCACCGGCCGCGTCGCTCGCCCAGGAGGAGCCCGTCGCGGGCGGCCGCGTGGAGCTCGTGGCCGGAGGCGACCTTGCCACGCTGGACACCGCCCAGGCCGTCTCCGGCATCGACTACAACGCCACCGCGGGACTCCTCTACGAGGGGCTCTATCACTTCACCTCCGGCGGGACGCTGGAAGCGGGCCTGGCGGACGGCATGCCCGATGTCTCCGCGGACGGCCTGACCTACACGTTCCGCATCAGGCCGGATGCGATGTTCGCCGGTCCCGACTTCACGCCCAGGGCGGTCACCGCGGCGGACGTGGCCTACGGGCTCACCCGCGCCGTGGACCCGAACCTGCTGCCCGCGCCGAGCTGGGGCGGCGGGTACCTCGCGGGCATCCAGGGCGTCTCGGAGTTCCAGGCGGGCACCGCGGACGACATCTCGGGCATCGAGGTCGTCGACGACCAGACGCTGCGGGTGACCCTCACGGCGCCGTCGGCCACGTTCCTCTACGGCCTCACCATCGGCACCTCGTGGCCGGTCCCGCGGGAGGCGGTCGAGGAGCGCGGGGAGGACTTCGCGAACCGCCCGGTGGGCGCCGGCCCGTTCATGCTCCAGAGTTGGAACAAGGGCTCGGACGCCACGTTCGTGCGCAACCCGGGGTACGCGGATCCGGCGCTGCCCTACCTCGACGAGATCCACGTGAGCCTCAACGTGGATGAGAACAGCCAGGTGCTGCGGCTCCAGTCGGGAGATGCGGACGGCGTGTTCGAGGCGTTCTCCATCTCGCCCGCCAGCCTGCGGCTGCTCCAGGGCGACCCGAACCTGACGGTCTCGCCGTCCGTCGGCCCGCGCATCTACTACCTGGCGCTCGAGAACGGCGGCCTGTTCGCGAACAAGGACCTGCGCCTCGCGGTCGCCCACGCGCTGTCGACCGACTTCGTGGCCCAGTTCGGCGAGCTGGCCAAGCCCTGGAACCAGCTCATCGGATCGACCACGGTGCAGTCGGATCCGGCGGGCACCCGCACCTACCCCCACGACCCGGAGCAGGCGAAGGCGTATCTCGCGTCGGGCGGCTATGACGGCACGCCGGTGAAGATCATCTACGATGTCAGCGACCCCTATCAGGCCGCCAACTCCACCGCCCTCAAGCAGGACCTCGAGGCCGTCGGCTTCACGGTGGACCTCCAGGGGCTCCAGTCGGCCGAGTTCTTCGGCGGCGCGGTCTACGAGCCCACGGCGCGCGACATCTCGTCCACCTACTGGAGCGCCGACTACCCGGACGCCCAGGACTACTTCTCCACGAACTTCATCTGCGGCTCGTTCCTGAACATCAGCCACTTCTGCGACGCGTCCATCGACGCGGATCTCGCGGCCACCGAGGCGATGCCGTTCGGCGCGGAGCGCGACGCGGCGCTGCGCGCGGTGCAGCAGCGCTACATCGACGCGGTGGCGGGCATCCCGGTGATGGAGATCTCGCCGCAGGTCGTGTGGGGTCAGCGGGTGGGCCAGATCCCGACGCTCGCAACGTACGCCCCATATGACTGGAAGCGTGCCTGGGCCAAGGCCCAGTGACGCCCGGGGACTGACCGAGGTCGACGACGCGGCTGGTGCGGCCGGCGCGGCCCACGCGGCCAGCGCGGCTGGGTCGGAAGCCGCCGACCGCGACCCGGGTCGTCCGCTCCTGCTCGTCGAGGGGCTGACGGTCGACTCGGCCGCCGGCAGGATCCTGCGCGGCGTGGACCTGGCGCTCGCACCGGGCACGGTCACGGGATTGGTCGGCGAATCCGGGTGCGGCAAGTCCACGCTCGGGCTCGCCGCGCTCGGCCTGCTGGGCCGGGATCGCTGGGTCTCGGGCGGCGCGGTCGCGTTCGATGGGGAGGTGGTCGTCGCGGCTGGCGTGGACGGCACGGCTCGACTGCGGGGACGGCGGATCGGGTACGTGCCCCAGGACCCGTTCCGGGCGCTCGACCCGCTGCGGCGCGTGGGCGCCCAGGTCCGTCGACCCCTCCAGGGCCACCTGGGACTCGATGCCGACGCTGCCGATGCGCGCATCCGGGAGCTGCTGTCGCGCCTGGGCGTGCCGGAACCAGAGCGCGTGATGGGCGCCTACCCGCACGAGCTGTCGGGCGGGATGCTCCAGCGCGCCACGATCGCGGGCGCCCTGGCCTGCGGTCCGTCGCTGGTCATCGCCGATGAGCCCACGACGGCGCTCGACGCGCTGGTCCAGGTCCAGGTCATCGAGGCGTTCCTGGGTCTCGTGCGCGACCTGGGGACCGCGCTGCTCGTCATCACCCACGATCTGCGGCTGCTGCGCAGGGCCGCCGATCGCGTCGCCGCGATGTACGCGGGCACGATCGTGGAGTTCGGATCGCGCGACGACGTGCTGGAGCGGCCGCGCCATCCCTACCCCGCGGCCCTCCGGGCGGCGTCCGTCCTGCGCGCGGTCCCAGGCGGGCGCGTGCCCACGATCGACGGCCAGCCACCCACGCTGCCCGGCGCCTTCCTGCCCTGCGCGTTCGCGCCGCGCTGCCCGCGCGCCACGGACGTGTGCCGGACCGTGGAGCCGCGGTATGCCTGGCCCGCAGAGGCAGGCTTCGCGTGCCACCATCCGCTCGATGCGGCGGCGTCGGAGGCCGGGGTGCCGGTCCCGGGCCGAGGGTCCGCGTCATGAGCCTGGTGGGTGCCGGCGCGCCGATCGCCGCAGAGCGGCGCCGCTCGCAGATCGGCGGAGGGAGGCGCAGCCTCCGCCTGGGCATGGCGCTGCTGCTCGGGCTCGTGCTGCTCACCATCGCGGCACCGCTGCTGACGCACTGGGATCCCACATTCGAGAGCCCGCAGGGACTGGGACCGGGCGGAGTGCCGCTGCCCGCGGGCTCCCCGGACCACCTCCTGGGAACGGACCCCAAGGGCCGAGACCTGCTGGCGCGGGTGCTCCACGGCGGTCGAGTCACGCTCATCGTCGCGCTCGTGGGCGTGGCGCTGGCGACCATCGCGGGCGTGCTCGTGGGGTTGGTCGCGGCCGGGTCTCGGGGGTTCTGGGCGGGCGTCCTGATGCGCTCCACGGACCTCGGCCTGGCGATTCCCGGGCTGCTGCTGGTGGCGGCGATCGCGACGATCCTGGGGCGCGGCGAACTGTCGCTCATCCTGGGGCTGGCCGCTGTCTTCTGGGCGCCCATCGCGCGCGTGGCCTACGGCCAGGCCGTGGTGCTGCGCGAGCGGCGGTTCGTGGAGGCGGCGGTGGTCCAGGGCGCCGGACGGGCGTGGATCCTCACCCGGCATGTGCTGCCGCATCTCGCCCCGGTGATCGGTGCGTATGCGGCGCTGTCGGTCGGCTGGGCGGTCCTGTTCGAGGCATCGCTGGGGTTTCTGGGGGCAGGCATCCCGGAGCCCACACCCTCGATCGGTGGACTGCTGGGGTCGGCCGGCATGTACTACCGCACCGATCCTGGGCTGATCCTCTACCCGGCGCTGTTCCTGGGCCTGCTGGTCCTCGCGGTGAACCTCGTGGGCGAGAGCCTGCGATCCCCGCGGGACGACCGGTGAGGTCCCCGACATGATCCGGTACGTGGGCAGGCGGCTGCTCACCGCCCTCGTGACGGTGTGGCTGGTGGCGACCGCGGGCTTCCTGCTCGTGGAGCTCATCCCCGGCGACCCGGCACGCTCGCTGGCCGGGCCGAGCGCCTCCCAGGAGACGATCGAGCGCATCCGCGCGGCCTACGGGTTCGACGACCCGCTGCCGGAGCGCTACCTGCTCACCATGACGCGGATGCTCCGGGGGGACCTTGGCGACTCGTTCTCGCGCGGCGAGCCGGTGTCCGCGGTCATCGCCCGGTCGCTCCCGCAGACCCTGACGCTCACCGCGCTGGCGTTCGCCGCGGAGGTGGCCATCGGCGTGCCGCTCGCGCTGCTGGTCGTCAGCCGGCGCTCCCGTTGGCCCGACCGGATGCTGGTGGGTGCCGCCGCTGTCACGAGCGCGGTGCCCACGTTCCTGCTGGGGCTGCTGCTGCTGTACCTGTTCGCGTTCCTGCTGGGCTGGTTCCCGCTGGGCGGCACGCGATCGGGGCCCACCTCCTACGTCCTGCCGGTGCTCACGCTGGGCGTGCCGTTCGGCCTCGTGCTCGCGCGCCTGCTGCGGACCTCGCTGCTGGAGCAGCTCGACGAGCCATACGTGGTCTACGCGGCCGGGATGGGAGACACGGCGTGGTCGGTGCGCCTCCGCCACGTCCTGCCGAACGCGCTGCTGCCGCTGCTGTCCGTGCTGGCACTGGATGTGGCTGGCCTGTTCAGCGCGGTCGCGGTCGTGGAGGTGATGTTCTCGATGCCCGGTCTGGGCGCCGATCTGGTGCAGGGCCTGCGACGCCTCGACACCGCGCTCATCGTGGGCGTGGGCGTGATCGCGGGGCTGCTGGTGGCGCTCGTGAACCTGGCGGCGGACGTCGCGACGGTCGTCATCGACCCGCGCGTGCGGCGCTGAGCGGCGTGGCCGACGACGACATGTCCGCGACGACAGAACTCGATGCGGGCAAGGACCAGGATCTCGCGGCCGTCCAAGGTCCGGTTCCCCGAACGCGGTCGGATCGTGCCGGAGGTGGGGAGCGCCCAGGTTCGTGAACGCATCCATCCGCCGCATCGCATCGTGTGTCGACTCGATGTCGCCGCGATCCGCGTGGTGCGTGCCTGGCGTGGCGAGCGAACGCTCCAGGTCCCAGCGGACTGATCCGGCTCCGTGGTCGCACGAC
Source organism: Chloroflexota bacterium (assembly GCA_034436555.1). Classification (GTDB taxonomy): domain Bacteria; phylum Chloroflexota; class Limnocylindria; order Limnocylindrales; family CSP1-4; genus JAFMJV01. The sequence continues at coordinate 28,525 of DAOTUU010000021.1, read as the reverse complement.
GGTGGGTCAGCCGACCGTCGTCACGGGGGCTGCCGCGCGGTCCGCCGCACGATGGCAGGCGACCGGATGCCCCTGGCCGCGCTCGACCAGGTCGGGGACCTGCTCCGCGCAGATGGCCGTCGCGTAGGGACAGCGGGTCCGGAACGCGCAGCCGCTCGGGGGATCGGTCGGCCGCGGTGGCTCGCCCGGCGCCAGGCGTCCACGCAGGGCGGAGGGGTCGGACGGGTCCATCGCCGCCAGCAGCGCCTGCGTGTAGGGGTGGGCAGGTCGGTCGAACACCTCGTCGCGCGTGCCGGTCTCCACGACGCGCCCCAGGAACATCACGGACACCCGGTCGCTGATGTGGCGCACCACGCCCAGGTCGTGCGCGATGAACAGGTATGCCAGGCCGCGCTCCGCCTGGAGGTCCCCGAGCAGGTTGATGATCTGGCCCTGGACGCTCACGTCGAGCGCGGACACCGGCTCGTCGCAGATCACCAGGTCCGGCTCCAGCGCGAGCGCCCGCGCGATGCCGATGCGCTGGAGCTGGCCGCCCGAGAACGCCGCCGGCCGCTTGCCGCCCTGCGCGGCATCCAGGCCCACGCGTTCCAGCAGCGCATCTGCGCGGCGCCGCCGCTCGGCTGCGTCGTACATGCCGCCGATCGCCCACGGCTCCGCCACGAGGTCGCGTGCGGTCCAGCGCGGGTCCAGCGAGGAGGCAGGGTCTTGGTAGACCAGCTGCATCCGTCGGCGGACGGCGCGCAGCTCGGCCCCCCGCAGCGCGAACAGGTCCTGACCGGCGAACGTGCCGGTGCCGGCATCCGGCTCGATCAGGCGCAGGATCAGGCGCCCCATCGTCGACTTGCCGGAGCCTGACTCGCCCACCAGGCCGTGCGTCTCGCCTGCCGCGACGTCCAGGTCCACGCCGTTGACCGCGTGGACCGCCCGACCGCCACCCACGGGGAAGCGCTTCCGGAGACCGCGGACGGACAGGAGGGGAGCCATGGGTCTGAGGGTAGCAGCGGTCGTGTCCGGTGCCGGGCGTCGTCTCGTCGCGCAGCCCGCCTTCATGACGGCCGGTGGAGGGGCGTACCATCGCCGGGGACTTCGCACCCCGGGATCGTGTCCGGTCCGCGACGCCTGCGCCGCCGAGAGGAGTGGAGTGCCCGTGGGGCGGACCGCGCTGGTGGAGGACCTCCGAGTCGCGGGCCGGCGCCTGTCGATCCGGCCCGGTCTGGAGCTCCGCGCGCTGCTTTCGGCGGACCCGTGGGCCGACTACCCCGCGGATGTGGACCTGGCGTCCGTGCCCCGGTCGGTGCTGCTCCAGACCGCGACCTAACTCCTGGCGCCGATCGCCTGGGCACACGGCGTCCGTACGCACGTCACAGGCGCCGACTCGGGCGTCGCGTCGGCGCTGCCGCTGCTCCGTGCGGAACTGTGCCGGATGTTCCCAGACCTGCGCTGGGACGGAGATGTGACGGTGCTGGACCCCGTGGCCCCGGCGCCGCTCCCCCGGACCGGCGGACCCACCGGCCTCATGTTCTCCGGTGGCGTCGACAGCATCTCGAGCGCCCTGTGCCATCCTGACGGCTCGCTGTTGCTGGTGACCGTCGACCTGGATGACGAGGTCGGACCGCCGGGTCGATGGGCACGGACCGTCGCGGGAGCGGCGGGATTCGCAACACGGCACGGGCAGCGCCATGTGCGCATCCAGGCCAATGCCCGATCGATGGTGCCCAGGACCACGACGCGGGCGCTGAAGCCCTCCGTGGAGCACTGGTGGCCGCAGATCTCGCACGCCATGAGCCTCGCTGGCCTGGCCGCGCCGGTGCTCTGGTCGGCTGGCGCGGAGCGGCTGATGATCGCGTCCACGTACATGGCCGCGCACGACGCGCACTGGGGATCCGGCGCCCGGCTCGACCCCCTGATCGCGCTCGGGCCCATCCGTGTCGAGCACGACGCCTCTGATGACGATCGCCTCCAGAAGGTGGCCCGGATCGTGGCATCGGTCGCACCCGGCGACTCCCTGGCGGTGCGCGTCTGCTTCAAGGCCGCGCCGGACGACCGGCTCAACTGTGGCGTGTGCGAGAAATGCTGCCGGACCCAGGCAGCCCTCCTCCTGGTCGGAGGAGACCCGGCGCGCTTCGGGTTTCCGGACCCGGCCGCCCGAGCGACCGCGCTGTCCGAGGCCGACTGGAGGGCGCTGGTGCGGCCCCTGCGCGGCGGCAACATCCTGTACTGGGCGACGATGGGCGAGGCGGCGCGGGCGCTGGACCTGGCCGGACGACCCCCGGAGACGCGGCAGTTCCTGCGCTGGATCGCCTCGCTGCGGTCTGGCGCGCCACCCCTCGGAGATCCCCTTGACGCGCCTCGGCCACAGCGGGCGCGGTCAGCGCGGCGCCCGCCGCGGATGCCCCGGGAGGTGACCTGGCGACGCCGGTGGCGTCGGCGGCTGCGCCGGCTGCTGCGATGCTGACGTCGTCAAGCGGGCCCACGGACGGCGACGATGGTCGCCCGACCCCGCCAAGTGTTCGTCATGTCGCACGCGCTGACGGTCTCAGCGCACTGGGCGAGCTCGTGAGCGGCGTCCTCAGCGGGCGAACCAGCGGGCGGCATACCGCGCCTGCGTGTCGCGCCAGGCCTGGGTCCACGGATCCATGCGCCGCACCGTGGCCAGTCCGTCCGTGCGCAGGTGCACCCACACGAGGTCCCAGCCCTGGCTCCGATAGCGGAGCGGGATGGCGGGTGCCACGCGGATGATGGGATGGGTGAGGGCGTTGTACAGGCGGGCGCCGACGTGGAAGAACCCCGACCCCACGCAGGAGATGATCTCGTGGTCGAGCGGGGGCAGGCCGACCGCCGCGCCGACCTCCGCACCCAGTCCCCGGATGGCCACCTTCAGCTCGCGTCCTGCGATCTGCGCTTCCTCGAGCGCATCGATCGACCCGCGCAGGACCGCGCCGTCCGCGTCGTGGGCCAGGACCTCCTGCCAGTCGTCCCGGACGATGAAGCGGTATACCTCCATGTCGTACACGAAGGTGCGCGATGGACCGAGCGTGCCCAGGTCGAACGCGTCCTCGGGCGACATCTTGGGCATGTCCGGAGGCGTCGGTCTCGTCATCCGGGCGCCGCGCTGCGGAGCGCCCGGTGCGCGGGCGGCATCCGCATCCGAACCCGCGATGAGCACGTTCGCGCACGCCTGGTCCGCGTCCGAGGTGTAGCAGAAGTACGCCATCTTGGCGGCCGTGCCATTGAATCCCAACGGCGGATGCAGGGGCTGGCGGAGCGTGGTCACACCCGCCGCGTGACACCCCTCCACGATGATCGTCTCGCGGAAGTCGATGACCTCGCGGATCGGCCCGCGCAGGGATGGATCGCCCGTCCACGCGGGCTCGATGTGCTCCTGGAACAGGAACTCGGTGTACACCCGCAGGTCCGCACCGCGCGCGAGCGCATCCACGAGGGCCTGCTTGCTGCCGCCGATGACCTGCCGCCGCGGGTCCAGCGCGAGCGCCACGGTCCAGCCATGGGGTGTGTCCATGGCCAGAGTGTAGACATCGAACGGCGCCCGCCGGGTGCCCAGAACACACGCCGGCGGGCGCCATCGAGGAGGAGTGGACCCCAGTCTCCGTCTTCGGTCGCGCGCTGTCGCATCGGTGATCCTGCGGATGCCCGACGGCCGCCACGTCAGGCGGCCTCGCGCGCGCCGGCTCGTCCGTGCCGCCCCTGCGCTACGCTCGCGTGTGCCATGTCCGACCCGATGCATCCCCCTTCCGCCGCTCCTGCCGTGCGTTCTGCCGATGCCGAACCAGCGGTGACCGGCGATCCGATCGTGCCGCCCGTGGCCGACTGGCAGCAGGCCGCCGACCAGGGGCTCCAGCGACGCGCGGCGGTCCGATATGCGCCGCCGCCGTTCCTTCCTCCGTCCGCGCGCATCCCGCACGACCTCCAGGCGGCGTTCCTGGACTGGGCGCGCCAGGGCCTCCCCCACGAGGCCTGCGGCATCCTGGCCGCACCGGTGACCGCGGAGGAAGGCGGTGTGCCCACTCGATTCCTGCCCATGCGCAACGCGGCCGCCTCGCCATACCGCTATCTCATCGATCCCGAGGAACAACTCCGGGTGATGCTGGACATCGATGACGCGGACGAGGTGGTCTGGGGCATCTGCCATTCACATGTGGCGTCCGCGGCAGAGCCCTCCGCCACGGACGTGGGCCTGGCGGCGTACCCCGACGCGCTCTACCTGATCTGCTCCATGGCTGGCCCCGATCCTGTCTTGCGCGCATGGAGCATCCAGGACGGCGCCGTCAGCGAGATCGTCCTCGAGCCGATGTGAGACCGTCTTGGCGGCGATCGTGCGAAGTGCCGAGCAGCGTGTCCACATGCCGGAGGACAGGTGGACCACACGGTGATCGCGGAGTCATCCATCCTCATCGCCCTGGAGCGTGAGCGCACCCGCGGTCAGCGCGGCCAGGTGAATAGACTCGTCGGGTGCCCCTGTCGATGACCGAAACGCCCCTCGTCGAGCGACTCACGGTGTCCGAGGGACGCCTCGACATCGTGCCAGGGCCGCCTGTCCGAGCGCTGCTGACGGCTGATCCGTGGGTCGAGTACCCATCCACGGTGGACCTGACGACGGTGCCGCGGTCCGTCCTGCTCCAGACCGCCACCTACCTCCTGGCGCCCTTGGTTTGGATCCATGATCTCGCCGTGACCGTGACCGGTGCGGACACCTCGGTCGCGGAGGCGCTCCCCCGGCTGCGCGCGGAGTTCCGGCGCATGTATCCGGTGCTGCCCTGGGCGGGCACGGTGCGGGTGGTCGACCCCGTGCCCGTCGCGCCCCTGCCGCTCCCCCGCGGGAATCCCGGCTCGCCGACCGGCCTGATGCTCTCGGGCGGCGTGGACAGCATCGCGAGCGCGGTTCGCCACCCGGACGGCTCACTGCTGACGATGACGATCGCGCTTGACGACGAGGCGGACCGTGGGCCGGAGCGTTGGGCGCGCACCGCCGCAGGGACTGCGGCGTTCGCGGCGGCCCACGGCCACGAGCACCGCCTGATCGCCAGCAACGCGCGCTCCATGGTCCCGCCCTCCATCGCCAAGGGCCTGGGCGCCTTCCGCTACTGGTGGCCAGAGGTCGCCCACGGGACGAGCCTGGCGGCGCTGGCGGCACCGGCCCTGTGGGCGGCCGGCGCGGATCGCCTGCTCATCGCGTCCAGCCACGTACCCGGCTACGACGCCCGATGGGGGTCGTCGGCGAGGCTGGATCCCCTCATCGGCCTGGGTCCGGTCGTCGTCCAGAACGATGCGCATGACGGGGATCGCCTCGACAAGGTGGCCCGGATCGTGGCGGCGGCAGGCATCGGTGGGTCGGTGCAGCTGCGGGTGTGCCACAAGGCCGTACCCGATGATCGGCTGAACTGCGGCGTGTGCGAGAAATGCCTGCGGACCCAGGCCGGGCTCGTGCTGTCGGGAGGGGACCCCGCGCGATTCGGGTTCTCCGACCCGGCCGCGTGTGCCCTCGCGCTGTCGTCTGCAGAGTGGGATGCATGCGCCAGCAAGGCGACCCGGAGCACGATCCACAACTGGCTGGCGATGGGCCGCGCCGCCCGGCAGCTCGACCCATCCACGCGACCCCCCGAGCATCGCGCGTTGATCGTCTGGCTCGCGACGCTGGAGGCGGGGCGGCCGCCCATGGGCGATCCGACCGTGTACCCGGCGCCGCGCAGGGCGACCCGGACGCCGCCCCGGCCGAGATCGCCCGTCCATCGCGTGCGTCGCTGGATCGGACGCGCCGGCGGTCGCACCCAGGGGCATCGGTGACCTGGCGACGAGCTCCGAGGCACCTCGCGGACCCGCCCGCCGCGGGCATGCCTCAGACCTCGCCGATGTCCTCGTTCCAGATGTCCGGGTGCTGCGCGATGAACGCATCCATCAGCGCCTTGCACTCGGGGTCGTCCAGGACGACCACCTCCACGCCCCGCGAGCGCAGCAGCTCCTCGTTGCCCAGGAACGTGCGATTCTCGCCGATCACCACGCGCGGGATCTTGTACAGGAGGATGGCGCCGGTGCACATGTCACACGGCGAGAGTGTCGTGTACATCGTGGCGCGCGCGTAGACCGACGCGTGCAGGCGGCCGGCGTTCTCCAGCGCGTCGGTCTCGCCATGACGGATGGCGGATCCCTGCTGGACGCGCCGGTTGTGGCCGGCCGCGAGGAGCTTGCCGTCGGCAATGAGTGCAGCCCCGACCGGCACGCCGCCCTCAGCGAGACTGTTGGCGCCCTGCTCGATCGCCACCCGCATCCATGCGTGGTCGTCCATCGTCGGATCCTCCAGGTCAGCCGGCTCAGGACCGGCGGTATGGCTTGAGATAGGCACCCGGATACGCGACGTTGCGGCCGCTGATGGCCAGCGCCGCGATGACCGCGAGGTACGGCAGCGCCAGCATCACCTCGGGCGGCACGCCGCCGAAGCCCTCCATGATCTGGAGGCGCAGTCCCAGGGAGTAGACGAGCGCGAAGATGAGCGCACCCAGCACGCCGCGCCAGATCCTCCACCGACCGAAGATGACGAGCGCGAGGCACACCCAGCCGCGCCCCGCGATGATGTCCAGGGTGAACGACCCCAGCACCGCCAGGGTGAGGAACGCACCGCCCACGGCCATCAGCGCGCTCCCGATCATCAGCGCGGCGTAGCGGGTCCGGGCCACGCTGATGCCCGCGGCATCGGCCGCCTCCGGGTTCTCGCCCACGGCTCGGATGGCGAGCCCGAACGGCGTCCGGCCCAGCAGCCACCAGGCTGCCGGCGACACGAGCAGGAACGCCACGTACGTGAGCCCGTACTGCTGTGCGACCACCCCGACGTCACCCAGCGCGCCCAGGGGATTCCACTGGTCCATCGGCGTGATCCGGGTGCCGCTCGCCCCGGTCAGCAGCAGCCGGTTGGCGAACTCCGCGAGCCCGATGAGGGCGATGGTCAGGCCCAGGCCGGACACGTGCTGGTTGGCGCCGAGGGTGACCGTCAGGAGGCCCATGATGGCGCCCGCAGCCAGCCCCACGAGGATGGCCGCCACGAGTCCCACCAGCGGTTCCCCGGTCCAGAACGCCACGGCGAACCCGGCGAACGCCCCGATGTACATCGTGCCTTCGATGCCCAGGTTCAGGATCCCCGAGCGCTCCGTGATGGTCTCGCCTGTCGTGCCATAGACGAGCGGGGTGGCGTTGCGGAGCGTGGCGCCCAGCAGGTCGAACAACCAGGTCATCCGGGGACCGCCTCCACGCCGACCTCGTCCACCGGGATCGCCGCCACATCGTCGGCCGGCCGGTCGGAACGCGTGACGCGCCAGCGCCGGATGGCCAGCAGGCCGACGAGCACCAGGAGCAGCGTGCCCTGGACCACGTCGCCCATCTGGGACGGGATGTCCAGGGCACGCTCGGCGGAGTTGGTGCCCACGTTGAGATCTCCCAGGAGCAGCGCCGACAGGAGCACGCCCGGCATCGTCAGGCCGCCCAGCATCGCGACCACGATGCCGGTGTATCCGAATCCCGGCGACAGACCGGACGTGAGGCGGCCCTGGATGCCCGCGACCTCGCTCACACCCGCGATGCCCGCGATGGCACCCGACACGAGCGCCACCCGCAACAGCGAGCGCTCCACCCGGATGCCTGCGAACCGCGCCGCATGCGGTGCGAGGCCGACGGCCCGCAGGCGCAGGCCCGTGGCGGTCCGCGACAGGACGTACCAGGCGATGACGAGGATGACCAGCGCCACCACGAACCCGAGATGCAGCCGCGACCTCGCGATCAGCTGGGGAAACGCCGCAGCCGCCGCGATGGGTGGCGATTCGGTGATGCCGCCCGGATCGCGCCAGGGTCCCTGGACCAGGGCCTTGACGAGGAGCAGCGCCACCGGATTGAGCAGCAGCGTGGTCACCACCTCGTCGATGCCCAGGCGCACGCGCAGAATCCCGGGCACGAACGCCCACGCCGCACCCGCGAGGGCGCCCGCGGCGAGCATCAGGGGGATGACGACCAGCGGCGACAGGCCATCCGCGCTGATGCCCACCGCCGTCGCCGCGACGGCACCCGCGAGCAGCTGGCCCTCCGCACCGATGTTCCAGTAGCCTGCGCGGAACGCGATCGCGACGGCGATGCCGGTGAACAGGATGGGTGTCGCGGAGACGAGCACCTCCAGCAGCCGGAACTGCGAGGTGAGCGGCGTCAGGAAGAAGTTGACGTAGGCATCGATCGGGCTGGCGCCCGCCAGCAGGATCAGCGGGGCCGTGATGACCAGGGTGATGAGGACCGCGAGGACGCCGATGCCGAGCGTGCTGGAGGACGCGGCGACGACCGCCTTCGCACCCGCCGTCCGAGCGGTCATGCGGCCGCCTGCCTGCCCGCCATCAGCAGGCCGAGTCGCTCCGGGTCGGCGCCGTCCGCGGGCAGCTCCGCCATCAACCGTCCCTCGTACAGCACCACGAGGCGGTCGGCCAGTGCGAGCAGCTCGTCGAGGTCCTCCGAGATGAGCAGGATCGCGGCTCCCGCGGCCCGCCTGGCGATCAGTTCACCGCGCACGTACTCCGTGGCGCCCACGTCCAGGCCGCGCGTGGGCTGGGCCACGATCACCACCCGTGGGTCGCGCGACAGGACGCGCGCCAGCAGCACCTTCTGGATGTTGCCGCCCGAGAGCGTCCCCACCCGGTCGCTCGGGCGCGCCTTGATGCGATAGCGGGCGATCAGGTCGTTCGCATGGGCGACGATCCGGCGCTCGTCCAGGCCGCCGCGCCCACGGAAGTCGTCGATGTGCTCCAGGATGAGGTTCATCGACACCGGCAGGTCCAGCACCAGGCTGGCGTGTCGGTCCTCAGGGATGCGGCCCACGCCGGCCGCCATCACGACCGAGGGGGTCGCCCCCGCCAGCTCGACATCCGCCACCCGAACCGATCCTGTCGTGGGCGAGCGCATGCCTGCGAGCACCTCGGCGAGCTCGGTCTGGCCGTTCCCGGAGACACCCACGACGCCCAGGATCTCGCCGGCGGCGATCGCGAACGAGATGTCGCGAAGTGCCGGCAGGCCGTGCGGGCCGTTCGCCGAGACCGCGCTGACACGCAGCACAGGCTGTCCGGTCGAGCCCTCCGCAGGATCCGGTCGGGTGATCCCGGTCAGGGGACGGCCGACCATCATCCCGGCCAGCTCCCGCTCGTCCGTGGCGCCCGGCACGGTGCCGATGAGCCGCCCGCGCCGCAGGACGCTCACGCGACCGGAGATCGCGCGCACCTCGTGGAGCTTGTGACTGATGAACACCACGGCGAGGCCATCCGCGACGAGTCGCCGGAGGGCCGTGAACAGGGCATCCACCTCCTGGGGCACGAGCACGGCCGTGGGCTCGTCCAGGATGAGCACACGGCACTCGCGCGACAGCGCCTTGAGGATCTCCACGCGCTGCTGCTGTCCCACGGACAGATCCTGGACGCGGACGTCAGGGTCGACCGCCACGCCATATCGCTCCGATGCCGCCCGGACGGTCGCCCGCGCCGCATCGAGATCCAGGCGCCCCACGCCCGACGAGCGCCCGAGGGCCAGGTTCTCGGCCACGGTCATGGGCCGGACGAGCGAGAAGTGCTGGGTGACCATGCCCACGCCGGCGGCGATGGCATCCCGCGGCGAGCGCACCACGACGGGAGCCCCCGCCACCTCGATGGTGCCCGAATCCGCATGCGTCAGGCCGTACAGGATGCGCATGAGCGTCGTCTTGCCGGCCCCGTTCTCGCCCAGCAGCGCATGGACCTCCCCGCGCCCCACGTCCAGGTGGACGTCATCGTTCGCGAGGAGGTCGCCGAACCGCTTGGTGATGCCCGTGAGCCGGACGGCGGACACGCCGCCGCCGGTCACGGACCGTTCGTGTGCCATGGCTGACCGGGCGCCCGCCCGGCCCTCCGACGCGGGATCAGCCGCCGACGGAGTCGGAGCCCGCCGGCTGGGACTCGTTGATGCTCACCCGGGTGATGCCGGAGCGGATGCTCGCCTCCGCCGCCGCCACCTGGTCGAGGAGCTCCTGCGGGATGCCCCCGGTCACGGCGGTGTTGATGGGCGCGAGGATGGCGCCGCCCTTGGCCATCATCGAGAAGTCCTTGAGGTCCTGGCTGGTGTACGTGCCACCAAGCACCTGGTTGACCACGTAGTCGACCGTCGGGGTCATGTTCCAGGTGACGCTCGTGATGACGTTCTGGGGGCCCAGCTCCTGCTGGTCGGCCATGTTGCCCACGGCGAGGACGCCCTTCTCCACGGCCGCCTCGATGACGCCCGCGCGCTCGGCGTAGAGGACGTCCGCACCCGCGGCGATCTGCGCGAGGGCGGCCTCCTTGGCGGTGGCCGGGTCGAACCAGGAGTTGATGAACGTGACCTTGACGGCCACCTCGGGGTTCGTGACCCGCGCTCCCTCGATGAACGCGTTCGTGATGCGGTTCACCTCCGGGACCGGATAGCCCGCCACCACGCCGACCGTGCCGCTCTTGGTCAGGCCGCCCGCCAGCATGCCCGCGAGGTATGCCGGCTCGTGGATCCAGTTGTCGAACACGGAGAAGTTCGGCTCCGCGGGACCGCCACCCGAGCCGAACACGAACGGGATGTCCGGGTAGTCCGCCGCCACGGCGCGGACGGCCGCCTCGTTGCCGTACGAGTCGCCGAAGATGATGTCCGGCTGGTCGGCCTCCACGATCTCGCGGAGCGCGAGCTCCATGCCGCCGTCGTAGCCGATGCCGTCCTGATAGTCGTGCGTGATGCGGCCGGCCGCTGCCTCCGCCTCCAGCGCGGCGTGGACCACGCCGTCCCAGGGCTCCTCGATGACCGAGGAGTAGGCCGCTACGACCTTCAGCGGCTCCTGGGCGACCGCCGCGGGCACCGTGGCCCCGGCGATCGCGAGCATGGTCAGGCCGGCGAACACGGCGCGGCGATGCATGGTCATCTGATCTCCTCTCCACCATCGCGGGGCCTCGTGGTCGGCATTCGACCGGCCTCGGGCACGTCGCCCCGAGGCATCCCCGCTGGGGGCATCGTGGAAGTGCGTCCGGGCGGTGTCAAGCCCGTCCGGCGGAGCGTGTTCGCGCCACGGCGGGTCGGAGAGACGCCGGGAGATCCAACGCGATGTCAGCGCTTGTTCTGCGCCGCCATCTGCTTGTCGACCTCCTTCTGGATCTGGTCCTCACGGCGGGCCTTGGCCCGGCGCGCCAGCCAGATGCCCGCGACCAGCGGCCACAGCCCGTTGGCGATGCCGCCGATGATGAGCGCAGTCACGTACTCCTCGACCGAATCCGCCTTGAGCAGCCAGAGCGCGGCCAGGCTGACCAGCGACCCGACGAGGATGCCCAGGATGTTCTGGATCACGTCCGTTGTCCCTCCCTTCGCCGCCAAGGATGCGGCCATGCGGACATCGTAGTGCGGTCAGACGGCGGCCGCCATCCCGGCGCCGGTCCTACCAGCGCGTGGCGCGCATGGACGTGCCCGCGCGCAGCGCGAAATCATCATCGTCCGCGATGAGCCACTCGCCCTGCGGGAAGCGGACCCGCGCGGTCACACCGATGAGGGTCACCGCCACGCAGTAGGTGCCGAGCAGTGCGAGCATCCGGTCGAGCGGCTCGAACAGGAGCAGCGTCCGGAGCGTCGACAGCCAGGGGTCGCCGTCCGATGCCGTCACGGCGGCGACCCACGGGTCGAAGCCGAACCCCGTGGTGCCCTCGAACACGCCTGCTACGATGGGCGTGCGTGCGAGGGCGGTGACCGTGCCGATGAGCAGTCCCACCAGGGCGACGGCGACGATCGTCACGTCCCGCAGGAATAGCAGCCGCGCCAGTCCCACGACCGCGCCCGCCACGAGCGCGAAGGCCGTGACCCAGCCCATCATCCCCAGCAGGCCCTGGGCCCCGTCCAGGGCGGGCAGCGGTGGCGGCGTCAGGCCGTCCAGCAGCAGCCACGCGTGGGCGGCGAGCGCCCCGAGCACGGCGAGAAGCACGAGGCCGGCGGCGAGCAGCGCCCGCAGCCGGCGGCGTGGACGAGGACGGAACAACCCACTGCCGGCCGCGGCGCCCGCCAGCACGCCCGTGAGGACCGCCACGACCGCGAAGGCGGGCGCGGTCGGGAGGACCAGCGGCTGCGGCACGACCATGCCCCACAGGATCAGCGCCACGAAGCCGGTCAGGGCCCCCGCGAACGGGCCGCACAGCAGCGCCACCAGGACGGTGCCGGTGGACTCCATGGGCAGCGGCAGGTCCAGGCCGTTCGCAGCGGCACCGCCGAGCGCGATGTCGACGACGACCGCGATGGGCATGAGCAGCAGCGCGCGGGCTGTGAGCTGGCGGGAGAGCGAGGCGAGCTCACCGGTCTGCCGCTGCTCCACCGCGGCGTAGGCCACGAGCGCGGCCCCGAGTGCCAGGGCCATCACGATCGAGAATGGATCGCGCGCGGCGCCCGGGAAGGGCGGGTCGCCGGTCGGGTCGAGCTGGATGCCGTCGAGGGTCAGGCCCGTGATCTGCAAGCCCAGTCCCGCCACGCCCAGGAAGGCGACGAGCGCGAGGACGAGTCGAGGGACGGTGCTGGCCACGGGGGGATTGTGGCGGGTGGACCCGTCCACGGGCGATCTGGTCAGATGTCGCGCGGGCGCGACCGTATCGCTTCACCTGACACGGGCCGGCGCTTGCACCCTGGCGCCGGAGCGTGGCTCGCCCCTGGTGACCTGGACACGCGTCCGACTGGTCGGACATCAGCCAGGTCCTACCCGGCTAGTGTCGCACCAGCCCGACCGATGGCAGGAAAGGCCGGCCTCCACGCTCCATACGGTCGGCATGCGCGACAGACGGCAGCAACATGCCGGACAAGGTCCCGCCGAGCGACATCTGACCAGGATCAGGACCCGTCCCGCCCGATCGCGGGGCTGGCCCGCCCTTCCGCGGCCGCCAGACCCCCCACCCGCTCGATGAAGCGCTCGAGGAACCCCACCGCGTCCGCCTCCACCACGACGTCCGCGTTCGGCGGGCGGCCCCAGTGGCGGCGCCAGTCGGCGATCGTCTCGCCGGTCGTGAGGCGGCCGCCCAGCTCCACGTCCACGGTGACGGCCTCCGCGCGCGCGAGCGCAGGCTCCAGCGCCGCGGCGAGTGCGAGGGGGTCGTGGATGAAGGCGCCGTGGAAGCCGTCGAACCGCTCGTGGAAGCGCATGTAGAAGGCGAGCGCATCGGCCACGAAGCGGGCGATGGGCCGGTCCGGACCACCGGCACGCGCGACGAACCGCGCCAGGTCAGGCGGCAGGATGCGTGCCTGCTCGGTCACGTCCAGGCCCAGCAGCATCGGCCGCGTCGGTGGGTCGGTCCATCGGGTCGGGCCGTCCGGCGACCAGGCCCCCAGCACCACCGACAGCGCCTCGGGGTCCACTGCCGCGTTCCACTCCGAGCGCGGCGTGGTGTTGCCGCCTGCCCGGAACGCACCCACCATCATCACCACGCGCCGCAGCAGTCGGGGCAGCGCCGGCTCGCGCAGCACGGCCGCTGCCAGGTTGGTGGCGGGCCCCAGGGTCACCAGCGTCAGCTCCCCGGGCCGGACCCGCGCCTCCTCGACCAGGACATCCACGCCGTCTCGGGCGGACAGCGCCCGCCGCGCCGGCGGCAGCACCGCGTCGCCGATGCCCCGCGGCCCGTGCGTCTCGGGCGTGATCATCAGCGGCCGCGCGATGGGGGCCTCGCGCCCCAGGGCCACCTCCACATCCGCACGCCCTGCCAGCTCCAGCACCGCGAGCGTGTTCTCCGCGACCTGGCGCGCCTCCACGTTGCCGCCGCAGCAGGTCACTGCCACGAGCTCCGCCGCGGGGGACGCACAGGCGTACAGCAGCGCGAGCGCGTCGTCGATGCCCGTGTCGCAGTCGATGAGCAGCGGGACCCGGGAGCCTGCGCTCGACGCCCCCATCAGAACGCCACCGCCTCCCGGCCCTTGAGGCCCAGGATCATGCGCGCGTCGTCGGGCGTCGCGACCTCCAGCGAGAGCGCCTCGATGATCGTTCGGATCCGCCGCACCTGCGCCGCGTTCGTCTCCGCCAGCCGGCCCGGGCCGTCCCACAGGGAGTCCTCCAGGCCCACCCGCACGTGCCCGCCGATGGCCGCGGACACCGTGGCCACGGGCATCTGGTTGCGGCCCGCGCCCAGCACGGACCACTGGTAGTCGTCGCCGAACAGCCGGTCTGCCGTGCGCCGCATGTGGAGCACGTCCTCCCCATCCGCACCGATGCCGCCCAGGATGCCGAACACCGACTGGATGAGCAAGGGTGGCCGGATCAGCCCGCGGTCGGCGAAGTGGGCGGCCGTGTACAGGTGGCCGATGTCGTAGCACTCGATCTCGAACCGGGTGCCGTTCTCCGCGCAGGAGGTCAGGATCCGCTCGATGTCGGTGAACGTGTTCCTGAAGATCCGCTCCCGGCTGCCCTCCAGGTAGGGGCGCTCCCAGGCGTGCTGGAACTCGGTCGGGCGCTTGAGCATCGGGAACAGCCCGAAGTTCATGGAGCCCATGTTCAGGCTCGCGACCTCCGGCTTGAGCTGGAGCGCCGGCTGGAGCCGCTCCTCGATGGACATCGTGGCTGCGCCGCCCGTGGTCAGGTTCACGACCACGTCGCTCTCCGCGGCGATGCGGGGCAGGAACCGGCGGAACAGGTCGGGGTCCTGGGATGGACGGCCGTCCTCCGGGTCGCGCGCGTGCAGGTGGACGATGGCCGCGCCCGCCCGCGCCGCGCCGATCGCCGCATCCGCGATCTCGTCGGGGGTCACGGGCAGGTGCGGCGACATGCTCGGGGTGTGGATGGACCCCGTGACGGCGCACGTGATGATGACCTTGCGGGGAGCCATGGCGGGATTGTGGCAGCCGACACGCGTGGCCGGGCGCCTGACCGGACGCTGACCGGACGCCGGGCGCATGGCGACGGACGGCAGGCGGACGCCGGCGCGCGACCCTGAACGGGTCAATCACCCGTCAGGAGGTGGATCCCATGTCGCAGGCGCCGTCACTTCGCCGCGCAACGCTCGCCGTAACCGCCGCGGCCCTGCTGCTGACCGTCGCGGCGGCCATCCCGGCCGCCGGCCAGGGCGGCACCTGGGGCGCGGTCTACACCGAGGCGGCGGTCACGGGCGCTCCCGACTGGGTCCGTCCGGGCACGCGCATCGTCCAGTACGTGGCGTCCGCGTCGGTGCCCCAGAGCCGGTACGCGCTCGTGGAGGATCCCAACGGGAACCTCGAGAACCCGCGCACCGGCAAGCGGTACCGGCGCACGGACGAGACCGGCGAGGGCGTCGGCGGCGGGTCGGGGGACGGCTGGTCGGTCATCGACATCATCTCCGTCACGCCCGAGCAGGTGGTCGGTGCCGTGTCGCTGCACGTGATGGACCACGTCGCGGGCACCATCAGCTACCTGCCCATCGGCGGCGGTCCCGAGCCGGCCGGCGCCATGGACGGCGTGTGGCTCCACCCGCGCATCATCGAGGGCCTCGTCGCCCAGGGCCAGGCACCGGGCGCGGAGCTGCTGGTCGGGGCGTACCCCCTCGGAGGCGTCACCTATGACGTGGCCGCCCTGGTCTCGGCCAGCCAGGACGTGTCGCTCGACCGGGCGACCGGCCTGGTCGTGGTCGCCTCGGGCAACGCCGCGGGGGCCGTGTCGCCGGTGCATCTGGAGGGGGAGGATCCGCCGCGCGGGAACACGCTGCGGACCTACCAGCAGCTGGCCGGTGTCCGCGATCGCACCCTCGCCGGTCTGGGCGCTCCGGTGCCGGGATGGCTGCGGCCGGGCACCCGACTGGTCTATGAGGGCACCTACACCGCCCTGGGCCAGCCGGTGCCCAGTCGGACCACCTTCACCGCGGAGGCGGTCGGCCCCGACTGGGCGCGGTTCCACGCGCTCAACGAGACCAGCGGCATGGGCCTGACCGTGACCAACGAGACGTGGGCGGTGAGCGGCGGCACCGGCCCGTACTGGTACGACCCGGCGGCGCTCGCGACGATGCGCTCGGGCGACATCCTGGACCAGGATCCCATCGTGGGCACGACGGTCAGGGTGGGCGACGTGGGGTCGGGGGCGAATGGTGGCGCGTTCGTCTGGATCGTCACGGAGGGCCCCGGGCTGGCGACCTGGTTCCAGTACGACGTCGCGACGGGGGTGCCGCTGGGCTATTCGATCGCGCAGGCGTCGGGCACGACGACGCTGTGGCTCGCGTCGGTCTCGTAGGTCTCCTGGGCGCCCGGTCGGTCTCCGGGCGCCCGGTCGGTCTCCGGGCGCCCCAGCCCCGCTCGCCAGAGCAGTGGGTCGCCCATTGACACCCCCGCGGGCCAGACGGCACTGTGGGCGGATGATCCGACGCCGATCCGGCTCCGATATGGTCGCCGCCCTCGTGGCCACAGCCCTGCTCCTGGCCGTCGGTCCCTGGCCTGTCTCCGGCCAGGCACCGAGCGAGCCCGTTGCCAGCCCGGTCGCCTCCGCCGCACCCGTCGTGGAGCTGCCCGCCGGGATGCAGTTCGGGACGACCGTGACAGGTCCGGCCGCGCTCCGTCAGCGGTCTCCGTTCGAGTCCGGTGCCGTCCGGCTGGGTGACCGGATCCTGGGCTTCAGCGCCCGGCCCGGGAAGGGCGGTCTCTCCGGGACGATCTCGCAGCCCGTCGCTGCGATCCTCTCGCCCGATGGCACCTGGACGGTCGAGACCATCGAGACGCTCCGCGGCGTGCGGCCGCCCGCGGGCACCTACGCCACGCAGTTCGGTGCGACGGTCAGCGGCGCGGCCGTGGACGACGACGGCATCGTGGCCATCGGCAACGCGAAGTACTCGAATCCGTCCGGGGGAGCCGTCACCCAGGTGCCGTTCGTGTGGACGTCCGCGGACGGTCGGTCCTGGCGCCGCACGGACCCCCGGCCGGCGCTCGGTGGCCGATCGGCGATGCTCACCGACGTGGTGGCACTGCCCGGCGGTCGGCTGCTCGCCGCCGGCAGCGTGGCCCCGGCACCGGGCAAGGGTCCCACGCGTGCCGTGGTCATCACCTCGTCGGACGGACGCAGGTGGGAGCGCGCCGCCACGCTCGATGCCCGTTGGTCACTCTCCCCCCGGGCGATCGTGCCGGTCGGTGACACCCTGGTGCTGGCTGCGCGGGAGTACGTGTGCACCGCGGACGATGGCCACCTGTCCACCTTCAGCCTGGGCGAACAGCTGCGGCTGTGGCGGTCGACGGACGCCGGCTCGTCCTGGACGCCGGTGCCGCTCGATGATGTGGCCGCGCTGGGCGAGGCTCGGCCCGGGCCCAGGTCACCGAAGGACTGCCCCAGGGACCTGGCTGGCAAGAGCGCCCTGGCGCGTGACGTCGCGTTCCTGGGCGCGCTCGATGGGCGCCTGGTGCTGGTCGGCCAGGACGGCGTGACGGTGTCCACGACCACGGACCTGAAGACCTGGGCGAACGCCACGCTGCCGCTCCCGGACGACCTGGATGCCGACCGGCTGGCAACGTCGCCCGGCAGCCGGGCCCTCGTGAAGGACGACACCGGCAGCCCAGCGCTGCTGTGGCTGGGTCCGTGGAGCCAGTCCTCCGGCATCCCCGTGACCGGGGTCGGCCAGGTCCGCGGCTGGACGACGAACGACGGCGGGGCAAGCTGGGTGCCGCTGCCCGCCGGCCCGCCGATGGACCTCCCGCTCGGGGGCGACCTCGTCGTGGTGAGCCCGCAGGAGGTCTGGCTCGCCGTGGGGCAGCCGCAGACCGCCAAGCGCCGAGGAACGGTGGCGCCGAGCGTGCCGGGGCCCGCATCAGCATGGGATGCCTGCGACCCGGGACCGGGTGCCGACTGCCGCTTCGCGACTCTGTCCGACCTGGACCTGTCCGGCGACGACCTGTCCGGGATCGACCTCACGCATGCCACGATCCGGGACACCGACCTGACCGGGGCCTCGCTTCGTGACGCTCGACTTGACGGTGCGCTCGTGGATGACTCGGTCCTGCTCTCGGGTGCCGACCTGTCCGGTGCGTCGCTCCGCGACGCCCAGGTGCGTGGCGACCTGTCGGAGGTCACGCTGACGGGCGCGGACCTGCGCGGCCTGTCCGCGATCCTGCCCGTGACGCTGGCGGCGACCCTTGACGCAGCGAATATCCGCGACCTGCGATGGGCGGTGCCGGCGGAGCTCGAGGAGGGGCTCAGCCTCGTCGGACGCGACCTCGCCGGGGCCAGCTTCTATCGTGACTTCACGGGTGACGGCCTGGGGGACCTGCGGGATGTCGATGTGACGAGAGCGAACCTGGACGGCGCGTCCTTCTACATGGTCGACCTGACCGGCACCGATCTGCGGACCGCTCGCTGGAAGGAGCTCACGTTCCTGGGGGAGATCATCTGCCCCGACGGGAAGCCGGCTGACGCCACGAAGTCGGACGCCGCCGCCTGTCGCTTGAAGCCGCCCAGGCGCTGACCGCACCCAGTCCGGCGCTCGATCGTCAGATCAAGGCGGTCTGGTCGGCGCAGACGGAGATCGCCTGGCCGCTCACCCCGTGGCCCGCCTCGGAGCACAGGTAGAGCGCCATGTCCGCGATCTCCTGCGGCGTGACCATGCGCTGCATCGAGACATGGCGCAGCAGGTCGGCGCGCTGCTCGTCGGGGGTGATGCCGCGGGCGGCGGCCTTCGCCGCGATCACCCGCTCCTGTCGATCGCCCGCCACGACGCCCGGCTGGATCGCGTTGACGTTGATGTCAAACGGGCCGAGCTCCATGGAGATCGACTTGGTGAAGCCCACGACCGCCCACTTCGCGGCGGCGTACGGGCTGCGCATCGCGAACCCGAAGCGCCCGGCGGCGGAGGACAGGTTGACGATCGAGCCACGGCCCGACGCCTTGAGCATCGGCACGGCGCGGCGCGTGCACAGGAACATGCCCGTGATGCACACGTCCAGCGTCCGGTTCCAATCCGCGAGCGAGATGTCCTCGACGTTCGCGGTCGGCCCGGCGTTGCCGGCGTTGTTGATGAGGACATCGAGGCCGCCCAGGGTCCCCGCGACGTCAGAGAACAGCGCGTCCACGTCCGCCTCGACACCCACGTCCGCGCTGCTGCCGGTCAGCCCGGGCAGGGACGCGGTGGCCTTGTCCAGCACCGCCCGGTCGAGGTCGCAGACATGCACCCGCGCACCGGCGTCCATGAACGTGCGCGCCATGACCAGCCCGATCCCCGCGCCCGCCCCCGTGATGAGCACCCGCGCGCCGTCCACCCGGATTCCTGAAGCCACGTTCGACCCTCCTCCATGCCCGCCGACCCGACCAGCCCGAGGATACGCGGTGAAGTCGCGGGCGAGTCTGGGTCAAGCCCCGCCCGGTGCGCTCCGGCATCGCGAGGTTGACCAATCTGGTTGATCAACCCGGGACCGGGGCGCACAATGCGCGGATGGAGATCGTGAACGTCTACGAGGCGAAGACCCACCTGTCGAAGCTCCTGGAGCGCGTCGAGCGCGTCGAGACGGTGGTCATCGCCCGTGCGGGCAAGCCGGTCGCGATGCTCTCGCCGTTCGTCGATCCTTACCGCCGACCCCTGATCGCCCGCTATGACGTCGAGACGATCTCGTGAGGAAGCCCATCCTCGGGCTCGTGATGGCCGTGGCGCTGCTGGCGGGCTGCGCCGCCGAGCGTCAGCCGTTGGACGGGCTGACGCCGTTCGGTGGGACGTGGACGGTGCTGAGCATCGGCGGCGAGCAGATCGATGAGCGGATCCGGGCGCCCACGCTCCAGTTCCAGGTCCGGGGCATCCTCCAGGTCGTCACGAACTGCAGCGGCCTCGAACTCCCCGTGAGCTTCGGTGACCAACGCGGCATCGCGTTCGGGCAGCCGACGGCCACGGGGGAAGGGGCCCCATGCGACGCTCGCGACCGGACGATCGAGGCCGAGCTGATGGCCGCTCTGCTGGAGGTCGCGGCCTATCGCGAGGGCCGGCCGGGCGACCGCCTCGTGTTCACGGGCCCCGGCAGCGAGATCGTGCTCGCCCAGCCTGCCGCGAACCCCACCCGAGGGTGATCGAGCACGACGGGTTCCAGTCCGCCTCGCCCCGCCGCGCCCACCGACCGGGGCTCGCGAGTCGTCAGCCATCGATGGACGTGGTCTTGGGTGGGTCAGCCGCCTCGACTCGTCATCCCGTGGCGTCGGGCCGGTCGTGGATCCTCCCGTCGCGGCGCTCGAGCATCGCCTCCGAGGCACTTACCAGCACGTGGGTCGTTGCGTGGTGACTCGCGACCCCGTCGACCCGTCACGGATCGATGGGGTCGATCCGGCGGGTCAGGGACGGCGGCCCGCACCCGGCCGCCGCGGAGGCGGCACGATACCGGGTGACCACGGCACCCACGGACCCCACGTCTGCGCCCATCCTGCCGCCCGCCATGATCGGCATCCAGGGCGGCGGCCAGCTGGGGCGGATGCTGGAGCTCGCGGCGCGCGCCATGGGCTACCGCATCCGCGTGTTGGATCCCGATCCGGGCTGCCCGGCGGCCGCCATCGCGGACCATGTGGAGGTGGGTTCCAATCACGACGTGGCGGCTGCGCTCCGGATGGCCCAGGGGTGCAGCGTCGTCACGTACGAGCTCGAGCGCATCGACGCGGCGATCGTGGAGGCGCCTCCTGCCGCGCCTCCCGGTGCGCCCCGGGCTGACCCCGCTCCGCGTCACCCAGGATCGCCTTGCCGAACGACGATTCGTGGAGCGAACGGTGTCCCGGTGGCCGCGTGGCGGGAGGTGGTGACCGGGGACACCGCCGGCATGGTGCGTGCGGCCACGGACCGGGGTCTGCCCCTCCGCGTGAAGGCGGCGTTTGGGGGCTTCGACGGCCGCTCCCAGGTCCGCATCACCACCGACGACGAGGTCCACGACGCGTCGGCGCGCCTGGGTATCCAGCCGGGCATCCCGGTCCTGGTGGAAGCGGAGCTCGACTTCCGGTCGGAGCTGTCGGTCGTCTGCGCCCGCTCCGTCGCCGGCACCACCCAGCCGTTCCCGCCCGACTCCAATCGGCACAGCGGGGGCATCCTCGCCGAGTCGCTGCTGCCCGCCGACATCTCCGACGCGATCCCGTCACCTGGTCCTGGGCGGATGGCACGAGGACGGCGATGGATGTGGACTAACCATGTTGACTAACCCTGCGGTCTCGGCCACCATCGTCGACATGGAGACCGTGAACGTGCACGAGGCGAAGACCCACCTGTCACGACTGCTGGAGCGGGTCGAGCGCGGCGAGGAGATCGTGATCGCGCGTGCCGGCAAGCCGATCGCGGTGCTCTCGCCGTACGTCCCGCCAGAGGCGCAGCCACGCGTGCCAGGCATCTGGGCGGGCAAGGTCTGGATGTCCGACGACTTCGATGCACCGCTGCCGGAGTTCGAGGAATACATGTGACGGGTCTGCTCGACACCCATGGCCTGATCTGGTGGTTGACGAACGATGGTCGGCTGTCGGTGCGGGTCCTGGCCTTCATCCGGGATCCGGCCACGCGGGTGCTGGTCAGTGCGGCGACCGCATGGGAGGTCGCCATCAAGGTCGCCAAGGGCCGACTCTCCGTTCCGGTCGAACCCTCGCGACTCCTCGAGGCCGTCATCGCGGAGCGGATGGTGCCCTTGGCAATCGCGTTCGACCACGCCGTCGCCGCGGCGTCTCTGCCACGGATTCACGCCGACCCGTTCGACCGCCTGATCGTCGCCCAGGCACAGGCGCTCGCCATCCCGATCATCACCGCCGACCCCCACATCGCGCGGTACGGGGTCGAGACGATCTGGTGAGGCGACCCCGGCCGGTGCTGGACACGGCTCGCTAGCATGTCCCCAGACGGGCCACGGCGGGAGGGGCCGGCGACCGTGCCGACGGGGGACGCGATGCGACGATCGGGGCTCATGGTGCTGTTCTCGGCGGCGGTCGTCGTCGCCGTCCTGGCCGTGCCGGGACCGACCCTGGGCCAGTCGCCGGACCCCGCGCCGATCCTGCCGGCCGGCGCCCAGTTCCCGGTGGACGGTGACGCGCTGCCGGATGGGTTCCAGTTCCGGGATCCGTCGCTCGTCGCGGGGCGCGACGGCACGATCGTGCTGCTGGGCTCCAGCGGCGGTTCGAAGGCACGGCTCGGCCCGCCCACCGTGGCGATCCGCGCCCCTGGCGACGGAACCTGGACCACCGCGATCGTGGACGACCTCCAGGGGTTCCGCCCGCCGCGTGGGATGACCGCCACCGCGGGGTTCCGACCCGTGGCGATCGCCGCGGGACCGGACGGCTACGCGGCCCTCGGCCGCGCCCTCTACTACACCGCGTGTCCCCGCTCCTGCGCCCAGGAGGCCCGACTGGTGAGCCTGATCTGGCTCTCCAAGGACGGCCGGGACTGGCGCCGCGTGGACGCGCGCACGATCCTCGGGATGACGGCGTCGCCCGCGCTGCAGAGCATCCTGCCGGCGAAGGACGGCGGCTGGATCGTGGCCGGCAGCACCGCCACGAACCTCCGGAAGCCCTCGAGCCTGGTCATCCTGCGCTCGACCGATGGGCAGGATTGGTCGGTCGCATCGACCATCACCGGTCCGCGCTCGTTGGAGGCCGGGCGGCTGTTCGATGTCGGGGAGACGCTCGTGCTGGAGGGCACCGAGCTGCCCTGCAAGCGCGACAGCCTCCATCACAGCCTGGTCGCCGGCGGCGACGCGGACACCCTGCTGTTCACGATCCAGCAGCCCCGTGCCTGGCGCGCGGACGGACCGGAAGGACGCTGGACGCCCGTGGACCTCGCGGCCACCGGGGTCATCGACGTGCCGCCGCGACCCCGATCGCGTGACTGCGCCCGCCACCTGGAGAGCGAGGTGCAGGACCGGCTGCGGGGCAGCGGACGCCTCGTGGGGGTCGCCGGCGACCGGCTGCTGGCGGTGGATGGCGAGGTCACCCGGATCGCATCCACCAGTGACGTCGCGTCGTGGACCACCGGCGATCTCCCCGGCAGCGTCCCGGACGACCAGACCTCCACGGCCCGCGGGGTTCGCTCGCTGACGCCATCGGCCGGCGACGACGGATCGCTGTCGCTCCTCTCCGTCGAGACGCGGCGTGACGCCGCGGAGGACTGGGTGAACGCCGGTGCCGAGCAGACCCTGGCCTGGAGGTCGACCGACGATGGCGCCACGTGGGCGCGCCTGCCCGCCGGGCGACCCTACTTCACCCGCCCCGTGGATGCGCTTGTGACGGACCCGGTCGGCGCCGTGCTCACGCTGCTGCCGGGAGGCGTGGCGCTCCTCGCGGCCACCGACCACGGGCACCCGGAGCGCTCGACCATCCGGCTGGGCACGGCCGGTCCGCTGGTGCCGTGGGGCACGTGCACGCTCGCCGCGGGCGCCGATTGCAGCTTCGCGACGATCGACGCCGATGCCGCTGGCGCGGACCTCACGGGCATCGACCTGTCTGGGGCGCGCGTGGGGTACGCCGACTGGACCGGCGCGGTGCTCCGGGACTCCCGGATGCGCGGCGCGAACATCTCCGCGGATCTCTCGGGCGCGGACCTCTCGGGCGCGCAGCTCACGGGGGCGTCCCTCTGGGGCGCCACGGATGGCGCCGTTGCGGCGGGGGCGGACCTGAGGAACGCGATGTTCGGCCTGGGGCTGCTT
Organism: Chloroflexota bacterium; assembly: GCA_034436555.1. Lineage (GTDB taxonomy): Bacteria > Chloroflexota > Limnocylindria > Limnocylindrales > CSP1-4 > JAFMJV01. The sequence goes on along the minus strand of DAOTUU010000021.1, from coordinate 4,915 downwards.
GCCGGCGGACCTGCCGATGTGCGCCTGTCCGGCGCCAGGATCGACGTGCCGGTCGTCCAGCCTCCGGGTCTCGACCTCGCGGGCCTCGACCTGACCGGCGTGGGGTTCTCCGGTCCGTACGACGGGGTGGGCGACCTGCGAGGGCTCGACTTCGGGAATGCCCGGCTCGACTCGGCGCGGTTCGACCACGTGGACCTGACCGGCGCCGACCTGCGTCGGACGCGTTTCGAGACGCTCAGCTTCTCCAGCGTCACCTGCCCGGACGGGAAGCCGATGTCCGCGGGCGTCTTCGGTGCCGATGCCTGCCGGCTCAAGGGTCGCTGACGCCGGAACCGCTCGCCCGCATCGCGCGCCCGAACGCGGCACGATACGCAGATGCTCGCCGATCCGCCGGTCGTCCCCAGTCGCGACCCGATCCTGCCGCCCGCCACCATCGGCATCCTGGGTGGCGGCCAGCTGGGCCTGATGCTGGGTGAGGCGGCGCGGGCCATGGGGTACCGCATCCGCATCCTGGACCCGGACCCGGATTGCCCCGCGTCCGCGATCGCCGATCACGTGGAGGTGGGCACGTATCGGGATGCGGCTGCCGCGCTGCGGATGGCCGAGGGCTGCTCCGTGGTCACGTATGAGCTGGAGCACATCGATGCGGCGATCGTGGAGGCGCTCCTGCCGCGGTTCCCCGTGCGGCCCGGCCTGACGCCGCTCCGGGTGACCCACGACCGGCTGGCGGAGCGCCGCTTCCTCCAGGCGAACGGCGTGCCGGTCGCCCCCTGGCGCCAGGTGTCGACGGGTGACACGCCGGCGCTCGAGCGCGCGGCCGCGGTCCTGGGGCTGCCGCTCCGCGTGAAGGCGGCGTTCGGAGGGTACGACGGCCGCTCCCAGGCGCGCCTCACCACCATCGACCAGGTGCATCGCGCATGGGCGCTGCTGGGGATGGCGCCCGGCACCCCGATGCTCGCCGAGGCGGAGGTGGCCTTCGTGTCGGAGCTGTCGGTCGTGTGCGCCCGGTCCGTCGCCGGCGCCAGCCGCCCATTCCCGCCGTCCTCCAACCGCCACGCGGGCGGCATCCTGGTCGAGTCGGTACTGCCGGCCCGGGTCCCTGACGCGGTCGCCCGCGAGGCCCAGTCGATCGCGGCGCGCCTCGCCGACGCGATGGACCTGGTCGGTGTCCTGACCGTGGAGCTGTTCCTGCTGCCGGGCGACCGCCTCGTGGTCAACGAGCTCGCGCCGCGCGTCCACAACAGCGGCCACGCCACGATCGAGGGGAGCGCCACCAGCCAGTTCCAGCAGCACATCCGCGCCATCTGTGGGATGGAGCCGGGTCCGGCGGACACGGTCCGTCCGGCCGCCATGGTCAATCTGCTGGGTGACGGTGAGCGCCGCCCGGCGCGACTTGCGGGCACGGCTGACATCGCCCGGGACCTCGACGTGCACCTCCACGTGTACGGCAAGCGGGAGGTGTTCGCGGGCCGGAAGATGGGTCACATCACGGCCCTCGGACCGGACACGGACTCGGCCCTCGCGCGCGCGACGGGCGCGCACGCGCGACTCCGGTGGGAGCCCGCTCCCGCGCCCTCGCCCGCCGCGGCGCCAGGTCCCGCACCCGCGCAGGCCGCGGATGGTCCAGAATCCGCCGCGTGACAGAACCATCGAGGGTGAGGGTCGGCGTGGTCGGTGGCAGCCGGTCGGACTTCCCCATCCTGGAGGCAGCGGTCGAGGTGCTCGCCGAGCTGCTCGTTCCCGCGGAGATGCGGGTCGTCTCCGCGCATCGCACCCCGGACCACCTGTACGCGTACGCGGAGACCGCGCGCGCCCGCGGCATCCGGGTCATCGTGGCGGGCGCAGGCGGCGCGGCCCATCTGCCGGGCATGCTCGCAGCCAAGACCGCGTTGCCCGTCATCGGCGTGCCCATCCCCACGCAGCACCTGGGCGGCCTCGATTCGCTGCTGTCGATCGTCCAGATGCCGCGCGGCATCCCGGTCGCCACGGTCGCCATCGGCAACGCCCAGAATGCGGGCCTGCTCGCCGCGCAGATCCTGGCCCTGTCCGACCCCGGGCTGGCCGACCGCCTGGACGCCTGGCGCGCCCGGCAGACCGAGTCGGTGCTGGCCGACCCCACCAACGAGACACCGCTCGCCTGAGCGTCCACGTCGCCATCCATGCGGGCCGCCCGAGCCCGCCGACTTCGGAGGTCCCATGAGCCACAAGGTCACCCTCATCCCCGGCGACGGCGTCGGGCCGGAGGTCACCGATGCCGCGCGACGCGTCATCGACGCGGCTGGCGTCCAGATCGACTGGGAGGTGGCGGAGGCCGGCGCGGAGGTCTTCCGCAAGGGGGACAGCTCCGGCGTGCCGAAGGAGACGCGCGACTCCATCGAGCGCACGCGGGTGGCCCTGAAGGGCCCCCTGGAGACCCCCGTCGGCTTCGGCGAGAAGAGCGCCAACGTCACGCTGCGCAAGCTGTTCGAGACGTACGCCAACATCCGGCCGGCGCGCCAGCTGCCGGGTGTGCCCACGCGCTATGACGGCGAGGGCGTCGACTTCATCGTGGTCCGCGAGAACCTCGAGGACCTGTACGTCGGCGTGGAGTACGAGAACACCCGGGACGTGGCGGTGGCGCTGAAGATCATCAGCCGCCTGGGCTCCGAGAAGATCATCCGCTACGCCTTCGAGCTGGCGGAGCGCGAGGGTCGCCAGAAGGTCACCGTGGCGACCAAGGCGAACATCCTCAAGCACACCGAGGGCCTGTTCAAGAAGGTCGGCGAGGAGCTCGCCGCGGAGTACCCGGGCATCACCCACGAGCACCTCATCATCGACAACGTGGCCCACCAGATGGCCAAGAACCCGGCCCAGTTCGACGTCATCGTGACCACGAACCTGGCGGGCGACATCATCAGCGACCTCGCGTCGGGCCTGGTGGGCGGCCTGGGCTTCGCGTCGTCCGGCAATTACGGCGACGAGGTGGCCATCTTCGAGGCGGTCCACGGGTCGGCGCCCAAGTACGCGGGCAAGAACGTGATCAACCCCACGGCGCTCATCCTGAGCTCCGTGATGCTGCTCGATCATCTGGGCGAGCGGGACGCCGCGCGGCGCATCGAGGACGCCGTGTTCGTGACCCTCGAGGCGGGGGCCGTGACGCTGGACGTCGCGCGCCAGACGGGCGACGTGGAACACGCCACCTCCACCTCCGGCTTCGCGGACGCGATCATCTCCAATCTGGGCAGGCAGCCCTCCAGACGCTTCCCCACGAAGGCCGGCGCGCGCACCGAGGCGGCCCCCGCCCCGCGCCCCCGCTGGACCCACGGGGCGAGCCGGGCGATCGCGACGGACGTCTACGGCGCCGACATCTACGTCGAGAGCGACCTGGCACCGTCGGCGCTCGGCGAGCTGCTGGGCGGCGTGGCCGGTCCCGACTGGCAGCTGGAGCTGATCTCCACCCGCGGCACGCTCGCGTTCCCGGCGGAGGGTGGCCGGATGGACAGCGTGGGCTGGTGGAGCTGCCGCTTCACGCCGCTGCCCGGCCAGGCCTACACCGACGCGTCGTTCGCCGGCCTGCTGGGGAGGGTCGGGGCGGCCGTGCCGTGGACCCAGGTGCTCAAGCTGCGCCGCTACGGCGGCACCGACGGGTTCACTCGCGCCCAGGGCTGATCAATATTCCGACCGTCGCGACCCCGTATCACCCGTCACAGGTGATTCGGGGATGGCGCCGACGGAGTACTGTGCGCGTCACGGACCGAGGGAATCTGGAGGGCAACGATGACGCAGACGACGGGCGCGACCGCACCGGCCGCGGCGTCCGGCACGCCGTGGCACACGCTTGCGGTCGCGGACGCGCTGAAGACGGCCGGGGTGACCCAGGAGAAGGGACTCACCGCGGACGAGGTGAAGCAGCGCGCCGCGACCTACGGCCCGAACGCGTTCGCGGCCGGCAAGTCCGAGCCGTTCATCACGCGCTTCCTGCGCCAGTACGCGGACCCGATGCAGATCGTGCTGCTGGTGGCGGGCATCGTCAGCTGGGTCGTGGTGGGCGAGGTGTCCACCGGCCTGCTGCTCATCCTGCTCACCCTGTTCAATGCGTGGATGGGCCTGAACCAGGAGGGCAAGGCCGCAGCGGCGGTGTCTGCCCTCCAGCAGATGATGATCCTCAAGACCCGGGTCCGGCGGGGCGGCCAGCTGGTGGTCGTCCCCGCGGAGGAGCTGGTGCCCGGCGACATCGTGGCGGTGGAGGCCGGCGACCGGGTGCCCGCGGACGGGCGCATCATCAGCGCGGCCACCCTGGAGATCGACGAATCCGCGCTGACCGGCGAGAGCGTGCCGGTGGGCAAGGACACGAGCGCCGCACCGACCGCGGACACGCCGCTGGGCGACCGCATCGGCATGGCCTACATGAACACGAACGTGACCCGCGGATCGGGCGAGATCCTCGTCACGTCCACCGGCATGACCACCGAGGTGGGCAAGATCTCCGGGCTGCTCAGCGCATCGGCGGAGACGGACTCCCCGCTCACCCGCCAGCTCAAGGCCCTGACCAACCAGCTGCTCGTCATCGCGGGCATCGCGCTGGGCGCATCGCTGGCCATCGGCATCGCGCGCGGCGAGGACCGTCAGACCCTGTTCGTGACCGCCATCGCGTTCGCCGTTTCCGCCATCCCCACGGGCCTGCCCGCGGTCGTGACCACCATCCTCTCGATGGGCACCCAGGAGCTGGCCAAGGCGCACGCGATCATGAAGCGCCTCCGCTCGGTGGAGACGCTCGGTTCCACGTCCGCCATCAACTCCGACAAGACGGGCACGCTCACCCTCAACCAGATGACCGCGGTGTCGCTGGCGATTCCCGGCCGGCGCTACGAGATCACCGGCTCCGGCTACGGGTATGACGGCCAGATCAGCCGAACCGCGGGCCAGAGCGACGTCC
>DAOTUU010000020.1:0-120174 GCA_034436555.1 Chloroflexota bacterium | reverse complement strand
GATGTTGAGCCGGATCATGGTTCGATCGTAGCCTGGCTATTGAGGCTGATCACAGCGAGGCTGACCAGAGCGTCGATTCCCGCGCGGGTGGTCGGCGACCGCGCCACGCCAGGTGTCGTTTCTCCACCGTGGGTGTCGTTTCGCCACCACAGGTGGAGATTCGCCACGACACGTGGAATGCGCGCCCACCCCGCCCCCGCCCGCAGCCGTCGATGCGAAGATGTCGGCCCATGTCGCCAGCTCCCTCCCGGTGTTCCCGGTGACCGACCCGCTCGCGCCGCCCGACCCGCCTGACCCGCTCGCGCTGCCTGCCCCGCCTGACCCTCCCACACCGCCCGACCCGCTCGCGCTGCCCTGGGTCCGCGTGGGGGCCTACGCCATCGCCACTGACCCCGAGCTGGGCATCCTGCTGTGCCGCATCGCGGCGGGCTACCCGGAGGCCGGCAAGTGGACGCTGCCCGGTGGCGGCGTGGACCACGGCGAGCATCCCGACGCCGGCGTCGTGCGCGAGGTCGCGGAGGAGACCGGTCTGGTGGCCCGGGTGGGGGCCGTCGCAAGCATCCAGTCGGGGCTCATCGCGCGGCCACAGTCCCGACCCGGACCGCTGCACTGGGTGGCGATCCTCTACCACGTGGACCTGGATCCCGGCGACCTGCGCCAGGAGGTGGGCGGCTCCACGGAGGTCTGCGCCTGGCACGCGCTCGACGCGATCCGGGGCCTGGCACGCGTGAGCCTGGTGGACCGCGCCATCGACGCACTGACGGAGCGGCGCGGCGCAGGATGACGCGCGTCCTGGGCACGGCCAGCGCGGCGACCGAGGAGGACCCCTTCGGGCCGGGCGACCCGCTCGAGGTGGCCCGACTGGTGCGCCGGGCGCTGGCGGCGGCCGGACGGCGGGCGGTCGACGTGGACGGCCTGGCCGTGGTCGCCGATCGGGCGCCGGACGCCGCTACCCTGGCCCGGTTCACGCGCCGAGCGCTGGGTCCGCACCGGGCGGAGGCGCCCGCGATCGGGACGGCGCACGGAGGCGGCCACGCGGAGCGGGTGGACGCCGCGACGGCGCTCGCGAGCACGCACCTCCGGGGCGGTGTGGCCGTGGCCGTCGCCCTGGGACCGGGGGCCCGGGCGACCGCGACCTGCGTGGGCGCCGACCGCTGACCGTCGGCGCGCCGCCCGACCGGTCCGATGTGGCCACGAACCACGCCGGGACCGGTGGGGGCATACGCGCGGGTTCCAGCTTCCCCAGCGGTGGTTCGGTGGCGCAGGGCGGTCCGCAGCACCGACGATTCGAGCCGTACGGCGTCGATCACCGTGCTCGCCGGTTGGAGCGTGCTCCAGCCCCACATGCCACCGACATCGTCGTCCCATGACGCCCGGCTCGGCCCTCAGCCGACCGCCAGCGCCGCCCGCACGGCCGGTGCCACCTTCGTGCCCAGCAGCTCGATGGACCGCATCACCTGGGCATGGGGCATCCCGCCGCCGATCATCTGGAGCAGGAACCGGTCATGCCCGAAGATCGAGTGCTGGAACAGGATCTTCTCGACCACCTGCTCCGGGCTGCCCACGAGGTTCGCGCCGCGCAGCTCCAGCGATGCCTCGAACGCCGCCCGGTCCAGGGGCATGAAGCCGCGCTCCCGGGCGATGCGGTTCATCATCGCGGCGAGCGGCGGGTAGGCGGCGTCGGCGGCGGCCTGGGACGTGTCCGCGACCAGCCCGTGGGACGCGATCGCGAACGGCGGCGCGGGGGCGTGGCCCGCGTCGGCCGCGGCCCGCCGGAACAGGTCGGCGAACGGCGCGAACCGCTCGGGCATGCCACCGATGATCGCCAGCACCAGCGGCAACCCCAGCGATCCGGCGCGCACCGCGGACTCCGGCGTGCCGCCGATCGCGATCCAGACCGGCAGCGGATCCTGCACCGCCCGGGGATGCACGCCGCGCCCGTGGATCGCCGCGCGATGCCCGCCCGGCCAGTGCACCGTGGCCCCCTCCCGGATGGCGAGCAGCAGCTCCAGCTTCTCCGCGAACAGCGCGTCGTAGTCGCGCAGGTCGTACCCGAAGAGCGGGAACGACTCCGTGAACGAGCCGCGCCCCGCCATGATCTCCGCGCGGCCGCCGCTGAGCAGGTCCAGCGTGGCGTACTGCTGGTACACCCGCACCGGGTCGTCCGAGGAGAGCACCGTGACCGCCGACGAGAGCCGGATGCGCGAGGTCCGCTCGGCACCCGCCGCCAGCACCACCGCGGGCGCCGACACCACGAAGTCCGGCCGATGGTGCTCGCCCACGCCGAACACGTCCAGGCCGACCTGGTCGGCGAGCGTCATCTCCTCGATGAGCTGGCGCATCCGGGTCCGCTCGTCCGACCAGCCGCCGCCCGGCAGCTGCGCCAGCTCGCCGAAGGTGTAGAGCCCGATCTCCATGACCGTCAGGCGCGCCGACCGGCCGTCAGTCGACCGTGACGTAGTCGGGGCCGTCGTAGCGCCCGGAGCGCTCCTTGTGGAGCTGCTGGACCACGTCGTTGAGCAGCGAGCTGGCGCCGAAGCGGAACAGGTCCGGCGTCATCCAGCGCGGCCCCAGCGTCTCGTACAGCACCACCAGATATCCGATCGCCTCCTTGGCGGTGCGGATGCCGCCCGCGGGCTTCATGCCCACGATGCGTCCCGTCCGCCGGTGGAAGTCCCGGATGGCCTCGAGCATCACGAGCGTGACGGGCAGCGTGGCGGCGGGCGTGACCTTGCCCGTGGAGGTCTTGATGAAGTCGGCGCCCGCGGCCATGGCGAGGATGCTGGCGCGCCGCACGTTGTCCAGCGTCTCCAGCTCGCCGGTCTCCAGGATGACCTTGAGATGCGCCTCGCCACAGGCCGCCTTGACCGCCACGATCTCGTCGAACACCGCGCCGTAGTCACCCTCCAGGAAGGCGCCCCGGTCGATGACCATGTCGATCTCGTCGGCGCCCGCGGCGACCGCCTGGCGCGTCTCCGCGAGCTTCACGTCCAGGTAGGTCTGGCCGCTGGGGAAGCCGGTGGCCACGCTCGCCACGTGGATGCCGGTGCCCGCCAGGGCGTCGCGGGCCACGGGGATCAGCGCGGGGTAGATGCAGATCGCGGCGACGCTGGGGATCGTCGGGTCGCCCGGGTCCGGGCGGATGCCCTTCCGGCACAGCGCGCGGACCTTGCCCTCGGTGTCCTTCCCCTCGAGCGTCGTGAGGTCCATCATCGTGATCGCGAGCTCCAGCGCCCAGACCTTCGATGCCTTCTTGATGGAGCGCTTGCGGAGCGCGTCCACCCGCTCCTGCACGCCGACCTGGTCCACGCCACCGATCCCATCGAGCAGCGCTCCGGGAGAACCGGACCGGCCGACCCAGGCGCGCACGAGCGCGGCTGCCTGCTGCTCCGCGGCGTCGATGGGGTCGGCGCCGCCGACCCGGGTGACCAGCTCGCTCATGGCGCGCATCGTACCGCGGGCGGGTTCCGCGATCGCGGGAGCGGCGAGGGCCGATCCGGTCGGACCGGACCCCCGGCTGGCCGCGAACGCCGGCCGACGCTCCGCCCGGCCACCGACCGCATCTCGTCCCGGGAGAGGCTCAGCCCGCGACCATGGCGCCGAGCATCTCCGGCCAGGCGTCGGCGAACCGGTCCGCCGCGTGGATGGCGCCCTCCCGGAGGCTGGCATCCGATGCCGCGATCCGGGTCAGGCCGTATCGATCCAGCAGCGCCTCCACGAGCGCGATCCCCGCGGGCAGCTGGCGCACGCGCCTGACGGTCAGTCCCTGCCGGGCCGCCAGCTCCTCCGCCGGATGGCGCGCCAGCTCCTGCATCGCGCGATCGAGGACCCGCCGGTCCAGGGTCCCCAGGCGCGGCCGGCCCAGCAGCCGATTCGTGTTCGTGCCCGTCCCGCCCACCACGACCGCGCGATCGGGCTGGGCCGTGGGCATCGTGTCCATCAGCTGTGCGGCCATCCGGCGCAGCCGGGCCAGCTCCTCCCCGGCGGGCGGGTCGGTGGTGACGATGGTGGCGGCCAGCCGCGCCGACCCGATGGCCAGGTCACCCATCACCGCGTCTCGCCCGGGCGCCACGACGATGAGCTCCGTCGAGCCACCCCCGATGTCCACCGCGAGCAGGGAGTCGGCGGGAGGACGGCCGCCCGTCACGCCCACCAGCGTCAGCACCGCCTCGTCCTCATGCGACAGCACATGCAGCGGCACGCCGGTCGCCCGCAGCACCGCCGCGGCGAATGCCGACCGGTCGGCGGCGCGCCGGATCGGCTCCGTTCCCAGGAACGCGATGTGTCGCGCACCCAGGGAGCGCGCCTGCTCGGCGTACGCCGCGAGGGCGCCGACGGCCTCCGCGCGCGCCGCGGCCCCGATGCGACCCTGTCGGTCCACCACGGTCCCGAGGCCCAGCTGGACGCTCACATCGAGCAGCGGCGACAGCCGGGTGCGCGGGATGGCCGCCACGAGCAGGTGGATGCTGTTGCTGCCGATGTCCACGGCCGCGCCCACCCGGGCGGAGCGGGTCATGCCGGGGGCAGGTCCCGCCTGCCGTCGACCAGGAAGTGGGCGAACCAGTCACGGATGCGCTCCAGGTGCTCCACGCGCCGGAACGGCTGGCCGCTGCGGGTGAGCTCGTGCGTCTCGTCGGGCGTGCGCATCAGCCGCACCGGCCGTCGCAGAGAGCGGAGCACCGCGAACAGCTCCTCCGCCTGGGTGATGGGGCAGCGCAGGTCGCGCTCCGCGTGCTGGATGAGCAGCGGCGTGCGGATGGCGGCCGCATGCGTGATGGGCGAGTGCGCGCGATACAGCGCCGGGTCCTCCCAGGGGTTGACCCCGAACTCGTAGCGCCCGAACAGCGGTCCCCCGATGTCGCCGCTGAGCATCTGCGCGGTCAGGTCGTAGACGCCGCGACAGGCGACCGCCGCCCGGAAGCGGTCGGTGTGGCCGATGATCCATGCGGTGAGGTAGCCGCCGTAGGAGCCGCCGGTCACGCCGAGGCGCTCGGGATCCGCCAGGCCGTCCGCGACCAGGGCTTCCACGCCCGCCATCACGTCGGCCATGGGCCCGGGCCCCCAGTCGGCCAGGTTGGCATGGATGAAGTCCTGGCCGTACCCCTCCGATCCGCGCGGATTGCAGGCGTACACGCTGATGCCGGCCGCCACGAGGCACTGCCATTCCCAGAACAGGGACCAGCCATACAGCGAGGCCGGACCGCCGTGGATCTCCACGACCAGCGGCGCCGGATGACCGTCGCGTGCGGGCGCCTCGAGGAACCAGCCCTGGATGCGACGACCGTCCTGCTCGTGCCAGCGCTCCTGTGGCTCCACGAGCGCGACGTCCGCGCATGCGCCCGCGTGCAGCGCCGTCACCGGCCGGGGCACCAGGGGCGCGGCGGGTACGGCGGCGCGGTCCCCGGGGGCCGGCACGTCCAGGACGACCACCTCCGGGATCGAGGTGGCGGTCTGGCGGATCGCGGCGATCCGCAACCCCCCGCCCGCGGACACGCCGTCCTGGCGCGAGAGGACGTGGTGGTCCTGGGTCAGCCGCTCCACGCGACCATCCGCGCGATGGACCCGCCACAGCTCGCAGCTTCCCTCCACGGGCGCCCCGACCACCAGCCACCGGTCGTCCGGGCCCCAGATGGGTCCGGCCGCGACGAATCCCAGCACGTCGCTGTTGAGGGTCGCGGTGAGCTCCCGGTCGGAGGCGGCGGTGAGGTTCTCGCCCGGATCGTCGCGGCGCGGCCGGAACAGCCACAGGTCGGAGCGGGACGACGCACCCACGGGCATCCGGTGGCCGTACGCCGCGATGATGGATCCGTCGTGGCTCCACGCCGGGTGGCTGAACATCCGGTCGCCGCGTCCGCCGCTGATGCGCACGGGGGCGCCGCCCTCGGCGTCCACCAGGTACAGGTCTGTGCGCCACGTCAGGTCCGCGTCGGGATGGCGGTCGCTCACGAACGCGATGCGCGTCCCGTCCGGGCTCCAGGCGGGAGAGGTGTCATGCGCGGTGCCGCTCGTGAGGCGTCGCGGGAGCCCGGTCGCCACATCCACGACCCACAGGCTGGGCGCACGGTCATGGATGAAGCCGAGGCCGTTGAGCTGGTACTGCAACCGGTCGATGAGCCGCGCGTCACGCGCCGGCGGATCGCCGGGTCCGCGGCGCTCGACGGCCCGGTGTGGCCGCACGGATGCGGAGACGAGGCACAGTCGGGTCCCGTCCGGGCTCCAGGCGAGGTCCGTCACGTCCTCCGGCAGGTGCGTCAGCTGCGCCGCCTCGCCCCCGTCCATGGGCAGCAGCCAGACCTGGACCCTGCCGCGCGTCGCCGAGTCCGGGGATCCCGGGGAGGCGGGTGGCGCAGGTCGCTCGACCGCCGCGCCGGCTTCCAGGACCGCACCCCGGTCGCTCAGGAACGCGAGCGTCCGGCCGTCCGGGCTCCAGCGTGGGCTCGTGTCACGGCGCATCCCGAGGGTGAGCCGGCGGGCGGGCGCGGCGCCGTCGGCGGGCGCGGCGCCGTCGGCGGGCGCGATCCATAGCGACGAGCGGTAGGCATCCCGCGCGGGAGCCGACTCCTGGAGGCTGAAGACCACCCTCGTGGCGTCGGGGGAGATGCGCACGTCGGTCGGCACGCGCAGGGCATGCAGATCGTCGGGCCGGGGCGTTCGGGTCATCCTGCGCAGTCTAGTCGGACCCTCGGCGCGCCGGACTCGTGGCTCGTCGCCGTCGCGTGTCAGAATCCCATCGACATGCCCAGCTACACGACCGGCGGCGAATACCTGTCGCCGACCCGCATCCACGCCGACCGATCCGCCCGGGAGCTGCTCATCGAATGGGCGGACGGCCACCAGACGCGCTACGACTTCGTGACCCTGCGCTGGCTCTGCCCATGCGCGTTCTGTCGCGGGGAGGCGGGCATGCCCGGCTGGCTGGATTCCTCACCCGTGCTCACGGACGCGCAGACCACCCTCACCGACCTCCAGCTGGTCGGCCAGTACGCGGTGCAGCCCACCTGGGCGGACGGCCACCACACCGGGTTCTACACGTTCCAGCGCCTGCGCGAGGAGTGCCCCTGCCCCGAGGACACGGCCGCGCGTGCCGCGGAGCCACACGCGCGACACCGGCTGGGCTGAGCAGCCTCGGGGTCAGATCCCGATGAGCACCGCGATGATGCCGCGGCATTCGACCTGTCGACCCGTCCCGGCGCCCTTGAACAGGCGGATCGACCGCATCGCCTCGGCAGCATCGCCGGACGGGCCGACCACGCTGACCCAGTGGCCCACCTCATGGGTGGCCGTATCCCCCAGCGAGTAGGTCCTGGCGAAGACCTTCGCGGCGCCCGTGTGGGCCTGGCCGCACGGCTTCCTGCTGCCCACCAGGCGGAACGTGCCGCGATCCTTGTGCAGCAGCAGCGCGCGCACCCGGATGGGCCCGCCGTCGGTGGGCGTGCCGACGGTGACCAGCCCGCGCGGACCGGGCGCGCCCAGGAGGTTGCTCACCAGCACGTTCTTGAGCTCGTAGGCCTCGGCCGTCGCGGCCTCCGACCCGTGCAGCGCCTGGGTGCACGCGCGCTGATCGCCCGTGCCGCCGCCGCGGAAGATGCGCAGCGTCGTGTACCAGCCTGTGGCCACGCCATCCAGGTCCATCGCGAAGTACGACGCCCGGACGGACGTGGGGTTGCTGGCTCCCAGGCTCCAGCCCAGGACGCGATCGGCGGCGGTGTGGGCCTTGGTGCAGGGCTTGGTGCTCAGAACGGCCCGCAGCTTCCCCGTCGTCGGCAGTCCCTTGAAGACCTGGTAGATGTGCGCCTCGTCGTCGTTCGCCTCGATGAGCACGATGCCGCGCAGCGGCCCCTTGGCCAGGATGTTCAGGCTCATCGCCTCGGTCACACCCTCGCGATGGAATGCCGCCGCGGGTGCGGCACCACCCACCAGCACCCCCGCCAGCGTCGCCGCCGCGACGACCCTGCCCAGGCGCCGCATCGAGCGCACCGTCTCCATCCGTCGGTCCCTCCCCGATCGCACCGATCCACCCGCCCCCGTGGCCGCGCAGTATCGGGACATCGGGCGTCGCCGTCAATGTGAGCCGACGAGCCCGGTGGTGCGGCAGGCACCGGCGCGTGGCCTACAATGACGGCCCAGCGTCCCAGGAGCCGATCGCCCCGTGACCGCCACCCGACCCATCGCCCAGCGGAAGGCCACGCGCACCGCCCGGATCCCCTACATCAACCGGGAGCTGTCGTGGCTGGAGTTCAACCGGCGCGTGCTGCACGAGGCGCAGGACGAGCGCAACCCGCTGCTGGAGCGGACGCGCTTCCTCGCCATCTTCACGAGCAACCTGGACGAGTTCTTCCAGATCCGGGTGGCGGGCCTCAAGCAGCAGGTCGCCGCGGGATATTCGCGCCCGTCACCGGATGGCCTGTCCGCCAGGGAGGTGCTGGACCGCGCCCGGGCGCGCGTGCTCCAGTTGCAGTCGGAGCTCTCGGACACGTACCTCCGGATCCACGCGGACCTCGCTGAGGAGCACATCCGGATCGTCCGCTACCAGGATCGGCCCGAGCGCCAGCGTGAGCTGCGACAGCAGTTCCTGGACCAGATCTTCCCGGTGCTCACGCCGCTCGCGGTGGATCCGGCGCATCCCTTCCCCTACATCAGCGACCTGTCGCTGTCGCTCGCGGTGACCGTCCGCGACCCGGACACGGGCGAGCATCGGTTCGCGCGCATCAAGGTGCCCCCGGTGCTGCCGCGCCTGTGGGAGGTGGGGACGCACACGTTCATCCTGCTGGAGCAGATCATCGCCAACAACCTGGACATCCTGTTCCCGGGCATGGAGGTCGTGGAGCACCACCTCTTCCGGGTGACCCGCGACGCGGACCTTGAGATCGAGGAGGACGAGGCGGACGACCTGCTGCTGGCGATCGAGGAGGAGCTGCGCAAGCGCCGATTCGGCAAGGTGGTGCGCCTGGAGGTGGAGCGCTCCATGCCGCCCGCCACGCGAGCGCTGCTCCAGCAGGGCCTGACCCTCGAGTCCGCCGACGTCTACGAGATCGCCGGGATGCTGGACCTCACCGCCCTGAACGCGGTCGCGGACCTGGATGCGCCGCACCTCCAGGCATCGCCGTGGCAGCCCGTGACTCCGCCCCGGCTCGTGCCGGCAGACAAGGAGGACGGCATCGACGTGCTCGCCGCCATCCGCGAGGCGGACCTCCTGGTGCATCACCCGTACGAGTCGTTCGCGTCCAGCGTCCAGCGGTTCATCGAGCAGGCGGCCGTGGATCCGGACGTCCTGACCATCAAGATGACGCTGTATCGCACGTCCGGCGATTCACCCATCGTAAGCGCCCTCATCGCCGCCGCCGAGCGCGGCAAGCAGGTCGTGGTCACCGTGGAGATCAAGGCGCGCTTCGACGAGCGAGCCAACATCGTGTGGGCGCGTGCCCTGGAGCGGGCGGGCGCCCACGTGGCGTACGGCGTGGTGGGCCTCAAGACCCACTGCAAGGCGGCGCTGGTCATCCGACGCGAGGGGCGCGGCCTGCGCTCATACGTCCACCTGGGCACCGGCAACTACAACCCGAAGACGGCGCGCATCTACACCGACCTGGGCCTGTTCACCGACGACCCGACCATCTGTGCGGACGTGACGGACCTGTTCAACGTGCTCACGGGCGTGGCGCGCAAGAGCGCGTACCGGCGACTGCTCGTGTCTCCCCAGGGCATCCGGACGGGCATCACCACGCTCATCGACCAGGAGGCGCAGCGCCAGCGCGAGCATGGCGACGGTCGGATCGTGCTGAAGATGAACGCGCTCGTGGACCCCGGCATCACCTCCGCGCTGTACGAGGCCAGCCGGGCCGGCGTGCCCATCGACCTCATCGTCCGGGGCATGTGCACCGTGCTGCCGGGCAGGCCAGGCTGGTCCGAGACGATCAGGGTGCGATCGGTCGTGGGTCGCTACCTGGAGCATTCGCGCATCTACTGCTTCGGACAGGACGCGCGCGAGCGGTTCTGGATCGGATCTGCGGACATGATGGAGCGCAACCTGGACCGACGCGTGGAGACGCTCACCCCGGTCGCGGACCCGCTGCTCCAGACCCGGCTGCGCGAGATCGTCACGGTGATGCTCTCGGACGATCGTCGTGCCTGGACGCTCGGGCCGGACGCCCAGTGGCGGCGCGTGGAGTCGATCACCCAGGAGCCGCGCGGCATCGACACGTTCACGACGCTCATGAACCGCGCGCGAGCCGGTTCCAGCGCAGGAGGTTGATGGTGTCAGATGCGCCGGTCCGGGCGACCCCGCCCCGCCGACAGGCGAGCCGCGACGAGACCGCGGCCGCACCCAGGGAGACCGCGGCCGCACCCAGGGAGACCGCGGCCGCGCCCAGGTCGGCGCCCCCGCGCGAGATCGAGCTGAAATACCTGGTCCGCGACCTGGCGTCGTTCCAGACATGGCTGGAGACCGACTGGTCCGCCCACCTCGACGGGGTGGTGGTCAGTCCGGCGGTCACCACCGCCGTGGAGGACGTGTACTTCGACACGCCCCACCGGGCGCTCGAGCGCCACGGGTTCGGGGCGCGGCTGCGTCGGCGCGGCCACCGGACGGTCCTCACGGTCAAGTCGTCGGGACGCACGCCGAGCGTCGTGCCGGGCGGAGCGCCTGCCAGCCGCGCCATCCGCCGGCGCATCGAGCTGGAGGCTCCCGCCACGACCCGGCTGGACCCCGACGCCTGGCCCGAGTCGCCCGCCCGGGAGCTGGTGGAGGAGCTGCGCGGCGCCGCGCGGCTGCGGGCGCTGTTCACGATCCGCCAGCAGCGCCATGAGCGACGGGTGACGGCTCCCGATGGCGCCGCGCTGTTCACCCTGGACGAGGTGGAGGTCCACGCGGGGCGTGCGCTGGTCGGTTCGTTCGTGGCGCTCGAGGTGGAGTCTTCCGATGGACGGGAGACGCTGCTCCATCGGCTTGCGACGCTGCTGGAGGCCTCCGGCCTGGTGACGCCGGAGCCGCGCTCCAAGGAGGAGATCGCCGAGCAGCTGGTCAAGGAGGCGGGGGCCTTCCGGACCCACGAGCTGCCCAAGGTCCCCAAGGCACCCGGGATCGCGGCCGACGACACGCTCGCGGAGGCCGGTCGCAAGCTTCTCCGGATGCACCTCGCGCGGATGCTCGCGGTGGAGGCCGGGACGCGCAGCGGCGAGGACATCGAGGACCTCCACAAGATGCGCGTCGCGACCCGTCGCATGCGCGCGATGTGGCGCGTGTTCGATGGTGCCTACAAGCCGCGCGTCCAGAGGCGCTACGTGCGGGAGCTGCGGGCCGTGGCGGCGGCCCTCGGCCTGGTGCGCGACCTGGACGTGATGCTGGAGGACCTCGCCGCATACCTCACGCTGCTGCCCGAGGATGGACGGGCCGCGATGCAGGCGCTGCGGGCGGACTGGGAGCGCGAGCGCGAGGAGCATCGCGTGGAGCTCATCGCGATGCTCGACTCCCGGGATTACCGCAACTTCGTGGAGGACTACCTCGACTTCACCGAGACGATCGGCCAGGGCGAGGTGGCCGCCGCACCGGGCACCCCGCAGCTGGTGCGACACACCGCTGCCGGTCGCATCTGGACGGCCTATGAGCACGTCCGCGCCCACGCCACGACGCTCGCCTGGGCGGACGTGCCCGCCCTCCACGCGCTGCGCATCGACTGCAAGCGACTGCGTTACACCCTGGAGTCGTTCCGGGAGGTGCTGCCGCCGCGCACCGACCAGCTGATCGCGCAGGTCGTGGCGCTCCAGGACCACCTGGGCCTGCTCAACGACGCGGACGTGGCCGCCGGACGTGCGCGCACCTGGCTGACCGCGAACGCCGCGCGGGTGACTCCGGAGTCGCTCGCCGCGGTGCGCCTCTACCTGGACACCCGAGAGGCGGAGGTGGCGCGCCTGCGGCGCCGCTTCAGTCCGCTGTGGCGTCGGGTGGAGGGCGCCGGGTATCGCCGCTCGCTGGCCCTCGCGCTCGCCACCCTCTGACGCCGGTCGCGCTCGCCGCCGGTCGCGCTCGCCGCCGGGCCGCGAGGCGCCTGGTCGGGAGGGCTTCTGGGCGCGCGGCGCCCGAGCGGGAGGCGCGAGACCGGCCTCGCGTGTCGGCGCGCGCCGAGGGTCAGGCCTGCCCGGCGTCCCCTCCCGCCCGCGCGTCCGCCCCCGCGTCCGAACCCGCCGCCCCCGCGTCCGCCCCCGCGTCCGGACCCGCTCCCGCGTCCGACGGCCGGCCCCTCGTCTCCGCGGCCTCGGCGGCCTCGGTCGCCTCGGCGACGAGGCGACCCGCGAGCTCCTCCGCGATCGCCTCCAGCGCCTCCACGCGCGCCTGCGCCTTGTCGCGCTTGGCACGCGCCTTCTCGAGGTCCGCGGTCACCCGGGCCAGCCGCTTGCGATCGCTCTTGCCGCCAGCCCGATCCTTGCGTCTCGACACGCTGCCCATCCTGGCCCTCCGGCCGCTCGTCGCCGTCCCGTGGCCGCTCGTCGCCGTCCCCCGTGGCTGGCGATGATCATAGACTCCGCCTGCCCGCCGACATCGCACGAACCGGGTGATGCCACGGCCGCCCGACGCTCGCGGATCGCGGCCGACACGCGAAGCGCGCGCGAAACCCCGGGATGGGAGACGATTCAGGCACAGGATGGACACCCCCGACAGCCTCGCGCCGGCAGACCTGCCCACCCGCCACGCCGCGGGCGCCTCATCCCAGCGCGACCCGCTGGACCGCGACGAGCGAGAGATCAAGGACAACGTGCTGCGCCTTGGCAGCATGGTGGCGGACCAGGTGCTGCGCGCCATCGATGCCCTGGAGCGGCACGACCCGGACATCGCGCTCGGCGTAATCGCTGGCGACGGACGCCTGAACGAGGCACAGCGGCTCATCACGGCGCTGGTGACTCGCACCATCGCCACCCAGCAGCCGGTGGCCAGCGACCTGCGCTTCATGCTCGCGCTCGATCACGTGGCCTACGACCTGGAGCGCATGGGCGACCACGCCTCGTCGGTGGCGAAGCAGGCGCGCAAGCTGGCGCCGCTGCCCAACGTGGGCACGAACGGCCACCTCTCGGAGATGGGCCGTCTCGTGGCGCAGATGGTCCGGGACGTGCTCCGCGCGCTCGTCGACGTGGATGAGGCGATGGCCCGCGAGGTCGCCTCCCGCGACGACGAGATGGACCGCCTCTACCATGCCACGTTCGCGGAGATGCTCCACGCCATGCGATCGGACCCCACGAACGTGGACGGCGGCGCCCGGGTCCTGTTCGCGGCCCACTACCTGGAGCGGATCGGCGACCGCGTGACGAACATCGCGGAGGACGTCGTGTTCCTGGCCACGGGAGAGACCGAGGACCTCAACGCCTGACGCGCGGCGGGGCGACCGCGCCGTGGGGGTGATAATCGCGTCACCATGGCCGACCGATCCGACACGCTCACGCTCCACCTCCTGCGCCACGCCCATGCGGGCGACAGCACCACCTGGGAGGGCCCGGACGAGGGCCGGCCGCTGACCAGGCGTGGCCGGCACCAGGCCGAGCGACTGGGCGCGTTCCTCGTCCGCAACGCCATCCGACCCGATGCGATCGTGACCAGCCCCAAGGTGCGGGCGCTCCAGACGGCGGAGATCGTGGCGGACGCGCTCGACCTGCCGGTGCGCGTGGACCTGCGCCTGGGCGACGGGTATGACCTGGCGGCGCTGGAGCAGATCGCGCTCGATGCCCGGGTGGCGGCCCCCATGCTCGTGGGCCACGACCCCGACCTGTCGTTCGCGCTGGGCGGGCTGTGCCGCGCGGACGGCCTCACGATGCGCAAGGGCGCCCTCGCCACGATCGATGTCCGGCTGCCCTTCCGAACCGGTTCCGGCATCCTGCGCTGGCTGGTGCCGCCCGACCTGCTGGCGGAGGGCTGATCCGCCGACCGGTGCGGCTGCGCGCTCGGCCGCCGGCGTCCCCGGTCGCGCGACGGCGCGGCGGACCGTCGGGACGGGTCAGCCGGGCGATCCCGCCGCGGCGGGCAGCGTGACCCGGAAGGTCGCCCCGACGCCGTCCTCGGAGTCCACCCAGATGCGCCCGCCGTGGGCCTCCACGACGTGGCGCGCGATCGCCAGCCCCAGCCCCGTGCCCGCGCCCGTCCGATGGCGCGCCCGGTCCACCTTGTAGAAGCGCTCGAAGATGCGCGCCTGCTCGGCCTTCGGGATGCCCGCGCCCTCGTCGATCACGGACAGCTCCACCGCGTCCTCGCCCACGCCGACCGCGACCGTGACCGCGCCGTCGGGCGGCGAGAACCTCAGCGCGTTGTGGAGCAGGTTCAGGAGCACCTGCGCCAGGCGGTCGGGGTCGCCCTCGACGGTCGCATGCGCGGCATCCGGCGAGGCATCGATCCGGAGCGTCACGCCCTGGCGGTCCGCGAACGCCCGCATCCGGGCGAGCGACGCGCTGACGAGCGGCAGCACCTCCACCACCTCCCGGTCGAGCGGGGTCGCCGCCTGCTCGATCCGCGACAGGTCGAGCAGCTCGTTGACCATCTGTGCCAGGTGACCGACCTCCACGTCGATGGTGGCCACGCGCTCGCGCAGCCGGGGCGGCAGGTCGAGCCCGTCAAGCTCGTCGAGGACCCGCTCCGACAGCAACCGGATCGTGGTCAGCGGCGTGCGCAGCTCGTGGGCGAGGTTGTCGATGAACTCCGCCCGGATGCGCTGGAGCCGGCGCAGCTCGGTCACGTCCTCCAGGACCACCAGCACGCCCCCGCTCGTGGCGCGGCGGGCGCGCACGATGATGCGCCGCTCGCCGGGCCCGTCGATCTCCATCTGGCCGCTGCCCCCGTCCAGGCAGCGTGCGATCGTCTCCTCGACGCGGTGGTCGACGAACGCCTCCATCACGGAGTAGCCGACGAGTCGTCCCTCGGGTCGCGCCAGGAGCGTCTCCGCCGCGTGATTCCCATCGACGACCAGGAGCGTCGAGTCCACGCGCAGCAGGCCCAGCCGGAGCTGGTCGGCGACCCTCGCGAGGTCGTCGGCGACATCGGTCATGGCCCGCAGGATAGGGCCATCCGAGCGACCGGGCGGACACGTCGCCCGCCCGTTTACATTCCGTTAACGGCACCCCTCTACGATGCGTCCCGCACACCCGCGGCGTCGCCGTGCGACCCGCGGACGGTGCGCTCGATCGCTTCCCTGGAGGACGTCCGTGCCGGAAGGCTTCACGCTGGGCCTGGTCATCGTGATCGCGCTGGCGCTGGTGTTCGACTACATCAACGGCTTCCACGACACCGCCAACGCGATCGCCACCTCGGTTGCCACGCGGGCCCTGTCGCCCCGGGTCGCGGTGATGATGGCCGCCGCGTTCAACTTCATCGGCGCATTCGCGGGCACCGCGGTCGCCAAGTCCATCGCCAGCGGGCTCGTGGATGACCAGGTCGTGACCCAGGCGATCGTGGCGGCCGCGCTCGTGGGCGCCATCGCCTGGAACCTGCTGACGTGGTGGTTCGGCATCCCCAGCTCCTCGAGTCACGCGCTCATCGGCGGGCTGCTGGGGGCGACGATCGTGGCCGCCGGCACCGGCGCCCTCAACATCCAGGGGATCTGGAGCAAGGTCCTGGTGCCCATGGTCACCTCGCCGCTGCTGGGCTTCCTCATCGGCCTCGCGCTGATGGTGCTGCTGACCTGGCTGTTCTTCAGGTTCCGGCGCAAGCCGCTCCAGACCGCGTTCCGGCGCCTCCAGATCCTGTCCGCGGGCTACATGGCGTTCGCCCACGGATCGAACGACGCCCAGAAGACGATGGGCATCATCACCCTCGCGCTGTTCGCGGGCGGCGTCATCGAGACCACCGACGTGCCCACCTGGGTCATCATCGCGGCGGCGTCGGCCATCTCGCTGGGGACCGCGGTGGGTGGCTGGCGCATCATGAAGACGATGGGTCACCGGGTCGTGGAGCTGGAGCCGGTGCACGGGTTCGCCGCGGAGACCACCGCCGCCACGGTGCTCGTGGGCACGGCGCACCTGGGCATGCCCGTGTCCACCACGCACGTCATCTCCAGCGCCATCATGGGCGTGGGCACGAGCAAGGGCCTGCACGGGGTGCGCTGGGGCGTGGCGCGGACCATCGTCGTCGCCTGGATCGTCACCATCCCGCTCGCGGCCATCGGCGGCGCACTCGCCTGGATCGTCATCCACACGCTCGGCCTCGTGGTCTGAGCCGCCGTCCATGGACCATCCCGCCCGCCGCACGCTCACGCCAGGAGGACCCGCGTGGCCAAGATCCGCCTGATCCCCAAGGACCAGAAGTTCTACGACCTGTTCGCCGCGGACGGCGAGAACCTCCTCGCCGCCGCGCGCGAGCTGGAGCAGATGATCGCGGCCTACGACACCCTGGACGAGCGCGTGGAGCGCATCCGGGCGCTGGAGCACCAGGGTGACGTCATCGGCGACCAGATCGAGGACCGCCTGGAGCGCGCCTTCGTCACGCCCTTCGACCGCGAGGACATCCACGAGCTGTCGGGTCGATTGGACGACGTGTGCGACGGCATCCAGGAGACCGCCGAGACCCTCGTGCTGTACGGCGTGCAGCAGCCCACGCCGGCCGCCCAGGACCTCGCCCGGATCCTGCTGGCCCAGGCCGTGGAGCTGGCGGAGGCGCTCAGGAGGATCGAGAGCCTGAAGGGCCTGGAGCCGCATCTCAAGCGCGTCCACCAGCTGGAGAACGAGGCCGACGGTCTCTCGCGGTCGGCCATCGCGGCGCTGTTCCAGGGCGATCAGGACACGCTCGATGTCATCAAGTGGCGCGACATCTACCATGCGCTCGAGGAGGCGATCGACGCTGCGGAGGATGCCGGAGAGGTCCTGGAGCGGATGCTCCACAAGGGCACCTGAGGTCGACGGCGGCTCACGTCGGGCGTGCCGGACGTCACCGCGCGCAGCCTGGACGCGCGCGCTCGGGCTGAGCGTCGTGATGGTCGCCGGGTTGGTGGCGCTCGTGTCGCCGATCGTCGCGACCGGGGCCGACCCGGGGCTGGCCGTCGCGCCGTCGGCCGTCGCGGAAGGGGCCGAACCCGGTCTGGAGGTCCCCCGCCGCCTCACGCCCGGCGGGCCCTCGATGGCGTTGGCCGACCTGCCGGCGGACGCCGCGCTCCCCTTCGCGGGCGCGGCGAGGGTGCAGCTGGGTGGCGGCTGCTCGGGGGTGCTCCTCCGACCGGCGGCGTCGCCTGGCCCGGGCGTGCCCGGCTATGTGCTCACCAACGGCCACTGCGTCGATCTGCTTCCGCCCACGGAGGTCCTGCGCGACGCGCCGGGTCGGGGCAGCGTGACGTGGGGCTGGCCCGATGGACCGCTGCACGAGACCGCGGACGTGGCCGCGATCCGCTGGGCCTCCATGAAGGGCACGGACCTGGCCGTGCTGGAGCTCGACCGTTCGCTCGCCGACCTCGCCGCGGCGGGGGTGCCGGCGTATCCCATCGCCGAGCGGGATGCGGCGGCGGGCTCCCGCATCGCCATCGTGGGGGCGCCCGCTCCCATCGACGGGTCGGAGCGCCAGCTCCGCCTGGCGACCTGCACGCTCCTGGAACCCGTCGACCTGGTGGAGGCCGCCTGGTCCTGGACGGGGTTCCCCGCCAATCGATGCGCCGACGTCCGCCACGGCAGCTCGGGGTCGCCGATCCTCGATGTCGCGACAGGCGCCCTGGTGGGCCTGGTGAACACCGGCACCGCCGGCAGCGAGGGTCGCTCCGACTGCATGTTCGACCGGCCCTGCGAGGTCCACGGGCGGGCAGCGGTCTCGCGACCGGACACCGTCTACGGGCCATCGGTCGCCGGCCTCTCGGGATGCTGGGACGACACGGGGCGCTTCGTGGGGCCGGGTGTCCGATGCCCCCTGGATCCCGGCATCGGGCTGGATGTCGAGGGGGCGGTCGAGGCGACGAACCCGGGCCTCCGGCGCGCGGATGGGCGACCATCCCCGGCGACCTGGGGTGCCCGGCTCGTGGGCAATGACCGGGCGCTCGACTGGTACCGCACCAAGACCGGGCCGCTGGGCGATGTGGACTGCCGCGACCCGGCGGGCTACGGCGAGCCGGTCGCGCTCGCTGACGCGCCGGTCTACGACGAGCCGCTGCCGAGCGCGGAGGGCCACTACCAGCTGTGCATCCTCGCCGGTCCCGGGAAGGTGCCCGACGGCCGCTGGCAGGAGCCTCGGTTCGCGACCGTGGTCACCGCCTGGGTGGACCGGACGCCACCGATCCCCGCGGCCGCCGTGACGACGACGCGGACGGCGCGCGGCTGGCAGGTCGAGCCCACGGTGGTCCCGCCGGAGCTGGTGGCGTACACCTGGAAGGCGGGTCCGGCGGCCATCACCGATTGCACGGACCGGTCGGGTTTCCGGGTGTGGCGGCACGCGCCGATCTCGATCGACGCGACGACCGCGCCGGTGCGCCTCTGCCTCAC
The DNA here is from genome assembly GCA_034436555.1 of Chloroflexota bacterium. Classification (GTDB taxonomy): domain Bacteria; phylum Chloroflexota; class Limnocylindria; order Limnocylindrales; family CSP1-4; genus JAFMJV01. The sequence continues at coordinate 101,751 of DAOTUU010000020.1, read as the reverse complement.
CGGACACGACCCCGTCGGCAATCCTGCGCCCACGCTCGACCGCATCCTCGATGCGGCCCTCGACCGCGTCCTCGCACCGCCGCCCACGCTGCGCGACGCCGGCGGCTCTCCGTCATGAACCCCCGGACCATGGTCGGCCGCCGGGGGTCCATCCGGACCGTCGCCCTGGCAGCCGAACACCGCCACGATCGCGCCATGTCCACCCGCATCCACCGACCCGCCCTGCCGGCCGTGGCCCTCGCCGCGCTCATCACCGCCCTGCCCGCGCCTGCGGCGGCCGCCGCCGTGACCGTTCCCGACGCCCCGGCGTGCGTCGTGTTCCCCTCCTCGAACGTCTGGAACCGGCGCGTGGACCGGCTGCCCGTGCGCGCCGATTCGGAGCGGCTGAAGCGGACCATCGGGCTGTCCGCGCCGCTGCACCCGGACTTCAGCGATGCGGATGCCGACGGGTACGGCATCCCCTACCAGGTGGTCGATGCCTCCACGCCTCGCTCGTCGGTCCAGTTCACCTGGCCGGACGAGTCGGATGCCGGCCCCTATCCCATCCCGGCCGACCCGCTCATCGAGGACGCCTCCGACCGGCACATCCTGATGCTGGAGCGAGACACCTGCCGGCTCTATGAGCTGTATGCGGCGCATCGGTCGGGTGCCCAGTGGCGGGCCGGGTCGGGGGCGATCTGGGATCTCTCCTCGAACGCGCTGCGGCCCCGTGGCTGGACGAGCGCCGATGCCGCCGGACTGCCGATCCTGCCCGGGCTGGCGCGCTACGACGAGGTCGCCGCGGGCGTCATCCGCCATGCGCTTCGGTTCACGGCGCCCGAGACCCGCAAGGCGTTCATCTATCCGGCCCGGCATCATGCGTCCGATCTCACCGCCCGGCGCTTCCCGCCCATGGGCCTGCGCGTGCGGCTCAAGCGCTCCGTGGACATCAGCGGCTTCCCGCCACAGTCCCGGATCGTCCTGCGGGCGCTCAAGCGCTACGGCATGATCCTGGCCGACAACGGCAGTCCCTGGTACGTGACCGGAGCGCCCGACCCCGGCTGGGACGATGACGACCTGCATGCGCTGCATCGGATCACCGGCGCCGACTTCGAGGTCGTGGACACCCGCTCGCTGCGCAACGGGTAGGGTCGGGAGCCAGACGGCGGCGCGAGCCCGGCCGGAGGCCGCGTGCCGGCGGCGCGGCGATCGGGCGCGTCAGGCGGTCGGCACTCGCAGCACGTAGCCGACGCCGCGCACGGTCTGGAGGATCGTCGGCCGTGACGGATCGACCTCGAGGGCACTCCGCAGCCAGTGCACATGGACATCCACGGTCCGGGTCTCGCCAGCCTCGTCGTAGCCCCAGACGCGTTCCAGAAGCTGGTCCCGGGAGAGCACCTGGCCGGCGTGCCGCAGCAGGTACGCGAGCAGTTCGAAGGCCTTCGGCTTCATCGGCAGCACCTCCCCCTCGCGCAGCAGCCGGTGGTCGGCGAGATCCACCAGCACGGATCCGAGACGCACCTCGCCGGCCCGGTCGGACCGGTCGGACCGGTCGGACCGGTCGGACCGATGCTGCGCAGACCGCGAGGCATGGACCGGCGCGGTGGCCGCCTCCAGCCGCCGCAGGTGGGCGCGCACGCGCGCCAGCAGCTCCCGCAGCGAGAACGGCTTGGTGACGTAGTCGTCCGCGCCCAGCTCCAGCCCGACGACCTTGTCCGCCTCCGAATCCCGTGCGGTGAGCATGATGATGGGCACCGCCGACTCGCGGCGCAGGATGCGACAGACCTCCATCCCGGACAGCTGCGGCAGCATCAGATCGAGCAGCACCAGATCCGGTCGCTCAGAGCGGAAGCGCATCAGGGCCTCGCGACCGTCCGCGGCGGTGATGACCCGGATGCCGTCCGCCTCCAGGGCCTCGGCGACCGTCTCGCGGATCAGCCGCTCGTCATCGACCAGGAGGACGGACCGAGCGGCATGGCCCACGGTCACACCCTCCCGGGCGACGGCTCGTCGTCCACGGGTCCCGGTGACCGATGGCCGGTCACGGCACGCGGCCTCCCGCATCCGCGCCCAGGCCCTCCTCGCCGCCGGACAGGGCGGGTCCGAGGGGCGCGGCGGATCCGAGGGGAGCGGCGGATCCGAGGGGAGTGGCGGATCCGGTGCTCGCGGCGGATCCGTCGATCGCGCCGATCGCGGCGTCGAGCCGAGCCACCACGCGCGTCCACCCGATCGCCACGAGCGTGTCGAACAGCGGCGGCGTGGCGGTGCGACCGGTGACCGCGACCCGGATGGCCGTGAACAGGTCACCGGCCTTCCAGCCCCGTGAATCGGCGAGCGCGCGCAGCGCAGGCTCCAGCTCGTCCGCCTCGAACGTCACGACCCCGATGTCCGCGATGACCGTCCGGGCCGCGGCCAGCGCATCGCGCGTCGTGGCCGCATCCCAGCGCTTCGGCACGAGCAGCGCGGCATCCACCGCCACGTCGTCCAGGAACACGAAGTCCACCAGCGGGCCCACGGCGGACAGCAGCGGCAGCCGCTCCCGGACCATCGGCAGGAGCGAGACCACATCGTCCGCGGTGGGCAGGCGGCCCGGCACCCCGGCGTCCAGGCGCCCCCCGACCGCCCCGGCCAGGTGGGGCAGCAGGCGCTCGGCCAGGTCGTCATCCGGCAGGCGGCGGATCCACTGGCCGTTCAGCCACTCCAGGCGCTCGCGGTCGAACACCGCGCCGGAGCTCTGCACCCGGTCCAGGTCGAAGCGCTCGATGAGCTCGTCGAGCGTGAACAGGTCCTGGTCGGTGCCGGGAGACCAGCCCAGCAGCGCCAGGTAGTTCAGGAACCCCTCGGGGATGAAGCCCTCCGCGCGGTAGGCGTCCACGGCCGTCTGCGACTTGCGCTTGGACATCTTCGTGCGGTCCGGGTTGAGGATGAGCGGCAGGTGCGCGAACGTGGGGACGTCCGCACCCAGCGCCCGGAACAGCAGCACGTGCTTGGGCGTGTTGGACAGGTGGTCCTCGCCCCGGATGACGTGGCTGATGGCCATCGTGGTGTCATCCACGCACACCGTGAAGTGGTAGATCGGCGTGCCGTCGGAGCGCATGATCACCAGGTCCCCGCCCAGCGCCTGGGTGTCGATCGCCACGTGGCCGCGCACCAGGTCGTCGAACTCGACCAGCCCCTCCCCCACCCGGAACCGGACGACCGGCTTGAGGCCTGCGGCTCGCCGGGCGGCACGCTGCTCGGCGGAGAGGTGCGCGCACCGACCCACGTAATGGGAGGGCTGGCTCGCGGCCTCCTGGGCGGCCCGGTCGTTCGCCAGGTCCTCGGGCGTGCAGAAGCACTCGTATGCCCGGTCTGCCCGGAGCAGCCGCTCCGCGGCGTCCTGGTAGGACGCGAGGCGCTGCATCTGGCGGTAGGGGCCGTAGGGTCCGCGCTCGGGGATGTCGGCGACCGCCGGGCCCTCGTCCCAGTCCAGGCCCAGCCAATGCAGGCCGTCGAGGATGTCCCGCTCGTGGGCCAGCGTGGAGCGCGCGACGTCGGTGTCCTCCAGGCGGAGGATGAACGTGCCGCCGTGGTGGCGGGCGAACAGGAAGTTGAACAGCGCGGTCCGGGCGGTCCCGACGTGGAGCGGGCCCGTGGGGCTGGGCGCGATGCGGCAGCGGACGGTCATGCGTGCCAGTGTGACAGGGCGCGGGGCGGGACCCGTGCGGGCGGCGGGCGGCGGGCGCGGGCAGGGAGCCAGAGCCACGGGCGGCCGGGGGGCGGTGGGGCGCCGGGCGCGGGGCGGGACCCGTGCGGGCGGCGGGCGGCGGGGTGCCGGGGGTCGTGACTCGTCAGCGATCGATGCCCGCGCTGGTGGGCGCGATCGTCCCGCGAATCGTCGCGCCACTGGGCCCGCGGGGCCGCGTCGCCACGCTCGACGCACACGCGCCTGGTCCCCGACGGAGCGTGAGTCGTGCCGCGGGACACACCCAAGAACACGCCCGTCGATGGCTGACGACTGGCGCGCGACCGGCTCGTCAGCGATCGCGCTGGTCGATCCGGCGGGCCCCGGCGACGGCCGGTCTGGGCCGGCGGGCGCGGGGCGGGCGGCGGTTCCGGCGGACCCCGGCGACGGCCGAGCCGGGCGGCGACCCCGACGGCCGGAACCGTCGGGAGCGGGTCACGGTTCGCCGGCTCCCCGGTCGGGGCCGACCGACCGCTCCCCACGGTCCTGATAGCCAGGCGACGCTGCGCCGGTACCGGTGAGCCGGTAGTAGAGACCCATGGCGAGGATGACCGCGGCGATGCCCGCACCGAGCGCAAGGATGCCGGTGTCACCGGTCTCCCACTCCGTGATGGACCCTAGGTACGTCACCAGCATCCCCACCACGATGACGCCCGTGAGCTTCGCCTTCAGATCGTCGAGCGTGCCGATGTGCAGCCAGCGGGGAAGCGCAAGCCGGTCGTCCACGAACAGCTGGTACAGGCCGGCCGAGATGATGTACAGCACCGTGCCCAGCAGGAAGATGTCGATGACCGAGACGGCATCGACGATGAGCCCTTTGCCGGCGCTCTCGGAGACGGAGTGCTGGCCGATCAGCTCGAACACGATGTCGACGGCCCGCAGCACGCCGAACACCATGAGCGTCGCCGCCGACAGGAACGTGCCCAGGACCGCGAGGATGATCAGGAAGCGGGACGTGCCCAGCAGCCGATGCACGGCGCCCACCGATGCGGGCTCCGTGAGCGCAGGGTCATGCGGGGTGGCCATCACGCGGCATGGTAGCCGGTCAGGAACGGTCGCTCGGCCTCATGCGCCGCGGCGGACGGCAGCGGACGGCGGCGCTCGACCTCATGCGCCGCGGCGGACGGCAGCGGACGGTCTGCTGAGGCCCGGTCCGACCGTCAGCGCAGTCCGAGGGCGCGACGGACACGCCCCAGAAGCGAAGGCTCCAGTTCCGGCGTGGTCACCGACGCGGGGAGCGCCGCCGCGCGATCCTGGTCCGGCCGGCCAATGCCCGGTGGCGGTGCGGATGGCACCGCGCCGGGACGGGACCCAGGGTCGGCACGGGCGGCGCCCTGGGATCGGGGAGCCGCGTCGTGGCGCGCCCCGGGGTGGGTGCCGCCATCTGGCACGCCCGAGCCGGCTGGTGATCGGTCGTGTCCGGACGCGGTCCGTTCGCGGACCGGCGGGTCGGGCGTGCGTGGATCGGCCCGCTGGTCGGCCGCCTGCCTGCGCTCCGCGGCCTGCCTGCGCTCGACTTCGCGCCGGTGCTCCAGGGCCTGCCGCGCGGCACGCTCCGCGGCCTGTTCCGCGGCCGCCTTCCGAGCCTCGGCACCGGTGACCACCTGGGTGCCCCGGTAGGTCCACGATCCTCCCCTGGCCAGCTCCGCCTCACCCTTCCGAAAGTAGCGCCGCGCCGCCATCGACCAGGCCGCCCCGGACGACCGGGCATACACGTCCATCTCGGGCGGGAGGCCGGATGCATCGGCGCCGCCCGGCGCGTCGGCGTTGCCCGGCATCTCCGCACCCGTCTCGGCGGCACCCACGTGTCCGGCGGCCGCCTGGGCGGTCGACCGGGCTCGCGGTCGACCTCCATCGGCACCCGCATCGCCGGACGATGATGCGCGGCCGTTCGACGCACCCTGGCGCGCTCCCCCGGCGGGCCGAGCAGCAGCACCACCGGCCGCGCCCGCGGCCGCTCCCCCCGTGCCCGCGGCCGCACCCCCCGCGCCCGAGGCCGCACCATCCGGCACTCCTCCGGAACCCCGGTCGCGCGGTCGGAACTCCTCCCACCAGGGCACGCCCGCCGCGCTCCAGGTGGTGGACCGGCTCGCCGGATCACGGTCCGACGCGCTCCATGCCCCATGGGCGCGCTCCGCCTCGCCGGCACCCCTGTCGGTCGAGCGCCGCCTGCCGCCGGGACCGTGCGACCCGGCCGGTGCGCGACCTCCCGCCGCACCCCGCTCCGCGGTCCTCGCGCGCGGCGGCCCATCGCCAGCTCGTGCGCCCGTCCGGGTCGTCTCCGTCGCGCGCACCGGTCCGGGCGCGTGCTCGGCGTCCCATTCCCGCCTGCGCAGGGGGTCGGACAGCAGCAGGTAGGCCTCCTGGATGGCCAGGAATCGGTGCGTGTCCCCTTCCGGGGCATCGGGGTGGAAGCGCTTGGCCAGGCGTCGATGGGCCGACTTGATGTGCGCGTCCGTGGCACCTCGCAGCACCCCCAGCTCGCGATAGGGGTCCGGGATCCGACTCCCGCGCCGGTCCGCCACGCGCGTCAGGCGAGCTCGGAGACCGGCGCCAGCTGGAATGCAGGGACGACCGACGCGGCGACCGAGCCATCCGAGGCCCGCGTCAGCGGCTGGTGCTGGTCGGCCAGGGCTTGCAGGTCCCGCGCGGAGAGCGCGTCCAGCTGTGCCAGTGCCTCCACCACGACCGCCCGGTTGGCTCGGGCGAACCCATCCCCATCCTCGATGCGCACCGCGATGCCGGCGGCGGGCCGACCCGAACCCCTGGCGCCCGCGAGCAGTCCGATGCCGCGCAGCCCCTCCGCACCGCCCTTCGCCACGATCTGACCGGGCCGTCGCTTCATGAGCACCGTGTCCAAGCCCACGTTCGTGCCGGCGACCAGGTCCGGCGCGGCCATCATCGCGTCGCGGATGCGGGTCAGCGCGGATGCCGACCGAGCCCGGTCGGGGTCGTCGGCCGTGGCCGCCACCGGATCGGCGAGCAGCGCGAAGGCCCGCGCGACGTCCGACAGCGGAAACACGTAGGTGGCCAGGTTGCAGTCGTCCACGCCCATCCGCAACGCCTTCACGCTCGTGCCGAACAGGCGCGCGACGGTGGCCCGGACGGCCTGCTGCGACGGGTGGTCGAACGACGCGTAGTCGGTCATGGACCAGTCGGCATGGCGCGACAGGAGCAGGCTGGCGGCGTGGAACCCGGAACACTGGTGGCGCATCGCGCTGGACGGCTCGCCGTCTCGCGCCAGCCGGGCGGCGGTCACGGGATCCTGCGGGAACCCGGGACCGCAGGCCAGGAGCGTCTGGCTCACGCCCGCGCGTCGGAACAGGCCCTGGAGCGTGCGCACGTGCTTGTCCTCGCCCGCGTGGGACGCGGCCATCACCGCGATCTCCTCCCGGGACAGCCTCAGCTCGTCCGCGGCGCCGGACTCCAGCAGGGTCACGAGCGCGAACGGCTTGACCGTGGAACGCAGGGTGACCTCGGTCTCCGGGTCGCCGGCCACCGCCTCGATGTCGCCGGTGACGGCCACCTGGACCACATGGCCGCGGTGGCGCGACTCCACGATGCCCGCCCGGCGGACCTCCACCAGGACCGGCGGGGCGGTGTTGCGCGGGTAGCGCGGCGCGCGGCGAGGCGCGCTCTTGACCGCGGACCGCGAGGGCGAGGAGGGGCGAGGGTCGGGCACGACCGCGATGGTACCGCGCTCCCGTCTGGATGTCGGGGCCGGACCGGACCGTGCCGACGGGGCCCGGAGTCGCCCGGCTCCGTGCCGACCGGGACCGTGGAGACCGAGCCGTGTGGCCCGGCGCAGGCGTCGCGGCTAGAATCGCTCCCCGACCGGCCCGTGCCCGCGCCGACCCTTCGGAGACCCACTGATGTCCGACACCGCGTCCGAGTACCCGACCCTGCACGTCTCGCGGCATCCCGCGGTGCTGCACAAGCTCGCCCTGCTCCGGGACCGGGGCACCGAGCCCAAGAAGTTCCGGGAGCTGGTCCGGGAGATCAGCTGGCTCGTGGGCTACGAGGCGCTCGCGGACGCGCGGATGGCGCCGCTCACCATCCGCACGCCGATGGAGGAGATGCAGGGCCACGAGCTGGCCGACCGCATCGGCCTCGTGCCCATCCTGCGGGCCGGCCTGGGCATGGTGGATGCGATGCTGGAGCTGATGCCCACGGCGCAGGTGTGGCATCTGGGCCTGTTCCGCGACGAGCGGACCCTGCGACCGGTGGAGTACTACAACAAGCTGCCGGACCAGGCGACCGTGGACATGTGCCTCATCCTGGACCCCATGCTTGCGACCGGCGGCTCCGCGACGGCCGCCATCGAGGTGCTCAAGCACTGGGGCGCCACGCGCATCAAGCTCATCAACCTCATCGCGGCGCCGGAGGGCGTGCGGGCCGTGGTAAAGGCGCACCCGGACGTGAGCATCCACGTCGCGGCGCTGGACCGCGCGCTCAACGAGAAGGGCTACATCATGCCCGGCCTGGGGGATGCCGGCGACCGCCAGTTCGGCACCGGCCTCGGCTGACGACCTGATGGCTGGTCGTCCCAGTCGAGGCGTTGGCGTCTTCCGCGGTTGATGCGCGCGTCACCAACGAGTCCACTGACCCGAAGACCCCCCAGCACAGCCCGTCGCGCAGGCGCTGGTCGTCCAGCACGAGCGCCCGGATCGCGTCCGGCAGCTGCACCCGCTGCCAGTCGCGCTCCCGGCACCCGACCGCGGCCGCCTGGGCATCCGGCACCGAGGCACGGACGGCCTTGATGGCGTAGGCCGCGGCTCCCAGCTCGTGTGCCGCCACGTGTGCCACCGCGGCTGCCTGGGCGGCGGCGAACGCGGCATGGCGGGCGGCCCCGCGCAGATCCCGCGCGGCCGCGCTCGCATGGCCGGCCGCGGACCGTGAGGCGGTCATCGTCACCTCGCCACGGGTCCAGGCGCGCGCCAGCGCGATCGCCTCGGCGGGCCGCGGATCGTCCGGCCGCACCGCGGGGAACAGCGGCAGGACGTGCTCCGCGCAGTCCGCGGCCCACCGTGCCAGAAGCCCGTGGTCGGCATCGGTGAGCGTGCCGCCCCGGCGGATGGTCACGAACCGCGGGTCGCGGACCGGCGGCAGGGTCACCGGGGCGGGGCTCCCGTTCCTCCCGGGGCTCCCGGGGCGCCGCTCCCTGACACCGGCGTCCCCCTGAGGCGGAACACGACCTGGACCCAGGTCTGCGGGCCCAGCGCGCCCGCCCGCGCCTCCGCGGCGTTCATCAGGTTGATGAGGTCCCGTGCGATGAAGGGGTCCGCGCGCCGGTTGACGATCCGCCGGGGCTCGGCGGCGACCGATGCCAGCCAGCGTCGGACCTGGGCGTGCGTGGGTGCGGGCAGCGCGGGGGTGCGCAGCTCACGCTCGATGCCGGCCGCCACGCGGTCGCCCTCGGCGGCCCGCTCGGCGACGTACCGGAACACCTGGAGATAGACGCGGGCAAGCCCGTCGCGCGCGGCGAGGGCGGCGATCGGCGGACCAGCGGCATCCATGCCGCCAACGGTACCGGAACCCGGGCGGCCGAGCATCATCCCGAGACGCCGGGACCGAGCATCACCCCGGCACGCTGACCGTGACGCGCGGGCTGTCCCCGGACACGGCACCCGACGCGCGGTGGCGCAGCCGCACCAGCACGGTCCAGTCGCCGGGTCGGTCCGGGCGGAGCCGCACCGAGGCGGCACGGGTGGTGCGCACCCACCGCGGGGCCGCATCGCCGGGGCCCTGGACGAAGACGGAGGATCGGTGCGGCGCGTCCGACGCCAGGGGGCCCGCGCCCAGCGTCACCACCAGCCGCCACCCGGCCGCGTCGCGCTCGAGCACGACCACCGGCGCCACCTCCACGCGACCCAGCATCGTGTCGTGGATGGAGCAGATGTACCCGAAGGTGCCCGCCCGGTCGAACCGGACCGTGAACGACTCCCCAGAGCCCAGGAGGTCGCTGGCGAACGAGTCGGGCAGCGAGCCGATCACATCGTGCCGCCGGTCGGGATCGGTGACATTGGTCCAGCGGACCCGGGCGCCGGGAGCCGGCAGCGAGACCTGCGCGGGGACGTAGGAGATCGCCCGGACCTGGACCCGGGCGGGGCTCCTCGAGACGGCGGGAGCGCCAGGCAGGACCGACAGCACGAGGGCGAGCAGCACGACCGGCGACGACCGACGATTCACGCAGCCCACCCTACCGGCTCCCGGCGACGGTCGACGGCCGCTCCATGGTCACCCGACCCGGTGACCGGTGGTCCCGCGAACCCGGGACGCGGGATCACCAGGTGCGCGACACCGTGGGTGACCAGCCCGAGTCGGCACCGGTGCTCGTGTTGGTGACGCGCGAGCGGAACAGGTGCGTGCCGCGCTTGCTGGGCGTGAACGTGACGCTGGTGGCCGTCGTCAGCGCGATGCGCTTCCACGTGCTCGAGCCCGGCCGCCTCACCTGGACCTCGTTGCGCCACGGACCCGTGGCGGGGGCGCTCGCCACGGTCACCCGGAAGCGAACCGGCCCGGTGAGCTTGGCCACCGAGATGGGCACCGTGATGGAGCCGTCCATGCCGCTGTGGATCGAGCAGACGTAGCTGAAGTGGCCCGCGGAACGGAAGGTGAACTGGTAGGTGTCGCCCGGCAGGATGTCGCCCGCGTTCTGCTTCGTGGAGTAGAAGTACCAGCGGGGCGCGGTCGCCTGGACGTTGTGCTCCAGGAACCCACCCTTGTTGGACCAGCGCACCCGGTCACCGCGCGCGACGGTCTTGGTGGCCGGTGTGAAATCGTTGAAGCCCATCTTCACGGTGGCCGTCGCCGCGCTCGCGGTCACCGGGCCGAGGGCGATGACGGCGCTCGCGATGAGGCCGGCGAGCGTCAGGCGCGGGGAGCGCGCGGTCGGTCGGTGCAGCATCGGCCGATTGAACCACACACCGAGCCGCCGGCGTGCCCCAGCACGCCGGCGGTGGTGGACGACGACCCGGTCGCCGGAGGGATGCGACGAGCCGGGCCGTCGCGGGGGAGATGCGGAGCCGGTGGTCAGCCGCTGACGCCCTCGGGGAGAACGGTCTCGCCCGGCAGCAGCGGTCGGATGTTGAGGTACCAGTCGCTGCCATCGGGCGCGCTGATCCGGATGTTGGTGATGCCGCCGCTGGGCACCGGCGTGACCGCCGAGACCTGCTCGGGCGTCAGGCCCGCGTAGCGCGCCGCGTTGTCAGACGGGGCGACGAAGTCCTGGAGCGTCAGGTCATCCCAGGGCCACGCGATCGCCACATCGGGGGCGCCCTCCCAGACCTCGGTGAGCGCGCCCCGGTAGGCGGTCGGCTCGTACGGCGCGACGGACTGGACCTGGCTGGCCTGCTCCTCGAAGCTGTCGAGCAGGTCCTGGAGCCCGGCGAGCTGGGCCAGCACCGCGGCGTCGGGGTTGGTCTGGTCGTCCATGCCCAGCGCGACGGCCGACACGGTCTTCTGGATGCCACCCGCGTCGATGGTGAACACCGTGGTGGGCGCATCCGCGACCATGGGGTTGAGGTACTCGGCGGCGGCGGCGGCCAGTCCCCCCGGACCGAGCGCGTAGCCCAGCAGCGCGTCGACCTGCTCGGGGTCCAGGATGGCCTCCAGGAGCGGGGTCATGGGCTCGCCCGGACCCGGGTACATCCCGTCGGGCGGCTGCGGGCGGAAGACCGCGACGTTGTCGCCGTAGAGCGTGAAGGCGGGCGTCGCGACGAGGTTCCACTCCAGGGGCACGAATCCGCCCACGGAGTCCATCCGCAGCACGATGTCGGTGCAGCCGGTGGGGTGGTCGATGGTGCCGACCTGTCCGGGCACGCAGTCGACGGCCGGGCTGGCGGGCGCGGGACTCTGGGCGTGGACGGCGCCGGGTGCCAGGAGCAGGCCGGCGGCGGACAGGAGCAGGGGGGTACGGGCCGAGGCCCGGGTCATGGTCGGCATGGGCGACAGGACGGCGGCGCGTCCATCCGAGTTCCCTGCGCGCTACCATCGGTGGCGGCCCCATCATCAGGAGGTGTCGTCCGTGCTGTGCCGACCGTCGCCCCGCTCCGCCGGGCTGGCCATCGCCGTGTGCCTCGCCGTACCGGGTGGCACATCGCTGGCCGCATCCCCGGCTCCATCGCCGGGCGACGTGCCGGTGCTCACCGACCTGCGCCCCGTCACGGTCCCCGGTGCGCGGCTCATCTCGATGTCCCCAGACGGGCGCCTGCTGGCCGCCACACGGCCGTCCGTGAACGAACGGGTCAGGCAACTGTGCACCGTGGACCTCAACACGCTGGCCGACGTCGCCTGTGCCGACCAGTCCGGCCTGGACGTCCCCGTCCGCCTGGATGACGTCACCTGGTCACCCGATTCGACGAGGCTCGCGTTCACGGGGAACACGTTCCGGACGCTCGTGGACGGCGATCTGTGGGTGATGGATGCGGCGACCGGCGAGTTCCGCACCTTGGACGACGACGGGTTCGAGGGAACCGTCCCGATCCTCAAGCCAGACCCCGCGGGGAGGCCGGTCTCGGTCCCCGCCAATCCGGCGTTCTCGCCGGACGGGTCCACGATCGCGTTCTCGCGGTCGATCATCGATGGAGATTCGCGCGTCAACTGGATGGCCACCGTGCCGTCCGATGGGGGCGACGTCACGAACCTGCGGCGGATCGGGGACCAGCCGGGCATCGTCTACCTCGGCATCGCGTGGGCTCCTGACGGCCAGCGCCTCTACTTCTCGTTCCAGTCCACGCAGCCCGATGACCCTCGGAACGGGGTGTGGTGGATGCCCGCGGACGGCGGCACCCCACGGCTGGCCACTGGCGACTACCAGGGGACCCAGGGTCCGGCCATCCTGGACATCTCTCCGGACGGCGCCTGGCTGCTGTACCAGGATCCCGTCGCCATGGGCGAAATCCCCGGCCGCACACCGGTCTACGCGGTGGCGGACGCCGAGGGCGAGTCGGTCGTGCCGCTGCTGCCCGGGGCGGATTCGCCGCCTGGCTCGTACGTGGCGTGGGCAGCGTTCTCGCCCGATTCCCGATGGCTGCTCGTGCTGGAGCACCGACCGACCGATGATCGATTCGTGGTCCGGGTCCGGTCGATCGACGGATCGATCGACGAGGTCCTGGTCGATGAGGGCATCACGATGGCCGGCCCCATCGATCGGGGCATCCCACTCACCTGGTCGGCGAACGGCACCGCCTTCCTGACGGGCGCCGGCGATGTCGAGCAGGGCTACCTCCTGACGATGGACGGAGGCACCTTGCGATGAGCGCGGCCCGACGTGTGGGCGTCGCGCCCCGCACGCTTGGGATCGCGGCGCTGCTGGGTCTCACGCTGGCGGGTGCCGGGCTGGCGGATGCCGCGCTGGCGGCCAGAGCGGGAGAGGCCGAGCCGGCGGCCAGAGCGGGGGAGGCCGGGCCGGCGGCCGGAGCGGGGGGGACCGGGCCGGCGGCCGGGGCGGGACGGGTCACCGCGCTCGCCGAGGTCGTGCCCGGCCTCGTGGGCAGGCGCGAGATCACGCTGTCGGACGGGTCGGTGCCCGTGGCGCTGGCGCCGGATGGCGCCCGGCTGGCTGCCGTGGGACCTGCGGTCGATTCGCTGCGCGGTGAGATCTGCGTCCTGGATGTGGCGACACTGGCGGTCATCGCCTGCTCGGACGGGGCGGCTCTCGACACCGGGGTCGATCCAGCCAGCATCCGCTGGTCGCCCGACGGGGCACGGCTCGCGTTCACCGAAGATCGCCAGCTCACCGGGCTCGACGGCGACCTGTGGGTCATGGATGCGGCGACCGGTGCCCTCGTGAACGTGGACGATGACGGGTTCTCGGGGGTCGCGGACCACGTGCTGGGGCTGCCGCACGGCACGGTCACGCTGCCCATGGCGCCTGCCTTCACACCCGATGGGAACGCCCTGACATACGGTCGGCTCGTGGCCTCGGGCGGGACGCTCCAGCGCGAGGAGATCGTGACCGTGCCAGTGACGGGCGGTGCCGCTGAGGTCCTGCTGGCGCTGCCCGGGCCGCCGTTCGCGCGCGGGGCGACGGCCTTCGGCGGAGCGTGGGCGCCCGACGGATCGCGCTTCTACACGTCCATCCAGACCGACGCGCTGGCCGCTGGCGAGGGGATCGTGGCACTCGACGCGGACGGCACCGCAGCGTCGACGCTCGCCGGGGTCGCCGACGTGAATGCCGGAGCGCCAGCGGTCGCCGCGGTCTCGCCGGACGGACGCGCCATTCTGGGGTTCCTGCACCGCCTCGGGGCGACGTATGGCGGCGCGGCGAACGCCTGGCTGCTGTTGGATCCGGCGACGGCCCGGGTGACGCCGGTGCAGCCGCAGGACGCGATGCTGGCGCTCTACACGTACATCGGGCAGGCCGGGTTCTCTCCGGACGGGCGGTGGCTGCTCACGGTGACGCGCGGCACGGACCCGGACGGCCAGGTCGCGGTGCGGCCGGTGGACGGCGGCGCGGAGACGGTGCTGATCGCAGAGGGTGTCGGCGCATCCGCATCCATCGAGGGCGGCATGCCGCTCAACTGGGCCGCGGACGGGACGGTGCTCATCCCCGGGGACCCGTCCGCCGGGACCGCCACGCTGCTCACGCTCGACGGAGGCGGTGTGCCGGGCTGACCTCGCATCCGGGTCCGGGGCGAGGATCCAGGCCGTGTCGTGGCGGGCGTCCGGGCCGTGTCGTGGGCCGTGTCGTCGAGTCGTCAGCCAGCGATGGCACGACTGGTAGGCGCTGCAGGATCACCGACCTCGTCGCTGCGGCCTCCTGCCCACGCTCAGGATCGGGGTGGAACCCACGCGGATCTCCGATCCGCCGCACCTACCAATGCGGACATCGCTCGCTGACGAGTCAGACCGGGCCGACCCGTCAGCGACGCGCGTGGTCGATCCGCGGGCCGGGGGGCGCGGCGCGGGCCGGGGGGGCGCGGCGCGGGCCGGGGGGCGCGGCGCGGCCGGGGGGCGCGGCGCGGGCCGGGGGGCGAGGCGCGGCCCCGGGGGGCGGGGGCCGGCACATGCCGGGCGTACAACGTCGAGGCCCCCGTCCTGCGACGGGGGCCTCGGAACGGGTCGCTGCGACCGGTCGACTACTCGCCGCCCGGGGTGACCTCCACGGTGCCCTTCACGAAGTCGGCGCCCACGAGATCGGCGCTGTCACCCACCAGCGCGCGGGCCGCCTCGGACAGGTCCGTGCGGAAGGCACCCTCCGCCGGCGGCGCGGTGAGCAGCCCGGCGTTGGTCATGATCTCCACGGTCTTGTCCCAGGTCGCGGCCGGCAGCGAGCCGATGCCGTCGGGCGACGGCCAGATCAGCGCGTTGACCTCGTTCATCATCCAGCGCTGGTGCCCCAGGCCCAGCGTGGAGCCTGCGTTGACCGTGTACTGGACGCAATCCTCGGGGTTGTCGCGGCAGTAGGCCCAACCCTGGAACGCGCCCGCCAGGAACTTGGTCGCGATCTCCTCGTTGCCCTCCTCGGCGAGCCATGCGGCGCGCGCGTGGATGGCGTCCTGGAGCATCGCGGTCCCGACCTGGTTGTAGTCGATGAGGGTGAGGTCCTCGGGCTGGTACAGCTCGCCCGTCTTGGGGTTGACCGTCTCCAGCACCTGGGCGTACTCGTTGTAGGTCATCGCCTCGGCGACGTCGATCTCACGGTTCAGCAGCGCGGACATGTCGAAGGCCTGGATGACCTTCTCGTAACCCTCGCCCTGGGTGAGACCGGCCTCCGATGCGGCTGCGGTGACCTCGTACTCGTTGCCGAAGTCCCACACGCCGACCTTCTTGCCGGCGAAGTCGGACGGATCGTCGATGAGCGCGTCGCTGACCGGGTCAGGACCGGCGCCCGGCGCCCACGACACCGACAGGGTGCCCGAGCGCTGGAAGATCTGGCCGATGTTCACGAGGTCCGACTTGAGGTCCGACGAGGGATCGCGGACCGCGAGCACGCGCGGCACCCAGGAGGTGGCGAACTCCGGGCCGGCCGGGTCCGAGCCCACGACCTGCGGGGCGACGTCCGGGCCGCCGTCGACGAGCGTGACGTCCAGGCCCTGGGCCTCCCAGAACCCCTGCTCCTTGGCCGCGTAGTAGCCGGCGAACTGCGCCTGCGGGACCCACTGGAGCACCACGCTGACGGGCGTCAGATCCTGGGCGGACGTCGTGCCGACGGCCGCCGCGACGAGAAGACCGGTCACGCCGATGGCGACGCCGGCCCTGCGGGACTGCTGCATTCCCACTCCTCACTCCATCCGGACGTGGTCTGGACGCCCGGCGATCACATCCGCACCCGGTGTCACCAGGTGCCTTCCTCCATGGATGTCGCCCACGATACCGCATGGAGCGCCCGGCGACGACCCCTCAGCCGAGGTCACGTCGGGACGCGCGCGGCTCACATCTCCCCGGCGCGGAGCGCCGCGTACCAGGGGATGAGGAGCCGCTCCAGGATGGACACGACCAGGTACGCCACGATCGCGCCGATGGCGCCCAGGATGATGCCCGCCCACGCGAGGGCGAACGAGCCAGAGCTCATGGAGGTCAGCACGATCCGGCCCAGCACCTCCGAGGAACCGCCGAAGTACTCCCCCACGAGCGCCCCGATGAACGCCAGCGTGGTGCTCACCTTGAGCGCCGTGAACAGGAACGGCAGCATGTTCGGGACGCGCACCTTGCGCAGGATCTCCGGGTCGCTCGCGGCGTACGAGCGCATCAGCTCCAGTGCGGACGGCTGCACCTGGACGAGACCCCGGGTGACGTTGATGACGATCGGGAAGAACACCAGCAGCGCCGCCATCATCATCTTGGACAGCGGGTTGAGCACCCCGAACCAGTTGTTGATGACCGGCGCGATGGCGATGAGCGGGATCGTCGACGCGCCGATGGCGACCGGCAGCAGGACGTCCCGGGCGATCACCCAGCGCGCCGAGGCGAAGCCGATGACGATGCCCGCCGTGGCGCCGATGACGAGGCCGCCGATCGCCTCCCAGAAGGTGTTGAGGGCCGAGTCGCGCAGCGCGTCGCTGTTCTTCAGCGCCGCGTTCCAGATCGCCGATGGCGGCGGGATCACGCGACGCCCCTCTCCGCCCGTGTAGATCTCCCAGAACACCAGCACCGCCACGAACACGACGAGCGCCGGCAGGTAGCGCAGCGCGCGCGCCACGAGCACGTCCGCGGGCGGCAGGCGTCCGCCCGCGACGAGGTCGGGCCCGGTCGCGGCGGTCACCCGATGCCGCCCTCGGCGCGCGCGCGCTCCATGGACGCGGTGGGGATCGCCGTCTCGTGGCCTCCGCGGAGCGCCTCGCGCACCTGCGTCACCAGCTCGTAGTAGCGATCGGTCTCCCGCGTGTGCTCGCCGCGCGGCTGCGGCAGGTCGATGTCGATGACCTGGCTGATGCGCCCCGGCCGGGCGCTCATGACCACGACCCGCGTGGACAGGAACACCGCCTCGGGGATGGAGTGGGTCACGAAGATGACGGTCGTGCCGGTCTGCGCCCAGACCTTGAGCACCTCCGCGTTGAGCCGCTCGCGGGTCATCTCGTCGAGCGCGCCGAACGGCTCGTCCATGAGCAGGATGGCGGGCTGGAACGCCAGCGCCCGTGCGATCGCGACGCGCTGCTGCATGCCGCCCGACAGCTGGTGCGGGTAGTGCCTCTGGAATCCGGTCAGCTCGACGAGCTCCAGCATCGCCTCGATCTTGCGCCGCTGTTCCGCCGCGGGCACCCCCTGGATCTCCAGCGGCAGCCGGACGTTCGCCTCCACGGTCCGCCAGTCGAACAGCACGGGCGCCTGGAACACCATCCCGTAGTCCCGGTCGCGGCGCGCCTGCGCGGCGGGCTTGCCGTTCACCTCGACCGTGCCCGACGACGGCCCGATGAGGTCCCCCACGACGCGCAGGAGCGTGGACTTGCCGCACCCGGATGGCCCGATGAGCGAGATGAACTCGCCCCGGGCGATGTCCAGGTCGATGCCCTGGAGCGCCACGGTCTGGCCGCCGCCCTTGACCGGGAACGCCTTCTGGACGCCCGCCAGGCGCACCACCGGCCGGTTGGTCGCGGCCGACGCGCCGCCCGCCACTGCCATGCTCAGGCCTCCGACTTCTGGCGGTTGCGCAGGACGAACACCTCTGCGGCCCGCACCAGGATGTAGAAGAAGATGCCCGCCAGCGAGGCGACGAGGATCGTCCCCCACAGCTTCTCGGGCCCGGTGATGTACTGCTGGTTGAAGTTCACGATGGCCCGCCCCAGGCCGTCCTTCACGCCCCCGGGCCCCTCCCCGATGATGGCCCCGACCACGGACGCGGCGGCTGCGATCTTGAGCGCCGTGAACAGGTAGGGCACGGACGCGGGCAGCCGCACCTTCCAGTAGACGGACCAGCGGGACGCCGCGAAGGAGCGCATCAGCTCCAGGGCGCGCGGGTCCGGTGCCCGCAGACCGCGCATCATCGCGATGGTCACGGGGAAGAAGGTGAGGTACGTGGCGATGATGACCACCGACGTGAGCCCCCTCCCGAACCCGACCACGATGATCGGCGCGAGCGCCACGATGGGGATCGTCTGGCTGGCGATGACGTACGGCACGAACGCCCGCTCGACGAGCTGGAAGTGCACGAACACCGACGCCAGGACGATGCCGATGAAGGCGCCGATGGCGAAGCCGATGAACGCCTCCGCCCAGGTGTAGAACGCCGCGCCCACCAGAAACTGGAACAGCGACTGCTCCTGGTTGCGTTGGACCGGATCGGCGAGCGCCGACGCGATGTCCCACACGTGGGGCAGCTGGATGTCGTTCGCCTGGAGCAGCTTGAAGGGAGGCTGGTGGGTGTAGGAGGCGCCCGTGCCCAGGATGTCGCTGAAGCGCCAGGGATCCCCCGCCAGCCACTTGAACCCCTCCCAGGCCACGGCCACGATCACGAAGAACGCGACCAGCGCGAGGACGGAGCGAAGGAGCCTGCCCGCGGGCGTCTGCCACCGGCCGACCACCGCCTCCAGGCCGGTGTCCGATCCGACCGCCAGCTCGTCCGCCGTCGCCTCGATGTCCCGGGCGTCCTGGACCAGGTACGCGTTCGCCTCGTCGCGGGCCGTCGCCTCGTCGCGGGCCGTCGCCGACGGAAGGTCCGCGCTAGGCTCGGACACCCTTGTCCGCGTGCTCCAGGGCGGCGTCGATGATGCCGAACGCCTCCGCCAGCTCCGCCTCGGTGATGGTCAGCGGCGGGTTGGTCATGATCGTGTTCCAGCGCACGAACGTGTACAGCCCGTGCTGCTTGAGATGGTGGTGGACCGCCTTCATCTCGTCGCTGGTGCCGTTGTAGGGCGCCATCGGCTCGTACGTCGCGCGGTCCCGGACCAGCTCCAGGATGCCGAACAGGCCGATGCTCCGGCCGGCGCCCAGGCTGGGATGCCGGGCGTACAGCTGCGCGTGGTGGCGCTGCATCACCTCGCCCATGACCCGGGCACGCTCGATGAGGCCGTCCTCCTCGTAGACCGCGATCGTGGCCAGCGCGGCGGCGCAGCCCATGGGGTGCGAGTTGTAGGTCAGGCCGCCGTAGAACACGCGGTCCTTGAAGGCGTCCGCGATCGACTGGCGCATGCCCACGGCGCCCAGCGGCAGGTAGGAGGCCGTGAGGCCCTTGGCCATCGTGATGAGGTCCGGCACCACGTTCCAGTGGTCCACCGCGAACCACGCGCCGGTGCGCCCGAAGCCGGACATCACCTCGTCCGCGATCATCAGGATGCCGTACCTGTCGCACAGCGCCCGGACGCCCTGGAGATATCCGTCGGGCGGGATGAGGATGCCGTTCGTGCCCACGATCGGCTCCATCAGGATGGCCGCGATCGTGTTCGGACCCTCGAACATGATGACGTCCTCGAGGTCCCGCAGGGACTGCTCCACCGGCTCCGGATCCCTGCGCCCCCAGCGGTGTGAGTCGGGGAAGCGCACGAAGCCGCTGACACCAGTCTCCGCGGCCCAGCGGCGCGGATCGCCGGTCGCCACGATGGCCTGGCCCGTGGCGCCGTGATACGACCGGTAGCGCACCATGATCTTCTGGCGACCCGTGAACTGGCGCGCCAGCTTGATCGCGTTCTCGTTCGCCTCGGCGCCGCCGTTGGTGTAGAAGAACACGTCGATGTCACCGGGGCACAGCTCCGCGAGCTTGGCGGAGAGGCGGGCGCGCGGCTCGGTGGCCATGAACGGGTTGGCGTAGGCCAGCACGTCTGCCTGGTCCTTGATGGCCTGGATTACGCGCCTGTCGCCATGGCCGATGTTGACCGACATCAGCTGGCTGTTGAAGTCGATGTAGCGCTTGCCGTCGGGCGTGTAGAAGCAGACGCCCTCCGCACGGGCGACCGGGATGGGGTCCACGGCGCTCTGGGCGGACCACTCGTACAGCGAATGCCTGCGACTGAGCGCGACGATCTCCTCGGCGCTCATGGCACCGGGCGCGACCTGGACGGCCATCTCTCACCTCACCTGCGGCCGGTGGCCGCGTCCTCCTCGACGACCTGGGCGGGTCGGCGTCCCGGGACGGCGCGCGGCGGGCGCGGCGGGCGCGGGCGGGACCCGGCATCGTCTGCTCGCCGGAGTGTGCCACGGATGGGCGCCGCGGATGGTCGCGGGAAGACGAACGAGCGGGGTGCCCCAGATCGCACCCCGCTCGCGTGTTGACGATCGCCCGGCGGCCGGGGAGATCCCGGCCGCTTCTCCGAGAGGAGGAACCGGCCGACGGGCCGGACTGGATGAAGAGTCCTGCGCCGGATGCTCGCCTGCCTGAGCGTCAGCGGCGCAGCTCCGACGATACGACCCGCGACCGGTCGGCGCATCACCGGGACGGGGTATGGGTTCGGCGTGGATGGTACGGGGGAGACCGCACCCGACCCGTGCGCAGCGACGCGTGCCCGTCCGCGCCGCACCCGGCCCGCGGGACGACCCGCCGGGTAGCATGTCGATGCCGAGCCCACGGAGGGATCAGACCGTCACCAGCCGACTGCGGGCGCGCCTCAGCGGCCGCACCCGCTTCTTCGATGCCAACGCCTCCCCCTTCCGCAGGGGAGTCGAGCGTGACCGGCCGCTGGCGTTGGTGAACGTCATCGGCGTCCTCGCCGTGCTCGTCGGCATCATGGTCATGACCGGCTCGCGCACGTGGGGGTTCGACCTGGGGCGTGCCCTGGGCGCCATCGTGGGGCAGCTGGGAGCGACGCTCTGGCCGGCCCTCGCGGTCTCCCTGGCGGTGACGCTCCAGGTGCTCGCCGGCGCGTCCGTGGTGCGCGTCCTCCGCTGGTCCGCCTATCGCAGTCTCAGCGAGCTGGTGGTCGTCGGGGCCGTCGCCGCGATCGCCGTCGACCTCCTGCTGCTCGTGATCCTCGGGCCGCTGGGCCTGTTCCACTGGCTCACCCTGCTGCCGATCATGGTCCTGCTGACGCTGCTGGGGACCATCGCCCGCCCGTTCCTGTCGCCGGGCGTGCTGCGGGCTCCCAGGGTCGACTGGGCGGCCTGGCTGCTGGTCGGGCTGGTCTGGACGGCGCCGGTGGTGCTTCAGCTGGCCTCGCCGCTCGCGCCGTTCGTGGACGTGCTGCCCAACCACGTGGCGCCCGTGGAGCATCTCCGGACGTTCGGGTCCTGGGACGCGCTGGCCGTGTCGCCCTCCCCCATCTACGGACCCTCGCGGGTGTTCCTGGGCTATGTGGCGCCGCTCGGCGTGACCGCCATCCTGTCCGGGCAGGACGCTGGCATGGCCGTGGCCGCGTTCGCGCTGCCGATGACCGTCCTGTTCGCGGCGGCGGGGCGACTCCTTGCGCGCACGATCGGCAGCCAGCGGGCCGCCCGCGGGCTGGGACCGGCGCGCGACTTCCACGACCCGACCGACGATCCCGATGCGACCGCGGCGGCGTACTGGGTGCTGCTCACCCTGCCGCTCACCTTCGCGTTCCTGCGCCTGCCGGACACGCGCGCCACGGTGCTCGCCTTCGTGCCCGCGGCGCTCGCCCTGGTCATCACGATGGATGCCGCGCGCTGGGGTGGTCGCTCGCGTCCCGGGATGCTCGCGGTGACCATCGGCGCGGGCATCCTGGTGCATCCCGCGATCGGCGCACTGACGGCCGGCACGGTCGCGGTCATCGGTGTCCTGTCGGCGACCCGGACGCGCACCGCGTTCGCGGGCATCGCGGGCGGGCTCGTCATCGCCGCCCCCGCGCTGCTCGTCGCGGCGGGCGTGACGGTGACGCCGCTCATCGCGCTGCCACCGATGCTGGCCGGGGTGACGCTGGCGGCCGCGATGGGCGGCAGGGCGTCGCGAGACGACTGGTCCATGCCGCGCCCCGCGGGCAGCGCGCTCCGGGTGCGGGAGCTGCTCGTGGGGCTCTCGGCGCTGCTGATGGTCCTGGCCGGGCTGGCGCTCCTGATGGCGCTCCGACCCGATCCGATGGGGGCGGCCATGGCCGCGCTGGCGGGCGTCGTCGACTGGATCCTGCTGCTGGTGGCCCTGGTCCCGTTCATCGCCCTCGGCCGGGGACGGCTGGTCCTGGGTTCGGCGGTGGTCGTCGGGATGGCGGCGGGCCTGGGCGCGGCGGCGCTGGGCGGGCTGCTGCCGGCCACCGACCTGCTGGCCCAGTCGCTCGCCTACGAGCTGCCCAAGTCAGCCGGGTACTGGGTGCCCTGGGCGCTGGCCATCGCGGGAGGCATCGGCCTCGCCGCGCTGTGGGCCATGCGCGACCTGCCGGGCTGGGCGAGGGTCGGCGCGGTGAGCGCGTTCGTGGTCCTGTCGGCCGTGTCGTTCCGGCCCGATGCGCTGGAGCCGGAGGCCATCGAGCAGCACCGATATGCGGAGACGCTGGCCGTCTCGCTGGTGAACGCCCAGGACGGCTACTGGATCGGGTATCCCGACGGCCGACGGGTGCTCGATGGTCCGCGGCGCGACCTGGTGGAGGCGGTGCGCGCGGAGATCTCGGCCGGCCGGCTCCATGCGACGACGCCGGTGCTCCATGTGGCACCCACGTTCCAGCAGTGGGAGACGACACCGCTGGGAGTCTTCGCGGGCGTGCTGGAGACGACCGCCACGCCGGACGCGGAGCGGAGCATCCACACCCTGGGTGGGCGCCTGGAGCGGCTGGAGGACCTGGCCCGGCTGCTGGGTCCGGCGTTCCCCTACGTGGTCGTGGAGGGGTACGGGCAGACGATGGTTGACCGAGTCCTGGCCGCGGGGTACGAGGAGATCTGGCGGTCCGACCGGGCGGTGCTGCTGCGGCGTCCCTCGACCGGCTGAGGCGTGAGGCTCGACGGGCGGGCCGAGGCTGGGGCACCCGGCCCGCCGGCGTCGAGGGTCAGTACTTCTTCTCGAGGCCCAGCATGTCGCCCAGACCGAGCGAGCTGTGGCCCTGGCTGCACGCGCGCACCAGCGGCTGCATCGTGAGCGTGGGATTGCGGTAGGTGCTGGCGTGCGCCAGCCCGTACGCGTGACCGAACTCGTGGGTCATGGCAGCCTCCAGCAGCAGCTCCTCGCCCTTGCAGGACGCCATGCCGGTGGCCCAGCGCGAGCCGACGCTGTTGATGCGGATGTCCGCCTCCCCAGCGATGTTCCGGCTGCCGATGCCGTACACGCAGGTCATCGCGATGGAGTACGAGGGCAGGCTGCCGAACTGGATGACGCTGCGGCCGTTGCCGCCCAGGCAGCGGGCCGTGCCCGCGATGTCCGGCCGACCCTTGCCCAGCCCGACGAGCGCGCCCTTCGCGGAGACCCGGTCCGGTCGGCCGCAGCGGTTGGCGGACGAGGTGACGTTGTCCTGGGCCCGCTGGAGCGCCGCCTGGACGGACGTCGTGGAGCCATCCTCGTCGAGGAGGTAGGCCGGCGTCCCTGCGGGGTTGAAGCGCCATTCGAGGCGCGGCAGGCGCCACCAGTAGAGGTTCCGGAAGTCGTCTCGGCACTCGCGACCGCGGGCCGCGCGGCGGGCGTCCGCGGCTGCGTCGGGGTCGGCAGCCATGACGCCGGTCGCAGCGGTCCCGGCGGCGGTGGTCTCTGCCGCGGCGCGGCGGCGCGCCGCGATGACGGCCCGGCGCTCGTTGCCGCGCCCGCGCACGTACACCGTGCCATCGACGGCGGTCTCCACGGCCACCTCCTGCCAGGTGCCGTCGCGGAGCTTGAGCTCACCCCACACGAACCCGCCGCGACCGGGAACGCGCACCGTCAGGCCGTGGTCATCCAGCAGGTCGCCGGGCCGCAGGTCACGGGCGACCACGCGGTCGGCGGTGCGCTCCGTGTCCCGGGCGCTCGCGGGCACGGCGAGCCCCGGCAGGAGGAGGAGGGCGGGGAGGCTGATGGCGATCGCCCGGAGGAGCGCCCTGGCTTCACGGCTGGAGCGGCGCGGTCGACTCTGGGACGACGGGGGGGCCGATGGTGGGCTCTGGTCGAACGACGCCCTCTGGGCGCCCTTCTGGGATCGCGGCAGCAACTTGCCTCCTCTCTTCCGGAACGTCCCGCTGGGGCGGGGCGACGGAGGGACACGGAGTCCTTGATGTCCGCCAGAGTCTGCCGCGGATGGGGTGATGATGCAAGTCCCTTCACCATTCCTTCATCGTTCGTGCACCGGAGCGAGGCGCGGCCGACGTTCTGGCCGGGGGCGGGGCGGTGATGGCCGCCTCGGCCGGGCCGCCGTCGGGCCGGGTGTCGGGTGATGCGACCGCAGGTGACGGACGCCCTTCGAGCGCGTACAGTTGGAGTCGAGCACAGGAGGAGCACCCCGATGACCGGACCGGAACCGGCTGCGAAGAAGCCGACTCGTGCCCCGTCCGCCAGGTCGAAGGCGGCCAAGAGCGAGACACCCAAGGCCGCGACGGACGAGGCGGCGGAGACGACCGCCGCCCCGACGACCGCCGAGGCGGCGATGCCTGAGGCGGCCGTGCCCGCAGCCATCCCGGCCGCGGCGCCGACCGAGGTGGCGATGGCATCGGTCGGGACAACCGCGCCCGTGGCGCCATCGCTCCCGACACCGACCGAGACGGCGCCGCCCCCGACCCCGGCACCCGCGACTCAGCCGGCCGCGGCGGCGCCAGCCGAGGCCGCCGCACCCGCCACACCCGCACCCGCGGCCGCCGCACCCGCCGCGCGCCTGTCCACGCCGGACGTGGCGGGCGCCGTGGACAAGGCCGTCGACCGGCTGCGCACCCATCTCACGGTCGGCGAGATCGTGGCGGGGCTGGGTGCGGTCATCATCCTGGGCGTCGCATTCGGCCTGTTCGGGGTGATCTTCGGACACGGCGGCACCTGGCCCAGCGACCTCACGATCCTGCTGTGCCTGGGGTTGCTCATCGTGCTCGTGCTCGAGAACGCGCACATCCACGACTTCGGCCCCAGCTACCGCCTGGTCGTCGCCGGCGCGTGCTTCGCGCTCGGCGCGATCGCGGCCCTCGACTTCCTGCGGGAGCTGCGTTTCGTGATCAGCGGCTCCACGTTCGACATCGGAGGCCTCAGCTGGTGGGCTGGTGCCTGGATCGCCGTGCTCGGCGGGGTCCTGGTCTGGCGCGAGGACCGCTGAACGGCGTTCCGCCGCGCCCAGCGTGCCGCAGTCTCCCCGGATGAGCGGTCATCGCTGGCGCCTCGTGGGCATCGTCGTCGTGGGGGTGATCGCGATCGCGGCCATCCTCAGCGCCTTCCTGCCGGGCATCGTCACGCCGTTCGACAAGCGACCCCTCCCGGGCCCGGAGGTCACCCCGCTTCCCGTGCCGGCGCTGGCGCCACTCCCCTCGGACGATGTGCGTGTGCTCACCGCCGGGGACATCGGCCTGTGCGACAGCCCGGGCGTCGCGGCCACCGGATCGCTCCTGGCCGCGGACCCGGCGGCGACCGTGATCGTCCTGGGCGACAACGCGTACGACAAGGGCAGCGCGGAGGACTACGCGACCTGCTACGACCCGTACTGGGGACACGCCAGGGACCGGACGCTGCCGGTCGCCGGCAACCACGAGTATCGGACCACGGATGCGGCGGGCTACTTCGGCTACTTCGGTGACCGGGCGGGCACGCAGGAGCAGCCGTGGCAAGCCACCGACCTCGGCGCCTGGCGGGTCTACCTGCTGGACTCCGAGTGCGGCCGGGATGCGCCGTGCAGCGCGTCCGACCAGCTCGCCTGGCTGCGCGCGGACCTCGCCGAGAATCCCGCCGCGTGCACCCTGGCCGCCTGGCATCGGCCGCGCTTCTCGAGCGGACCCCATGGATCGAACCCCTCGGTGGACGACCTGTGGCGGACCTTCGTCGAGGCGGGCGGCGACGTGGTGCTGGCGGGGCATGACCACCTGTACGAGCGGTTCGCCCGGCTCGACGCGGAGGGACGGACGGTCGCCGAGGGCGAGCCCGGCGCACGCTCCTTCGTGGTCGGCACCGGGGGCGGGCAGCTGTACGGTGTCCGCACGCCACTGACGAACAGCGAGGCCCGCGGCGACGCGTCGTTCGGCGTGCTGGAGCTGGTCCTCCGACCCGGCGGCTATGACTGGGCGTTCCGGGCCGTGCTGGGGGAGCCGTACCAGGACACCGGGTCGGGTCCCTGCTGATCCGCCGCCGGTGTACCCTGCGGGGACAGGAGCAGCCGGCCGGCGTCCCGGACCTCGTGGATCGAGGGCGTCGGCTCGGTTCGGTCATGCACGGTCGGGCGCGTCGCGGAGGAGCGGGGCGCCCGATGGACACCCGGAGGTCGAGCACATGCCCCGTATCGTTCGTGGCGCACTGGTCCAGGCATCCTGGACCGGCGACAAGGAATCGATGATCCAGAAGCACGAGCAGCGCGCCCACGAGGCGGCCAAGCAGGGTGCCCAGTTCATCCTGTTCCAGGAGCTGTTCTACGGACCCTACTTCTGCCAGGTGCAGGACCCGCAGTACTACGCCTACACGGAGCTCATCCCGGACGGGCCGACCACGAAGCGGATGCAGGACCTGGCCAGGCAGACGGGCATGGTGGTGGTCGCGCCGATGTACGAGGAGGACGCCACCGCCTCGGGCATCTACTACAACACCGCGGCGGTCATCGACGCGGACGGGACGTACCTGGGCAAGTACCGCAAGACCCACATCCCGCACGTCAAGGGCTTCTGGGAGAAGTACTACTTCCGGCCCGGCAACACGGGCTATCCGGTGTTCCAGACGGACATCGCCAAGTTCGGCGTGTACATCTGCTACGACCGCCATTTCCCGGAGGGCGCGCGCGCCCTGGGCCTCAACGGCGCGGAGATCGTGCTCATCCCCAGCGCCACCTCACGGGGTCTCTCGGAGTACCTGTGGCGCATCGAGCAGCCCTCGCACGCGGTCGCGAACGGGTACTACGTGGGCACCATCAACCGGGTGGGCATCGAGCCGCTGGGCGAAGACGACTTCTACGGGCAGTCCTACTTCGTCGATCCGCGCGGCCAGTACGTGGGCGACGTGGGCAGCGCCCGTGACGAGGAGCTCATCGTCCGGGACCTGGACCTGGACATGATCCAGACCGTGCGCCAGACGTGGCAGTTCTACCGGGACCGCCGCCCGGACGCGTACGAGGACCTGGTCCGGCCGTAGGGGTCGGGTCCGCTCCACGCCGCTCCACGCCGCTCCGCCGCCCCGGGCGTCCGGGGCGACGAGCGGGGCGGCGACCGACATCACGCCCGAGGGCTACTCGGCGGCGCGGTCGTAGGGCACTCCCAGGGCGCGCGGCGGCCGCAGCCGCTGACGCGCGAGTGCCAGCACGACCAGGGTCGTGAGGTGCGGCGCGAACGACACGAACTCGGTCGGCACCACCGGCATCAGCACGAACGCCGCGACAAGCAGGGCTGACGCCGCGGCCCAGCCCAGCGCATCGCGGAACCCACGATGTCGCCCGCGCAGCAGCGCCAGCAGGGCGAACGCCACCGCCGCGACCAGCAGCAGGGCGCCCACGGTCGCCTCCTGCCGGGTCCGCAGCGCGTCGGTGAACCCGAAGATGAACGCGCCGATCGCGGTGGGCAGCGTCAGCCAGTTGCCGAACACGACGGTGGCCATGCCGATGAAGCCGCGGCCGCCCGTCTGTCCCTCCCGGTAGATGCTGGCCGCGACGATGACCAGGAACGCCCCGGCAAGACCGCTCAGCGCCCCCGAGACCCCCAGCGCGACGTAGCGATGGACCAGCGGGCTGACGCCCATCGCGTCGGCCGCGGCGGGGTTCTCGCCGCTCGCCCGGATGCGCAGCCCCAGGCCGGTCCGGAACAGCACCCACCACGTCGCAGGCACGAGCAGCAGCGCCAGGAGGGTGAGGACGCTCACCTGGGTCGTGAACCCGGTGACGACCTGGGCCACGTCGGACACGACCGGCAGACCCGCTCCCGCGAGCGGCGCGAGGACCGACTCCAGGCCCGGCACGCTGAGCAGGGGCAGGGCATCGATCGTGGGCGACTGCGTGATCTGGCCGCCGGGCACGCCCTCGAAGAACACGGACGAGAGGTACCGCGCCATGCCTGCGGCGAGGAGGTTGATGGCGAGGCCGGCGACGGCCTGGTCCACGCGCACCGTGACGACAAGGACGCCCAGGGCGATCCCGAAGGCGGCGCCCGCCGCCACACCCGCGACGACTCCCGCCGCAGGTCCCGCCTGGTAGCCCACGAAGGCGCCGAACCAGGTGCCCATGATCATCATGCCCTCGATGCCGATGTTCACGACGCCCGAACGCTCGGCCCACAGCGCGGCCAGGCCCGCGAGCAGGATGGGCACGCTGAACCGCAGCGCGGCGCCCGTGGACCCGGCCGAGAGGAGATCGGGGGCGTCCACCAGGCCGCTCACGAGCGACAGCACCGCGACGGCGGCCGTCACGCGCAGCCACAGGCGCGCATGCAGGTCGCGCCGCGCCCGGCGCGGCACCTCGGGGTCGGGGACGCCGGACGCGACCGCCGTCATGGCCGCGAACCCGCGGGCGTCGCCCGCGCCAGCAGGCCCGCCGACCGCCGCTGGCGCCGGAGCGACGCGCGACGGGCCAGCTCCCAGGCGACGACCACCGCGATGACGACGACCGCCTGCATGATGGTCACGACCTCGCGCGAGATGCCCGCCAGGTCCAGCACCTGGGCCGCCCGCTCCAGCCAGGCCCACAGCAGCGCCCCGATCGCGATGCCCACGGGGTGATTGCGCCCCAGGATCGCGATGGAGATGCCGGTCCAGCCGAGGCCCGCCGGGAAGTCCAGGCCATATCGGTGAGCCTCGCCCAGCAGCCCGGGCAGCCCCACGAGGCCCGCGATCGCCCCCGACAGGATCATCGTGGTCACGATCATCCGCCGCGTCTCGACACCGCCGATCCGGGCGGCCCGGAGCGAGGCGCCCATGGCCCGCAGGTCGAACCCGAAGCGGGAGCGACCGAGCAGCACCCAGGTGGCCGCACCCACGGCGGTCGCGCCCACAAGGGCCCCGCCGACATCCCCCAGGGGCGTCGGCAGGGCGGGCAGCCAGCCCGAGGTCGCGATGGGCGGGGTGGTCAGGTTGTTCGAGCCAGGGGCCCGGTGGCCCAGTCTCGATGGATCGAGCAGCCACGCGATGAGGCCGGTGGCGATCGCGTTGAGCATGATCGTGCCGATCACGACCGACACGCCGCGATACGCCGCGAGCAGGCCCGCGATGGCCGCCCAGCCGGCGCCCACGATCATCGCGACGCCGATGACCAGCGCCAGGTGGACGGGCGCCGGGAGGGCCACCGCCCCGCCCACGACCGCGGCGGCGAACACGGCCAGCCGGTACTGCCCGTCGATGCCGATGTTGAACAGGCCGGCGCGGAACGCGACGGCCGCCGCGATCCCCGCGAGGTAGTACGGGACGGCCCTGTCGATGACCGCGGTCGCGCTGCGGGCGGTCGTGCCGTACGCCACCGTGCGGCCCGCGACGTCCAGCGGGTCGGCGCCGGTGAGCGAGAGCACGACGCCCGCCACGAGCAGCGCCACGGCCACCGCCGCGGCCCCGACGAGCACGGTCGCGGCCGCACCCGTCACCCGATCGGGACTCATGCGTCGGTCGCCCGTGTCACGGCCGATGCGTCCGCAGCCCGATCGCCACTCATGCGTCCGCCGCTCCAGCCAGGCCGGTCATCGCGGCACCGAGCCGCTCCGGGGTGAGCGCGCGGGGGTCCAGCTCCGCCACCACCGAACCGCGCAGCATCACCGCGATCCGGTCGCACAGGCGCAGCAGCTCCTCAAGGTCGGCGGACAGCAGCAGCACGGCCAGGCCCATGTCGCGCGCCGAGGCGAGGCGCGACCAGATGGCGGCCTGGGCGCCCACGTCGACGCCCCGCGTGGGATGCGCCGCGAGCAGCACCCGGGGGCCGTCGGCCAGCTCCCGGGCCACGATCAGCCGCTGCTGGTTGCCGCCCGACAGCGCGGAGACCGCGACATCGATGCCGGGCGTCCGCACATCCGCCTCGCGCACGAGCGCGCGAGTGCTGGCGCGGGCGGCCGTGCGGTCGAGCCACGGGCCGCGCGCGAGGGGTGGCGCGTGCTGGTGGCCCAGCACGCGGTTCTCCCACAGCGGTGCGTCGGGCAGCAGCGCGTCCCGGTGGCGGTCGGCGGGGATGGCGGCGAGGCCGAGCCCCCGGCGCGCCCGGACCGACGCGCGCGAGACGTCGTGGCCCGCCAGCTCCACGGAGCCCGCGTCCGGCTCGGACAGGCCGAGGATGGCGTCGAACAGCTCCGACTGCCCGTTCCCCTCCACGCCCGCGATCCCGACGATCTCACCGGCACGCACGTCCAGGGACACCCCGGCGAGACCGGTGCCGCCCGGTGCCGCCGCCGACCGCAGGCCCCGGATCGAGAGCATCACCGTCGTGCCGGGGGGTCGGCTGTGGCGGACGGCCTGCGGCAGGTCCTCGCCGACCACCAGCGCCGCCAGCCGACGCACGTCGAGGGCTCCGGGCGACGACGTGCCCAGGGTGGTCCCGGCACGCATCACCGTGATGGCGTCCGCGGTCGACAGGACCTCGTCCAGGCGGTGCGACACGAACAGGATGGTGACGCCCTCCGACCGCATCGAGCGCATCGTCCGGAGCAGCGCATCGGACTCCTGGGGCACCAGCGCGGCCGTGGGCTCGTCGAGGATGAGGATGCGGGCGCGTCGGAACAGCACCTTCAGGATCTCCACCTTCTGGCGAGCGCCGATGGGCAGGTCCTCCACCCGCATGTCCGGGTCGAGCGCCAGGTCATGCCGGGCGCCGAGCTCGCGGATGGCCTCCCGGGCGGCCGCGACATCGAGCCGGCCCAGGCGCGTCGGCTCGGCCCCCAGCACGAGGTTCTCCAGCACCGTCAGGTCGTCGGCGAGCGAAAGGTGCTGCTGGACCATCCCGATGCCGCGGCCGATCGCGTCCGCCGGGGAGCGGAACCGCACCGGCTCGTCGTCGATGCGGATCTCCCCCGCGTCCGGCCGGAGCATGCCCGCGAGGAGGCGCATCAGCGTGGTCTTGCCCGCGCCGTTCTCGCCCACGATGGCGTGGATCGTCCCCGGCAGCACATCCAGGTCCACGTCGTGATTCGCCACGACGCCCGGGAATCTCCGGCCGACGCCGCGCATGCGGATGAGCGGATGCGTCATCGGCGGCACCAGGGACCGAGCGCGATGGGCGGCATCCGGGTCAGGCGCCGACGGGAACCTCGGGCACGATCACCTCGCCCGCGGCGATGCGCGCCGCCCAGTCATCGAGCTGCGGGCGGATGGCGTCGAGGTGGCTACCGGACGTGGCATACCCGACACCGCCCTCCGCGATGCCGTAGTCCAGGTGCCCGGGCGCGAACGTCCCCTCGGCCACCGATCGCACGAACGCCTCGGTGGCCAGGTCCGCATGCTTGAGCATCGAGGTCAGCACGTGCGGCCGGAGCGCCTCGTCCACGAGCGGCCACTGGTCGGCGTCCACGCCGATCGCCCAGCCGCCCGCCTGGGCCGCCGCCTCCACGACGCCCTCGCCGCTGCCGCCCGCCGCCGCGAACACCACGTCGGCGCCGCTGTCGAACTGGCCGAGCGCCGCCTCCCTGCCGCGCGCCGGATCGCCGAACCCGGAGAAGTCGGGCGGCTGGGACAGGAAGCTCACGTCCACCGTCGCATCCGGCGCCACCGCCGCCACACCCGCCTGGTAGCCCGCCTGGAACTTCTCGATGAGCGGGATGGGCACGGCGCCCACGAACCCGACGTGACCCGTCGTCGACGTGAGGCCGGCGGCGGCACCCACCAGGAACGAGCCCTCGTGCTCCTTGAACGTGATGGCCTGGATGTTGGGTCCCTCGATCGCCGCGTCATCCACGATGGCGAAGGTCGTGCCCGGGAACTCCGCCGCCACGACGCGCATGGGCTCGGAGTACGTGAAGCCGACCCCCACGATGGGGTTGTATCCGGCCTCCGCGAGCAGTCGCAGGCGCTCGGCTCGGGCGGTGTCGGTGTCGTCCATGCGCGCGGTGACCTCCAGCACCTCCGCCCCCAGGGCCTCGGCGGCGCGCCGCACGCCCTGGTACGCCAGGTCGTTGAAGTCACCCTCGCTGCGCCCGGACAGGTCGTAGGCCACCGCGACCCGGCTGACCTGCGCGCCGCGTGAGCCCGATGACGCGGACGGAGACTGCGCCGCGACCGGCCGGGCGGACGGCACGACCCCGGCGACCGCGGTCAGGAGGCCCAGGAGCGCCAGTGCGGCGGGCAGGGGGCGAATGCGGAACCTCACAGCGGGGACGTCCTCCATCAGCGCGATCACGGCGAGCGTATCGCATGGCAGGATGCGCGTGGCACGACGCAGCGGGGTCCATGTGCCAGCCCCAGAGAAAGGATGGCGCCCGCTGATGGGCCGCTGGACCGCGATCCTCATCCTCGCCGCGGCGCAGTTCGTGATGGTCCTAGACAGTTCCGTGATGAACGTGTCCATCAGCCAGATCGTGGAGGACCTGGACACCACCATCTCGGGCGTCCAGCTGGCCATCACCGCGTACACCCTCGTGATGGCCGCGTTCATGCTCGTGGGCGCCAAGATCGGCGACATCTGGGGCCGCGACCGCACGTTCGCGGTGGGCCTCGTGGTGTACGCCAGCGGCTCCTTCATCACCGCCATCAGCCCCAACCTGGGGGTGCTCCTGTTCGGCTGGTCGCTCATCGAGGGCCTGGGGGCGGTGCTCGTGATCCCGGCCATCGCGGCGCTCATCGCGGCGAACTACGAGGGGAAGGATCGAGCCCTCGCGTACGGCATCATCGGCGGCGTGGCGGCGGCGGCGGTGGCGGCGGGTCCGCTCATCGGCGGCTGGGTGACCACCACCTTCACCTGGCGCCTCGTGTTCCTGGGTGAGGTCGTGATCGTCGCCCTGATCCTGCTGACGCGGAACCGGATGAGGCGCAGCCCCCGCCCGACGACCGTGCCGCGCCTCGATCTGGTCGGGGCTGCCCTGTCCGCCGGCGGGCTGGGCCTCGTCGTCCTCGGCATCCTCCAGAGCAGCGCCTGGGGCTGGGTGCAGCCCAAGGGTGCGCTGGTGATCGCGGGCCGGGAGATCACCCCCCTGGGCCTGTCGATGGTGCCGTTCCTCATCCTGGGGGGCCTGGGCCTGCTGTGGGCGTTCATGGAGTGGGAGGGACGGCGAGCCCGACTGGGCCGCGACCGACTGCTGGACCTGGCGCTGCTGAGGATCGTGCCCCTGCGTGCCGGCCTGACCACGCTGGGCGTCCAGCAGCTGGTGCTGCTGGGCACGTTCTTCGTGCTGCCGGTCTACCTCCAGGTGATCGTGGGCCTGGACGCCTTCCAGACGGGCGTCAAGCTCGTGCCGATGTCGGTGATGATGCTCATCGCCGCACTCCTGGGGCCGCGCGCCGCGGCCCGCCGCTCACCCCGCCGAGTGGCCCAGGTCGGTCTCGCCGCGGTGGCCCTCGGGGCGGCGGTGCTGCTGGGCACCCTGGATCCGGCGCTCAACGACATCGGCTTCGCGGTCGGCCTCGCCATCATCGGCGTGGGCGCCGGGCTGCTCGCCTCGCAGCTGGGCAACGTCATCATGTCGTCGGTGCCGCCGTCGCGCACGAACGAGGCGGGGGGCCTCCAGGGCACGGCCCAGAACCTGGGGGCGTCCCTGGGCACCGCGCTCATCGGTGCCATCCTGCTGTCGGGACTGTCGGCGGCGTTCATCGACGGCATCACCGGCCACCCGGACGTGTCAGCCGAGGCCCAGGGCTCGATCGTGGCGTACGTCGAGGACACCGGCCTGCAGGTCATCCCCCAGGAAGACGCGGAGCGGCTGCTGGTGCAGGCGGGCGTCCCGGCCGACCAGGCCGCCGTCATCGCCGCGGAGTACGGCGATGCGGAGCTCCAGGGTCTCCGGAATGCGCTCGCGGCCGTCGCGGTCTTCGCGCTGCTCGGGCTGTGGTTCACGCGCCGCCTGCCGGCGCACGCCGACCTGGCGCCGCCCCCGGAGGAGGACGCGGCCCCGGACGCTCTCGACACGCTGGTCGCTCCGGCCTGACCGACGGGCGGCAGGCCCGCAGGGCCGACCACCGCCACGGGGTGTACGCTGCGGCGCCATGGACTTCGGATTCACGCTCAAGCCCGACCACACCATCGAGCGCACCGTGGCGCTGACCCGCCAGGCGGAGGAGGCGGGGTTCACCTACGGCTGGCTCTTCGATTCGCATGTCCTGTGGCGGGACCCCTATCCGCTCCTCACGCTCATGGCGCAGGCGACCACGGCGATGCGCCTCGGGACCTGCGTGACCAACCCGGCCACCCGCGAACCGAGCGTCACGGCCTCCTCGCTCGCGGTCCTCGACGAGCTGTCTGGCGGGCGCATGGACCTGGGCATCGGCAGGGGCGACAGCGCGCGCCGGGTGCTGGGCAAGCCGCCCACGACGATGGCCACGCTGGAGGCGGCCATCGTGCTCATCCGGGACCTGGTGGAGGGCCGCGCCGGGGAGGACGAGGGCCGGGAGATCCATCTGCCCTGGACCGGCGCGTGGCGGCTGCCCGTGTGGGTCGCAGGATACGGGCCGATGGCGCTCGCCATGACGGGCCGGGTCGCGGATGGCGTGATCCTCCAGCTCGCGGACCCCGACCTGGTGCGCTGGATGGTGGGCATGGTCCGGGACGCGGAGGCGAAGGCCGGACGGGCGCCGGGCTCGGTGAGGGTGCAGGCGGCGGCGCCCGCGCATGTGGGCAGCGTGGAGGCGTGCCGCGAGCGGGTGCGCTGGTTCCCGGCGCTCGTCAGCAACCATGTCGTGGACCTGGTCAACCGGTACCCGCGGGAGCAGCTCCCGGAGTCGCTCACGGGGTACATCCGCGATCGCGAGGGCTACGACTATCTCCACCATGCGGAGGTCGGCTCGACCAACGCGGGCTTCGTGGACGACGAGGTGGTGGACCGGTTCTGCATCATCGGACCGGTCGAGGCGCACCTCGACAAGCTGGCCCGGCTGCGCGACGCGGGCGTGGACCAGTTCAACATCTACCTCATGAACGGCGACGAGGAACAGACCCTCCAGGCCTACGGGCGAGAGGTGATCCCGGCGGTGCGGGCAGCGGGGTCCTGACCCCCACACCGCCTCGGGCGACGGGGCCGGAACCCGGCGCGGGGCACTCGACCACGCCGTCGGGCCCGCTTCCCGGGCACCTGTGGCACCATCCCCCCGATGAGGCTCCCTGGAAGGCGACGGGACCGCGGCGGCTCGACCGAACAGCATCCCAGCCAGGTGATCTGCCCGGTCTGCGGTCTCCGCAACGACGCGATGTCGCGGTTCTGCAGGAACTGCGGGCTGCCCATGGGCGCGCCGCGCGATCCCGCGAGGGGCACCACCGGACGGCGTGCGGACCTGCCCAGCGATCACGGCGCGGGAATCGCCGCGGTGGTCGGCCTGCTCGCCGCGATCGTCGTGCTGGTGGGGGCCGGATGGCTCATCCTGCGCTCATCGGGCGGGGACGGGGGCACCGCGGGGGCACGCAGGACGCCCGCCGCGAGCATGCTGCCCGGGTCCAGCCAGGCCCCGGTGGCGACCGGGCCGATCAGCGCGACGCCTGACCCCGCCCGATCCCCGGGCACCGGCGTCCTGCCCACGCGCCGGCCCCTGGCCAGCGACGACCCCGGCGCTTCGCCCCCGCCCGCCACGGCCCCGCCGGCGACCCCGGCGCCGTCCGCGAGCGCGGCGCCGCTCGTCGCGGACACCGGCTTCACCTGCGAGCAGGCGGACTTCGACGACCCGACGAAGGGCACCTGGCGCATCACCGAGGCGATGTGGGGCCCCCGGGACAAGTGGGACGAGCTGACGATCGTCCTGGAGCGGGTCCAGGGCAAGGGCGCCACGAACGTGAGCGTGGAGTCGATGACCGCGCGTGAGGCAGCGCAGGTCACGGGCATGGACGAGGCGACCTTGCCGCGCGTGTTGCTCATCACGTTCGACGGCGACGTGACCAGGCAGGACCCGATCGTCGCGCTGCTGTCCGAACGTCAGCTCAGGTACCTCAACATCGAGACGACCTCGGAGGCGACCTACGCGATCGTCGGCGTCAACAAGGACACCTGCCGCCGGATGGTCGTCCCCGCCTGGAAGAACGGCAAGGCGACGGCGGTCGGCGACACGGTGAAGCTGCTCCTCGACGTCCGGTACCGCTGAACCGGCGCCTGATGACCCCGATGACCTCGGAACCCGCCCTGACCGCCCCGGTCGTGACCTGGCGTGCGGCCACCCTCGCCGACGTGGGCGCGCTCACCGCGCTGATCAACGCCGGGCGTCTCGCCGACGGCATCCCCGACGAGACGTCCTCGGCGGAGGAGATCGCGCACGAGCTGGAGGATCCGGGCATCCATCTGGAGCGCGACAGCCGCGTGGGACTGGACGCCGACGGGCGCATCGTCGCGTGGGGCGCGGTGTGGTGTCGCGTGGGAGCCGTCCGGCAGGGCCGGTCGATCCTGTTCGGCGAGGTCCACCCGGACGTCCGACGCCGAGGTGTGGGTCGTGCTGTCGTGGCGTGGCAGCTGGAGCGCGCCCGCGAGCGCCTGGCCAGCGAGCTCGACGCCGGCCTGCCGCGGCGCATCGAGCTGTACGCCCTCGGCGGGGACGCGGCCCGGGCCGCGCTGGCCCAGGCGATCGGCATGGCCCCGGTGCGCTGGTTCAGCAAGATGGTCCGCACCTCGAGCGAGCCCGTCACGCCCGTCGAGGTGCCCGCCGGACTGGAGCTCGTCACCTGGTCGGATGCCTGGTCCGACTCCGCTCGCGATGCCTTCAACGACGGGTGGCGGGACCACTGGAGCTACGAGCCGATGCCGCCCGAGATGTGGCGCCATCGCATCCACGACGACCCGGCCTTCCTGCGGCCCGCCAGCCGTCTCGCGATCGCGGACGATCGCGTGGTGGGAATCGTGCTGTGCAGCGAGCAGGCGACCGACAGCGATGACGGGCGGACCGCGTGGCTGGACCTCATCGCCGTCCGACGCGCCTGGCGGAGACGCGGCGTGGCCTCCGCGATGATCGCCTCCAGCCTGGTGGCGCTGGCCGACGAGGGATTCCGCACGTTCGCCCTGAACGTGGACGCCGACAGCCCCACGGGTGCGCTGGACCTGTACCGGCGGTGCGGGTTCCAGGTTCGGCGCACGGAGACGGTGTACGCGATCGAGGGTCCGGTCGGCGCCTGAATCGAGTCCCGTGGTTCGGTCAGCCGCCGACCACGACCAGCGCGTCGACATCGACGCGCCTGCCCGAGCTCCGGGGGTTCCTCTTGCCCAGCACCCGGACGGTCACCGTGTGGCTGCCGGGATGCACGTCGTTCCAGATCGTGACGAGACGCCGGGGCGACGCGGACGATCGGTACAGGTCGATGGTGCGGCAGGCACCGCCGTCGAGGCAGACCCGCGCCTTGCCCCGGTCGCGACCGGTCTGCGAGACGAGCGCGAAGCCGGTGCCCGCCGCGGT
Organism: Chloroflexota bacterium; assembly: GCA_034436555.1. GTDB lineage: Bacteria > Chloroflexota > Limnocylindria > Limnocylindrales > CSP1-4 > JAFMJV01. The sequence goes on along the minus strand of DAOTUU010000020.1, from coordinate 64,201 downwards.
GATCGACGCGGTGCGGCCCGCCGTTGACGCGTGTCGCGCGGAGCCACCCGAGAACGAGCTCCCGGACTGCGTCCGCCACGCTCCTCCGAAGGACCAGTCGGTCTGCTCGAGTCGCCGCACCCGGACGTCCGCCGCCTGCGTCGCGCGGTCACCGTTCTCATCGGTGGCGGTCCAGGCGACGGACTGGGCGTCCGCACCGGTGGGCATCGAGCCGGTGACGCGCTCGCCGGCGACCGTCCCGCCCACGCTGACGCCGCCGACCGCGACCCGGCCCATGATGAAGCCGTCCCCCGTCACCGAGGCCGTCACGGTCACCGGCACCCGGCCGGTCGAGGTCATCGAGCCGGGCCGCAGCGACACCGCCGGGACGCCCACCGTCGGCGGTTCGGACTCGCCGGCGTTGACGCAGGTGTAGATGGTCACGTCGTCGATGTACCAGCCCTCACCGCCGTATCGGCTGTCCGTGCCCAGCCGGAAGGAGACCCGCGTGGCCGTACCCCCGAACCCGAGCGCCGGGGTGCCCCACAGGTTCAGGCGGGCCGTGACGTAGCCGCCGCTCTCGGCGCCGAACGCCACGCGGCCCTTGAGCGGGTTCGTGTCGCCGGTGTACAGCCGCCGCGTGGGCGCCCCGGAGAGGTAGAGCGGGGTAACGTCCCGCCACGCGCCCCCGTCGGCGGACAGCTCCACCAGGCCACCGTCGTACCGGCGATCGGTCGGGTCGAGGTCCTCCGAGCCGTCGTCGAATCCGTAGGCGTGGCGGAACCACAGGAACACCGGGCGCCCGGAGGCCGGGATGGCGACGCCGCTCGCGCGCCGGAGGCGGCGGTCGGCGGTGCGCGCGAGGTCCTGGCCCCACAGGTGCCAGGGTGGAGCGGATGGGTCCCCGGGCGCGGGGAACCCGTAGAGCGCCGACGTGGACCACCGAGCGTCACCGCCCGCGTCGAAGGCCCAGCCCGTCCCTGCCTCGTCGATGGCGTCGGCAAGGAGGGGCGTCACCGTCGCATCGGGGTCCGTGCAGCGCGGCCGGGGTCGCGTGCCCCGGGTGCGGTCATCCCAGCGCATGTGGGTGGCGGCGATGGCGGAGTCCAGCGGGCCGTCCTCGGCGCAGTCGGCCGACTCGATGTCCCGCGAGGGACCCCCTGCACCATCCCGCACGCCGCCCGGCACGCCGGCCAGCTGGTCGCAGGCGAGCAGCAGCGAGCTCGCCAGGTCGTCGTAGTCCGATGCGCTCGTGAGCAGGGAGCGGAGGGCCAGGAACCAGATCGCGAGCGCCTGGTCCATGGCGATGTCGGGCGAGGGGTCCAGCGGGTCAGGGCCCTCCACCATCAGCCAGAACGCATGGTTCGCCACGCCGCTGTTGGAGTGGACGCCGCCGCTGTCCACCTCCCGCGGGTCGTCGTCCCAGAGGTCGCTGTCCACGCTGTCGGGGTGGTCGAACCGGGTGGGGTCCGCCATGTCGCGGATCACGCCGACGGCGGCCGGGAGGTCCTCGCCGATCTCCCAGCGGCTGCCCGCGGTGTCCGTGTCGAAGGACAGGTCGTGGGTGAGGTCCGCGGCCTCCCCGAAGATGTCCGAGAGGGCCTCGTTGATGGCGCCCGACTGCATGTAGTACAGCAGGTTGGACGTGTGCTCCGTGACACCGTGCGTCAGCTCGTGGCCGACGACGTCGTCCGCGGACGCGAAGCCGGCACCGTAGACCATCTGGGCACCGTCCCAGAACGCGTTGCCGTAGGGGCATTCGCCTCCCGCGGGCCGGGGACAGTAGCGCACCGTGGACACCAGGGTCCCGCCCAGCTCCGCCGCCAGGTCGAACCCGAAGCGCTGGCGGTACAGGTCGTGGGTCGCCTGCGTGGCCGCCTCCGCATGGCCCGCATCCGCCGAGCCGTAGGGTGGGACGAGGGCGCCCGCCGAGGTGCACGGGAGGCGGTCGAGCGTGCTCTCGCGTCGGCCCTGCTGGTCGCAGATGCGCTGGGGGGCCGTGGCCGGGACGCCCGTCGTGCGCTGGTCGAACGCGAGCGCCGGCACCCCCGTCCGCGCATCCACCGCGACGAACCAGTCGATCCGTCCCGACGCATCCTGGACCCGCGTCCGCCACACGAGCCGCGCGTGGGGCAGGCCCGGTGCATCCAGCAGGCGAGGATCGAACACCCAGCGGGTGGGGCGATCGGCGCGCAGGCGATCAGCCGGCACGCCCGTGGCGCGCGCCACCGCGTCGCGGGCGGCGGCCTGCGCGGCACCCGGCGAGACGCTCGGTCGCTCCGCCACGGTCCGACCGCGCGACGTCTCGCCGCGCACCGCCCGCACGTTCAGGCGCCCGTCCACGACGACCACGATCTCGCCGCCGAGCACCGGCACGCCATCGATCTGCTGCTGATAGCGCACGTACGTGCCGGTGCGCGACCCGCGGTCGACGCGCGACACGCGCAGCTGTCGGCTCGGAGACGTCACGCCCAGCAGCGGCCCGAACCGACCCAGGAAGGCGCGCGCGGCGCCGGCCGGGGTGCGGGGGTCGCCCAGCGAGCGGGCCGACGCGATGGGGCCGCGCGCGCCGCGGATGGCGCGCACCTCGCCGGACGGACGGTCACGAGACACCCGTGCGTCGCCGTCCAGGCGGGCCAGGAGCTCCCGCTGCGCGCCGCGATCGGCCACCCGACGATCCTGGGCCGCGGACGGGACGGAGACCGACGCGACGATGAGCGCGGCCACCACCGCGATGACCGGGACCCTGAACCGCACGCTGTCTCCTCGGGGGCGTGCAGCGGGGGACGGGCACCGGCGCTGCGCGTCGCAGCGTACCTCAGCACCCCGCAACCCACACACCCCCGATGGTCCCGATCGCGAGGGGGCCTGCCGCGTCATGGTCGCATCCGGGGAGACCGCTAGACTCCGGGTGATCTGATCGCGCGACCGATGTCCGGGGTGGTGCCTCGGCGCACCGGCGGGCGACCAGCGACGCCCGTCCACCGCAGGACTCGAGGTCCATGGCCGACTCCATCGTGTGCCCCGTCTGTCGAGCGCGCAGCGCCCCCGGCGCGCCGACCTGTGCGACGTGCGGCGCTCCGCTGGCGGCGTCCGGGCCGGCGGGTGCCCATCGGGGACCCGCGGAGGTGACGGGGTTGCCGCCCGGATTCCCGCTGTGGCCGGTCGGCGAGCACCCCGGGCTGCCGGCCCAGGCGGGTGGACCAGGTCAGCCGCGGCCGGGGTCGGCGGGACCTCCGCTCCAGGCAGGCGCGCCGGGCTACGCCGGGGCGCCGGGTCACGCCGGAGCGCCGCTCCAGGCAGGTGCGCCGCTCCAGGCGCGGCCGGCGTCACCAGGCGGGCCGCCTCCCGCGGTCACGCCGCCCCTCGCGCTGCCGCCGGGGGGGCAACCACCCGCGACACCGCCCGCCGGGGCAGCCGCGGCCATGGCCGCCACGGCCGCACACGCATCGACGGTGCCGCCCGCGGGCTGGGCGCCGCCGCCGCCCGCATCGGGTCCGTGGGGGCCGGACGTCCAGGCACCGGCCGACGGGTGGCCCCAGGAGCCGCCTCCCGGCTGGAACCGTCCGGCCACCGCATGGACGGCCTCGGCGCTGGGCGATCCCGCCGACGACGCGGGCTGGCTGCCGGTGAGCGCGTCGGCGCGTGCGGGCAGGAGCTCCGCAGCCACTCCCGGCGTGTGCTGGAACTGCGGCCAGGACAACGGCCGGAACCGCGACTACTGCAAGCGCTGCGGTCAGCGCCTCGATTCGGACCTCGGGGCGCAGGCGGCGGCGCGTCCCCTCACGCCGGTGGCAGGCGGGCGCGGCCGACGCGCCGTCGCGTTCATCTGGACGGTGCTGCTGCTGGCCGCGGTCGTGGTCGTGGGTGTCATCGCCTTCGGCGGGTTCATCCCGCGCGGGCCGGACGACACGCCGCCCGTCGCCGCCGCCAGCCTGGACCCCTCTCCCGGGACGATGCTCGCGTCCGCGATCCCCGGCGCCGGCGCATCGCCGGGCAAGGCCGCGTCCCCCGGCGCCTCGGCATCCTCGCTCCCGGGACCGTCGCCGGACGCGCTGGCGAGCCCCGCCGCGACCGGCCCGGGACCCGTGGTCACCCTGGCGCCGCGCGCCACCCCCACGGCGACACCGAGCGCCGCCCCCACCCCCCGGCCGACGCCCTCGCCGGCGCCCACGCTCGCGCCGCCCTCGGCGACCCCGTCGCCGACGCCCCGCCGGACGGCCGCCTCGACCCTCAAGCCCCTCACGACATCGACCCCCGGTCCGGTGACCACGACCGCATCGCCGCGGGCGCCGGCACCCGCCGCGTTCGAGTGCCGGGATGCCGGTCAGCTTCGCGACCCGCTCAACCGCGCCTGGACCCTCAGCGGCGCCTACTGGGCGGGACGCGCCGACTACGACCGGGTGACGCTGCGGCTCGTGCCCGACGAGACGCGAGGCGATGCGGTGACCCGCGTCGCCATCGAGACGATGCCCATCGAGGAGCTGGCGCTCGGCCTGCCGGCCCCCCAGGCCGGGGATGTCGCGACGGTCATCCGATTCTCTCGCGGCGTGTCGCTCGCGCGGGCGATCCAGGGACTCCCGGACAAGGCCGCGGTCAAGGCGATCACCACGCTGACCGGGGGCGACGACAGGGTCTACGTGGTGCTGGGCGTCGTGGGCAGGGGCTGCCACGCCATCCAGGCGCCCATGTGGGCGGACCCGTCCACGCAGGACACCCCGTTCGTGGACATCACGGTGGACATCCAGCACTGACCTCCGCCGCGCCTCCGCCGCGTTCAGCCAGCCTCCGCCGCACCCCGGCCGCGCTGGCTCACCCCGGTGGTCCGGGCTCCAGCCGCGTCATCGCGCTGAAGGGCTCCGACCAGTTGCCCGCGCGGTCGCGCAGCTGGACCCAGACGCGCTTGGGCCCGTCGCCCGTGGTGCCGCCCCAGGCGGTGTCCGTGAGCAGCCATCGGAGCGTCTCCCGGAAGGGCATCTCGATGCCGTCCCGGAGCAGGCCCCGGGTGAGCGTCCCGGCGTTCGAGACCCGCATCCGCGACACGCCCGACGTCGCGTCGCGGCCGACGATGGTGAGCGTCTGGACGGCCTGCGTGACCCGGTCGCCGCCGTCGCCGATGGTCACGCCGCCGGTGGGCGCGACGCGATCGCGCACGCAGCGATAGATGCGCACGTCGTCGATGTACCAGCCCATCGAGCCGTGCCGTCGGTCGGTGGCGACCCGGAATCGCAGGCGGATCGGCCTGCCTGCGAGGTCGGACAGGTCGATCCGGGTGGCGCCCCAGCCGCGCGAGAGCCCCACGAACGCCCGCCGGCCGCGCAGCGGGTTGCCCGTCCCGCCCGCCAGGGTGCCCGTGTAGCCTGCGTCCCGGATGCGCGAGCCGAGGTCACGCCACGGTCCACCCGCCACGCTGAACTCCACGACCCCGCCGTCGAAGAAGCGTGATCCGACGTCGAAGCGATAGCCGTGCTCGAACCGGAGCAGGCCGCGCGACGGCACCGTGACGCTGCGGGTCAGCTCGATGACCGCGTCGGTGACGCGCGCCAGGTCGTCCCCGAACAGGTTGCCCTCGCCGGAGGACGCCCAGGTGCCGTCCCAGTCGGCGTCCCGGCTGGGATTCGGCGGGTAGTACCACGGGTTCCGGGCCGGGCGCAGGGACCGGGATGCCCACGCGCCGTCGCCGGGATGCTCCATGTCGTCCAGGAACGTGGTGACCGGGTAGCGACCGGTGCCGCAGGTGGGGGCCTGTCGAGGGGCGGCGCTCTGAGGCAGGAGGTGCATCTCCGTGGCGTCCACCGCGTCCCGGACCGAGCGGCAGGATCCCAGCGTGATGCCGCCGCTGCCGACGAGGTCGATGCACGCCTGGACGAGCGCGTCGTGGAGGTCCAGGTAGTCCGAGGCGGACGTCAGCCGGTTGGAGTACGCCTCGTACTCCACGCGCAGCATCGCGCCGAGACCGATGCCACGGACCTGGTATCCGTTGAAGCGGCCGCCGTCGGCGATGAGCGACGCCGCCTTGTTGCCCACGCCGCTGTTGGAGTGGACGCCGCCGCTGTCCGCGGAGCTCGCGTACCAGCGCGCGCTGCCGACCCGGTCCGGATCCCCGAATCGACCCGGGTCCTGCATGTCGCGGGCGGTGCCCAGGGGCAGGTCCTCGCCGATCAGCCAGCGCACCCCGGCGGCGTCGTCTCCCCAGTCGTTCAACAGGTCGAACCCCTCGCCGAGGATGTCCGCGAACGACTCGTTGAGCGCGCCCGACTGATGGTCGTAGAACAGGCGCGCCTCGTGGTCCAGGACGCCGTGGGCGAACTCGTGGCCGACCAGGTCGTCCACGCTCGCCCAGCCGCTGCCGAAGGACGCCTGCTGCGGTCCCCACTCCCAGAAGGCGTTCTGCATCGGGCACCAGGTCAGGATGCAGGTCCGGACCACCCCGGTGAACGCGGAGCCCTCGCCATCGATGCCGTCGCGCCCGAACCGATCGCGCCAGAAGGCGTCCACGACGGCGAGCAGGCGATACAGCGCGTCCGCCTGACTGCGCCCGCTGGGGCCGTCGCCCTCGCCGCGCACCACCTTGTCGGGGGTGCAGCGGAACTCCTTGAGGCGCCGGCTCTCCTGGTCGCAGATGCGTCGCACGAGGCCGCTCGCGACGCGCGGCAGGTGCTCCAGCACCTGCCCGCGACGCGCATCGACGAGGATGAGCTGGTGCGCGGGAACCGTCGCGTCAGCGAGCGCGCCCGACGTCCGCCGCGGATCGCCCGGTCCGGCGCCGGCCCGGGCATCCACCTGCCACACGAGCCGCGGGATGGGCGGACCGCCCGTGCCCAGGAGTCGCGGGTCGAGGATGGCCAGCCCCTCTGACCGGGTGGTCACGGCACTGCGCGCGATGCCCGCATCGCGCGCCAGCCAGTCGGCGGCGATGTCGCGCGCGGCGCGCGCCGACACGGTGGGCTGCGTGGCCGGCTGGTCGGCCTCTGGCAGGGCCTCTCCGCTGACGCTCGTGACCTGGCCGCGCCGATCGAGCCCGACGAGCAGCTCGCCGCCGATGACCGGCACACCGTCACGCTGCTGGCGGTAGCGCAGGACGGTCCGGCCGTCACCGGTCCGACGCACGCGCTCGGTGCGCAGGTCCGTGACGCGCCGCACGCCGAACAGCGGGGCGATGCCGGTCAGCCAGGCCCTGGCGACCCGATCCGAGGCGACGCCGCTCGCTGATGCGGCTCCCGCCGCAGGTCGCCGTCGGCTCGCGGCGCGCAGGTCGGCGACCGTGGCGAGCGGCCGCGCCCGGGTGCCCGCGAGGAAGCGCACCTGGCCGGTGACCGGATGGAAGGCGACGGTCGCACCGGCCGGCAGACCGCGCAGTCGCCTGCGCGCCGAGTCGGACAGGCGGACCGGGGCCGCCTGGAGCGTGTCGCCGATGCGAGCGGCACCCCAGCCTGGACCCGCGCCCGCCGCAGGACGCAGGCCGCGCTCGCGCGCGGCGGTCGTCGCGGGAAGTCCGACCACGCCGAGCGTGACCAGGACCAGGGCGGCGACGAGGCTGGCGCGGACGACTCCGGGCGCCGGTCGGGGTGGCGTCGTCATGGGCGGGGTCACCCTACACCACCCCTGCGCAGGATGCGACCGGACGATCGACCATCCCGGGTCCGGGCACCGGCACCGGGCTATCCTTCGACCACCAGCGTCGGACCGTCGGAGGTGCGGACGACGCCGCACCCAGCTCGCCCGGAGGGAGGACCCATGCGCACGCTCATCGCCAACGGTCTCGTGGTCAACGCCGACGGCTCCCAGCAGGCCGACGTGCTGGTCGAGGGAGAGACGATCGCCGCGCTGGGGGCCGGCCTGGCCGCGAGTCCGCTCGCGCAGGACGTGGACCGGGTCATCGACGCCTCCGGGCGCTACGTGATCCCGGGCGCCATCGACGTCCACACCCACATGGAGCTGCCCTTCGGCGGCACGTTCGCCAAGGACACGTTCGAGACCGGGACCCGGGCGGCGGCCTTCGGGGGCACCACCACGATCGTGGACTTCGCGGTCCAGTCACGGGGCCAGAGCCTGCGCCAGGGCCTGGACGCATGGCATGCCAAGGCGCAGGGCAACGCCGCCATCGACTACGGCTTCCACATGATCATGTCGGACGTCAACGACGACACCCTCGCCGAGATGGACCAGCTGGTGGCGGAGGGGGTGCCCGACTTCAAGCTGTTCACGGCGTACCCGGGCGTGTTCTTCTCCGACGACGGCGCGATCTTCCGGGCGATGCAGCGGACCGAGAAGAACGGCGGCCTCATCATGATGCACGCCGAGAACGGTCTGGCCATCGACGTCATCGCGGCGGACACGGTCGCCGCCGGCATCACCGACCCCATCGGCCACGGCCTGGCGCGCTACTCCATCCTGGAGGGCGAGGCCACCAACCGGGTCATCACGCTCGCCCAGGCCGCGCATGTCCCGGTGTACATCGTCCATCTCTCGGCCAAGGAGGCGCTCCAGGCCGTCGCGCGGGCCAGGGACGACGGCCAGCCGGCCTTTGCTGAGACCTGCCCCCAGTACCTGTTCCTGACCCTCGAGGACATGGGCAACGGCTTCGAGGGCGCCAAGTTCGTGTGCTCCCCGCCGCTGCGCACCTCGGACCACGCCGTGGAGCTGTGGAAGGGGCTCATCAAGGACGACCTCCAGGTGGTGGCCACCGATCACTGCCCGTTCGACTTCCACGGCCAGAAGGACCTGGGCGTGGGCGATTTCCGGAAGGTCCCCAACGGCCTGCCGGGCGTCGAGGACCGGGCCGACCTGCTCCACAGCGGCGGCGTCGTCGCGGGCCACTTCACCAAGGAGCGCTGGGTCGACGTGATCGCCGCGGGACCCGCGAAGCTGTTCGGGATGGAGGGACGCAAGGGCGTCATCGCCGTGGGCGCGGACGCGGACATCGTGATCTACGACCCGGGCCGGAGCCACACCATCAGCGCAGCGACCCATCACATGGACGTGGACTACAGCTGCTACGAGGGCTGGGAGGTCACCGGAGGGTCGGACATCGTGCTGTCGCGGGGCACGGTCGTGGTCGAGGACGGCCGCTGGACCGGACCCGCCGGGCACGGCCGGTTCATCAAGCGGACCACGGCCGACTACGCCCGCGCGCACTGAGGATCCGCGGGGACGCCCGCGCACTGAGCTGAGTGCGCGGACCGGCCGGGCGCCCGCGCCCTGGTCTGCCGCTCGGCCAACCGCCCGACCGGCCGGGCGCCCGGCACCGCCGCGGCAGCGATCGGGCGTCCGTGGTATCACTCGCGCAGACCGCTGTGCGCCCAACCGGCCGATGTCCCGGGGCCGCCGACCCCCAGCGCCGCCGGTCGGAGGTCCTCATGACGTTCTCCTCGCTCCGCCGATCGCTGGCGCTCCTCGCCACGACGGCCGCCCTGGGCATCCTGGCGGTCGCGCCCGTCCTCGCCCAGTCCCCCGCGCCAGGCGCCGCCGGAAGCGCCGCGATCACCGTCGTCGCGACCGACCATGCCTTCAACGGTCTGCCTGACAGCGTCCCGGCCGGGACCAGGCTCGCGCTCGACAACCAGGGCGCGGAGGTCCACGAGCTGCTCGTGGCGCGCAGGAATGACGGCGTCACCGAGACCTGGGACGAGCTGCTCGCGCTGCCCGAGTCGGAGGTCCAGGGCAAGGTGACGCTGATCGGCCCGATCTTCGCGAACCCGGGCCAGGCTGCCGAGGGCACGCTCCTGCTGGACCAGCCGGGCGAGTACATCGCGCTGTGCTTCGTGCCCCAGGGGATGACCGCCATCCCCTCGGGTGAGCCCGACCCCGCGGCCAGCTTCGGACCGCCGCACTACACGCTCGGCATGCGCCAGGAGTTCACGGTGACGGCGGCCGGTCCGGAGGCGTCCGCGCCGGCGCCCGAGGCGCGCACCATCGAGCTCCTCGCCACGGCCCAGCTCCAGTACACCGACCCGGCCGGCGTGCAGGTCACCCAGATCGGCGTGACGCCCGGCGAGACGATCACCTTCAAGGTGACCAACACCGCGGGCTTCGCGCACGACTTCTACATCGGCCCGGACGGGCAGCTGGCCGCTGCCCAGACCACCGACCTGGTGGGCATCCCCTCCTTCAACGAGGGGACCCAGGAGGTGACCTGGACCGTGCCGGAGGACATCACGGGGCTCAAGTTCGGCTGCACCGTGCCCGGCCACTACCAGCTGATGCAGGGCACGTTCGTCCCGGCGAGCTGATCGCACCGCCGCAGGGAGGCCGCCATGTTCGTCACGCTCGTGCATGTCCATGTCAAGCCGGAGTTCGTGGACGCGTTCCTGGATGCGACGCGCGCCAATCACGAGGGCTCCATCCGCGAGACCGGCAACATCCGCTGGGACGTTCTCCGCTCCGTGGAGGACCCCACCCGCTTCGTGCTCTACGAGTGGTATGCGGACGAGGCGGCCGCCAGGGCGCACAAGGAGACGGCGCACTACCTCGCCTGGCGGGACCTCGTGACCGACTGGCTGGTGGAGCCGCGCGTGCCGGTGCGCTACGACGGCGTGTTCCCGGAGAGCCTGGCCGACCGATGATCGACGCGGCGACCGCCTTCGGGCTGGGGCGGCTGCCGCGCATCACGTTCGGTGCGGGCGCACTCGAGCAGGTCCCGGCGGCCGTGGCGGCCCTGGGGGGTCGGGTGCTCCTGGTGACCGGCCGGCGGTCGCTGGTCGGGTCGGGCCGTCTCGGGGCCTTGGAGTCGGGCCTCGCCCAGGCGGGGGTCGCGCTCGTGGGTCGGGTGACGGTGCCGTCTGAGCCCGGACCGGACACCATCGACGAGGCGGTGTCGACGTGGCGCACGGCCGATGTCCAGGTCGTGCTGGGCATCGGCGGCGGGAGCGCCATGGACGCGGCGAAGGCGGTCGCGGGCCTGCTCCGGACCGGGGACCCGGTGCGCTCGCACCTGGAGGGATTCCCCGGACAGCGGCCCTACCGCGGACCCGCGGTCCCGGTGGTGGCCGTCCCCACGACCGCGGGCACGGGATCCGAGGCGACCCGCAACGCGGTCGTCAGCGTCCGGGGCCGGGACGGGTTCAAGCGCTCCTTCCGCGACGAGCGGCTCGTGCCCGCGGTCGCGGTGGTGGACCCCGACCTGCTCGCGGGACTGCCGCCGGACGCGATCGCGGCCAACGGCCTGGATGCCCTGACCCAGCTGCTGGAGGCGTACCTCTCGACGCGGGCCACGCCCGTGACCGACGCCCTCGCGCTCGACGGGCTGGCCGCGGTCCGCGATGGCCTCGGGGCGTGGCACCGCGACCCCGACGGGCCGGGCGCGCCCGATGCGCGGGCGCGGACCGCGTACGGCGCGCTGCTGTCGGGGATCTGCCTCGCGAACGCGGGCCTGGGCGCCGTCCACGGACTCGCGGCACCCCTGGGCGGACTCCTGCCCATCCCCCACGGGGCGGCGTGCGGTGCGGTCCTGTGGCAGGTCATGGAGGCGACGGTCCGGGCGATCGAGGCGACCGAACCGGACCACCCCGCGCTGGGGCGCTGCGCGACGCTGGGGCGCGTGCTCGCGAAGCTGCCGGTCAGGATGCCGGCCGACGTGTCCCGGCGGGCGCTGGTCGACTGGCTGCGGGCGATGGTGGCGACGATGGGTGTGCCCGGCCTGGCGAGCTTCGGCCTGGGCGAGGCGGACATCCCGAGGGTGGTCGCGGGATCGCGCGGCTCGTCCATGCGGACCCACCCGGCGACGCTCTCCGACGAGGAGCTGGCCGCCATCCTGCGCGCCTCTCGGTAACCCTCGACGCAGGCTCCTGACGCCCGTGCGCCGGGAACCGCGGGCGGTCCGCCCGTCAGCCGCCCGTCGGCCGCCCGTCAGCCGCCCGTCAGCCGCCCGCGACCAGGTCCGCGGATCCCCAGGCCGGGTGGAGCCCGCCGTCGTGGATCGTCGTCATCGCGCCGGTCGCGAGCTCCAGGATGCGCAGTTCCGTGGTCGCGTCCGGTCCGCTCGGGTCGCCGGTGATGTGCGTGAACACGACGCGCGTGCCATCGGGGGAGACCGACGGCCACCACGCGTGCTCGCCATCGGGGAACCTGGTGAGCTGGGAGACCGTGGCGTCGGCGAACGACAGCAGGTACAGGTTCGTCCAGGCATCCGCGAACGTCCCATCGTCGGCGACCACGAGGCCCGAACCGTCGGGCAGCCAGGCGATGCCGTGTGCCTGGTTGGTGGTCGCCCACTGCGTCCCGGGGAGCGGCTCACCGGCCAGCGCGACCTCGATGCTGAAGGGATCGGTGTCGAAGCGGTGGTAGGCGATCTCGTCACCCACGGGGGACCACACCGGATCGGTGGCCGCGACCGTCTGCCCGCCCGCCGCGAACAACGCGCTCCCCTGCCCCAGCACGCCCGGATCGGCGTCGATGGACCAGAGCACGCCCTGCCCGAGCTGGAAGGCGAGCCGCGTCCCGGCGGGGTTCCAGGACGCGGTGAGCGCGCCGTACGTGTCGTACGCGGTGCTGGACAGGAGCAGCGTCCCCGCGTCCGCCGTCCCGCCCGCGACCACGTCCGCGGCGGCGGCCGGGTCCAGCCAGCGGGTGCTGCCGACGGTCGCGGACACGGCCTGCGAGACGCCGTCGCCCAGGTCTGCCACGCCCTCGAACACGACCGTCTGCTGGAATCCGGGCTGGAGCGTGACGACCTGCGCCGCCGGGGCGCCCTGGACGTAGACCACGAAGATCGACTCGTCCGCAAGGCCGTTCACCAGCTCGACGCTGACCGATCCCGTGGGGTGGCCCCCGAGCTCCCCGCAGCCGGGGGCGTTGGTGATCCGCCGAGGCGCGGCACCGTCCGAGGGCGACAGCCGGTAGAGGTCGGACCCCCAGACCGAGCAGGCCGCCTCGTGGGCGCTCGCGATGACCAGCTCCTGCCCGTCCGGCCGCCACGCCACGTCCTCGATGCCGAAGCCCTCGGGGCCGTCCGTCGCCCAGAGCAGACGATCGCCGGTGCCGTCCGGCTCGATCAGGCGCACCTCGCGACGGTCGTCGCTGAGATACGCGATCGTGCCCGGACCGGCCGGGGCGGCCAGCACCGTCAGGTGCGGCACCGTGAGCAGCGCGGCGACGCCCGCCGCGACCAGGCCCGCTCTCCGGAGCGGCGTGTCCGCGTGGCGCCCGAGCGATCGTCCCATGGCATCCCTCCTCGCGCAGAGGGTAGCGGCGCCAGGGGGTCCGGCGCAATGCCGGCTGCGCGGCCGCCCGTGACCGGCTGTGGCCCGCCCGTGGCCGGGGTCTATCGCGTGCGCGGGAACCCCAGGTCGATGGAGCTCGTGCCCGGGTCCGGCCAGCGGGAGGTGACCACCTTGGCGCGGGTGTAGAAGTTGATGCCCTCCGGCCCGTACATGTGGACGTCCCCGAACAGCGACGCCTTCCAGCCGCCGAACGAGTAGTACGCCACGGGCACCGGGATGGGCACGTTGATGCCCACCATGCCCACCTCCACGTCGAACTGGAACTGGCGCGCGGCGCCGCCGTCGCGCGTGAAGATCGCCGTGCCGTTGCCGAACGGGTTCTCGTCGATGACCCGCATCGCCTCGCTGTAGGAGTCGACGCGCACGATCTGGAGCACCGGCCCGAAGATCTCCGAGCAGTAGGAGTCCATGTCCGGCCGCACCTTGTCCATGAGCGAGACGCCCAGGAAGAAGCCGCCCGCCTCGGGGTCGTACAGGTCGTGCTGGCGTCCGTCGACGATGAGCGAGGCGCCCTGCTGCACGCCGGACTCGAGGTGACGCACGATCGCGTCTCGGTGCTGGCGCGTGACGAGCGGACCCATCTGGGCGTCCGGGTCGGTGCCCGGACCCACCTTGATCCGGGGCAGCCGCGCGGTGATGGCATCCACGAGCGCATCGCCCGCGGAGCCCACCGCGAGCACCACCGAGATGGCCATGCACCGCTCACCGGCCGAGCCGTAGGCGGCCGAGACCGCGGCGTCCGCGGCCATGTCGATGTCCGCGTCCGGGAGCACGATCATGTGGTTCTTGGCGCCGCCCAGCGCCTGGACGCGCTTGCCCGCCTGGGTGCCCTTCTCGTAGATCGCCCTGGCGATGGGCGTGGAGCCCACGAACGAGACCGCCTTCACGTCGGGGTGGTCCAGGAGCGCGTCGACGGCGACCTTGTCCCCCTGGATGACCGTGAACACGCCGTCCGGGACGCCCGCCTCCTGGAGCAGCTCACCCAGGAGCAGCGCGGCGCTGGGATCCTTCTCCGACGGCTTGAGGATGAACGTGTTGCCGCACGCGATGGCGTTCCCGAACATCCACATGGGCACCATGGCCGGGAAGTTGAAGGGGGTGATGCCCGCCACGACCCCCAACGGCTGGCGGATCTGGTACACGTCCACGCCGCCCGAGACCTGCTCGCTGAAGCCGCCCTTCATCAGGTGCGGGACGCCGCATGCGAACTCCAGGTTCTCGATGCCCCGCGCGATCTCGCCCAGCGCATCCGAGGGGACCTTGCCGTGCTCCGCGGTCAGCAGCGCGGCGAGCTCCTTGCGGCGTGCATCCACCAGGTTCCGGATGCGGAACATGATCTCGGTGCGCTTCGACAGCGACGTGGCGCGCCATGCCGGGAAGGCGGTCTTGGCGCTCGCGACCGCGCGCGCCACCTCCTCCGCCGACGCGAGGTCGACGGTCCTGGTCTGCCGGCCGGTGGCCGGGTCGTACACCGGGCCGCTGCGTCCTGAGGTGCCCTCGACGCGGGCGCCGTCGATCCAGTGGGTGACCCGCCCGAGCTGCGTGGATGTGCCCGCGTCGCGCGGGTCCAGGACCTGTGTCATCGCTCCGTCCTCGTCAGTGTCCGCATGCGCCGCCCTGTCCGAGGTCCCGGCGCGTCTGCTGCCACGATACCCCCTCGCGCGGACCGGCGACCCGGACGAACCCGGCAGCGCGTGCGGACGCGCGAGGCGGACGGTCGGGCGCAGCGGGGTTCCGCGCGTCAGCCGACCGGGGCCGCCGACCAGACCGCCCCGGTCGAGTCATCCCGGCCCACCCAGCCGACCGCGACCACGGTGCCGTCGGCGCCGACCGCGATGCCCATCACCTGGCCCTGGTTCGAGCCGATGGCGATGCGCTGCCAGGTCGTGGCGTCGGTCGACCACCAGGCGGCCGGTCGCGGCACCCCATTGGCCGGGGTCACCCAGCCACCCGCCACGAGCAGCGCCGGATCGGTCGGCAGCGACGCCGCCCGGCGGGCTCCGGCCTGGAACGTGGCGGCCTGCATCCGGCCCGCGCTCACCGTCCCCCACGCGGTCCCCTCCGTGACCGCGACGAGGCTGCGCGGCCTGGCGCCGAGCGACCGCTGGGAGCTGCCCAGGGCGATCGCGCCGCCGTCGGTGGCGACGACCCCGGACATCGTGCCCATGGGGCCGGGCAGCGGCGTGCCGGTCCAGCTGACGCCGTCCGTCGTGGTCGCCGTCATGGGCGCCGCCTCGTAGGGCTCCGTCGCACCGACCGCGACCGCGCCGAACGACGTGGCCGCGATGTCCAGGAGCAGGCCCGGAAGTGCCACGGGGTCGCTCCAGGTGGCACCGCCGTCCTCGGAGCGCCAGGCGAGCCCGCCGCCGCACTCCATGGCCGCGGCACAGCCGACGGCCACGACCGTTCCATCCGACAGCTCCGCGACCGAGAACAGCGCCGCGTTCGCGAGTGCCGCGGCGTCCGGATCGACGGTCCATGTCAGCCCGTCGGGCGAGCGCCACACGAGGCCCTGGTCGGCGCAGCAGCGGCCGCCCACCGCGATGTAGCCGTCGGAGAGGGCCGCGACACCCCGGATCTGACCCGTCGCCGAGGCGCCCGACAGGGGCACCGCCGACCAGGCGACGCCGTCCCCCGAGGTCCAGATCTGCGCGCTCATCGCACCGTTCGTCTGGTCGATGCGCTGACCCACCGCGATGAACCCGGGACCGCCTGCGACCACATCCACGAGCATCGTCGAGTCGGGCATGGCGGAGATGGGCGCCCGGACGAGGCGCTCCGGACCGATGGTCTCGGCCGTGGCCACGGACGAGGCGCACAGGAGCAGCAGCAGGGACGCGACAAGCCCGACGAGGGTCGGCCGCGGGTGGGACGGGTGGCGCATCGCTCGGTCCTCCGGACAGGGTCTGGACCTCGATTCTGCACCCACCGGCGGATCGCGTGGCGCCGTCCGGTCAATCGCCCTCGCCGGGGTCCTCGCGCTCGTCGTCCCCGTCACCCCGGTCGTCGGGCTCCTCGGTCTCCCGGCGGTCGTCGTCGTCCCGGTCGTCGCGATCGTCCCGGTCGTCGGGCTCCTCGGTCTTCCGGCGGTCGTCGTCGTCGCGGTCGGGCCGCTTCGTCGCACGCGGCGCGTCGGTCTGCCGCGGTGCCTTGGTCTGGACCGGCGCCTTCGTCTGCGGCGGACGCTGGGTGGCGGTCTCCGTCGCCGGCGGCTCGTCCGAGGCGCGCGGCGTGGCCTCCGGCGTGGGCGGGGCCGACCGACGCGCATCGGTGGGGCGAGCATCGGTGGGGCGGGCGGGACTCATCGAGGCCAGGGGCGGCGGCGTCGGGCTGTGCAGCAGCTGCTGCTCGGGTCGATGGTCGACCTCCAGCGACTCCACCATCCGGACGATGCCCACGGCACCCCCGACGGCGGCCATCCCCAACCCGGCGACCGTGAGCGCGACGAGCGCCAGGGCCTGGACCCGGACGACCGCCGGGAACCGGCCGCGGCCGACCGCCACGCCAGCCAGCTGCCGGAAGGCATCCCGCGCGGCACCCGGTCGCAGTGCGAGGATCGCCGCCAGGAAGCGCCGCGGCGGCGTCCGGGCGGGCTCGCGGGAGATCGTCGCATGGATCCGGCGAGCGAGGTCGGGGGCCGGCCGGATGTCCGTCGATCGCGCGAACGCGTCGAGCAGGTCCCCCAGCGCTTCCCGGTCCAGCGCGTCCCTGTTCAGCGCGTCCCGCTCGCGCGGGTCGTCTCCGGTCGGAGGTCCGGCCGGGCGCGCGGACCACGTGTCGGATGGCCGCGGGTCGCGCTGGATGCGCGGGTCGCGCGGGATGCGCCGGTCGCGCGAGTCGCCCGGGTCGCTCATGGTCGCGCCTCGGGACCGAGGGCCCGCCGCAGGCGCTCCAGCCCGCGATGCACCTGTGCCTTGATGGTCCCCTCGGGTCGACCGGTCGCGGCCGCGATCTCCAGGAGCGACAGCTCGCCGAAGAAGCGCAGCGTGATGACCTCGCGATAGGGCTCCCCGAGCGTCGCGACGGCCGCCCGCAGGCGATCTCGCTCCTCCGCCGCCAGCACCTCGCCGAGCGGCGACGGAGCGCCCGGCAGCGTGGCGATCATCGCCTCGTCGAGCGGGGTCGTGGCGGCCGCCCTGCGGGACCGGGATGCCGCACGACGCCAGCACTCGCGGGTGGCGATGCGCGCCAGCCACGCTCCGGGACGGCCGTCTCCGCGGAAGCTGGCCAGCGATCGGTAGGCGAGCACGAACGTCTCCTGGGTCGCGTCCTCCGCCTCGTCGACCCGACCGAGGATGCGGTAGCAGGTCCGGAAGACCGAGGCGGTCTCCTGGTCGACGAGATGCCGGAAGGCCTCTTCCTCACCCGTGGCCAGGCGGCGCGCGAGCGTCAGGTCATCCACGAATCACCAGAGGCGTCCGCCGCCCGATGGGTTGCACCGATCGCGAGCAGCGCCAGGCAGCCGCCGAGCGCCGCCAGCGCCACCATCGCCTCGGCACCCAACGGCCCGAGGACGGGCTCGTCGCGCCACCACACGGCCACCAGCGCCCGACCCAGCAGCCACCACGCCGTGGCAGCGAACGCCACGGTCCCCGACGGGACCCGCCCGCGTCCGCCAGGCCGGCGCCCTGCGACCTCCCGACGGGCCATCCGTCGCTCCAGGGACAGCACCACGGGGATGCCCAGCAGCGCCCAGCAGCCCTCCAGGACCTGGGTCGGATAGGCGGGGAGCGCCGGGTCCAGCGATGCCCACGGACCATCCCCCAGCAGCGCGATCCCGCCGCGACCCGCCCACGGCAGGCCCTGACCCGCGCCGCCCAGGAGCATCGCCAGCTTGCCGCCGCCGATCGCGAGGAGCAGCGGCGCCGCCGCGGCATCGGCCCAGGCGCGCGCGCGGTACCCCAGCCGGCTGCACAGCCACCCGGCGGTCAGCGCCCCGCCGATCACGGCGCCCGCGAGCGACAGCGATCCGCGACCCAGGTCCAGCAGTGCACCGGGCTCTGCGGCATATGCCGCAGCATGGACGAGGCCGTGCACGACCCGGCCGCCCACGACCGCGCCCGGAATCGCGGCGAGGACCACGAACGCGATGTCTCCGGTCGGCACGGGAGGCTCGCCCGCGGTCGGGAGGGTGCGGCCGCCCACGGCGTCGGTGCCGTCGGATCCGCCCCGGCTGCGGACGCGACGCGCGAACCAGCCGAGCGCCAGCGCCACGGCCACCGCGAGGCCGAGCGCGCGCAGCGGCACCGCGAGCGCGCCCAGGTCCAGCACCGGTGGGAAGTCGAGCCCGATGACCGCGGGCACGGCGGTCGGCATCACCGGACGACCGGCAGCACGACCCGGGTCGCCGGCGGGCAGTCGCCTCCACGGGCCGGCGGGCCGGGCGCATCGACGGACCGGTCGGTCGGGCCGGGCGCGTCGCCTCCACGGGCCGGTGGGCCGGGCGCATCGACGGACCGGTCGGTCGGGCGCATCGACGACACGAGGGCGCCGATCAGCCGGACGGGCCGGTCGTGGAGCCGGCCTCCCGCGTCGTGACCGCCGTGCCGAGCCCGATGCGCGGGCTGCGCACCACCAGCCAGGCGGCGACGCCCGTGGCGACCAGCGCCGCACCGCCGCCCACGATCAGCGCCGCCGCGACGCCCGCGGTCGCCGCGAGCGATCCGGCGAACATCGCGCCGATCGGTGACACTCCGGCGAAGATCGTGGTGTAGACGCTCATGACCCGTCCGCGCAGCTGGTCGGGGACCGTCAGCTGGATGGTCGTGTTGGTCGTCGCGGCCATCGCGATGAGGCCCCATCCCGCCAGCACCATCACCAGCAGCGAGATCGCGAGGTTCGTGGACAGGCCCAGCAGGACCATCGCGAGGCCGAGCGCGCCAGCCCCCGCGAGCAGCAGCCGGATGGTGGGTCGCTGCCCGAGCGCCAGGGCGAGGGCGCTGATGAGCGAACCGACGCCGCTCGCGGCACCCAGGAAGCCGTAGATCGCGGCGCCGCCGCCCAGCAGGTCCGTGGCGGCGAGCGGGAGCAGCACCTGGTTGTTGAGCGCCAGCAGGGAGACGGTCCCCACGAGGCACACCGCCAACAGGATCACGGGCGTCGCTCGCACGTAGCGCAGGCCCTCCGCGAGCTGCTGGCCCACCTCGCGGACCGAGCGCGGCCGGTGCGCCCGCTGATGGTCGATGAGCTCGCCCGCGCGCATCATCAGCAGGCCCACCACGACCGCCACGTACGAGGCGGCGTTGATGAAGAAGCAGGGCACGACGCCCGTGACCGCGATGAGCAGCCCCGCGACGGCCGGACCGATGATGCGCGTGCCGTTGAACAGCGCCGAGTTGAACCCGACGGCGTTGGCGACATCCTCACGTCCCACCATCTCCACCACGAACGACTGGCGGATGGGCATGTCGAAGGCGTTCACGACTCCCAGCGCGAGCGCCAGCACCAGGACCTGCCACACCTGCACATGGCCGGTCGCGGCGAGCACGCCCATGATGAGGGCGAGGACACCCGACGCGATCTGCGTCGCGACGAGACCGTTGCGCTTGGGGATGGCGTCCGCGGCGACGCCGCCGAACAGGCCCAGCAGCATGACCGGCAGGAACTGCGCCGCCGCCACCAGGCCGAGGGCGAACGCATCCCCGGTGAGCTCCAGGACCAGCCAGCCCTGGGCCACCTGCTGCATCCAGGTCCCGACGAGCGAGACCGCCTGGCCCGCGTAGAACAGGCGGAAGTTGCGATGCCGGAACGCGCGCAGGCCGGTGGGCAGGCTGCGAGGCGCGGCGGTCATCCGGCCGAGGCCGCGGGTGTGGGCGGTCGCGCGGGCGCGGCCGAGCGACCGCGCGCGACCCGCTCGATGATGTCGGCGGCCGTGGCGTGGTCCACCCTGCTCGTGTCGATGGACAGGTCGTAGTGGCGGGCATCCAGCCAGTCGGCGTCGAACAGGCGGCGGATGTACTGCGCCCGGCGCGCGTCCACGCTCCGGCACAGCTCGCGAAGCGACGGCTCGTCGGGGCGTGTGTCGGGCGGGATCTCCTCCACCCGACTCATCAGGAACCGGACGCGGGCCTCCAGCGGCGCATGGAGCTGGACGTGGACCACGTCCGGGCGGCCGGCCAGGATGAACGCGCCGCCGCGGCCCACGATGATCGCGTTGCCGCGCGCCGCGGCCTCCTCGATGACGCCCTGGGTCAGGTGCGCCAGTCGCTCATGGAACGCGACCGCGGGCATCAGCTCGGTCGGCAGCGGTGGCAGCGTGGGATGCGTCGATCCCGCGGCGAGCGCCGTCGCGAGGCGCTGCCAGACGCCCGGCAGGCGCTCGTCGTACCCCTCGGCCTCCGACTCCGGGATGCCCGCGCGCTCCGCGACGGCGGCCAGGATCTCGCGGTCCAGCAGCTCCCCGCCGAAGCGCTCCGCGAGCAGGTGCCCGAGGCGCTGACCGGCTGCGGCGAACTGGCGCGAGATGGTGATGACGGGCATCGGACGCCCCGGCGCGAGTCGGTGGGCGTGACCGGCGGGTCGCCGCGTCGACGGTCAGCCCGCCGGCTTCGCCTTCGCCTCGGCCGCCATCTCGGCCATGCGGGTCACCAGCTCCTGGACCGCATCGGCGCTGTGCTTGAACGCGGCCGCCTCGTCGGGCTGGAGGTCGATCTGGATGACCTTCTCGATGCCGCCCCGGCCCAGCTGGACCGGCACGCCCACGAACAGGTCGTTCACGCCGTACTCGCCCGCGAGCAGCGCCGCGCAGGGCAGGATCTCATGGCGGTCGCCCAGGATCGCGTCCACCATCTGATAGGTGCTGGCCGCGGGTGCGTAGAACGCGGAGCCGGTCTTGAGCAGGGCCACGATCTCCGCCCCACCGTTTCTGGTGCGGTGGACCAGCTGCTCGATGCGCTCGGCCGGCAGCAGCTCCGTGATGGGCACGCCGCCGACGGTGCTGTAGCGCGGCAGCGGCACCATGGTGTCCCCGTGGCCGCCCAGCACGAAGGCGCTCACGTTGGTCACGCTGACGTTCAGCTCCTGCGCGATGAACGTGCGGAAGCGCGCCGTGTCCAGGACGCCCGCCATGCCCAGGACGCGCTCCCGGGGGAAGCCGGACGCGTCGATCGCGACATGGCACATCGCGTCGAGCGGGTTGGTGACGATGATGAGGACGGCCTTGGGCGACACCCTGGCGGCGGCGCCGACCACGCTGCGGACGATGCCCGCGTTCTTGGCCAGGAGGTCGTCCCGGCTCATGCCCGGCTGGCGCGCGAGGCCGCTGGTGACCACGATCACGTCGGAGCCTGCGGTGTCCGCGTAGTCGTTCGTGCCCACGACCCGCATGTCATGGCCCATCACGGGCGCGGCCTCCGCGAGGTCGAGCGCCTTGCCCTGCGGCAGCCCCTCCACGATGTCCACGAGGACCACGTCCGCGAGGCCGGCCTCCGCGATGCGCTGGGCCGTGGTCGCGCCGACGTTGCCGGCGCCGATGACGGTGACCTTGGGATGGGCCATGGGAGGTGGGTCTCCTTCGGAGCTTCGTGGCCGCGCATCGCGCGGCGGGCGGTTGGGCGGGGGGTGCCTTGGCGGAACGCCGACTCGCGGCGTCGCGGCATCGTCTCAGCGATTGTAGTCGCGGGTGGCCCGGGTCGCGCCGGTCGCGCGGGCCTCCCTCCCGTGGCTGCGCTGCCGTCAATAGGCCCGCAGGAAGCGGTCCAGGTATCGATGCGGCGCGCCGTGTCGGACCAGGACGTCCCGCAGCTCGCGCGTGGAGAGCAGGTCCCAGCGATGTGTCGCCACCACCGCGTGGAGCGCCCGCATCAGCGCGGCGTGACCCATCCGTGCGCGAAGCCCGAAGTACATCGCCTGGCCCTTGAGGTAGACCGTCTGGAAGTAGCTGCCGCACCGGTTCGCCACCAGCGGCATCTGCACGTTCGGGTATTCGAAGATGGAGGTATCGAGGGGGCGGGAGGAACAGTAGCCCCTCGGCCGCCCCAGGTAGAGCCGGGACAGGAACTCGGAGATGCTCTCGTCCACCCACGGCTCGCGATACTGGTCGTCGCCCACCATCGCCTGGAACCACTCGTGGACCACCTCGTGGGTCACCAGCAGTCGGTCGACCATGGACCGCGAGCCGAGCATGATGAACCCCGAGTACTCGGTGCCATGGGCCGCCCAGGGCGACTCCCCGATGACGAGCCGTGACCAGGCGTACGGCCCCAGGTCGGCGACGGAACGGGACACCGCGAGCCGGGCGCTCGCGAGGGCGGCCCGGGCACCCCGCGGGGATCGTGCGTACACCTCGACCTTGACGCCGCGCGCACGGCCGGTCGCCCGATGGTAGGCGGGGCTCACCGCGAACGCGAAGTCGCGCGCGGGCGCGAGGACGTACCGCTTGCTGGTGCTCGTGGACGCCTCGCGGCGACCCGGTGCGGCCACCACGAGCCCCCGATCGTGGCGCAGGTTCAGGACGATGCGCTCCGCGACCGGCGCCACGAGCGCATCTCCCGGGTAGCGCATGGGGTAGCCCGCACCAATCGTCGCGAACCAGTGCCCCACGGTCATCATCCCCCGGGCACGCGCGAGCCGTGCCTCCAGGCTCGATCTGGTCTGGCTCCGTGCCCGGAGCCTGAACCGGAGCCGCACGGTCGCCTCCTCCCCCGGCGCGAGCGGGGCGGGCAGTCGGACGCGAAGATTTGCGTTGTTGGTCCAACGACCGCGCACCGCGGTGCCATCCACCCGGACCGACGGACCGGACCGGAGCTCGCCGAAGGCCCTCGGCATCAGGTACAGGTCGAGGTCGGTGATGAGGCGGTCCGTGCGGTTCCCGACGATGGTCACCTGCTCCACGTCGAGGGTGCCGCGCCGGTAGCTGAGGTCCACGTCTAGCTGGTAGGTGATGCGCAGGTCCATCGTGGAGGCGCGGGCGGGCTGGAGGCGGAACCGGTCGCCGCCCTCTGCCACGTCGGGCCACAGGAGAGCGGCCGCCAGCAGCCCGTGGATCGCGGGTCGAGAGATCAACGCCACCAGCCGGGCCGGGGATCCGGGCCCAACGCCCATGGGCGCATCCAACCACGCTGGTGACCGGATGACAATCCCGTTCTTCGAGGCAGGCCCCAGGATCCGGAGCGTCGCCTGGACATCCGGACGTCCGGATGGCGTGATACCATCCGGCCCGGTCATCGGGCACGAGACGCGAGGAGAGACGCGATGGGTGCAGCAGGCCGCGGCGTTCCCCTCTACCAGCGGATCCAGGGCGAGATCCGCGAGCGCGTCCAGCGCGGCGAACTGGTCCCGGGAGATCAGCTGGAGACCGAGCTGGAGCTCATGGCACGCCATGACGTGAGTCGAGCCACGGTCCGGCAGGCGCTCGCGGGACTCATCGGCGACGGCCTCCTGGAGATCCGGCGTGGCCTGGGAACCTACGTGCGCCCGGCCGCGATGGAGCATCGCCTGGGTGGCTTCTACTCCTTCAGCCGCGAGATCGAGCGTCACGGGCGCGTGGCGCGCACGCGCGTGCGGAGCCTCCGCCTGGAGCCCGCGGACGAGCGCGTGGCGGCCGCCCTGGCCATCGAGCCCGCCACGCCGGTGGTGGCGCTGGGTCGGATCCGCCTCGCCGACGATGACCCGATCGTGGTCGAGACGAGCTACCTGCCGGCCGCGCTGTTTCCCGGCCTGGAGCTCGTCGACTTCACCACTCGTCGGCTGTACGACACGCTCACCCTGACCTACGGGGTGCGACCGGTCCGCGCGCGGGAGACGTTCGAGCCGGTGCTGCTGACCGCCGCCGAGGCGGATCTGCTCGACGCTCGACACCACCAGCCCGCGCTGCGCGTGCACCGCATCGCCTACGACAGTGCGGACACGCCGATCGAGTTCTGTCGGAGCACGCTGCGCGCGGATCGGTACCGGTACGTGGTGGAGCTCCGCGAGAGCTGACGCCACCGCACGCGGTCCGGACGCGCGTGGCCCACGGCCCTCTCACCCGCCCGGCCGCGACCCCTCGCCCGATGATTCCCCCACCAGCTCTCCGAACCGACGCGCCACCGCCAGGGCCGGGTCGAGCGGGACCTCCACCGGACGCACGTCCGCCGGGATCGAGATCGCCGGCGCCGGACGGATCGACCGACCCTCGAACTGCGGCAGCCACGCGCGCTGCGCCTCCAGCATCTCGGAGGCGAGCTCGCGGATCTCCCGCAGGGTCAGCACCGCCGATGTCAGCGGATCGAGCGCGAACGCGTGGACGAGCGCCTCCGGGTCGCCCTGGGTCGCCGCGATCACCGCGAGCCGCTGGACGTTGATGTTGGTCAGGTTGAGCGCCGCGCACTGGGGCGGCAGGTCGCCCACCATGATCGCGTGCAGGCCCGCACGGTCTGCGACCATCGGCCCCTCCGTGCAGGCGTCTGCGGGCAGGTTCGTGATCATCCCGCCGTTGATGCGGTTGCCCTGGAACAGGAACGGGTCGCCGGTCTCGATCGCCTCGATGATGCGCGGCCCGTACTCGTGGCTGCGCGCGGGCAGGTCCAGGCCCGCCTCCGCCACGACCCGCGGATCCGCCTCCCGGTCCGCCACCAGACGGGACCAGGCCACATGTGCGCCGCTCTCGCCGCCGAACGCAGGCCGGTCGCAGAACTCCTCGAGCGCGGCGGGGTGGGAGCGGAACCACGGCAGGTACTCGGACAGGTGCCCCGTCGACTCCGTCATGAAGTATCCGAAGTGCCGGAACACCTCGCCCCGGACCTTCTCGTTCACGAAGTGCGCCGGGTCTTCGAACCGCCGGCGAAGCTCGGGGTAGAGGTCCCGACCCGCGTGCTCCAGGCGCAGGAACCAGGCCATGTGGTTGATGCCCGCTGACAGGAACGTGATCTCGTCCCGAGGCACCCCGGTGTAGCCCGCGACCAGGTCCAGGCTGACCTGCACCCCATGGCACAGGCCGACCGACGACACCCCGGCCTCCCCCAGCGCCCAGCAGACCATCGCCATCGGGTTGACGTAGTTGAGCATCAAGGCGCGCGGCGCGTGTTCGCGCACATCGGCGGCCACGCTGCGGATGACCGGGATCGCCCGCAGCGCGCGGAAGATGCCGCCCGGCCCCAGCGTGTCGCCGATGCACTGGTCCACGCCCCGCTGCATCGGCAGCTCGTAGTCCAGCTCGGTCGCCCGCAGGCCACCCACCTGGAACGTCGTGAACACATGGTCGGCGCCCCGGACCGCGTCGGCCTGGTCGGTGGTGACCGTGACGGTCGCGGGCAGCCCGTGGTGGGTGATGAGCCGGTCCGCCCAGGCCGCCAGCGGCTCCGTGCGGCGCGTGCTGGGCGCCATCAGCACGAAGTCGACCGCCCGGATCGGGCCAGCCAGCAGGTCCCGGATGAGCGTCTGCGTGAACACCACGCTGCCTGCGCCGACGATCGCGACGCGCACCCTCCGCGCGCTCATCGCCTGGGCTCGTTGCGGGTGCGGATCGCGCTCACGCCGATGGCCAGCACGATGAGCAGGCCGAACGCGATGTCCTGGAGGAACGGGTTCACGCGCAGCATGTTGAGCATGTTCGAGATGACCCCCAGCAGGATGACGCCGAAGAAGGTGCCCATCACCCCGCCCCTGCCTCCGGTGATGGGCACACCGCCGATGACCACCGCGCCGATCGCGCGCAGCTCCAGCCCGGCACCCGTGGACGGCAGCGCCGAGCCGATGCGCGAGATGAGCATGATCGCGGCGACCCCCAGCAGCAGGCCGTTGATCGCGAACAGGGTCACCGTGGTGCGGGAGACGTCGATGCCCGCCAGGAAGGCGGCCCGCGGGTTGTCGCCGATCGCGTAGGTCCGGCGGCCGAGGCGCGTGGACCGGAGGATGAAGCCCACCGCCAGGAAGCCCGCCACGCTGACCACGAACACCAGGGGCAGGACGCCCATCAGGCGGGTGCCGCTGAAGAACGTGAAGTGGTTGGGCACGAGCTGGATGATGCCCTCCGTCAGCGCCAGGGCGATGCCCGTGTAGATGCCCATCGTGGCGAGCGACACGATGAACGTGGGCGCCCGGAAGAACCGCGCCACGATCGCGTTGACCACGCTCGCGGCGACGCACACCGCGATCCCCACCAGCATCGCCACCGGTTCCGGCACGCCCTGGAGCACGAGCATGGCCATGCTCACCGCGGCGAGGCCGATGATCGCGCCCACGGAGATGTCGAAGTTGCCCGCGATGATGAGCAACGTCGCACCCGCCGCGACGAGCCCCAGGACGGCGCTCTGGTCCAGGATCGAGACGAGGTTGCGCTGGTCCAGGAAGCGCGGGTTGATGGACGCCGTCAGCAGGCCCAGTGCGACGGTCAGCAGCGCCAGCAGCACCCACTGGTTGGCGCCCACCCGGGTCGCCACGGAGCGCACCCGACCGCCGGGACGGGGACCGTGGGTGTCCGGCGGCGGACCAGGGGTGCGCGTGTCGGGTCCCGAGGCAGGCGTCATGCCGCGACCCCCAGGAACCGCAGCATCAGGCTGTGCTCGGTGGCCGATCGCGCAGGCACGATGCCGGTCATCCGACCCTCCCGCATGACCGCGATGCGGTCGCTCATGGAGATCAGCTCCGGCAGGTCCGACGAGGCGAGGACGACGCCCTTGCCGGCCTGGAGCAGCTGGCCGATGAGCGTGTAGATGTCGTGCTTGGCGCCGATGTCGACGCCCTTCGTGGGCTCATCGAGCAGGTACACGTCCGCGTCCACGGCCAGCCAGCGGCCGATCACGACCTTCTGCTGGTTGCCGCCGCTGAGGCGCCGGACCTCCTGCTCCACGCCCGGCGTCACCACGCCCAGGCGCTCCACCAGGCTGGTGGCGAGCGGCCGCTCACCACGCACGATGTGTCCCCGCAGCTCGTTCCAGGCGACCGACAGGTTCTCCCGCACGCTCCGGTCCGGCAGCAGCCCGGACGTGGCGCGGTCTTCCGTGACCAGGCTCAGGCCCGCCGCCACCGCGGCGCGAGGCGAGCGCGGCTGACACGGTGCGCGGCCGCCCACCGCCACGGTCCCAGCCGTGGGCCGGACGACACCGAACAGGAGCTCCAGCAGCTCCGTGCGGCCGGCGCCAACCAGGCCGCCGAGACCGAGGACCTCGCCCCGCCGGACATCGAACGACACGGGATCGGGGATCCCCGGTCCGCGGTAGCCCTCCACGGCGAGTGCCAGGTCTCCCAGCGGCACCTCCTGGCGCGTGAAGAACGCGGACGCGCTCCGACCCACCATGAGGCGGGCGAGCTCGTCGGGCGTGGCTCCGGCGGCGGGCAGCGTGGCCACGTGGCGACCATCCTTGAGCACGGTCACCCGGTCGCCCAGGCGCAGCACCTCATCGAGGTAGTGCGAGATGTAGATGATCGCGATGCCCCGGTCCGCCAGGCGCCGCACGAGGCCCAGCAGGTGCTCGGTCTCGGTGTGGCCCAGCGAGGTGGTCGGCTCGTCCAGGACCAGGACCTGTGGATCGCCCCGCAGCGCCCGCACGACCTGGGTCAGCTGCTGCTGCGCCGGGGACAGCGAGCCCGCGAGTCGGTCGGGATCGAGTTCCACTCCCAGCTCGTCGACCAGGCGCGCGCAGACCCGGCGCTGGTGCGCCCGATCCACCATGAGACCCCGCGTCATGGGCTCCTGTCCCAGGAACACGTTGTCCGCGACCGTGAGACTACTCACGATGTCCGCGTCCTGGTGGATGGTCCGGATCCCCTGCTCCAGCGCGGAGCGGGGGGTGAGCGCGGCATGGGCGACGCCCCGGATGACGATGCGACCCTGGTCCGGCCGCTCCACGCCCGCCAGGATCTTCATCAGGGTCGACTTGCCGGCGCCGTTCTCCCCGATGAGGCAATGGACCTCGCCCGCGCGCACGTCCAGGCTCACGTCGTCCAGGGCGCGCGTGCCCGGGAAGGTGCGCGTGATGTGCTCGAGCGAGATGGCGGGGACCGCGGCCGGGGTGATGGCCGCGGTCCCGTCAGCAGGCTGGACGATCATGGGCTCCGACGATCATGGGCTCCGCGGTGGCACGATCGGGGCCTGTGCACCCCGGGTCGGCGAGGTCGCCGGTCCGGGTCAGCGCCCGACGAGCAGTCCCGGGAGCTGCTTCTCGGTGATCTCCCAGTACAGCTCGGAGGGCTCCCAGGGCACGACCTGCGTCGGGTCGTCCACGTTCTCTGCGGTGACCGGGATGACCGGCAGCATGATCTGCTGGTTCATCTCATCGGTGCAGCCCTGGACGTGGTTGTTGAGCGCCTGATACGCCACGAAGCCCTCCCAGCCGGGGGAGCTGCTGATGGTGTACTTGAGCGACCCGTCGTGCAGCAGCGGGATGCCGGAGGGCGACCCGTTCTGCGCGAAGACCTTGATGGGGTTGTCCAGGTACCCATCGTTGCGGAGCATGCGGATGACGGCCGTGGCCATGTCCTCGTCCATCACGAACAGCAGCCCGAACTCCTCGCCGGAGTTGATGAGATCCTGGGTCAGGGTGACCGCGTTGTCCGGGCTGTACTTGGTCTCCTCGATGGTGACCAGCTCGTTGACACCCAGCTCGGCGGCGCGCTCGGTCATGCCCTGGTTGATCTTCTGGCTGGGCGGCGAGTCGAAGAAGCCGGTGAGGATCACGAATCGCTCGCCGGGGTAGGTCGCTGCCATCCAGTCGGCGTAGGCGACGCCCATGCCGTGCCAGTCGAAGTCGATGGACGCCACGTGGTTCTGCCCGTTGGCGATCACGGTGCCCACGCTGTCGGTCAGGACCACGGGGATGCCCGCCTCCTCGCCGCGCTTGGCCGCGAGCGTGGCGCCCGCCTCCGTGGACGAGAACATGCTGATGCCATCGACGCCCTGGTTGATGAGGGACTCGATGTTCGCGATCTCCTTCTCGGGGTCGTACTCCGTGTTGAGGACGATGACCTCATGCCCGTCCGCGTTCGCGCCGAAGACGAAGCCGTCCACGTCGCGCTGGTACCAGGTGTCCGGGCCGGGGCTGATGTACCCGTACGTCTTGGGTCCCGCCTTGGGGTCACAGGTCGGGTCGGGCGATTGGGCGAAGGACGTGCCGGCCCCCGCCAGCAGGGTCGTGGTGACGAGCGTGGTGGCCCCCACGATCGCGATGCGACGACGAACCTCGACGGTCATGCTTCCCTCCTGGCGCTGCGACGGAGACATCAGGACATCCGGACGTCCTGTTCATGGTCGCATCGATGTCAAGGTGGAGACGGCGCGGGGTCCGGGGCGTCCCTCGTCGCCCCGTCGGTCGCGGCGGCGCGCCCCGCTATGCTCCGGATATGTCCGATCACGACCGTGCACACGCCCCGGACCCGACCTGGCAGCCCTCGACGCTCGCGGTCCACGCGGGCCTGGAGCCCGACGAGCTCACCGGTGCGGTGTCACCCGCGATCTACCAGACGAGCACGTTCGCCCAGGACGGCGTGGAGCGGCCGCGCGGCGGCTGGGAGTACGCGCGGACCGGCAACCCCACGCGCGCCCGCCTGGAGCGTGCCGTGGCGGCCCTCGAGGGAGGGGTCCACGGGCTCGCGTACGCATCGGGCGCCGCGGCGACCCACGCCATCGCCTCGCTCATGGTCAGCGGCGAGGAGGTGGTCGTCTCCGACGACGTGTACGGCGGCACGTATCGGCTGTTCCAGCGGGTGCTCGCGGACCTCGGCGTCGTCGCCCGCTACGCCGATCTCAGCGGTGACGACCCGGGCGCATCCCTCGCCGCCCAGCTCACGCCGCGCACGCGCATGGTCTGGATCGAGTCGCCCTCGAATCCCCTGCTGAAGCTGGTGGACATCGCGGCCGTGGCGGACGCGGCCCACGCGCGCCGGGGGGCGCGCGACGAGGCGCCCATCGTGGTCGTGGACAACACGTTCGCGTCGCCGCTCATCCAGCGGCCGCTGGCCCTGGGTGCGGACATCGTGTTCCACTCCGCCACGAAGTACCTTGCGGGACATTCCGACACCGTCAACGGCGTCCTGGCCACCGACCGCGCTGACCTGCACGAGCGACTCCGGTTCCTCCAGAACGCCATCGGCTCGGTGCCCGGCCCGTTCGACTGCTTCCTGGTGCTCCGCGGCCTGCGCACGCTGGCGCTCCGGATGGAACGCCACTCCGCGAACGCCGCCGCTGTGGCGCGGGCGCTCGCGAGCCGCTCGGACGTGACGCGCGTCCGGTACCCGGGTCTCGACGACGGCCCGCATGCCCATCCCCAGGCGGCCCTCGCGGCGCGCCAGATGCGGCTCCCCGGCGGCATGGTCTCGTTCGATCCCGCCGCGCGCGATGGTCGAACGGCCGAGGAGCGCGCGCGCCGCTTCTGCGAGGCCACCCGGCTGTTCACGCTGGCGGAGTCGCTGGGCGGCGTGGAATCGCTGTGCGAGGTGCCCGCGGTCATGACCCACGGCTCGGTCCAGGGGTCGGCGCTGGAGGTGCCCCGATCGTTGGTGCGGCTGTCGGTGGGCATCGAGGATCCGACCGACCTGGTGGCGGATGTGCTCCGGGCGCTCGACATCGCCTGATCGGATCCGCCCGGGCACTCACCCGGGGCGACCGGCCCGGCCCTCAGCCACGCGCGGGAGGCAGCACGGCGCGCATCGTGGTGCCGGTGCCGGGCGTCACATCCGCCTCCAGGCGTCCGCCCGCCTCCACGAGCAGCGCCCGGCTCGTGGCCAGGCCCAGTCCGTGTCCACCGGCGCGCCGTCGGTCGGGACCACCATCGTTCGCGCCGGTCGACCGTCTGCCGTCGGCCCGCCGCAGGTCGTCCAGGATCCCGGGATCGATGCCACCCCCGGCGTCCGTCACGGCCACCTCCGCCCATCCGTCCGATCGAGTGCGGGCGGCGATCGCGATGGTCCCCACCCCCTTCATCGCGTCCCGGGCGTTGAGGACCAGGTTCAGCAACACCCGCTCCAGACCGATCCGGCTCACCCGGACGGGCGTCGGTGCCGCCAGATGAAGCTCGGTGCGGATGCCGTCGCCCGACACCGCGGCGAGCAGCGGCAGGAACCCGCGGACCAGGTCGTCGAGGGGCGTCGGGGCGGCGGGCCCGGGTGACCCGGTCGAGCCGGCCATCCAGGCCTCCGCGAGCTGGTGGGCTCGAGACGTCGCGGCAAGCACCTCGTCGAGGTCGGCGGACGCAGGATGCGTGTCGTCGAGGGCGGCGCGCGCCAGCTGGGCGTGGCCGTCGATGGCGGTGAGCAGGTTCCGCAGGTCATGGGCGAGACCGCGCTCCGCGGCCCGCGCGGCCTCCACGGCCCGCGCCGCCTCCTCCGGTCCCGCACGATCACCGGTCACAGCACGACCGCCTCATCCTGTCGCGTCATCCGCGCAGCCATCGACGCGACCGACGCGACCGTGCCGTCGGGTCCGTCGCTCCGGGCCCGTTCACACGGCCGCCGTCGCCAGCTCCTCCTCGCGCAGCGCCAGCAGCTCCGCCTGTGCCTCATACGGACCCTCGATGACGACCGTGCCCGTGGCCTCCGTGCCATCCGATCGACGCACACGGTATCCGTGGTGGATCTCCACGATGCCAGAGGCGATCGTGGCGCCGACGGAACAGTACTTCGTGGCCGACAGGAAGATCGCCCGATGGACCGCGTCGGGGTCCACGTCACCGTCGACCACGTGCGTCACGTCGATGCGCGTGAAGCGGGTGGGTGTCCCCGGCCGCTGCGCCCCCACCGCCTCCACCGCGTACGCCGTGATCGGCTGCTGCTTCTTGCGCAGGATCGTCAGCACGTCCATCGCGGTGCAGCCGGCGAGCGCCATCGGCACCAGCTCCGATGGGCGCATGCCCTGGTCTCCGGTGGCGTCGTCCAGCACGATCGAGTGGCCGCTGCCGGCCGTGGCCGTGAAGCGGAGGCCCTCCCCCGTGCTGACGATCGAAGCGGTCTTGCTGGCCATCGGTGGTCCTTTCTGGGCTGGCGGTGGGTGTGCGGCGAATCGGTCGCGCGCGGGCCGGGGTCGGTCGGTCGAGCAGCCGATCAGTCGTGGTCGAGCAGCCGATCAGTCGAGCAGCCGACCGCGAACCAGGTCGGCCAGCTCCGCACCCCAGGCCCGGGCGCGCTCCAGCTCGCCATCCTTGAGGGGGCCGTAGGAGCCTGCGACGAGGAACCGCTCGGCCTTCGTCAGCCGCTGGTACCCCGCTCGCTTGAGCCTGCGCTCGATGGTACCTGTCGCGCCGCGCGGCGACCACCAGATGCGGGTCTCGAACGCGGCGTACCAGGCGCTTCCCGGGGCGACGCCGTCCAGCCACTCGCGCATCAGGGGGTGGCTCAGGTCCGGCGGCGTGGGCGCCTTCGTGTCGCCCGCGATCTGCTTCCGCGCGAACCCGCCGGCCAGGGAGAAGGCGATCACGGGCGCGCCCGCCACCACGAGATCGACGTCCGCCATCGCCGCGTCCGTCGCCTCGTCGGTGGCCAGCGCCGGCGTGTCGTGTCCCAGGCCCTCGGCGATGGCCCGTGCGACGGCCGCGGTGTTTCCCCAGTGGGACTCATAGATGACGATGGCGCGCATGGGATGCGACCTCCTCG
The DNA here is from genome assembly GCA_034436555.1 of Chloroflexota bacterium. Lineage (GTDB taxonomy): Bacteria > Chloroflexota > Limnocylindria > Limnocylindrales > CSP1-4 > JAFMJV01. The sequence continues at coordinate 31,502 of DAOTUU010000020.1, read as the reverse complement.
GAGTTCGGGATGCATCCGATGCTGCGGCGTGGTCGGCGCTGCGGCCACGGTCCAGTGTCACCAGTCCCGGGGGCCGGTCGGCCTCGCGAGGGGGGCGTGGGTGCGGGGGAGCGGGGGGCGGGGGCGTCCCGGGCGGGGGGCGTCCCGGGCGGGGCGCGCCGGGCGTCCCGGGCGGGGTGTCCGACCGGGCCTGGTGCATCCGGTGCACCACCGGGCGGGCGGGCGTGGCAAGGATCGGGCCCCATCGGCCGATCGGAGCGCCGGGCGCACCAACCGGCACCCCGGCCTCCGATCGTTGCGCGGGGAGGACCATCGGGCGGGCGGAGCGGACGCTGGGCGCCGCCGACCGCCCGGTGGTGCATCGGGTGCACGCGTCTGCCTGGTCGACCGGGAGGCATCCCGCGCCGGGCGGGGCGGGGCGGGCGCCTGGGCGGGGTCGCGGGCACGCCCCACAGCGCAGGCACGCACCCACAGCGCGGCCGGCACCGGCGCGGGCGTGGGGGCGGGGGCGGGGGCGGCACCGGCGGGGGCGTCACCGGCGCGCCCAGCCATCGTCACGGGACCCGGGCGTGCTGGTGCGCCCGCCACACGCGGACCGTTTGGCAGGGGTGCGAAGGGCCGGAATGCCTGCGGCCCAGGCGGGCGGTGTCGGATAACCTGTACCACGTCACTCATCATTGTTTTCAGGAGGCCAGCGATGGCGGATGGGATCGAATCAAAGGACCAGGCGGAGCGCACCGACCTCAGTCGGCGAACGCTGCTCCGCCGCTCTGCGGTGGCGGCAGGCGGCCTGAGCGCCGCGGCGATCGCCGGATGGGCACCGGGCGTGCGGGCGGCCGGTCACTCCTCGGCACATGGCGCGACGGACGCCGCGCAGCAGGCGCAGCCCACCACGCAGCCCGCGCAGCCGGTCACCGCGCCCGAGATCTCGCTCCACCCGTCCGAGATGCCTCGCTCCGCGAACTACGCCAGGTACGCGGACGGCCAGTACCTCGACCTGACCGAGCGGACCGGTCCCATGAACCACGAGATCCACTTCACGTCCAAGGAGGTGGTCGCGGAGGTGATGCCCGGCACCACCATGAACCTGTGGACGTTCGACGGGCGGATCCCCGGGCCCATGGTCCGCGCGCGCGTCGGTGACACGGTGGACTTCTTCCTGAAGAACGACGCCGGCAGCACGATGCCCCACAACGTGGACTTCCACGCGGTGACCGGGCCGGGCGGCGGCGCCCTCGCGCTGGACACGCTGCCGGGCAGCGAGAGCAACCTCCGGTTCACGCTGCTCAACCCGGGCATCTACATCTACCACTGCGCCTTCCCGGACGTGCCGATGCACCTGGCGCACGGCATGTTCGGCCTCATCGTGGTGGAGCCCGAGGCGGGCCTGCCGGAGGTGACGCACGAGTACTACGTGCTGCAGCACGAGTTCTACACGGACCGCGGAGGCACGCTGCCGGCGGCGGCGCTCGCGAACGCCGGCCACCTGCCCTACTCGGAGCTGTACGGCAACGAGGAGCGGCCCACCTTCGTGAACTTCAACGGGCGGCCCAACTCCATCGTCGGCGAGCGCGGCATCGGCATGCTGGGTGACCCGATCAACGTGGGCGACACCGTCCGGATGTTCATCGGCAATGCGGGACCCAACCTGATCTCGAGCTTCCACATCATCGGCGAGATCTTCGACAGCGTGTACGTCGAGGGCTCGTTCGACCTGGTGAACCACAACGTCCAGTCGACCGCGGTCCCCTGCGGCGGCGCGGTGGGCGTCGAGTTCAAGGTGGAGGTTCCCGGCACGTACCTGCTCGTGGACCACGCGATCTTCCGCATCCACAAGGGCGCCGCGGGCGAGCTCGTGGCGGGCGGCGAGGCCGTGCCGGGCGTGTTCGAGCCCATCAAGTCGGACAAGATCCGGGCCACCGAGAGCCACTGACCTCGTCTCGGGCAGGGGGCCCGGCGCGCCTGACGGCGCGCCGGGCCCCTTCTTCGTCCCATGGCGCCCTCCGCCACCCCGGGCCCTGCGCTACCCTCGCCCCAGGACGCCGGAGCGCCCGAGCGCCAGGAGCACGATGCCGCCCACCATCGACAACCCGATCCTCAACTCGCCGTTCCGGGAGCCGTCGCGCCACTTCCGCTTCGATGACGACGGCATCACCACGGACATCGAGGAGGGCCGGCGGCTCTCCACGTACTTCGTGCCCATCCCGGGGCCCAGGAAGAGGGGCGGCGCGCAGCTCGACCTGGGCATCACGGGCGACTGGACACGGGAGCGCCAGCGGACCAGCGATTTCATCAACGACATCCGCCGCTACGTCGCCGCGTGGCGCCGCTCCAACCACCCCGGCGTCACCGCGGTCACGCGCGACCTCCTGACCTCCTGGGCGGACCCCGCTCGTGCCGCCCCGCTGTTCTTCTGCCAGGTGGAGGCGCTGGAGACCGCCATCTACCTCGCGGAGGTGGCGGGGCACAGCCAGCCCTGGATCGAGACCCGCCTGCGGGAGGAGAACGAGGACAAGAACGCAGGGCTGTACCGGATCGCGTTCAAGATGGCCACGGGGTCGGGCAAGACCGTGGTGATGGCCATGCTCATCGCCTGGCAGGCGCTCAACAAGCTGGCCAACCCCCAGGACCGCCGCTTTGCCGACACGTTCCTGGTGGTCGCGCCCGGCATCACCATCCGCGACCGGCTGCGGGTGCTGCTGCCCAACGACCCCGGCAACTACTACCGCGAGCGCGACCTCGTGACGCCAGACCAGCTGCTGCGCCTCCAGGGGGCCACGATCCTGGTCACGAACTTCCACGCGTTCATCCCGCGCGAGACGCTCCAGGCATCGGCGACCACGAAGAAGCTGCTGGTCGGCCGGGATGGGGACCCGAACCGCTTCACGGAGACGCCCGACCAGGTCGTCCGGCGCGTCTGCCGCAGCCTGGGCGCGAAGAAGAACATCGTGGTGCTCAACGACGAGGCCCACCATTGCTATCAGTCGGCGCCGCCCGCGCAGGGCCAGCAGGAGAAGCTCACGGCCGAGGAGCGCCAGGAGGCGGAGCAGGCCCGGAAGGATGCCCGCATCTGGCTCAACGGCCTGCGCGCGGTCAAGAGCAAGCTGGGCATCCGGGCCATCTACGACCTGTCCGCCACGCCCTTCTTCCTCAAGGGCTCGGGCTACCAGGAAGGCACGCTCTTCCCCTGGGTGGTGTCCGACTTCGCGCTCATCGACGCCATCGAGTCGGGCGTGGTCAAGATCCCCCGGGTGCCGGTGGCGGACGACACGATGGCCAGCGACGGCCCCGTGTTCCGCCAGCTCTGGCCGCGCATCCGCGACCAGCTGCCCAGGAAGCGCCGGGCCGACGAGGACCTGGGCGGCGACCCCAAGCTGCCCGCGGAGCTCGAGTCGGCGCTCCACCAGCTCTACGCCAACTACGACCGCTCCCACCGGGCCTGGCAGGACGCCGGCGCCGGCACGCCACCGGTGTTCATCGTGGTCTGCCAGAACACGTCGATCAGCAAGCTCGTCCGCGACTGGATCGCGGGCTACGAGCGGCCGCTCCCGGACGGCGGCACGGTCATCGTGCCCGGCAACCTGCCCCTGTTCAGCAACGTGGTCCAGGGCGCCGACGCAGCACAGAATCGGTGGCTGGAGCGCCCCAACACCCTGCTCATCGATTCGGCCCAGCTCGAATCGGGCGAGGCGCTGGATCCCGCCTTCAAGAGGATCGCCGCGGTCGAGATCGAGGAGTTCAAGCGCCAGCTCATCGCCCGCGAGCCGCACCGCGCCGAGGACGAGATCACCGACGAGGACCTCCTGCGCGAGGTGATGAACACGGTCGGCAAGGCCGGGCGCCTGGGGGAGCAGATTCGCTGCGTGGTGTCGGTGTCCATGCTCACGGAGGGATGGGACGCCAACACGGTCACCCATATCCTGGGCGTGCGCGCCTTCGGGACGCAGCTGCTGTGCGAGCAGGTCGTGGGTCGCGGGCTGCGGCGCGTGAGCTACGAGGCGGACGAGCAGGGCATGTTCGCGCCGGAGTACGCCGAGGTCTACGGCGTCCCGTTCAGCTTCATCCCCTCACCGGGAGGCACCGGCACGCCGCAGGTGCAGAAGGCGATCCACCGGGTCTTCGCGCAGCCCGGGAAGCTCGCCCACGAGCTGACCTTCCCGCACGTCCAGGGCTACCGCTACGACCTGCCCGGCGAGCGCCTGGACGCCCGCTTCACCGACGATGCCCGGATGGTGCTGTCCACCCAGGAGGTCCCCACCTGGGTGGAGATGGACCCCATCGTGGGCCAGGCCGAGATCCACCGGCTCGACGACCTGCGGTCGCGTCGGATCCAGGAGGTCGCCTTCCGCATCGCCCGGCGCACGCTGGACCGCTACCTGCGCACGGACGAGGACCACGAGCGCCCCTGGCTGTTCCCCCAGGTGCTGGCCATCACGACGCGCTGGCTTTCGGAGTGCGTCCAGCTGAAGGACGGCACGTTCCTCCAGATGCTGCTGCTGTCCGAGTGGGAGGCGGAGGCCGCGCGCCGGGTCTACGGCGCCATCGTCGCCTCCACGGACGGCCAGGCGCGCCTGCTGCCGATCCTCCGCCCGTACGACCACCTGGGCTCCACCCGGTACGTGGACTTCAACACGACCAAGCCGGTCTACCCGGCCGGCAAGAGCCACCTCAACTGGCTGGTCATGGATTCTGACTGGGAGGTGAAGGTGGGCCAGGTGCTCGACGCCCTCCCGGAGGTGATGGCCTGGGCCAAGAACCAGGGCCTGGGGCTGCGCATCCCCTACACCTTCGAGGGCGAGGCCGCCAACTACCTGCCCGACCTGCTGGTCCACGTCGACGACGGGGGCGCGGACCCGCTCAACCTGCTCATCGAGGTCACCGGCGAACGGAAGGCGGCGAAGGCCGCCAAGGTGGCGACCGCGCGCGACTTCTGGGTCCCGGCCATCAACAACGACGGCCGCTTCGGCCGCTGGTCGTTCCTGGAGATCGCCGACCCGACGGACGCCGGCCACCTCATCCGCGCCCACCTGCGCGGGGAGGCGGTCCGTTGAGAAAGTGTGCCGCGCGATTTCGTTTGCGAGCATCGGCATACTTTCCGCCATGGTGATCACCAAACCGGGACGGGGCCGACCGAGCCGCCGGTACATCCTCGCGCAGGTCGATCTGGGCATGGAGGACCTGGCGCGGACGGGTGGCCTGCCGTCGGCGGTCGAGAACGACCAGATCTGGCGGGACATCTGGTACGAGGAGACGCATCACTCCACCGCCATCGAGGGCAACACCCTGGTCCTGAAGCAGGTCCAGGTGCTGCTCGACCAGGGGCGGCCCGTCGGCAACAAGGAGTTGTGCGAGTGCCTGGACGTCCGCGGGTATGCAGATGCCGCCCGTTGGGTGTACGGCCAAGCCCGATCGTCCGAAGCCTGGGGACGGGTCGGCGCCATCTCTCAGGCCGAGGTCCGGGAGATCCACCGACAGGCGCTGAGCCTCGTCTGGGCGGTGTGCCCACCGGACAACCCGCCGCTCCACCCGCAGGAGGGCCCCGGCGACTTCCGTCGCCATGACATCGCGCCGTTTCCCGAGGGGATGACGCCACCACCATGGACGGAGGTCGATTCGCGCGTGACGGACTGGCTCGCGATGGCGGTCAGCGGTCCGGCACCCGGCGAGCACCCATTATCCCTTCTGGCTCGCCTCCACGCCACGTTCGAGGCCATCCACCCGTTCCGTGACGGCAACGGACGGACCGGTCGGCTCGTGCTCAACCTGCTGCTCGTCCGACATGGGTACCCGCCGGCCATCATCCGGAAGGGAGCCCGAAACCGGTATCTCTGGGCCCTGCGGCGATCGGATGAGGGCGACCACGCCCCGATGACGGAGTTCATCGCGCGAGCGGTCAAGGAGAGCCTCGACCGGTTCCTGCTGCCGAACCTCGCTGGTCCCGTCAAGCTCCTGCCGCTCTCCGCGCTGGAGCGGCCGGGGTTGCGCGTGCGTTCGCTCCGCGCTGCCGCCGAGAAGGGCATGCTCAAGTCCCGTCGGGACGAGGCTGGCCGGTGGCTCAGCACGCATCGCTGGGTGGACGAGTACCTCGGAACCCGGGCAATCGGGCGACCGCGCAAATCGGAGTGAAGTGGCGGCCCGCAGGATGGAGCCCGGTTGGGACTCGATGACCCGTCGGCGATCAACAACGACGGCCGCTTCGGCCGCTGGTCGTTCCTGGAGATCGCCGGTCCGACCGATGCCGGCCACATCATCCGGGCCCACCTGCGTGGCGCTGGGGTCGCTTGAGACGCGATGGCCTGGGCGCCTGCCTCCCTGGCGACTCCGCCACCGATCGCCGTACTGCTCCCCGCCGCCGGCGGTTGACACCCAGAGGTGGCAGGGGCGCATTGACACCTTTACGTTACACCCACAGGATGTCACCGATAGGTGTCAGCAGAGAGGCGACGAGCGGTGAGGATCCGGACCGTCCGCGACATCGGCAACGCCATCCGTGCGCGTCGCCGGGCCCTCGGCTGGAGTCAGGCCGAGCTGGCCTCCCGGGCCTCGGTCAGCCGCAAGTGGGTGAGCGAGGCCGAGCGCGGCGACACCGTCGCCGGAGTCGTCAACCTGCTCGCCGTCATCGAGGCGCTGGGCGCCACGCTCGACCTCCGCCTGCCGGGTGGTGTCGAGCCGGCGAACGCCCCGGCCGACGACATCGACCTTGACGCCATCCTGGAGGCCCACCGCGGTGGATGACGGGCTTGTCGTCCTCATGGACGGGACGGTGGCGGGCCGCCTGGCGCGCCACGTCGACGATCGGCTGAGTGCGCGAGGGTCCTCGACACATGCTCGACTTCGGTGTTCTGAGCATCCTGGTATACGGCTGGTACCATACGTCCGTGCGCAAGACGACGATCTATCTCGAGCCTGAGCTGGATGTGGCGATCGGCCGGCTCGCGGAGGCGCAGCAGGTGACCAAGGCGGAGGCCATCCGAGCGGCGCTCCGGGCCGCCACCGCGGGTCTCGCTCGTCCACGCATCACCGCCATCGGCGTGGCGCACGGTCCCGGCGACGTGGCTGGCGACGTGGACCGGCACCTCGCGGAGACGGGCTTCGGCGAGGCGTGATCGTCCTCGACACGTCGGTCATCTACGCGCTGCTGGATGCCGCCGACGAGCGCCATGCGCAGGCGCGGACGTGGTACGCGGCGGTCCAGGAGGAGCTCGTCACCACCCCGCTGGTGCTCGCGGAGGCGGACCATCTGGCCGCGACCCGCGGTGGGGCACGGGCGGCGGCGGCGTTCCGCGCGGACATCCGCGCAGGGGCGTACCGCGTCGAGTGGTGGTCGGGCGCGGCTCGGGACGCGGCACAGGTGGCCGATCGGTACCAGGACCTGGGCATCGGCCTCACCGATGCGTCGCTCGTCGCGCTCTGCGATCGGATGGAGACGCTGGCCATCGCCACGTTCGATGAGCGCCACTTCCGAGCGATCCGACCCCTCTCCGGTGGCGCGGCCTTCCGGCTGGTGCCGGCCGACTGGCCGTGATGCCCGCAGGACGGGGTCCATAGTCTTGAACCCATCCAGCAGCAACAGATGCTGATGCAGTACGTGAGGGCGCACGGTCGCATTCCGAGGGGACAGGCAGCAGAGCTGTGTCGCCTGCACCCCAGGCAAGCCCGCAGGCTCCTGAAGGCGATGGTCGCGAGCGGTCGACTGCGCCTGGTGGGCACTCGAAGGGCGGCCTACCACGAGGCGATGCCAAAGTGATTGACTCTCAGGTGCAGCCCATAGAACCGGGTTCAATCCCAATGACCCAGGGTCCATTCGGTTGCCGTCGTGTGCAAGGCGGAGTGAAGTGATGCCCCGTAGCATCGGACCCAGGCCCGCCGCGTCCATCCCCGTCGAAGCGACCCGCCACACACGGGAGACCAGCGCGTGAACATCCCCACCGCGGAGCTCGAATCGTCCGCAGCGGCAGACGCCGCCGACCTTGGAGCAGGGCGCGATCGGGGCGAAGGGGCCTGGCCAGCACGGCGTCGGTCGCTGCGCTTGAGCCCGTCTGCCGCGGAGTGGCTCCCGGCCATCAGGCGCCGCCTGATCGACCGGTTCCATCCTGAGCGGATCGTCCTGTTCGGCTCGCAAGCGCGCGGGGACGCCACGGAGCGCTCCGACATCGACCTGCTGGTGGTGATGCCGCGATCCGGAGATCGACGCCAGGCATCCGCCGAGATGTACGCGGCTCTGCGGGGGATCCCCGTCGGCACGGACATCGTGGTCGTGTCCCTGGCGGACGTGGAGCGGTATGGTCACCTGACCGGGACGATCATCGCGCCGGCGCTGCAGGAAGGCGCAACCATCTACGCTCGCGCTGGCAAGTCGTGGGTGAAGTGATGACCGTGAGGTCGACCCCGACCCGTCGCGTCGGCATCGGGCGTCGTACCCTGAAATTCGAGCCCACCGCTGACCGACGCCCGTTCAGCACTGGGCCAGTCCGTCGCCTTCCACACGACGGATGATGGAGAGAGGAGGACGAGCCATGACGGTCACACGTGTGCCGGTCACGCGTGCCGTCCTTGAGTGGGCCGTCGATCGATCCGGGCGTGATGCGGAAGTCCGGAGGCGATTCCCGGACCTGCCCGCGTGGGAGTGCGGCACCAAGGAACCGACGCTCCGCCAGCTCCAGGACTTCGCCGCCGCGACCAGGACGCCGTTCGGCTACCTCCTGTTGGATGTGCCGCCGGAGGAGCATCTGCCGATCGCGGATCTCCGCACGGTCGGCGATACGGCGCCCCGCCCTTCGGCAGACCTGCTCGACACCGTGTATCTGTGCCAGCGACGGCAGGACTGGTATCGCGACTATGCCGTGGCCCAGGGTCACGAGCCACTGGAGTTCGTCGGGTCGGTGTCGGTCGCCGACCCCCCGATCTTCGTGGCCGCCGCCATCCGCGAGCGGGCGGACTTCGGCATGGAGCGCCGCAGCTACCGCACCTGGAGCGATGCGGTGCTCGGTCTCGCAGAGGGCCTGGAGCGGATCGGGATCCTCGTGATGATCAGCGGAATCGTCGGCAGCAACACGCACCGACCACTGGACCCCACCGACTTCCGTGGCCTCACCCTCGCCGATCCACTCGCACCGGTGATCTTCGTGAACGGCGCCGACAGCAAGAGCGCACAGTCGTTCACCCTTGCGCACGAGGCGGCCCACGTCTGGCTGGGAGGGTCAGCTGTCTCCAGGTCGGAGATCGATGAGGACCCAGGCTTGGCGATCGAGCGCTGGTGCAACGCGGTCGCGGCCGAGCTATTGGTGCCGCTCGATGACCTCAAGCAGGCATTCCGCCCGGGCATCGAGGTTTGCAGCCAGCTCGAGGGGCTCGCTCGACGGTACAAGGTGAGCTCACTCGTGGTCTTGCGGCGTCTGCTCGATGCCGGTCTGTTGCTGCGGGAGGAGTTCCGCGCCGCGTATGCGGCCGAGCGGGACCGGGTCACAGGTGCCGCGATCGGGGACAGCGGCGGGGACTTCTACCGGACGACTCCTGTGCGAACCAGCAGACGCTTCTTGGAGGCCGTCATCCGCGACACGGTCGCGGGCCGGACCCTGTACCGCGAGGCGTTCCGATTGCTCGGGTTCCAGAGCCAGACCGCGTTCGACACCTTCGCCAGTCGGCAAGGACTCTGACCTGGATGTACCTGGTGGACGCCGACGTGTTCATCGAGGCTCGCCGGGGTGACTACGCATTCGATCTGTGTCCCGGGTTCTGGGATTGGCTGGACCTCGCGCATGCTCGGGGTCAGGTCTTCAGCATCGAGGCCGTGCGCCAGGACCTGTTGGCTGGTGCTGATCTGCTTGCCGACTGGGCAGCGGTGCGGACCAGCATGTTCCTCGCCGCGACCCCGGACTGGATCGCGCACCTGGCGACGGTCGCCGCGTGGACGCAGGCGAGTGCCCAGTACGTGCCAGCGGCGAAGGCGGAGTTCCTGGCCGTGACCGACTCGATGCTGGTCGCGGCCGGGATGGCCACGGGTTTCACGGTCGTCACCAACGAGACCCGTGAGCCGCGCAGGACATCCAGAATCAAGATCCCAGATGCCTGTGACTCCCAGGGCGTCAGGTCCATCGGCCCGCGCCAGATGCTACGAGGCCAGGGCGCCCGCTTCATCCTCGAGCGGCCCGTCGTGGCAAAGCCGGCGTGAAGTGATGCCCCGTAGCATCGGACCCAGACCCGCCGCGTCGCCGGCGATGACCCAGCCGGACGTCGCCGAGATGGTCGCCCGCGTGATGTCAGACCTTCCTGACGACCCGGCCCTGGGATGGGATGCCGCCGCATCGGCCGTGCTCGACGCGCGTTCCATCCTGGCGTCCTGCACTGCCTGGTTGGCGGCTGCCGGGCATCAAGTCGGAGTGAAGTGATGCCCCGTAGCATGGGACCCAGACCCGCCGCGTCCATCCCCGTCGAGGCCACCCGCCACACGGGAGACCAGCGCGTGAACATCCCCACCGCGGAGCTCGAATCGTTCGCGGCCGCAGATGCGGCCAGCCCCAGGGTCAAGCTGTACTCGCGGGATCCCAGCCTGGACCCGCAGCTCGTCTGGAACGGCAAGGACGAGCAGGACGCGGCGGACCTGGCGGTCCCGGTCGTGCCGGTCTACATCCAGGAGCAGATCAGCCCCAAGGCGCTCATCGAGGACCTGCGTGCGACGAGCGCCGCTGGGCGTGAGGCGCAGCTGGACCTGTTCTCCGACTTCAATGGCCTGCCCTTCGAGGACCGGGTCGAGTTCTACCAGCACCCGATGCACTGGTCGAACCGATTGATCGGGGGCGACAGCCTTGCGGTCATGACCAGCCTGGCGGAGAAGGAGGGGCTCAAGGGGCAGGTCCAGATGATCTACGTGGACCCGCCCTACGGCATCAAGTTCGGCTCCAACTGGCAGGTCAGCACCCGCAAGCGCGACGTCAAGGACGGCAAGCTCGACGACGCCACGCGCCAGCCGGAGCAGATCCGCGCCTTCCGCGACACCTGGGAGCGGGGCATCCACTCGTACCTCAGCTACCTGCGCGACCGGTTCACCGTGGCACGCGAGCTGCTCACCGAGTCCGGCAGCATCTTCGTCCAGATCGGCGACGAGAACGTACATCTCGTCCGAAGCGTGCTGGACGAGGTGTTCGGGGCCGAGAACTTCATCAGCCAGATCACTGTTGTGAAAACTACGGGCGCGACTGCCGCCTATCTGCCCGGGACACTGGATTACATCCTGTGGTACGCGCGGACGTTGGAGGCGTTGAAGTACCGGAGCGTATACAAGCGGAAGACGCCAGGCGAGGCCGGAGCCGGCCAGTACACCTGGGTCGAGAGATCGGACGGAGTTCGTCGCCAAGTTCCCGCTGGCTACGAGCCCGAATCCGGCGAGCGTTGGTTCGCGCACGGTGACATGCGATCTCAGACGGTCCGCCAAGCGGCAACCACGGTCTTTCCGGTGGAGCTCGGTGGGCGGTCGTTTCTTCCAGGTACTGGCGGATGGAAGACCAATCCCGACGGGATTAGTCGCCTCCGCGCCGCGGGCCGCCTCATGGCTCTTGGGCAGACGCTCCGGTACGTGCGGTACCTCGATGATTTCCCGGCCTACCCCGTGACGAACCTGTGGACCGATACCGGCACGTCCGGGTTCGCAGACCCGCGAATCTATGTCGTCCAGACCCAGACTCTTGTGGCCGAGCGGTGCATGCTCATGGCCACCGACCCCGGCGACTTGGTCCTCGACCCGACGTGCGGCTCCGGCACCACGGCGTACGTCGCGGAGCAGTGGGGCCGGCGCTGGATCACGATCGACACCAGCCGCGTGGCGCTGGCGCTCGCGCGCACCCGCATCATGAGCGCGCGCTACCCGTACTACCTGATGGCGGACACGCCCGAGGGGCAGCGCAAGGAGGCGGAGCTGTCGGGCCAGCCGGCGATCGGCGGCACCGGGGGCGACATCCGCAGGGGCTTCGTCTACGAGCGCGTGCCGCACGTGACCCTCAAGTCGATCGCCCAGAACCCGGACATCCGGGACGGCATGACGCGCGAGGAGATCGACGCCGCGATCGCCCGCCACGCGGAGACCGAGCTGCTCTACGACCGCCCGTACGAGGACCGGAAGGTCGTGCGCGTGGCCGGGCCGTTCACGGTCGAGAGCCTCTCGCCCCACCGGGTCGTCGCCGATGGCCCGGAGGACCACGCGCCCCAGCCAGCCGTGCCGGTGGAGGAGTCGGGCCGCTTCGTCACATTGATCGTTGACAACCTGCGCAAGGCGGGCGTCCAGAACACCGTCAGGGGCGAGCGCCTGGCGTTCACCACGCTGGACCCGTTCCCCGGGCGCTGGCTCCACGCAAGAGGCGAGTACCTCGAGAACGAGCAGCCCCGGCGGGTGGCGGTCGCCATCGGCCCCGAGTTCGGCACCGTGGGCCCGGAGCTGGTGCGCGAGGCGGCCAAGGAGTCGGCGGGCTTCTTCGACCTCCTCGTCATCTGCGGCTTCGCGTTCGACGCGATGACCGAGGAGGAGCGGGTCAAGACCTCGCGCCTGGGCTCGCTCACCATCCTCCAGGCGCGCATGAACCCCGACCTGCTGATGGGCGACGCGCTCCGCAAGACCGGGTCCGGCAACCTGTTCACGGTCTTCGGCCAGCCGGACATCGACGTCCGTCCCACCGCCGACGGCCGCCTGGAGGTGGAGATCCGGGGCGTCGACATCTTCGACCCCAACACCGGCCAGGTCCGCTCGTCCGGCCCGGACGACATCGCCACCTGGTTCATCGACACCGACTACGACGGCGAGGCCTTCTTCGTGCGCCACGCCTACTTCCTGGGCGGCGACCAGCCCTACGACAGGCTCGCCCGGGCGCTGCGGGCGGAGGTGGACCCGGACGCCTGGCAGTCGCTCTACTCCGCGGTCTCGCGACCGTTCCCGGTGCCGCGCGGCGGGCGCATCGCGGTCAAGGTCATCAACCACTACGGCGACGAGGTGCTCAAGGTCCAGACCGTCGGGTGAGCCGAGCCCGCGTCGATCCGGCGGGCGGGCCTCACCCTCGCCGACACCGGTGAGCTGCTGGGCGTCAGCTACCAGCGCGTGCAGCAGCTCCTGGCAGAGCGGCACCACACTCCAGCGGCTACACGCCGAGGTCGGCGAGGTACTCCGCCGGTGTTCGCACGGGGATCCGGGGCGCAAGCGATGTGAGATGGATGTCGCCCGAAACGAGCACGGCACGTTCCGCGGCGGCCAGCGCGATCGGGTCGTCGTCGCCCGGGTCATCGGAACGTACCGGTGGTGGTCCCGACGGATCAGGCACCAGCACTGCCGAGCCCCGCAGCCACGCCGCGAACGCATCCGCGGAAGCGGCCGGGACGAGGCGCACGAGCTTCGGATACCCGAGGGCACGGCGGACCTCCGCAAGCAGCATCGGCGAGATGATCAGCTCGAACGCGCCAGCCTGCCAAGCGAGCAGCAGGCGCGCCGGTGCGCCACGAGGCGAGAGGATGGCGGAGATCAGGACGTCGGCATCAAGGACGGCGCGCACCGAGTGCTCAGTCCCGCGTCCGGTGCTGGGCCTCCAGCGTCAGTGGTCGGAGCACCAACGCCCACGTGCGAAGTGCGTGTGCAGTGGCAGTGAAGCCGCTGGTAAGCGGGTGGCGCTACCGTGGTCCGCGTCCCGTCACGCCACCACTGGAGGCAGGGTCGTACGATGGTCAGCATGCGCACCGTCATCCTGGGTGACCGCCCGCCCGAGATCGAGGAGTGGCTCCGTCAGCGCCGCGAGCGTGGACTGGACACCTTCGATGAGATGTGGGAGGGGGTCCATCACGTGGCAGCTGCCCCGAACCGCCGCCACGGCTGGCTGGACGACGAGCTGGCGCCGCTGCTGCGCCCCCTTGCTCATCGCGCCGGCCTGTACCCCAGCGGCCCATGCAACATCGGTGTCGAGAACGATCACCGCGTGCCCGATCGCGCCTACTTCCGGAACGCTGAGATGGTGACCTGGTCCGACACCGCTGCCATCGTGGTGGAGATCGTCTCGCCTGACGACGAGACCTGGGCCAAGCTTGACTTCTACCACCGCCATCGCGTCGACGAGGTGATCATCGCGGACCCCAAGGCTCGGACCGTCGACATCCTCGTGCGACGCACCGACGCCTACGAGCCGGCCGCCGCCAGCGCCCTCCTGGGCATCACCGCCGCCGAACTGCACGCCGCCATCCGCTGGCCGGACTGACGCCGTCCCGCTCGGCCGCGGGGAGTCGGGCGAGCCCCGCGGACGGAACTCGCCGGATACCGCGAGCGGACCGCGCGCACGGACGCCAGGCTCGGAGATGCCGCTGCCCAGGACCGTCGGGCCAACATGACCCTGCTCGACGCCTACGCGCTGGTCGCGTTCCTGGCCGGGGGTCCCGCGGCCGAGCTCGGGCCGTCCGCCGTCGATGCGGCGGCGCGCAGCCTCCTCCGACTCGCCGACCCATGGTCGGTTCCATGTCCCGCCCTCCGGCGGGCGCACCAATCAGTGGGTGGCCGATCGAGGGGCTCACCCCGCGGATGGTCGAGGATCAGGGTTGATCCCAGGGACGGGACCCCGTAGCCTGGCCTCCCGAGAGGGAGGTGACCGATGCGCCGCAGGCCACTGCCGAACGCCCTGGACGTCGACCAGCCGGGCGGGTTGACCGACCGGGTGACGCCCAGCGCGGGGGTGGCGCTGCTCATCGGTGCACCATCGCATCACGATGCCGTGCCGCACGCGCCGCCGGGGAGGTCGGGGATGTCGTCGAGATTGCCGCAGGATGGCGCACAGCCGCCCGGAGCGCGGCACCGGTTCGGAAAGTGGACATCCTGACCTTCCACTTTCGGGCTGATTCCGTACACTTTCGCCCATGCTCGACATCACCGCCACCGTGGCTCGCCTGCGAGCGGTCGGCAGCGACGACACCTCGGTCGAGGTCAAGGCTGCCACAGGCGGCCTCCCAGCTTCGATAGCCTCGACCTTGTCCGCCCTTGCCAACCTGCCCGGAGGCGGCATCATCATCTTGGGGCTCGACGAGGCAACCGGCTTCCGGCCGGTCTCGCTTCAGGATCCGGCGGCACTCAAGGCAGGGCTCGCCAGCATCGGCGACCAGGCGCTCGTTCCCCCGGTGCGCATGACGTTCGAGGACGCCGAGGTGGACGGCATGCCGGTCGTGGTCGCCGTGGTCCCAGAGTGTCCCGTCGCGCAGAAGCCGTGCCACGTCGCCGCCGACGGTCGCGCATATATCCGCGGCTTCGACGGCGATTACACGATGTCAGAACTCGAGCGCCAGGCCTTCCTCGTGATGCGCGACCATCCCGTCGCCGATCGCGAGCCCGTGCCCGGCACGAGCCGGGATGACCTCGATCCACACCTCTTGACCGATTGGCTGGCCACCGTCCGCGAGCGCCAGCCCGGGGGGCTCGGTCGCTTCAGGGACGACGACGAGCTCCTGCGCCGAGCGGGGGTGACGACGAGTGTCGTCGCCCGCGGGGAGCGGCCGTCACTCACCGTCGCCGGGCTGCTCGCGCTGGGTACGTATCCGCAGCAGTGGCTGCCGAGAGCCGTGGTGAACGTGGCATCGAACGTCACGCCCGGCGCCAGGATCCGCGCGACGTCCGCGCAGCAGATTGACGGGCCCATCCCGGTCATGCTGGCCCGCACGCTTGCCTGGGCACGCGACACGATCGCGCACGTCATCCGTGACGACCTTGGTGCAGTGACCGACGATCTTGCCTACCCGCAGGCGGCCATCCGCGAGCTCGTCTCCAACGCCCTGGTCCACCGGGACCTCGCCGCGTGGTCGCGCGGATTCGCCATCGAGATCCGACAACTCCCCGACCGCTTGGTGATCGCCAATCCGGGTGGGCTCTTCGGCATCACGGTGGACCGGCTGGGCGTCGAAGGTGTCTCCAGCGCGAGGAACGGCCACCTCTTGACGATCTGCCAGTTCGTGCGCATCGCCGACCAGGACGGTCGAGGCGGGCGGGTGGTCGAGGCGCTCGCGACCGGGATCCCGACCGTCAACGCCAGCATCGCCGCCGCCGGGCTGCCAGCCCCACGGTGGGTGGATACGGCGATCCGTTTCACCGCGATCCTCCCACGAGGCCCGTCGCCGACCGAGCCGGTGCCGCCCCCTGTGCGCTCCATGGCGGAGGTCGCCGTGTGGGATGCGCTCGCCACCGGACCCATGAGCGTGGCAGAGATCAGGGAGCGGACGGACCTGGGCCAGTCGAACATCCACAAGGTCCTCCGAGTCCTCCGCGGCCGCAACGTGGTGGTGCTCGAGGGCGGTCAGGGACGACGGTCGACGTATCGCAGGATCGAGGAAGGCGGCAGGACATCCGTCCGGTCGCGGACCTGACCCGGGAGGTCGTGACGCGGCCGCCTGAGGCTTCACCCGCGCGTGACGTCGGTGATCAGTCGCGGTGAAGTCGCCGGTAAGCGGACATGGCTACCGTGGTCCGCGTCCCGTCTCGCCACCACTGGAGGCTGGGTCGTACGATGGGCAACATGCGCACCGTCATCCTGGGTGACCGCCCGCCCGAGATCGAGGACTGGTTCCGCCTGCGCCAGAAGCGCGGCCAGGACCTGTTCGACGAGGTCTGGGAGGGGGTCTACCACGTGGCACCGGCACCGGGACGTCGACACGCCCAGATCGGCCCGCAGCTCAGCAGGATCCTGGGCCCGCTGGCGGATCGGGCGGGGCTGACGGCGAGCGACCCATGCAACATCGGCGAGCCCGAGGACTACCGCGTCCCGGACCAGGCGTACTTCCGCGACCCCACGCCGCTCACGTGGTCGCCGACGGCCGCCATCGTGGTGGAGATCGTGTCGCCGGACGACGAGACCTGGGCCAAGCTCGGCTTCTACCACCGCCACGGCGTGGACGAGCTGATCATCGCCGACCCCAAGGCTCGGACGATCGACATCCTCGTGCGGGGCGCCGACGCCTACGAGCCGGCCGCCGCGAGCGCCCTGCTGGGCATCACCGCCGCCGAACTGCACGCCGCCATCCGCTGGCCGGACTGACGCCACGAGCGATCTTGAATGGGACGTTCCACGGGCAGGAGGGCAGGATGACAACGCCGCACACGGTGCTTGGAGCACGGCACA
This sequence comes from Chloroflexota bacterium, assembly GCA_034436555.1. Taxonomy (GTDB): domain Bacteria; phylum Chloroflexota; class Limnocylindria; order Limnocylindrales; family CSP1-4; genus JAFMJV01. Next base: position 14,385 of record DAOTUU010000020.1, on the reverse strand, counting down.
GACTCCGTCGACCGGCGGCCCTCACCGTCGCCGTGGCCGCGCTGGTCCCGGCGTTGCTGCTTGGATCGGTCGGCGCCGCCGCCTCGGAGCGCGCCGCGGGCGCGCGGAGCACCTCCACGTCCCAGCACACGCAACCCGCGGACGGGGTCATCCCCCTCGCGCCGCTGACCGACCTGACCTCCCTCGACGCGACGGTCACGATCACGGTCGACGGGACCGTGGATGGCGAGCCGACCACCGGCGACCTGACCGCGCAGCTCACCAGCGGCCCGGCGGGCAGCGAGATCGTCGCGACCGGGAGCCTGCTGGGCGACATCGTGGCGCAGGTGGGCGGGTCGGCCGTCAAGCTCTTCCGGCCCAAGCGCGCCAGCGTCTACCAGGTGCCGGAGGGGACGTACGCGGTCGTGTCGGGCCTGTTCGACCTGTGTGTCAAGCCTGAGGACTCGGCCGCCACCGCCGCCCTGGAGCAGCTCAGCCCCCAGGCCCTGATGACCACCCTGACCAGCGGCGACGTCGCGCGCGGCAGCTACGTGGGCGACGAGACGCTCGATGGCGTTCCTGTGAAGCACTACACCATCGACGGTGCGGCGTTCCTGGCCGCCGCCCAGGCAAGCACCGACCCGAACGTCCAGCGGTTCGCGCAGGACGTGACATCCGCGTCGGATGCGGACCTGTTCGTCTCCATGGAGGGCTACCCCATCGCCTACCGGGGCAGCTTCACGGGCGCCTTCGCGCCGCTGTCGTTCGAGGGGGACCTGAGCGTGGACATCCGGCTGACGGGCATCAACGGCGACGCAGACGTCGTCCTGCCCGGAGCGTGCGACAACCCGATCGCGGCCTGATCGGGCGGCACGGGGCTCCACGCCCGCAGCCGCGGAACCCTGGCGGGGACCGTCAGTAGGCTTCCACGGCTGCGGGCGTCAGCGCGAAGTCACGCACGTTCCGGGTGAGCACCGTGGCGCCGAGCGCGTGGGCCGTGGCGGCGATCAGCGCATCCGGGAGCGTCAGCGAGAAGCCGCGCCGCCGAGCGCCAGCCCGCCCCGTCCGGCGCCTCAGCGACCTCCGCCCGCGATGCCCGTACCCAGGACTGGACGTCGTCTGCTGTGGCCCAGTGCGGGTAGTCCGACGACGACAGGGCACCAGCCACGCGGGCGTGCATGGACCGAAGGCGGTCCCTGTGGAGTGCCTCCCGGGTGGCCTCCTCGATGAACCGGCTCCGGCCGCGCGGTCCCGCGATGGCATCCACGCTAGCCACAAGGTCCGCCGGGAGCATCAGGTTGGTGGCCTTGCGAGCATCTGTGCGCACCGTCATGCGCAGAGTGTCTGCGCATGACCAGACAGCGTCAACCTCAGAACGCCGGGAGGGCGGGAACAACGACGTGATCAGCGGTGGTGAAGTCGCTGGTGAGCGCAAGCCGCTACCGTGGTCCATGTCCCGTCACGCCACCACTGGAGGCCGGGTCGTACGATGGCCGGCATGCGCACCGTAATCCTGGGTGACCACCCGCCCGAGATCGAGGACTGGTTCCGCCTGCGCCGCGAGCGTGGACAGGACCGCTTCGACGAGGTCTGGGAGGGGGCTCACCACGTGGCACCGGCACCAAGCTGGAGTCATGCCAGCATCGACCACCAGCTGGCACGGATCCTGGGTGACCTTGCCGAGCGGGCGTCGCTGCACGGTGCCGGACGCTGCAACATCGGCACGCCTGATGATTACCGCGTCCCCGATCAGGCGTACTTCCGGCGGCCCGGCGGCCCGATGTGGTCGGCGACCGCGGCCATCGTGGTCGAGATCCTCGCACCCGACGACGAGACCTGGGACAAGCTCCCCTTCTACCACCGCGCCGGGGTCGAGGAGCTGGTCATCGCAGACCCCGGTTCGCGCACCATCCGGATCCTGGTGCGTGAAGCGCTCGACTACCGAGACGCTGGCACCAGCGCGATCCTCGGCGTCGATGGAACCAGCCTGGCGTCCGCGGTCCACTGGCCGGACTGACCCCGCCGAGGTCTCCTCCCGCCCGTCATCAGGTATGATGATTCATGATGCGTACGACGTTGAACCTGGATGACGACGTGGCTGCCCAGGTCACCGCCCTGTCCCGTCGTCGCGGAACGTCCCTGTCCCGCGCCGCCAACGACCTGATCCGGGCAGGGCTGGCCGCGTCCGCGACGCGACCTGGGCATGCGCCGTACGACCCGCCGGTCCTGGACACGGGCCCGCCGCTGCTGGACGTGACCGACATCGCCGCCGCGCTGGATGTGCTGGACCGTGGCCGCCGCGCCTGACGGCGTCCTCATCGACGCGAACCTGCCGCTCTGGGCCCATCACCGGCAGTTCCCGCAGCACGCCCGGGCGCACGCGTGGTGGGCCGCCACGCTCACGGACACGCCGCTCGTGGGCATCCCATGGGTGACGATCCTCGCCTTCCTGCGCATCTCCACACACCCGCGGGCCCTGGCTCGGCCGGCCACGATCGACGCGGCCTGGGGCATCGTCTCGGAGTGGCTGGGGCGTCCGAACGTGCGGCTGGTCGACCCGACCGACCGGCACTCGGACGTGCTGGGCCAGCTGCTCACCGCCGGTCGGGCCACCGGCGATCACACGACCGACGCCCACCTCGCCGCCCTGGCCATCACCTGGGGCCTTGAGCTGCAGAGTGCCGACCGCGACTTCGCCCGCTACCCCGCGCTCCGATGGCGGGATCCATTGGCCTGAGGTCCCGTCGGCGACGTCGGCTCGTGCGTGCGACCGCAGCGGCTGCGGCCGTTCCCAACAGGTGCGTCACTCAATCGGTGGGCACCAGCAGGCGACGTGAGCGATGCTCGATGGCATCCATGGGCACGCCGTACGCGATCAGCACGTTGGCCGGGCTGAGCACCTCGGCCGGATCGCCCGCCGCGATGAGGCTGGGTCCCGCGTCGGCGTCGGCACCCGGAACCGCGTCGGCACCCGCCCCGGCGTCGGCACCCGGAACCGCGTCGGCACCCGCACCGGCGTCGGCACCCGGGTCCAGGCCCTCGAGCGCACCCAGGCGCCGGAGCAGGACGGCTCGGTCGGAGTAGGCGAGCGCCTGATTCGGATCGTGGATGGTCATCAGGGCGGTCAGGCCGTGCTCGCGCACCAGTCGCACCAGGGTGTCCAGCACCCTCCCCTGGTTGTGCAGGTCCAGGTAGGTCGTCGGCTCGTCCAGCAGCAGCAGCCGGGGCTCCTGGGCCAGCGCCCGGGCGATCATCACCAGCTGCCGCTCTCCCCCGCTCAGCCGGGTGATCGCCTTGTCCGCGAGATGCCCGATGCCGAACCAGTCGAGCACCTCCCGGCAGCGGCGGACATCGCGCTCGCCCGGTGACCGGAACGTGGACACGTACGGCGTCCGGCCGGTCAGCAGGACGTCGAGCACGGAGAACGGGAACGACGTCCGATGGACCTGGGAGACCGTGGCCATGCTGCGCGCGAGCTCCGCGGGGCTCATCGTCCGGACATCGCGGCCCTCCAGCCGGACGGTGCCGGACCACGCGGCATGGAGCCGCCCGATGATGCGCAGGAGCGTGGTCTTGCCGCAGCCGTTCGGTCCCAGGAGGGACACGATCGCGCCGCGCGGCACCGCGAACGTGACGTCGCGCAGCACGGTCGAGTCGCCGTAGCCGGCGCCCACGGCCGCCACCTCGAGGATGGCGCCCGCATCGGTGGGGCCGCCCGCCGCTGTGGGGCCGCCCGCCACTGTGGGGCCGCCCGCCGGGGATCTCATTCCCAGCCGCTCGCCTTCGTGGAGCGCAGCAGCAGCCAGAAGAACGGCGCCCCCACGAGCGTGGTGATGATGCTCAGCGGCACCTCATAGCCCAGCGCGGCGCGCGACACGTCGTCCACGAGCACGAGGTATGTGGCACCGAGCGCGGCGGACAGGGGCAGCAGCGTGCGGTGGTCGGGACCTGTGACCATCCGGACCATGTGCGGCACGATCAGCCCCACGAGCGCCACGATGCCCGCGATCGAGACGCCCACCGCGGACACGAGCGCAGCCAGCACCACGAACGCCAGCTTGTAGCGCTCCACGTGGAGTCCCGTGGAGCGCGCCTCGTCGTCGCCCAATGCGAGCACGTTGAGGCGCCAGCGCAGCACGACCATGGCGAGAGTCCCCAGGACCATCAGGAACCAGGAACCCTGGAGCAGCGGCCAGGTGACCGCGTTGAAGCTGCCCATGATCCAGCGCACGATCGTCTGGAGCGACCGCTCGTTGGCGTTGATCTGGACGATGGACAGGAGCGCCGTGAACACAGCGGACGTGATGACCCCCGACAGGACGAGCGCCACGATCGGCACGCGCCCGCCGGAGCGCGCCATGGAGTAGGCGAGACCCATCGCCAGCAGTCCGAACGCGAACGCGCTCAGCTGGAGCGGCAGCCAGGGCATCACCGCGATGGCCAGCGCCGCCCCGAACGCCGCGCCCGAGGACAGCCCCAGGATGTACGGGTCGACCAGCGGGTTGCGGAGCACGCCCTGGAGCGCCGCGCCCGCGACCGACAGGGACATGCCCACCAGCATCGCGGACAGCACGCGCGGCAGCCGGATGTCCAGCAGCACCGCAGACACCGCGCCGGGGTAGGCGTCGCTGCCCGTGAGACGCGCGACCACGATGCCCACCACGTCCCCCACGGTCAGCCCGTAGCTTCCCAGGAGCATCGAGAACAGGAACGCGGGGATCGGTGCGACCAGGATCGCCGCGATGACGAACGTCCGTGCGCCTCCCGACAGCCCCGAGCCGGATCGGAGCGAGGCGGTCAGCGTGCGGGAGGCCATTCGAGCGTGGTCCGGCCGGGTCCTGGGCGGGATGGGCGATGGTCGACGGTCGGGGAGCGGCCGGCCTGGGGCGGGGTGGCCGCGGCGCGTCCGTCAGCTCGCGGGCGCGTAGTCGGGGTAGGTGACCCCGTACATCTCCCGGAAGAAGCGGTCGTACTCCGCGGTCAGGTCCACGTCCGCGAACGCCTCGGGGTTGATGTCCTTGGCGATCTTGAGGGTGGCGATGGGCTGGCGCCCGGTCATGAAGTCGTACAGGAACGGGTCATCCAGTTCGAACACCCGACCGCCCTTGACCGCGGACAGGCTGGACCAGGCGCTGAAATCCACGCCCCCGACCTGCCGACCCTCGATGATGTCGGCGGGGTCGACCTCCGGGTTGAACCACAGGTAGATGACGTCCGGGTCGAGCAGCGCGATGGTCTCCATGGACAGGACCGGGTGCTCCTGGGACTTCGCGGCGTCGTCCCATGCGGCGAGGGCGTTCACGCCGCCCGCGGCCGTGATGAGGTCATCCGCGGTGCTGTCCACGCCCGCGGTGCCGAACACGTCTCCCCACATCCAGTAGACGCTCGGCCGGTCCGCCTCCGCGATGCCCCCGGAGATCGAGGTGATGCGCTCCATCTCCGACGCGATCTGCGCCACGACCGCCTCGCCGCGCGCGGAATCGCCCGCGATCGCCGCCATGTCCTCGGTGAGCTTGGTGAGATCGTCGAACGAGTCCAGGAACACGCCGTACACGGGCACGCCCAGGCCGCTCTCGATCGCCGTCGTGTCCTTGTCGTCGATGTCCGCCGACCACAGGACCACCAGCTGGGGATCCGCCGCGGCGAGCGACTCCAGATCCACCGCGCCGTCCTTGGTGGCCACACGGGGGGTCGTGTCATAGTCGGCATCGACGCCCCGGAAGAACGCCTCCTTGAACTGCGGCTGCCAGATGTCTCCGATGCCCGCGATGCGGTCTGCGCCGCCCACCGCGTAGAACGTGTTCATGGCGTTCTCCACCAGGAACACGACGCGGTCCACGCCGCCGGCGGCCGCCGCCGGCAGATCCATGGTCTTGCCGCGGAAGTCGGTCAGGCTGATGGTGGCCGCGGGCGACGCCGGGCTGCTGGCCTCCTGCGCGGTCGCGACCGCCGGGCCCACGGTCATGACGCCCACGACGAGGCTGACGGCGGTGAGGGCGCCGACTCGGCGACTCGACGGGCTCGACATGGCAGGGCTCCTTCTGGTCTGGGCGACGGTCATCGGACCCTAGCCTAATTCCGGTCGCTCGCAGATGCAACACCTTGCATCTTGATCCTTGGGTCGGGTGGTGCCCGTGTGGTCGGGGCGCGGTCGTGGTCGGCGTGGCATCGCCGGCGTGGCATCGCCGGCGTGGCATCGCCGGCGTGGCCTACCATCGGTCCCATGGACGGTTACCGCACGATCATCGAGCCGTTCCGGATCCACTCGGTCGAGCCGATCCGGATGTCCACCCGTCAGGAGCGCGTCGACCATCTGGCCGCCGCCGGGCACAACCTGTTCGCGCTCCACGCGGATGACGTGCTCATCGACCTGCTGACCGACTCCGGCACCGGCGCCATGAGCCGCGACCAGTGGGCGGCCGTCCAGCACGGCGACGAGTCGTATGCCGGGTCGCCATCCTGGTTCCGCTTCCGGGACGCCGTCCACGAGCTGTTCCCGTTCCGGCACATCATCCCCACCCACCAGGGACGCGCCGCGGAGCGCATCCTGTTCTCGGTCGTGGGCGGGATGGGGAAGACGGTGCCATCCAACGCGCATTTCGACACGACGCGCGCGAACGTGGAGGCGACGGGCGCCGCCGCGGTGGACCTCACGCCGCCCCACCCGCCGGGCGAACTGCTCCCCTTCAAGGGGGACATGGACGTCGACGCGCTCGTGGCGCTCATCGAGCGGGTGGGGCCGGAGAGCGTGCCCGTGGTGATGATGACCGTCACCAACAACTCCATGGGCGGCCAGCCGGTGTCGCTCGCGAACCTCATCGCGGTGCGCGGGGTCTGTGACCGGTACGGCCTGCCGCTGTTCCTGGACGCGTGCCGGTTCGCGGAGAACGCCTGGTTCATCAAGCAGCGCGAGGCGGGTCACGCGGACCGGCCCATCCCCGACATCGTGCGTGAGATGGCGGCGCTTGCGGACGGCATGACGATGAGCGCCAAGAAGGACGGCATGGCGAACATCGGCGGCTGGCTGGCCATGGATGACGACGCGCTGGCCGAGCGCTGCCGGACCCAGCTGATCCTGACCGAGGGGTTCCCGACCTACGGCGGCCTGGCCGGCCGGGATCTCGAGGCGATCGCGCAGGGCCTGGCCGAGGTGGTGGACGAGGACTACCTGCGCTACCGGATCCGCTCGACCGAGTACCTGGGCGAGGCCCTGCACGCCGCCGGGGTGCCGGTGATCCGACCGATCGGCGGGCACGCCGTGTACCTGGACGCCGCGGCGCTCCTGCCGCACATCCCGCCGCTCGAGTATCCCGGCCAGGCGCTCGCGTGCGCGCTGTATGAGGAGGGTGGCGTGCGCGGCTGCGAGATCGGCTCGGTGATGTTCGGGCGGCGTCCGGATGGGACCGAATCGCCCGGACCGTTCGAACTCGTCCGCCTCGCCATCCCGCGCCGGACGTACACCCAGTCGCACATCGACTACACGATCGAGGTCGCGCGGCGTGTCGCGGACCGCGCCCGGGAGCTGCGCGGCTGCCGCATCGTGTCGGAGCCGCCCGCGCTCCGTCATTTCACCGCCCGGTTCGAGCCGCTGGGGTAGGTCTGGCGATCCGGGCGTCCGGGGGTGGCCCACCGCGCCTGGTCGAGGCCGCCGTGCCTGGTCAGCCGGATGCACCACCGGGCGGGCGGGGGTGACCAGGAATGGCCCCGTCGGTCGATCGGTGCGTCCGGCGCACCATCTGCCACCTTGGCAGCCGATCGGTGCATGGGGCGGACCATCCGGTGGTCAGGACGGGAGAGGAACGGGCGCCGACCGCCCAGTGGTGCATCGCCTGCACATGGCGCTGGGTCGCGCCCGGTCGAGGCCGGGCTGGGTCGCGCACGGATCGCGCCGGACCGGGCCCTGCTCGATCCATCCTGAACCACACGTCGGCAGAGGCGTCCTACGCCCTCACTCCCGCCAAGCAGCACGCGGTGCGCTACCATCCGGCCGGACTCGGCATGTGGGGTACGCCGACCGGCCACCCCGGTTTGACCGAGCATGACAGGAGGGAAGTCCACGATGAAGCGGCCCATCGGGGTCATGTTGCTCGCGGGCGCGACGTTCCTCGCCGGGCTCGCACAGATCTACCAGATGCTCGTCTACCTGGGCATCCTCAGGTTCGACTTCATCGGCAAGTCGGTGTCGTTCCAGGAGGCGCAGTGGGGTGCCGCCCTGTGGGCGCTCATCATGGCGGCCATCTGGCTCTGGGTGTCCGCGGGCTTCTGGAACCTGCGTGCGTATGCCGTCCAGTTCGGCATCTTCATCAGCCTGTTCACGCTCATCTGGGGCTTCTTCGCGCTGCTGTTCGGGTCCACCTACGAGGCGCAGACGATCCCCTGGCTGCTCGCCGGGTTCGTGTTCATCTACCTCAGCTACCCCGGCGTCCAGCAGGCGTTCGTCAAGAACGAGATGTCCCGGCTGACCCCGGAGCAGCGAGAGGCGCTGGAGAACCTGGCCAAGGCCAACGCCGCGGCCAACGCCAAGGGCGCTCCCGGGATGTGATCCGCCCGGTGTGACCGGGCGCCGATCGCGCACCATCGCGACACCGCGTTCCCCGCTCGGGCCCATGCCGGAGCGGGGAACGTCGATTCCAGGGACGGATCAGAAGGACCGGACGGCAGGCGGCGGCACATCAGCCCGGATCCGCGTCGAGGGCCGGGGGCGTCGTCCCCGGCTGACCCCGGGCCGCGACGCGTCGGGCGGGGTCCTCAGCGGGCCGGGCGGGGCAGCAGCGTGAGCGCCATCACGAGGCCGGTCCGGGCGCGGATGGAGTGGGGTGTCCCGGGCGCCATCCGGAACCACGTCCCCGCCCCGCCGGTGAACGCCTCACCGCCCGCGGTGCAGTCGGCCTCGCCCTGGAGCAGGTGCACGATGGCGGGCCGCGCGGAGGTGTGTTCTGACAGCTCCTCCCCCGCCGCGAACGCGAACAGGATGAGGCTCACGCCATCGGCGTCGGACAGCGTCTGGCTGAGGATGCCCCGGGCCGGGATGGGCGCCTCCGCCAGCAGGTCGGCGAAGCGGGTGGTCTCACTCATCGGATCGCCGCCGACGCCGGGGAGAGCGGCATGGATGGCCTGGACGGGTCCGTGGTGGTGCCGGTCATCGGACGCGCGGTCCGGCGGCCACGATCGCGGGCTCCACGCTGTCCTCGAAGCGCTTGAAGTTCTCCACGAACATCGCCGCCAGTCGGCTCGCCTGCGCGTCGTAGGCGGCGGCGTCGGCCCACGTGCCTCGGGGCTGGAGCACCTCGTCGGGCACCCCCGGGACGTGCACCGGCACCTCCACGCCGAACACCGGGTCGGTCACCGTCTCCACGCCGTCCAGGTCCCCGTTCAGCGCGGCGCGCACCATGTTCCGGGTGAGCTTGATGTTCATCCGCTCGCCCACGCCGTACGGCCCGCCGGTCCAGCCGGTGTTGACCAGCCACACGGGCACCCCGTGGCGGTCCAGCTTCTCGCCCAGCATGCGCGCGTAGACCGCGGGATGGCGGGGCATGAAGGGGGCGCCGAAGCACAGCGAGAAGGTGGCGCTCGGCTCCCGGACCCCCACCTCGGTGCCCGCCAGCTTGGCGGTGTATCCGCTGATGAAGTGGTACATCGCCTGGTCGCGCGACAGGCGGCTGATGGGCGGCAGCACCCCGAACGCGTCGGCGGTCAGGAAGATCACGTTGGACGGATGGCCGGCGACGCCCGTGTCCGACGAGTTGCTGATGAAGTGGAGCGGGAACGCACCGCGGGTGTTCTCGGTGATCGCCTCGGAGTCCAGGTCCAGGACGCGCGTCGCATCGTCGTAGACCACGTTCTCCAGGATCGTGCCGAAGCGCCGGGTGGTGGAGTAGATGTCCGGCTCGTAGACGTGCGACAGGCGGATCGTCTTGGCGTAGCAGCCGCCCTCGAAGTTGAACACGCCGTCCGGGCCCCAGCCGTGCTCGTCGTCGCCGATGAGGGTCCGCTCCGGGTCCGCCGACAGCGTGGTCTTGCCGGTGCCCGACAGGCCGAAGAAGATGGCCACCCGGCCGTCCGCGCCCACGTTGACGGAGCTGTGCATGGGCAGCACGCCCTCGTCGGGAAGGCGGAAGTTCATGATCCCGAAGGCGCCCTTCTTGATCTCGCCCGCGTACTCGGTGCCCGCGATGATGATCTCCTGGCGCGTCAGGTTGACCAGGATGACCGTCTCCGATCGGGTGCCGTCGCGCGCCGGGTCCGCCTTGAAGCTGGGCGCGTCGATGATCGTGAAGTTCGGCTCGAAGCCATCGAGGTCGCCGGCGCGCGGCCGGATGAACAGGTTGTCGCAGAAGATGCTCGCCCAGGCCGATTCGGTGTAGGCGCGCAGCGACCGCCGGTAGGCCGGATCGGCGCCCACGAAGCCCTCCTGGACGAACAGCTCCCTGCTCTCGAGGTGCTTGAAGATGCGCGCGCGCAGCGCCTCGTAGCGCTCGATGGAGATGGGGTTGTTGAAGCCGCCCCACCACACCTTGTCGTGGATGGCGGGCTCGTCGACGATGAACTTGTCCTGGGGCGAGCGACCGGTGTGCCGACCGGTGCGGACGACGAGGGGACCACCATCGACGATGACGCCCTCGCCGCGGCGGACGGCGTGCTCGTAAAGCTCGGCGGGGGACAGGTTCGCGTGGCGCTCGCTGCCGAGCCGGGGAGTGTGGTCGGTGCTGCCCGTGGTGGATGCCGTCATGGAGCGTCCCTCCTCAGCCGGCCCACGCACTCGCGGCCCGGCATGATTGGGGACCGGCCGCGCGTCACCGGGGCAGGCGCCCCGGGAGTCGGCTTCCGCGGTCCGAACATGGATCCGTTCGGAGGATGCTACCACCGCCGTGGGGGTTCGGGGCGCGGGGGGTTGGGGGCGCGGGGGGTGGGGTGGCGTGGGGTTGGGTGGCGTGGGGGTTGGGCGGCGTGGGGGTTGGGCGGCGTGGGGGCTGGGTGGCGTGGGGGCTGGGCGGCCACCCCGCGCCGGGCGGTGGACCCCGCGCCGGGCGGTGGGCCCCGCGCCGGGCGGTGGACGACATGTCGACCGATCGGGGCGGCGGCGGGCGGCGGAGGGCCCCGGCGGACCCCGGCGGCCACCCCATGCCGGGCTGCGGACGACATGTCGACCGCCCGGGGCGGCGGCGGAGCCCGGGCGGCCACCCCACGCCGGGCTGCGGACGACATGTCGACCGCCCGGGGCGGCGGCGGGCGGCGGCGGCGGCCACCCCATGCCGGGCGGCCACTCCATGCCGGGCGGCGGACGACATGTCGACCGATGGGGGCGGCGGCGGGCGGCGGAGGGCCCCGGCGGACCCCGGCGGCCACCCCGCGCCGGGCGGCGGACGACATGTCGACCGCCCGGGACGGCGGCGGGCGGCGGAGGGCCCCGGCGGACCCCGGCGGCCACCCCATGCCGGGCGGCGGACGACATGTCGACCGATCGGGGCGGCGGCGAGCGGCGGCGGCGGCCACCCCATGCCGGGCGGCCACCCCATGCCGGGCGGCGGACGACATGTCGACCGATCGGGGCGGCGGCGAGCGGCGGAGGGCCCCGGCGGACCCCGGCGGGCCCGATCGGCGGGCGACCCGCTCCCTACTCTCGCCCCGACCGATGCGCCAGGTGCTCCAGCAGGTCGAGCTTGGTGAGCACGCCCGACGGACGTCCGCCCGCCACCACCACGAGCGCCGCGGCGCCACCGGACAGCACCGCGAACGCGTCGTCCAGGGATGCCTCGGCCGCGATCTGCGGCAGTGGCCGGAGCATCACCTCGCCCACGGTCCGCTCCACCACGGACGGGTCGCGGTACGCCCGCTCCAGCAGCCCGCGCTCGTCGATCGACCCCACGATGCCCTCGATCGCATGGTCGTCACGCTCGGTCACGGGCAGCTGGCTGACGCCGTACCGCTGGAGCGTGTCGATGACCGCCGCCACGGTATCCGTGGTGCGCGCCAGGATCACCGAGGGCAGCTCCGGACCGTGGTGGCGGGCCGCGAGCACAGCACCCACCCGGTCGACCCCGGCCTGCGAGCCAAGCAGGCCGTTGGCCCGCATCCACTCGTCGTTGTAGATCTTGGACAGGTACTGCCGGCCACTGTCGGGCAGCAGCACCACCACCACGGCATCCGGACCTGCGCCCGATTCGGTCAGTTCGCGCGCCACGCTGAGCGCGGCCACCAGCGCCGTGCCGCAGGAGCCACCCGCCAGGATGCCCTCCTCGCGGGTCAGCCGCCGTGCGGCATGGAACGCGTCGCGGTCCGACACGCGCACCCAGCGGTCCACCACCGACGGGTCATACGTGCCGGGGAAGAAGTCCTCGCCCACGCCCTCCGTCAGGTACGGCCGCGCGACGTCCCCTGACAGCACCGAGCCCTCCGGGTCGGCGCCCACCACGACGACCCCCGGGTTCTGCGCCTTGAGGTACCGCCCCGAGCCGCTGATCGTGCCGCCCGTCCCCGCGGAGAACACCGCGTGGGTGATGCGGCCGTCGGTCTGGCGCCAGATCTCGGGGCCGGTGGACAGCTCATGGGCGCGCGGGTTCTCCATGTTGTGGTACTGGTCCGGCTGGAACGCGCCAGGGATGTCCCGCGCCAGCCGGCGCGCCACGGAGTAGTAGGACTCGGGCGACTCGGGCGCCACGTTCGTGGGGCACAGCACCACCTCCGCGCCGTACGCGCGCAGCAGCTGCTGCTTCTCGGCGGACTGCTTGTCCGCCATCACGAAGACGCAGCGGTATCCCTTGAGCGCGGCGGCGATCGCCAGGCCGTGGCCGGTGTTGCCGCTGGTCGGCTCGATGATGGTCCCACCGGGCTTCAGCAGGCCGGCCCGCTCGGCGGCCTCGATCATCGGCAGGCCGATGCGATCCTTCACGGAGCCGCCCGGGTTGAGCGCCTCCAGCTTGGCCAGCAGCAGCGGCTGGCGTTCGGTCGGCCCCAGATCGCGGGTGACGCGGGTGAGCCGGACGAGGGGCGTCTCCCCGACCAGGTCGAGGATCGATTCGGCGTACTGCATGGGACCCCGAGCATACGCCCTACCGGCGCCCGGGCGACGCAGCGGGGCCGGTGGGCGGGCCGATGGGGAGCCGGCGCGGGCGCCCCGGGTCGTCACGGCCGGGGCCCGGCCGGGCGCGCCGTCAGGCGTCCGCCGCGGTCGAATCGGATGAGGGCCGGGCGTGGCGGCGGGCGATCAGCGCGACGCCCAGGACGATGAGGGCCGCGCCCACGAGCATCGCGGTCGGGACGCCCAGGATCGTCCAGTTCCAGCCCGACCGGAAGGTCTCCAGCAGCAGTCGCGTCCCGCCGTACCAGATCATCCAGAAGCACGCCAGGTCACCGTCGCGCAGGCCACCGACCCTCCGGGAGAGCACCAGCGCGATGAGCCCGCCGGCCACGTCGAGCACCGACTCGTACAGGAACAGGGGATGGAACCCGGTGGTCGCCACCGGGAACGCGTCGCAGGGGTACTGCGGCACGCGGTGGGCGCAGTCGATGGGGATCGCCCACGGCAGGTCGGCGGGGGGTCCGTACAGCTCCTGGTTGAACCAGTTCCCCCAGCGCGCGATCGCCTGGGCGAACAGCGTCCCCGGCACCACCACGTCCAGCGCCCGCCACAGCGGCACGCCGTGACGGCGCGCCTCGATGGCGATGCCCACGACCGCCCCCGCGATGCCGCCGTACAGCCCGAGCCCGGAGTAGGGCGGCAGCACGATCGCCGGCAGGTCGCGGGCGTACACCGCCCACTGGTCGATGACGTGGTACAGCCGCGCGCCGATGAGGGCACACACCGCGACGGTCACGAGGGCACCCGTGACCCGCCTCGGGTCGATGCCCCGCCGCGGCGCCTCGCGCGCGCTCACCCACAGCAGGACGCTGACCGCGACGACATACCCCAGGCCGTAGAAGCCGATGTGGAACGGCCCGATGGGGATGCCGGACGGCGGCACCAGGTCCAGGAGGGCGGGCATCATCGGATGGGGACCCGGGGGCGGGGAACCATCCTGAGGCGCCCCCGCAGCTCAGACGGGGCCCGGGTCAATGGAGCATGTGGCCGTTCAGCAGTTGCTCCAGGAGCGCCGTGACCGTGCCGGCGTCGGGGCTCGGCGCCGTGACCACCGTGCCGTCCGCGAGCTCCAGGGAGCGCGCGAGCGAGTCCTCCGGCGCACCGGTCGGGATCGGCTTGGCCAGCGCGTCCTTGATGCGTGCCAGGTCCGTGGCCGAGAGGGTCAGCCGCTCCAGCACCTCGCCGTGGCGCATCTCCACCCGGCCGTCGCTGTGGATGTCCAGCTGCTCCACCATCCCGTTGGCCTGGACCCGCTGGTAGTGGAGCAGGCGCGTGGCGCCGCCGCCGGAGCTCCCCGAGCAGGCGGTCAGAAGCAGGACGGCGAGCGC
>DAOTUU010000019.1:0-5254 GCA_034436555.1 Chloroflexota bacterium | reverse complement strand
GGGCAGGGCGACGACGGCGAGCAGGGCCAGGGCGGCACCCAGACGGGGGGCGCTGGACCGGCGCCGCGGCGGCGTGTCGGGGTGCGAGATCATGGTCAGGCGTCTCCAGGGATGATGGCGCGCTCGGGTGATGCTGGCACGGTAGGGCGCCGCGCCGACCGGCCACACCAGCCCGATGGTCCCGCCCCCCCGGCGCGACTGGCATGGTGTCCGTGGGCACCGCGGTCGGGGGCGTGGTGGTCGGCCCCCGTGGCGTCAGCGGCCGGGGCGACCACACAGCGGGATTCGCATGAGGTCCTCCCCCACGATGACCGCACCGGAGTAGCCGTCACGAGCCCGCTCGCTCCAGCTGCCGGGATCGATCGGACCGCCGAAATCCGTGATGTGCGAAAGGACGAGCGTCTTCGCCCCAGCCGCCTCTGCCACCTTCCCGACATCGGACACGAGGACGTGAGCTTCCAGCATGTGCCGAGCCAGGTGAGGCTCCATCCCGACGTCCCGCGGGTCGCTCACCGCCTCGTGGACCAACACGTCCGATCCCTTGGCCAGGCGGATCAGGTTCTCCGATCGCCCGGTGTCGCCCGAGAACGTCACGGATCCGAAGGCACCATCGAACCGCAGCGCATACGCCGGAAACACAGGCCCGTGCGACACCAGGCAGGCGGTGACCCGGACCTCGCGGTCCTCCATCACCAGCATGGGCTCCATCGACGGGGCGCGATCGCGGAGCGCGTCCGCATGCTCGGGCATCGGAAGCTCATGCACCATCACACCGCGCCCTGCCGCGGGATACGGATTCTCGCGCATCAGGATGTTGTTCCCGTACGAGAAGGCGCGCATGGCCAGCTCCGTCAACTCCCGGATCCCGGGCGTGGCGTCGTCGCCCGGGACCACGAGGTCATCGCCATCTGGTCGGCACACTGGGAGTGCTCCAGCGGGCGATGGACCCCAGACGTCGATGACACCGCTGAGCGCGTCGCGCATGGGGGGCACTGCTGCCAGGGGAAGCTGGATGAAGTTGAAGTAGTCGGCGACATGATCGGGATGCAGGTGCGTGACGAAGATGGAGCGCAACTCCGAGAACCGCAGTCCCGCCTTGACGTACTGCGACACGGCACCGCGCCCACAATCAACGACGTAGACACGCTCGTTGACGCGAAGGGCCGATGCGATGCCCATGCGGAGGGCGGTCGGCGGCGGACCGGCCTGCGTCCCCAGCAGGATCAACTCCGCATCCATGCTGGCTCAGCGTCCCTGGCGAATCGGTGGCTGGCACCGGATCGTCATGCCGCGGGCCCTCGCCTCATGAGGTCGATGAGGATGCCGCGGACTTCCGAGAAATGCGGGTCGGCCTTGCTGTGGACCTGATCGCGCGGGTGCGACAGGTTCACGGCGACCTTCTGTCGGACCGTTGCGGGAGACCCGCCGAGGACGACCACGCTGTCCGCCATGTAGATGGCCTCGTCGATGTCATGGGTGATCAGCAGCAGCGTGAATCCGAGCTCACGCGCCAGACGGAGAACCAGATCCTCGAGCTCGCCGCGGGTCTGGGCATCGACCGATGCGAATGGCTCATCCATCAGCAGCAGGTGCGGCTTGGTGGCCAGGGCCCGTGCGATGGCGACGCGCTGCTGCATGCCGCCCGACAGCTGGCTTGGGTACAGGTGCTCGGACCCTGACAGCCCCACCTGCGAGAGCGCTTCCCCCACGAGCGTGGTGCGTCGCGCCCGTGGGACGCCGGCCGCCACCAGTGGAAACGCGACGTTCTTGTCCACATGCATCCACGGGTACAGCGACCGCGCATAGTCCTGGAACACGACGGCCATGCCGCGCGGTGGCCCCGCGATGGGGATGCCCTCGAACTCGGCCCGTCCAGAGGTCGGCGCATCGAGCCCGGCGATGGTCCGCAGCAGCGTGGTCTTGCCCGCTCCGGACGGCCCGATGATGCAGACCAGCTCCCTTGCCGAAACCGACAGGCTGAGGTCACGCAGGGCGGTGCGAGGTCCCTTCCGTGTCAGGTAGGTCCGCTCGATTCCCTCCAGCACAAGCAGCGGGCTCCCGGTCGGGCTGGCCTCGACGACATCAAGCGGCGATGCGGCGGCGTCGCGGGGATTCAATGTTGCCATCGCAGCACCACCCTCTCGATGAGCATCACGATCAATGCGAAGACCAGTCCGAGCAGTCCGACGACGACGATGCCAGCCCACATGGCGGCCATGTCGAAACGTCGCTGGGACTCCACGATGAAGTGGCCGACCCCGTGGGTCGCGGCGACCATCTCACTGATGACCATCATCACCAGCGCGATGCCGACCGCCGTGCGCAATCCGGACATGATCGATGGTGCGGCACCTGGGAGCACGATGCCGAAATACCGCCGGACACGAGAGATGTGGAAGACGCGGGCCACATCGAAGTAGGCTGGTTCCATGGAATGGACACCGTCGATCGCGGCGATGAGCACCGGCCACACGCTGCCCAGCACGATGATGAAGATACGGCTCTGGCTCTCGATCCCCATCAGGACGACGACCACTGGGATGAGCGCAGGCTTGGGCACGGCCCGCACGAAGTCGATCATCGGCCACACCGCCATGTATGCGCGTTCGTCAAGCCCGATGAGGGTTCCGATGATCACCCCGAGGACGATGACGATGGCGAGCGCGAGAATCACATTGAGCACGCTCGGCAGGAGGTCCTCGGTCACCCCCAGCGGATACCATGCGATGAGCGCCGCGAAGATCGCCGAGGGTGGGGGGAAGTACAGGGACGGCCGCGAACTGGTGTAGAGCGTCCAGGCGACGACGATCCCGATGGGCAGCAGGCCCAGCCGCAGGACCTTCCTCATGGTCGCGTGCGCCGCAGTCGAAGGTGATACCAGGGGAGATACAGGCGCTCGAGGCCCTGCACCAGTGCGCTCAGCAGAAGCCCCAGGACCCCCGCGAGGACGGACAGGGCGAAGGTTCGGGCGATCGCGCCGGAATCCTGCGCCGTGATCATCAGCTGACCGAGCCCCGGTGAGCCCGCGATGAGCTGCGTCGCGATCACGACGAGGAGCGCGACAACGGACGCCACCTTCAGACCGGTCGCGATCGAAGGCAGCGTC
Source organism: Chloroflexota bacterium (assembly GCA_034436555.1). GTDB lineage: Bacteria > Chloroflexota > Limnocylindria > Limnocylindrales > CSP1-4 > JAFMJV01. The sequence goes on along the minus strand of DAOTUU010000019.1, from coordinate 2,148 downwards.
GCCGGAAAGATGACCCCGACGAATGTCCGGCGGCGACCGATGCGGAAGACGCGGGCCGTGTCAATCGCGATCGGGTCCACGCGCCTGGCCCCATCGATCGTGGGAATCAGGATCGACCACAAGGTGGCGAACGTGGTCAGTGCGACGACCATGGGGAGTTGGCTGCCCATGGTCACGACGAACACCGGTATCAGCGCCACAGCAGGGATCGCCATGAGGATGCTGATGGTGGATGCGGTGTAGGCCCTGAGGGTGCCATTCCGGCCCAGGAGCAGTCCGGTGGGAACCGCGATGGCCGTGCTGATCAGCATCACCAGGAGCCATTGGAGGACGGTGTGCCCCGCCGCGCTCCACAGGCCGACGGTGGTCAGATAGGCGGCGACCTGCGCCGCGACCTCCGTGGCTGCGGGCAGCGCCGTGGAAGGCGCCGCACGAGCGAGCGCCTCCCACGCGAGGATGAAGCAGACGACGCCGACAGCGCCCCAGACGAGGCTGCGACGCCAGCCGGTCACTGCTGCGCGTTGTAGAAGAAGGTCGGGATGTCGACGGGGGTCCCGATGATGCCGTAGGACTCGAGCACCCGCTGCAGCTCCTCGTTTGCGGCGATGTCCACGACCGGTGAGAAGGTGCCGAGCTGGACCATGTTGATGACCTCGTCGTCCATCTCGGTGAACTCATGGAGGGTGGCACGCGCCGCATCAGGGTTCTCTGCGGCGAAGTTGGTCGCCTTGGTCATCGCCGACTGGAACCGCCGGACGATGTCCTCGTTTGCCGCGATGAAGTCGGAGCTGGCGAAGTACCCCGCCCAGATCGAGCCTTCAGGATAGACCCCCGAGGCATAGGAGAAGACCGGCTTCAGGCCCTGGGCGGTCCCGATGGAGACCCAGGGCACGGTCGCGGCGATCGCGTCGACCGTCCCCGCGTTCAGGGCGGCGATCATCTGTGCCGACGGGAGTTCCAGGAACTGCACCTTGGACGCGTCACCGCCAGCCTGTCGCACGGCTTCGCGGACGCCGATCTCCTGGGGCGTCGACAGGGCGACCACCGCGACCTTCTTGCCCTCCAGGTCCTTGGCTCCGGCGATCTCAGAGTCAGGCATGACGAGCACCATGTCGGGAATCGCCGGCGTGACGGTCGCGGTCTGTGCCACGAGCCTGATTGGCGCACCCTTCGATGCGGAGACGAGCAGTGGCACGTTGGCGGCCAGCCCGAACGAGTACTCCCCATTCAGGACGCTTGCGAGCGACGCCTGGAAGTTGGAGGTGAGGACGGTGGTCACGTCGAGTCCCACCTCGTCGAAGAACCCCTGGTTCAGCGCGACGTAGACGGGAATCGCCGTGTTCACGGGGATCGTGCCGACCGTGATCGGCGTGGCTGGGCCCGCCAGGCTTGGCGCGGGGCTGCTGGACTGTGCCGTGACGCTGGCTCCCCCAAGGGACGCTGCAAGTGTCATTGCCCAGGACGGCCGTGGCCGTGCGGATGCGCATTCTGCACTCCCAAGCTGCTGTGGAGAAGACTTCGATGCCCGTCTTGGGCTCGCTGCAACCCGAGCGATGGCGTCCCTCCGGTGACCGACTGCGGCGGACTCGCGCTCGGCCGGAGCGTCGGCAGGCCGACTCGAGCGGAATGGCAGTCGCCACGGACCACCCCGTCATGCGTCCGGTCCTCAGGGACGATGAACGACAGCTGCGATCGGTCCGACGATCCTCCTCATGGTGCCGGCGCGAGGCGCCTGGGACTCGGGGCCAGTATGGGAGCGGTCATGTCGGTTGTCAACAGTCAACATCATTGGTTCGGTGGGTATCCCGCTGGTGCGTCGCAACGGGCCGTTGGCCCCGGCACGTGGCCCCTCCGCTAGGATGGGCCCGGTCCCCCTCGACCGCCGTCCCCCCAGCCCTGGAGCCCGCATGTCCGACCCCGGCCCATCGCTGCCACACGTCCGATTCACCCAGCGGACGCTGCCCAACGGCCTGCGCGTCATCGTCGCGCCCGACGACCTGGCGCCCGTCGTGGCCATCAACCTGTGGTACGACGTGGGCTCCAAGCACGAGGTGGCGGGCAAGACAGGATTCGCGCACCTGTTCGAGCACTTCATGTTCCAGGGCAGCCGACACGTCGCCAAGTCGGAGCACATGGCGCTCATCCAGG
>DAOTUU010000018.1:0-40929 GCA_034436555.1 Chloroflexota bacterium | reverse complement strand
TGGCGTGGCGCAGTGCCTGATCCGAGGGTCCTGCCTGTGCGCTCAGCGCTGCCACCGTCCCGGACAGCTGCTCCAGGCGCTCCGCCTGGGCGATCACATAGTGCTCCATGGAGGGGTCCTCGTCAAGACCGGTCGGCGTCGGCAGGGTGGGCCGGGCGGGCCGACGGAGCGCGCCGATCGCGACGAGCAGGCCGACCGTGGCGACGACGAGCGCGACGAGCGCGACCGATCCGGCGATCTGGTCGAGCGCGTCGAGCATCGGCGGGCAGCCTCCTCCGGGGGCGGGACGGGCCCGATCGTAGCAGGAGGAATCCCCGGCGATGCTATCCTTCGCCCTCGACCTGCTGCACCGGGACGCCGTCCCGGTCCCGCCCTCTCGGAGGATCTGCCAAGACCGTGGCCAAGCGCACTCGCGGCGTCGGCGTCCGCAACACGCATCGACCCGGTGGCGGCGCGCCCGTCCATCAGTCCGCCCCGCGGTCGTCCATGGGTCGCGCAGCGGAGCCTCCCGCCGCCATCCCCGGCGAGCCGCTCCAGCCCGCGGCGGGCGACCCGGTCGCGGCGGCCATCGCGGGCGCGCCCGGCGCGGCATCCGGCGTGGCCGTCACCCCCCAGGCAACGGCCGCCACCCCGGTGCGCACCCACCACCGAGGTCGCATCAAGGTCAAGGAGGGCAGCCTCCTGGCGTCCCGCAGCCAGGAGGAGTACGCCTACATCGCCAAGGACCTGCGGCACATCGCCATCGTCGCGATGGGCCTCCTGGGCGTGCTCATCGTCCTGTGGCTGTTCTTCACCCAGGTGGACCCCTTCGGGCTGTACTAGCCGGGGAGCGGTGCGGCCCGGGGATCCTACCGGCCCTTCTTGCGTCGCGGCGGCCCCGCCTCCCGCGCGGCGCGACGCGCCTCCATGCGCGCCGCCAGCGTGACCTCGTGTCCCTGGTCACCCGGCACGTAGTAGCGCCGCTCGAGGAGCTTGTCGGGGAGGTACTGCTGGTCCACGTCGTCGCCCTCGAAGTCGTGCGGGAACCGATACCCCACGCCGATGCCATGTGACCGCATCCGGCGATGGGGCGCGTTCAGCAGGTGCGGCGGGATCGGCAGCGACCCATGTGCCTGCACGTCGGCGAGAGCCCCGAAATACCCGCGCCCGAGAGCGTCGCTCTTGGGGCACAGGGCGACGAACACGGCCGCCTGGGCCAGCGCGTACTGCGCCTCCGGCAGCCCGACCCAGTCGAGCGCCTGCGCTGCCGCGACCGCGACCTGGAGCGCCCGCGGGTCCGCGTTGCCGACGTCCTCGGACGCCGCGATGATGATGCGCCGCGCGATGAACCGCGGATCCTCGCCCGCCGCGACCATGGCCGCCAGCCAGTAGAGCGTCGCGTCCGCGTCGTTGCCGCGCATCGACTTGATGAACGCGGAGACGGTGCCGTGATGGCCGTCTCCGCCCTTGTCGTAGGCCAGGATGCGCTGCTGCGCGGCCGCCTCCACGAGCTCCAGCGAGGGCCGGATGGGGCGCGGACCGTCGGCGTCGTCCAGGCCCGCCATCGCGACCGCCGACTCCAGGATGTTGAGCAGCGTCCGGGCATCGCCCGCGGAGATCGCCACCAGGTGCTCGCGCGCATCGGGCGGCAGCACCACCGCCCCCGCGTAGCCGCGCTCGTCCGCAAGCGCCCGGTCGACCACCGCGCCGAGCTCCGCGTCAGAGAGCGGCTCCAGGCGGAACACCCGCAGACGCGACAGGAGCGCGGAGTTCACCTCGAAGTAGGGGTTCTCGGTGGTCGCGCCGATGAGCGTGAGCGTGCCGTCCTCCACCTGCGGCAGCAGCGCGTCCTGCTGCGCCCTGTTGAAGCGATGGATCTCGTCCACGAACAGCACCGTGGACCGGCCGCCGCGGTCGATCCAGTCACGGGCCCGGGCGATCACGGCCCGGACATCCGCCACGCCGCTCATCACCGCGGACAGCGTGGCGAAGGGCGCATCGACCGATTCGGCGAGCAGGCGGGCCAGGGTCGTCTTGCCCACGCCGGGCGGACCCCACAGCACCATCGATGCCAGATGGTGGCGCTCCACCATGCGCGCGAGGGCACCCCTGGGACCGATGAGCTGCGACTGGCCCACCACCTCCCCGAGGGCGCGCGGGCGCATCCTCGCCGCAAGCGGCGCGTGGGCCGCGACATCGGCCGCGACGAGGTCGATCGGCTCCGGCGCGGCACCGGGGGCGGGGCGTGGTGGCACACGCCCAGTCTAGCCGCCCTCCGGGACGTCCCGACCGGTCCGGGCTACCATGGTGCCCTCGCGTGGCATCAGCCGTCGGATGGCCATGCCCGGCAAGCCAAGGAGCCCGTTCGTGCCCGCTCAGAACCTGCGCATCCCCGGCCCAACGCCCCTGCCCGATCGCGTCCGCGACGCAGGCTCGCGGCAGATGGTCAACCATCGCGGCCCGGAGTTCAAGGCGCTGTTCGGTCGGGTGTCGTCGAAGCTCCAGACGGCGTTCGAGACGACCGGCGAGGTGCTCATCACGGGTTCCTCGGGCACCGGCGGCCTGGAGGCCGCGGTCGTCAACCATCTGTCTCCGGGCGACCCCGTGCTGTCCATCAGCATCGGCGTGTTCGGCGACCGCATCGCCTCGATCGCGAGCACGTACGGCGCAGGCGTCACCAAGCCCGCCCTCGAATGGGGGCGCGCCGCGCAGCCGGACCAGGTCCGAGATGCGATCCGCGGGATGCAGGCGGCGGGACGCTCGCCGAAGGCCGTGCTGCTGACCTTCAACGAGACATCCACGGGCGTGACCAACCCCCTGGGCGACCTCGCCGCGGCGGTCCGGGAGGCAGCCCCCGAGGCGCTCCTCATCGTGGACGGCGTGAGCGGCATCGGCGCGCTCCCCTTCCACACGGACGACTGGGGCATCGACGTCGCGGTCACGGGCGCGCAGAAGGCATGGATGATCCCGCCCGGGCTCGCCATGGTCGCGGTCTCCCCGCGCGCCTGGTCCGCGGCGGAGCACGCCACCATGCCCCGGTTCTACTTCGACCTGAGGCGCCACCGCGACAGCGCGACGAAGGGCGAGACCCCGTGGACGCCCGCCGTGGGCATCTACTTCCAGCTCGACGTCGCCTTCGAGATCATCGAGGCCGAGGGCTATCCGGCCATCCACGCGCGCCACGCCGCGTGCGGGGCGGCGGCGCGGGCCGGCCTCGCCGCCATGGGCTTCGAGCTGTTCGCGGAGGCTGCCCACGCATCCGACACGGTCACCTCGGCGCTCGTTCCCGAGGCGGTCGAGTGGTCCGCCCTGAGCAAGGCCCTGCGCGATCGGGGCACGGTGCTGGCGGGCGGCCAGGGCAGGCTGACCGGCAGGGTGTTCCGGATCGGCCACCTGGGCGCGGTCAGCGTCGACGACATCGTGCGCGCCCTCGATGCGCTCGAGGATGCCGCGCGAGCGCTGGGCGTCCCGGTCCGGACGGGCGGTCCGGCCGCCGCGGCCGCCGCTGCCGCGGCCACCCCGGCCGCCCCTGCCGCGGCCGTCTGATGGCCCGCATCCTCGTCGCGGAGCCGCTCGCGCAGGAGGGTGTCGCGATCCTCCGCTCCGCCCACGACGTGGACGTCGAGACCGGGCTCGCCCGCGAGGAGCTGCTGCGGATCCTGCCCCAGTACGACGCGCTGCTGGTCCGCTCGCAGGTGAAGGTGGACGCGGAGGCGATCGCAGCGGGCCCGCGCCTCCAGGTCATCGGGCGCGCCGGCGTGGGCGTGGACAACATCGAGCTGGACGCGGCGACCGCCGCGGGGATCGTGGTCGTGAACGCCCCCACGGGCAACACCGTCGCGGCCGCGGAGCACACGCTCGCGCTCCTGTTCGCCATCGCGCGCCGCATCCCCGCCGCCGACGCGTCCGTGCGCAGGGGCGAGTGGAAGCGCTCCGGGTTCACGGGCCGCGAGCTGCGCGGCAAGACGCTGGGGGTCATCGGCCTGGGCAAGATCGGCATGACCGTCGCGGAGGCCGCGCGCGGGTTCGAGATGACCATCGTCGGCCATGATCCATTCGTGACCGAGGACGCGGCCGCCCGCCGAGGCATCCGGCTCGCGAGCGTCGCGGAGATCCTGCGGGAGGCAGACGCGGTCACGGTCCACGTGCCGCTGACCGCCAAGACGCGCGGCCTGATCGGCGCTCCCGAACTGGCCACGATGAAGCCCGACGCGTTCCTCATCAACGTGGCTCGCGGCGGCGTCATCGACGAGGCGGCCCTCGCCCAGGCACTCGCGGCGGGCACGATCGCGGGCGCCGCCGTGGACGTCTTCAGCGCGGAGCCGCTGCCCGCGGACAGCCCGCTGCGCGATGCGCCGAACATCATCCTGACGCCGCACCTGGGCGCGTCCACCGAGGAGGCCCAGACGCGCGTGGCGGTGGAGACCGCGGAGCAGGTGCTGGACGTGCTCGGCGGCCGCTCGGCGCGCTACGCCGTCAACGCCCCCATGCTCACCCCGGAGACCGCGCAGGCGCTGGCGCCCTATCTGCCGCTGGCGCGCATGCTGGGGCGCCTCTACGCGCAGTTCGCGCCCAGCCTCGACGGGCTCACCCTCGAGGTGGCGGGTGAGCTCGCGTCTCACGACACCTCCGTGCTCGTCGCGGCCACGCTGGGTGGCCTCCTCGCCGACACCGAGGAGCGGGTCAACGTGGTGAATGCCGCGGCCCTCGCCCGGGCGCGCGGCATCGCGCTCGCGGAGCGCAAGGTGGCCGACGCCGGACGCCACGCCTCCCTGCTGACCCTGTCCGGCACGGCGATCGTGGGTGGCACCGTGGCCAGCGGCGAGCCCCGGCTGGTGCGCCTCCAGGAGCACTGGCTGGACATGGCGCCGTCGCGCTCCATGATCGTGACCCATCACCAGGACCGCCCCGGCACGGTGGGCAGGGTGGGTGCGCTGCTGGGCGAGGCGGACGTGAACATCTCCGCGATGTACCTCGCCCGGACGGAGCCCCGCGCGGACGCCTACATGATCCTGGCGCTCGATGATGCCCCCGACGACGCGGTGGCCGCGCGCATCCGGAGCATGGACGCGATGCTCGACCTGTGGTCGATCCGGCTCGACTGACGGGCCTGGCGGGCTCGCTGGTGCTGGTGCGGCACGGCGAGACGACCTGGCTCCGGGAGGGTCGCTTCCAGGGACGGAGCGACCCTCCGCTGTCCTCCCACGGGCGTCACCAGGCGCGTGGCGTGGCCCGTCGCCTGGCGGCCGTCGGGGCATGGCCGGCCCTGCCGCTCCCGGCGCGGCCGCCGCTCGGGATCTGGCATTCGCCGCTCCAGCGCGCGCGGGACGTGGCCATGGCGATCGGCGTCGAGACCAGCGCCCCCGTCGCGCCGCTCGAGGCGCTGGTGGAACTGGACCACGGGGAGTGGGAGGGTCTCACCGGCGCGGCCGTGGAGGCGCGCGACGCGGACCTCGTCGCGGCCTGGCGCCGGGATCCCGTCCACCATCGGGCGCCCGGCGGAGAGTCCCTCGCCGACGCCGCGCTCCGGGCCGCCGCCGCGGTCGACCAGCTGCTGGAGGCCATCCGCGCCGCAGGCGGCTCCGGCGAGGCGACCGGGGGCTCCGATGAGCCGTGGCTCATCGCGGTCGCGCACGACGGACTCCTGCGTCTCCTGCTGTTCGAGCTCCTGGGCCTGCCGCAGTCGGCGTTCTGGTCGTTCCCGTTCCGCCTGTGCGGCATCACCATCGTGGAGCTGCGCTCGGGCGTGGCTCGGCTGCGGGCCCACAACCTCACGGACCACCTCGATGGGCCCGCACCCGCGGCGGGGGTCGACCGCACGACCGTCTGAGGGCGCACCGACCCGGCGTGTGGTCCCTACGGGCGCGACCGGATCCGGAACACGAACGCCATGAGTGACTGCCTGGCGCGTCGATAGCTGGCCACGAGGGCGTCCATCGCATCGCCATCGGGGGGTCGACGGCCATACGTCGCCTCGACCTTGCCGCGGGCCACGGCCCGCAGGTCGGCGCCCGCACCGGGCACAACCTCGCCGAGACGCGCCGTGAACTCGTAGGGCGTCTGCGACGGCGTCGGGCCGTGCCCGACCCGCGTCGCGAGCCCCGCGATGGCGCGATAGAGCAGGTTCGCGTCGCGTCCCGGGATGCCGCGCAGGCGCCGCGACGCGAGGACGACGCCCGTGGCCAGGGCCAGCCCGACCAGGAGCAGACCCAGCAGCGCGATCGACCCGTCGAGACCCTCGTCGTCGGCCCCGGGCGGGTCGCTCGGAGGCGGCGTGACGACCGCGGGGTCCGGCGTCGGCGTGGGCGGGTCGCTGAACACGGGTGTCGGCAGGGGCTCGTCCACGCTCGGCGTGGGCGTGGGCACGGGCGGTCCCTCGGGCAGCCGGGACGTCTGCTGACCGTTCACCGCGTTGCCGCCGGGGGTCGGATCGAAGCGCACCCACCCCGAACCCGGGAAGAAGACCTCCACCCAGGCATGAGCCGCCGCGGCCGGCACGACCCAGGACCCATCCGCCTGCTGCTGCCCGGGCAGGAATCCCAGCACATAGCGCGCGGGGATGCCCTGGGAGCGAAGCATCAGCGTCATCGCGGTGGCGTACTGCTTGCAGAAGCCCTTGCCCGTCCGGAGCAGGCAGTCGACCACACCCTCGGCCGGCCGGCACAGTCCCGACAGGTCCGTCTCGTAGGTGAAGCGCGGCTCTCCGGATGCATCATCCTCGGAGTCCGCGAACCAGGCCTCCAGACGCTGCGCGACATGGAACGGCGTGCGGCGCGCCGGATCGGCATTGGCGATGCGGCTCGCGGCATCCTTGGCCAGTTCGCTCAGGGTGCCCGGCACCACCTCGATGTAGGGCTCCACCCACGTGGGGTAGCTGACGCCCGCCGCGGCGAGCCGGTTCTGCGTCAGCCCGTCCTCCCCCCGCCGGTCGGAGCGCACCAGGAGGGTGTACCCCTCGTCGAGACCCAGCTGGTCCCGCAGGTCGATCTGGAGGAACGGGCCCCCGTCGCCGTCGAGCACGGCCAGCGTGTCACGGTCCACGGACAGGGGCGTCGCGGGCGACAGGAGCGTGCGTCCATCCAGGCCTCGGTTCAGGAGCACGTAGCCGTCATCGCGCCGTCCGGCCGCGTCCGAGGCCACGGAGTCGACGCTGGCACCCAGCGGGTCCTGCCCGGCGGGGATCACCGCCGACGAGCGCGCCGTCCGGTCTCGCGTCCAGCCCAGGGGCACGAACCGGGAGTAGGCCGCCCCCCGCCAGTACTGGGGACGGCCGTCGGGTGAGGTCCACGTGAACCTCGGCACCTGCGACTCCGACCAGCTGTCGGTGATGGGATCGAGATCCGCGTAGGCCCCCGTGGCGGTGCTGGTGCCGCTCCGGCCGAACAGGCCGTCGATGGTCGTCGCCAGGTCCAGCAGGCGCTGGTCCAGGGAGGCGAACGACTCCCTCAGCGGCGATGCCACGACGTTGGCCGCCAGCAGCGTGGCCCCTGCGAGCGCGACGACGCTGAGAACCGTGCCGGCGCGCAGGAACATGGCCTCCGCGTCGCGCCCGCCGAGGATGTGGCGACGCCGCCAGCCTGCCTGCTGGTGCGCCAGCCCGGCGCGCAGCACCAGCAGCAGCGACAGGCCGGTGAGGACCACCAGGTGCTCCTGGATGGCCGACTCCTCCACGGCGGGCGCGAGCGCCACCACCAGCACGAACGTCCCGATGGCCACGATCGCCGGTGCGACGACCCCCCGCCGCACCAGGTTGAACGCGGCGAACTGCCCCGTCGTCCAGGCGATCGCGCCGATGACGATGAGGAAGCCGATGGTCTGCTCGGTCCGGCCGCGCTTGGCGACCACATCGTCGAACAGCGTCGCCGCCGCCCGGTTCACGTCCGACAGGCGCTCCTGGACCGTGACGGCGTCGGAGATCGCGCCGCTCCACGCGAACAGCAGGACCGCCACACCCGCGCTGGCACCCAGGAGGTGCGCGAGGGGGACCGGCAGCCGGGTGCGCGCCAGCGCGATGCCCACCACGCCCGCGATGACCATCACCCACGGCAGGAACGCCGTCTGGCTCGACCCGCCGGGGCCCACGCGGGCCAGGCGCGGCACGTCGATGGCGAGGCCCGCCGTGGCGAGCATCAGCAGCAGCAGCAGCGCGGACAGCCAGCCGGTGGGCGGCGAGGCGAGCCACCGCGCACGCCCGATCGACTGCCGGGCCCGTCCGGGACGATGCTCCGGGACGCGCCCGGCGAGGGTGCTCACCGGCCCGGCACGCCGGCCCGGAGCGACGGCGTGACGATCTGGGCGCCCAGCGGGATGTCCGGCACCAGCACCAGCGGCGGCAGCTCGTGCTCCGCGAGGGCGTGACGGAGCGCCCCCAGGTCCGACTCGAGCCGCATCCGCACGCCGTCGTCGAGCGCCTCCTCACCATCGAGCAGTCGCGAGCGGACATCGTGGGCGACCGGATCGACGAGCACCACGGCACAGCCGATGCCCCGCCGTCGGAGCGAACCGAGCGGGCTCACCCAGCCCCGATCGAGGGACGGTGTCACGACCACCGCGGTCATGCCTCGACGCAGCCGCGCGAGGCCGTCCACGAGCAGCTCTCGCAGCGGGACCGCGCCATCGGGCTGGACCGCGGCGAGCAGCGACAGCACCTTCAGCTGCTGACGCGGTCCCCGGTCCGCGGGGAACACCAGCCGGCGCGCGCCCGCCGCCTCGAACCCGACGGAGCGATTGGCTGCGACGGCCTTCGCGGCGATCGAGGCGCACGCGCGGACGGCCGTCTCGATGGTGGCGTCCTCCTCCGCGCCGCGATGGACGGAGCGATCGAGGTCCAGGAACAGCCACAGGTCCGCGGTCTGCTCCAGGTCGAACTCCTTGACCTGGAGCTCCATCTGGCGCGCGGACGACTTCCAGTGGATGCGGTTGAACGCGTCCCCGGTGACGTACGGCCGGACACCCGTGACCAGCGGGGTCGACTGGTGCGTCCGCTCGGCGCGCGCGTTGGACCCTTCGATGAGCGCGGGCGGCGGCTTCCACAGCGGCAGGGAATCCACCGCTGGATAGACCACGATGCTGGAGCCCGCGCCGACCGACGCACTGGCCGTGAACAGCCCGAACGGGTCGCCGGTGCGGATGGACATCGGGTCGACGCGGTAGTGGCCGCGCCGCGACAGCGGCACGTCGATGTACCAGGATCGCATCGTGCGCCGCCCCAGGGACAGGGCGCGACCGGGAATCGGCTCCGGCAGCGTCGAGGGACTGTGGACCTCCAGCCACGGCTTCGGCAGGCCTGTCCGGTTGCGCAGGGTGTACCAGGCGCGCACGGTCTCGCCCACCTGCGCGTGCGGCCGATCCAGTCCGAACCCCGCCTCCAGCCCGGACAGGCCCGCGCGCGTCACCAGCCATGCTCCGATCAGCAGCAGTGCGCCGAGGTACACCAGGAACGTCAGGAACCAGGCGCCGGTGATCAGCGCGGCGACCAGCAGGACGCCGCCGACCAGCAGCAGCTGCAGGCGGCGGAGCACCGGTCAGCGGGCTCCGTCCCTGCCCGGCGGCCCCTCACGCACGCCGCGGTCCAGCGACATCGGCGACCAGCGGTCGACCCTCGACCGGCACGGCGTCGAGCACCTCGCGCACGATCGCCGCGGGGTCGATGTCCCGGATGGACGCCGCGCTGCGCACGATGACGCGGTGGGCCAGGGCGGGTTCGGCGAGCGCCTTGATGTCGTCGGGGATGACGAAGTCGCGACCGGCGAGCGCCGCGAACGCCTGGCCCGCTCGATAGAGCGCGATGGAGCCTCGCGGAGAGGCGCCCAGGTACACATCCGGATGGACACGCGTGGCGTTCACGAGGCGCACGATGTAGTCCGAGACCGCCGGATCCACGTACACCTCGCGGACCGCGACCTGCATCCGGAGCAGCTCCTCGACCGGCATGACCACATCCGCCAGCTCGATGGGGTGGGTGCGCTTCTGCTCGTCGAGGATGCGCATCTCCTCGAGCGGAGCGGGGTAGCCCATCCGGATGCGCAGCAGGAAGCGGTCCAGCTGGGCCTCCGGGAGCGCGAACGTGCCCTCGTACTCGATGGGGTTCTGGGTCGCGATGACCAGGAACGGGAGCGGCATCGGGTAGGTCACGCCATCGACGGTGACCTGGCGCTCCTCCATGCTCTCCAGCAGCGCCGACTGGGTCTTGGGCGTGGCGCGGTTGATCTCGTCCGCGAGCACGATCTGGGACATGATCGGGCCGTGCCGGAACTCGAACTCCTGGGTCTTCTGGTTGTAGATCGAGAGCCCCGTGACGTCGGTGGGCAGCAGGTCGGGCGTGAACTGGATGCGACGGAAGGTACAGCCGAGGCTGCGCGCGATGGCCTTGGCCAGGACGGTCTTGCCGGTGCCCGGGACGTCCTCGACGAGCAGGTGGCCGCCGGTCAGCAGGGCGACCAGGGCCAGGCGGACCTCGCGCTGCTTGCCCACGATCACCCGCTCGACGTTGGCGGCCACGCGCCCGCCGGACTCCGCGATGAATGACACTCGGTTCCCTTCGCTGCGACCGGACGGGGCGTCCGCGCGGAACGGGGCGGGACGCGTCCCGCGGATGGTACCGCCCGCGGCCCGAACGGTCAGCGAGCCGCGAACCGCCGGAGCCACGCCTCCATCAGCCGGCCGCCCATGGGCACCGCGCGATCCGCGCCCGATCCGCCGTGCTCCACCACGACGACGACCACGATGCGGGGTGACTCCGCGGGCGCGAAGCCCACGAACCAGCTGTGCGGCGGACCGTCATCGAGCTCCGCGCTGCCGCTCTTGCCGGCGGTCGTGACACCGGTGACCTTGGCGCCGCCCGCGATGCCCGCCGCATCACGACCCTCGACCGCCGCCACCATGGCGGCGGTCACGCTGCGGGCGGTGTCCCCGGACATCACCCGACCCAGGCTGCGTGAACCGAGCGTCCGGACGACGCCCCGCGCGGAGACGGCGCGATCGACCAGCCGCGGCGCGATGAGCTCGCCGCCGTTCGCCACCGCCGCGGCGACCATCGCCATCTGGAGCGGCGTGACCAGCACCCGGCCCTGCCCGAACCCCGCCGATGCGAGCTCCGGCCGGTCGCTGAACCCATCGAGCGGACCGTCACCCGCGGTCACCTGGCTGGCCGCCGTGGGCAGCTCGAAGGCGATCGGGGCATCGAAGCCGAGTCGTCGGGCACCGTCCCGGAGCGCGCTCGCCCCGATGTCCAGCGCCGCGTGGGCGAACCAGACGTTGCTGGACACCTCCATCGCGCCCGTGAGCTCGAGCGGCACGTCCAGGCGCACCCTCCGCGGGGCGTCCCGGACCCGGAAGCCGTCCACCAGGAAGCCCTCGCGCGACTGGCGCGGCTGGGCGCGATAGCTCGTGGCGTCGTCGATGGCACCGCTCTCGAGACCCGTGACGGCGGTGACGATCTTGAACACGGATCCCGGCACGTACCGCCCCTGGGTGACCCGATCGACCAGCGGCGCACCGCCGTCCCGGTTCAGCCGCTCCAGGTACGCCCGGCCGGTGGCGAGCGCCGAGAGGCGCTCGGGGTCGTAGCTGGGGCTGCTGACCAGCGCCAGGATGCGTCCGGTGGACGGCTCGAGCGCGACCACGGCGCCCGCGTCGTCGCCCAGCAGGGACGCGGCCAGCCGCTGCAGTCGCAGGTCGACGGAGAGGTGGAGGTCCATCGGGTCGACGCCGGCCGGGCGGAGCTTGCGCAGCAGGTCGCCCCCGGGTCCCAGGTCATCGAGTCCCACCAGCTGCCGGTCATAGGTCCGCTCGAGGCCGGCCGTGCCCAGCAGCAGGCTCTGGTAGCCCACGATGGGCGCCACGACCGGATACGGATAGCGGCGGCGCTGTCCCGTCGCCGGATCGCCCAGGCTGACCGCGAGCACCCGGCCCCGAGCGTCGAGGATGCGTCCCCGCGACGCGTCGCGCATGGCGGCGATGCGCAGCGGGTTGAGCGGCGCGTCGGTGAGCCGGCCCGCCTCCACCACCTGCCACCAGCCCAGGCCGACCGCGATGCCACCATAGATCAGGCCGATCGCGAGCCCCACCCGCAGCAGCGCGCTGTCGATCCCGGGCGCCGGTCGCAGCATCGACCCCGCCGCGCGCTCCGCGCGCCTCCGACGCCGCCGCCATCGCGGGGTCACGCCCCACCTCCGGGTGTCGCCGCGGGGCCGTCGCCGGGCGCGGGACTCCGAGCGGGCCGATGGAGCACCCGCGAGGGCAGCGTCAGGCGCCCCCTCGATGCGTCACTGCACCCGAGCAGCAGCCCCATGACCAACCCGCTGGCCAGGAGCGACGAACCGCCGTAGCTCACGAACGGCAGGGTCACCCCGGTGAGCGGCACGAGCTTCAGGTCACCGCCGATGATGAGCGCCGCCTGGAGCACCACCAGGAGCGTCAGGCCGGCCGCGAGAAGGGCGCCGAACTCGTCCCTGGCGAGCGCCGCGATGCGCAGGCCGCGTCCGGCGATGATCAGGAACAGGGCGCACAGCGCGATCGCTCCGGCCAGGCCAAGCTCCTCCCCCAGGGCCGCGAACACGAAGTCGGTGTGGAGCGCCGGGATCGCCTGCGCCCCATCGACGGTCGGCAGGCCCGCCCCCAGACCCGTGCCCAGGATGCCGCCGCGCCCCACGGCATACAGCGCGCGGATCACCTGGAAGCCGCTGCCCAGCGGATCGGCCGCCGGATCCAGCCACACGTCGACGCGCAGCCGGACGTGGGGGAACATCCGGTACAGCGCCCCCGCTGCGGCCGCCATCAGCGTCACGCCAAGCACCACGTAGGCGGTGCGCCGGGTGGCGATGTAGAGCATCGCCAGGAACACGCCGTAGAACAGCAGCGCCGCGCCCAGGTCCCGCTGGATGACCACCACGGCGATGGCGAGGCCCAGCATCGCGACCATCGGCAGGAGGTACGGCAGGGGCGGCAGCCGGACCGGTCCCCAGCGGGTGCTGTGGGCTGCCAACAGCACCCGGTTGTCGGCGAGATAGGCGGCCAGGAAAATCACCAGGACCACCTTGAGCAGCTCCGAGGGCTGGCCGCTCAGGGGCCCCACGGTGAGCGACAGGCGGGCGCCGTTGACCTCGTCGCCGAGCAGGAACACGAGCAGCAGCAGCACGATGCCGAGCGCCGCCCACGTGTAGCGGTAGTCGCGCAGCCACGCGTCGCGCCGGACCACGATCGCGGTGGCCGCGAGGACGGCCAGCGCCAGCACGAGCCAGGCGAGCTGGAGCTCCAGCAGGCCCAGCCGCCATGGACCGAGGTCGCGCTCCACCAGCGTGTCGGGCAGTCGCGCCATGAGCAGCAGCGACAGGCCGCCCAGCAGTCCCACCACGGGCAGCAGGATCTGGTCCATGCGTCGCCCCGCGATCAGGAACAGCAGGTGGACCGCCCCGAGCGCGCCGAGGTACGCCAGCAGGGGCCACGGACGCCCGACGCTCAGGGCGCCCGCGCGCGTGGATGCGAGGCTCACCCAGCCCACGGCCAGCGCGCCGGCGACCGCGAGCAGCAGCAGCAGCTCCCGCCCGCGCGGCCGGGGTCGGATGCCCGCCCGCCACAAGACCCTCCGGACGGGGTTGCGGGGGATGTCGATCATGGCGGCCCCGGATCGGGTGACCGATCGAGCCGGAACCGCACGTCCCCGAGCGCGAACTGGTCGCCATAGCCCAGCACCACCATCCCCTGGGCCGGCCTGCCGTTCACCCGCGTCGCCTCGCCGTCCGTCCGGTCCTCGAGGACCCACGACCACCCGCGATAGGCCAGCAGCGCGTGATCATCCGCGACTCGACCGTCGTCGATGACGACGCTGCTGTTGACGTCGCGACCCAGCGTGGTCACGGCATCCAGCGGGATGACCAGACCCTGCTCCGGCTGGCCCAGCGGCGAGGCGAGCACCACCAGTCGGCCGAGTGCGGGCGGGCCCCCACGGACGGTGGCGCGCAGGTCCCGCCAGATCGCGCGCACGACGAGCAGCAGCACCAGGTAGATGCCGAGGAGGAACGCGATCCGGAGCACCCACAGGACCAGGGTCAGGACGTCCACGGCAGGCTGCCGTCGGCGTCAGCCGGGCCGGATGGTGAGCGTCGAGTTGCCCACGCGGACCACGTCGCCGATGCCCAGCGCGATCTCGCGCACCGCCACGCCGTTCACCTGGGAGCCATTGCTGCTGCCCAGGTCGGTGTAGACGAGCGTGCCCTGGCGCGCCGTGAGCTGCCCATGCCGGCGACTCACGCGATCGTCCGACAGCACGATCTCGTTGTCGCCGCCCCGACCGATGCGCACGACGCCGCCACGGAACACGAAGGCCCATGGCTGGACGTTGCGAGAGCGGATCTCGATGAGCGTGGCGATGCGCTCCACCGCGCGCGGCTCGGGCATCGCGACAGGGGCCGGTCGCGGGGCGTCGGTGACGGGTCCCGCACCGAGTCCGCCGCCCGAGGACGCACCCGGATCGTCCGACACCGCCGCGTCGCCGGCCACCACGGGCACGGCGGCCGTGCCCGGGATGGGTGGACGCGGTGGTCGCGGCCCCTCCAGCTCCACGGTGCGCAGGCCGGCGGCCGCCGATCGCACGAGGCCCGGGTCGAGCGGGTCGGCGAACACCTCGACCTCACCCGCGCCCACGCGCTCGGAGGAGACGACGAACACCTCCGGCCTCGCCACCAGGCGATAGCCTCGGACCCTGGCACGCCGCAGGATGGCGTCCGCCAGGTCCGCCTGGAGGATCGCGCGGTCCTCCTCGAACGACGCGAGGTCCGCGGCGTGCAGCAGCACCCGGTAGCGGTTGGGGACATAGGTCCGGTCGGACCGGGAGACCCTGCCGGACTCCATGGCTCGCTCCAGCCGGCGCTGCAGCTGCTCGGGCTGGATCGGCGCGCGGAACAGACGCGCGGCAGGACGTTCCAGCAGTCGTTCGAAGAAGCGCTCGACAGCGGCGAATGAGCGGGTCATCGGCCGGGCGAGTCTAACAAAGGGCGCGCGGATGACCCGTCGGCCGCGGTCCGGGAACGCGATGCAGGACCATCCGACGGGGGTGAGGGTACCAATCCGTCGCTGGTGAGCAGGCGCGCGCCCTCCGACACTCGCGCAGTCACCCGGGTCCACCAGGCGAGGTTGGCTGCGACGATCATGGCTGCCGAGACCGTCATCGAGTCCTTCTGCGAGCGCTGCGGCACGCGCTATGTCGCCGAGCCCGTCCGCAGGCGGGAGGGCAGGCTCGCGGGCCTGGGCAAGCAGCTGGGCATCCTGGCCGATCCCGTGCAGGCGAGTCGCGACCCGTTCCACGGCTCGTTCCACTTCTGCCTGGAGTGTCGTCAGTACACCTGCCCCCGATGCTGGAACGAGGTGGCGGGCTTCTGCCTCGGCTGCATGCCGCTCCCCGGGTCGGACGACCAGGCGACCCTGGACGCCGCGGAGCTCGAGGCGGGGCTCGAGGCCGCATCGTGGCGCGACGAGTCGGCGGCCCGGTTGGCCGCCATCGCATCGCCCGGCGCCTGGCCTGACGCCGATCTCCATCGAGACGCCGCGATCCCCACGGAGCCGGCCCACGAGACACCCCCGGAACCGCCATCCGGAGCGGACCCGTCGCCCGGCCCCGACGAGGTGCCCGATGCCGACGGGGTGGTCGACCCCGACGATGCCTGGAGTCTCGACTTCGAGTCCGCGCTCGCGGACGCGCCCGAACCGGTCGTGGACGACCTTCCCGTGGGACCCGCCCTCATCGCGTCGTCCATGCCCGCCGATGCGGAGGCCGGGGATGTCGATGTGGCGGGCGACCCGGCTGCGATCGAAGCGAGCGATCAGGGCGACGACGTCGCGGCGGAGGCGGAGGCCGTGGTGGAGGCGGAGGCGGAGGCCGGCGTCGAGGCCGAGGCAGAGGCGGGGGCCAGCGCCGAGGCGGACCTCTCGGTGCCGGGGAGGGCGTCCGACACGCCCCGC
The DNA here is from genome assembly GCA_034436555.1 of Chloroflexota bacterium. GTDB lineage: Bacteria > Chloroflexota > Limnocylindria > Limnocylindrales > CSP1-4 > JAFMJV01. The sequence goes on along the minus strand of DAOTUU010000018.1, from coordinate 24,993 downwards.
GATGCCGACCCGCTCATCGAGGTCGCCGCGGGAGCGTCGCACCCGCACGGACCGGACGCTGTGTCCGAGGTCGTCCCGGGCGCTGTCTCGGCCGTCGAGCCGATCATCGCGTCCGAGGGCGGTGCGTCGCCCGACGAGACCCGAGATGCGTCCGCCGTCACGGAACTGGACGAGGTGGGTCCGGTGGACGACGATCTCGAGGCCGACTGGGCCGACCTGATGCGCCAGAGCCCGGCCGAATCAGCCGACGAACCCCTGGTCGACGACTGGGAGGCGATGGCCCTGACCCTGGGGCCCGACATCGCGCCCGCGCAACCGCTCACCACGCCATCGCGGCCGATCGCCCAGGACGCGCCGCCGGACACCACCCCGGCCCCGATGCCCACGGCACCCTGGCGCCTGACCGCACCGGTGCCCGACGGCGAAGCGCGACCGGCCCAGTGGCCTCCGCTCGGGTCGGTCTTCCGCCCGCAGCCGGTGGCGCCGCTGGCGGCGCCCCATCCGTCGGTCCTGGGTGCCCGGACGCCCGCCATCGGGGCGGAGGCGCGCGGGCAGGCCGGAGGCGGCCGCATGCCCTCCAGCGGCGTGCGGCCCTGCGGCGGCTGCGAGCTGCCGCTGTCCGCGAACGCCCGCTTCTGTCGCCGGTGCGGTCGCCGTCAGGATTAGGCTTCCTCCGGCCACGCCCGGTCAGAGGACGATGCCCCGCGCCTGGCGACGGTCGCGCCGCAGCCGCGCCCAGGCCCCCCCGTAGAGCAGCATCTGGAACACCCAGTTGAACCAGACGAGCGCCACGAACACCGACGCGAGCACGCCCAGGCCCGTGAACCCCGCCACCAGGAACTGCGACACGAGGCCGAACAGGGACGTCAGCAGGCCGATGCCGATCCCCGCGCCGATGGCGGGGGGCAGCGCGGAACGCCACCCCGGCGTGTCCGACGGGACGATGACGTACACGACGAGGCAGATCGCCGCGGCCGCAGCGACGCTGACGAGCGGGGCGATGGCCGGGAGGACCGGCCCCAGGTCGACGCGGAACACGCTCCACAGCGCGGTGACGGCGTAGTTCGCAAGGAAGGCGACGAGGGTGCCGCCCACCACCAGGACGACGGCGAGCATCCCCCGCACACGGCCCAGGATCGGTTCGCGGCGCCGCGGCCCGGGGAACAGCCGGTCCATCGCTCCCTCGAGCGCCACGTAGAAGCCGCTCGCTCCCCAGACCAGGCCGACGAGCCCGAACACGGTGCCCACCCGCGCGCTGTCCGCGAGGCCCGCGACGATCTCTTGGGCGAACTCGGCGAGCGGCGGCACCTGGACGACGATCCAGTCGACCACCTCCGCCTGGATCGCCCGGTCGCCGATGACCACCACGATGAGGCTGACCACGAGCAGCAGTCCGGGGATGACGGCGAACAGGGCTCCGTACGCGAGACCGCCCGCAGTGATGCCACCGCCCGCGGCCGCGTACGTGTCGAGGATGGACTGGAGCGCCTTCACCGCCGGGATCCGGCGGATGCGTCGGTCAGCGGCCTGACCCCGTCGCTGGGCGCGCTGGAGCCACGATCCCCTGCTGTCCGGGGTCGGTGGGGAGGAGGACTCCACCGACCGCCCGGTCACTCGGGCCAGTCCTCGAACAGCCCGGCCTGGAGCGCGTCCGCCGGGACTCCCCGACGACGGGGCATGAGCATGGAGCGGACCTGCGCGCGGCGAACGTAGATGCGCTTGCCGGGCCGGACGCTCTGGAGCTTGCCGTCCCTCGCCCACCGAGCGAGCGTGCTCGTGCTGACCGGGATCCCTGCCGAGGCGAAGATGCCCGCGGCGTCGGCGAGACTGATCCAGTCAGACGGGACGCGCGCCATGATCAGCCACCGGCCCCCGACGCGGGTGGCGCGGTCGCCGCGGTGGACGGCGCGGCGGCCGTCGACGAGGCGCCCGTGGTGGCGGACGAGGCGGCTGGCGCCCCGTCGGGCGTCGAGGACGACCCCGCGGCCGCGTCCCCCGCGGTGGCCGCCGCCGCGGCCTCCGTCGGCGGCTTGGGCGCGGCCGCGGACCGGGCGTCCTTCTTCGCCCAGCCGCTGCCCTTGAAATGGATGGCGGGAGCGGTCAGCGCCTTGCGCATCGCGCCGCCGCAGGACTCGCACGCGGCAGGCCCGTGGCCGTGCACGCCATGGATCACGTCGACACGCCGGCCACACGCCGAGCAGACGTACTCGTAGATGGGCATCCTTATCCCCGCACCATGCGCATGCCGCACTTCGGGCAGTAGAACGCCCGATCGTGTCCGGATGCGAAGCCACAATGAGAACACACCAGGCCGCCTGCGCCCGCCGCCGGCATGGGCCGCTCCGTGGCGGTCACGCCGATCGCGTTCTGGTTCGCCAGGATGTTCGCGAGCAGCGTCGCGAGCTGGCGCGAGGCGATTCGCTCCGTGTCCCCCCGGACCCCGCGTCCGCCCCAGCAGACCACGCTGCGCACCACGATGTCGCCGGTCACCTCGTCCCAGTAGGAGACCACCCCGCCCACCACCGCGTCGTACTCCGGGTACCCGGAGGTGTCCGTGCCGCCCGACAGCAGGGCGAGCGCGGCGGTCTCGAACGCCGGGTCGAGGGCGTCGAGGGACTCCAGCACATACAGTCCGTGGCGGGTCACCGGGGACGCCGAGTGCCGGGCGTTCACCCAGGCCATCGCCTGGACCGGGTCCACGATGCGGGGCGCGGCGTCCTTGACCTCCATGGACAGCGGCTCGACCAGCGCGATGTCGTTGCGGGTGACGCCGTCCAGCAGCGCGGGGAGCTGCTCCACCACTCCCGGTCCGGCGGTCATGCGCACCCCCGGGCTGCTCTTGGCGCGATAGGTGAGCCGCAGTTCATAGTCCTCGGCCTCGACCTCGTCGGCGAGCAGCGAGGGGGCGGGGTCGACCGGCTCCGGGGCCGGGCGCCTGCGCTTCAGGAAGTCCATGGGCATCTCAAGCCTCCCTCGTGGCGCGACCCCGACGGGCCGTCGGCCTCGGCATGCTGGTCGATCGCTGCGTGCTCATCACGGCCGACCGTCACCCCAGCGCCGCGCGATGCCCGCGCTGCCGGGCGATCCGCTCCTCGAGCTCACGCACGCGCCCGCGCGCGCCCTCCACGACGGCAGCCGGCGCGCGCTCCAGGAACGCGGGGTCTGACAGCCGGCGCCGGGCGGCCGCGAGCGACGCCTCCGCCTCCGCCAGCTCCTTGTCCAGTCGCGCCCGCTCGCGGTCCGCGGTGGCCGGGTCCGCCGTCCCCGATCTGACGACGGCCGTGATGCGCCCGGCGACCACCGCGAGCGACGCCTCGTCCGTGGAGATGGCCACCCCAGCGTCCGTGCGCTCCAGCGGTCGCGCTCGGGCCAGCCGTTCCAGGGCCGGGCGCAGCCCGTCGAACGCGCTCCCGAGGTCATCGGGCAGGGCCACCTCGACGCGCAGCCAGGCGCCCGGGTCGATGCCCGCCTCCGAGCGCGCGTTGCGCAGCCCGCGCACGAGCCCCAGCAGCTCCTCCACCGCGGTCTCGGCTGCTGGGTCGACGGGCGGGGCGGCGGGCCAGTCCGCCACGATCAGCAGCTGGGGGTCGTCGGGGCGGTGCGGCAGCCCCGACCAGATCGCCTCCGTCACGAACGGCATCACCGGGTGGAGCAGCCGGAGGTACGTGTCCAGCGCCTCCACGAGCGTCCACCAGGTGGCCTCGCGCTCCGCATCGGACAGGGTGGCGTCACCCAGCCGGACCTTGGACAGCTCCAGCGCCCAGTCGCAGTACTCGCCCCAGATGGCGTCGTAGAGGACCCGTGTCAGCTCCCCGAAGGCGTGCTCCGCGATGACCCGGTCCGCGTCGGCGACGGTCGCCGCGACGCGGCTCCGGAGCCAAGCATCGGCGGCTCCGAGATGGGCCGGGTCAGGCTCCGCGCGGTGGATGTCCGGACCGATGGAGGCCGGACGCGCGCCCAGCACGTAGCGCGCCGCGTTCCACAGCTTGTTCGCGAAGTTGCGCGCGTTCTCGAGGCGCTCGGCCGAGAACCGCTGGTCATTGCCCGGGGCGGCGCCATGGATCAGTGCGAACCGGAGCGCGTCGGCACCCGACTCGTCGATCGCCTCGAGCGGGTCCACCACGTTGCCCTTCGTCTTGGACATCTTCTGGCCGTACGGATCGCGCACCAGGCCAGACAGGTGGATGACCGCGAAGGGCGCGTCCCCCAGGAAGTGGATGCCCAGCATCATCATCCGGGCCACCCAGAAGAAGATGATGTCGTACGCGGTCTCCATCACGGTGCCCGGATAGAAGCGCGTCAGGTCGGATGTGGGCCGCGGCCATCCCAGCGTGGAGAAGGGCCACAGGCCGCTGCTGAACCAGGTGTCGAAGATGTCCGGATCCTGGGTCAGGTCGGTCGCGGCACGCCCGCACGCGTCGCACGCCGTGGGGCCGTCGGCGAGCGCGCTCACCGTCACATGCCCGTCCGGGCAGTACCACGCGGGAATCCGGTGGCCCCACCACAGCTGCCGGCTCACGTTCCAGTCGCGGATGTCCGTGAGCCAGTGCTCCCACACCTTCTCGAAGCGCTCCGGGAGGATCCTCGTGCGGCCGGAGCGGGTCGCCGCCAGGGCGGCCTCCGCGAGCGGCCGCGTGCGCACGAACCACTGCGTCTTCAGGCGCGGCTCCACGACGTCGTTCGACCGCTGGCAGCGGCCCACCACCATCTCGTGGGGCCTGGTGGACACGAGGTCGCCCGCGGCGTCCAGGTCCTGGAGGATGCGCTGGCGCGCCGCGTACCGGTCGAGACCCGCGTATCGCCCGCCGTTCGGGGCGATCCGGCCGTCGTCCTCGAGGATGTCGACGAGCGGCAACCCGTGGCGCGCGCCCGTGGCGTGGTCGTCGTGGTCGTGCGCGGGCGTGATCTTCACGGCGCCCGTGCCGAAGGCCCGCTCCACGACCGGATCCCCGATGATGGGCACCGGTCGGTCCACGAACGGGATGCGCACACGCCTTCCGACGAGGGCGCGGTAGCGCTCGTCCTCGGGATGCACCGCGACCGCGGTGTCGCCCAGGAGCGTCTCCGGACGGGTGGTCGCGATGTCGATCGACAGCGCCGGGTCATCCTCGCCCGTGGCATCGTCGATGACGTGATAGCGGATCGTCCAGAGCGTGCCGGTCTCGGGCGTCGCGACGACCTCCAGGTCCGACAGGCTGGTGCGACAGCCGGGACACCAGTTGATGAGCGTCTCCGAGCGGTACGCCAGGCCCTCGGCGTACAGCCGCGCGAACGCCTCCCGCACCGCCGCCGACGACTGCTCGTCCATCGTGAAGCGCAGCCGACCCCAGTCCACCGACGCGCCGACGCGCCGCTGCTGGGCCAGCATCACGGTGCGCGTCTCGTCGATGAACCGCCACATCCGCTCGAGGTACCGCTCGCGTCCCAGCGACGCGCGCGTCTGCCCGTCGGCCGCGATGATCCGGTCGAGCACGAACTGCGCGGCGATCGAGGCATGGTCCAGGCCGGGCAGGAACAGCGCCGGACGACCCTGCATCCGAGCGTGGCGTGTCATCAGGTCCTCCACCGCGCTGCGCTGGGCGTGCCCCAGGTGGAGTGACCCGGTCACGTTGGGCGGCGGCTGGATGATCACGAACGGCTCGGCGTCCGGGCGCGCGCGCGAGCCGGCCCCGTCCGGAGCGAAGACATCCGCCGCCAGCCACCGCTCGTAGATCGCAGGCTCGATCTGGCCGGGGCGGTAGGCGCGGGACATCTCGCCGCCGGGGCCCGCCGGGGCGGGAGTGGACGTCATCGAGTCGCGCATCGACCGCGAAGTGTACCCCAGCACCTGCGACCGACGAGCCCGCCGACCGTCCCCCGCCCGCGGTCCGGATGGCGGGTCTCACGCCCGGTCACCATCGCGACGAACGGCGGGTGACGGCTACGCCACCGCCTCGATGCGATAGACGGCGCCGCGCAGGTCGCACAGGTAGAGCTCTCCCTCCGCGTCCTCCCCGAAGGAGGCGATCGCCGCGCGGGTGTTGCGCATCAGGACGGCGGGTCCCGACCCCGCGGCGGGCAGCGACCAGATCCGGCCGGAGCAGAAGTCGCCGAACAGGAAGCGACCCGCGAGGGCAGGCTGCCCGGTGCCGCGATACACGTAGCCCGCGGTCACGGCGCAGTCGAACTCCGGCTCGCCCCAGTTGTGGCGGTACTCCCAGCGGGGGCGCCGCGTGAGTCCATCAGGGTCACAGTCGATCGCGGGCTCATAGCAGCGGGTGCCCTCCAGCAGTCGCCAGCCGTAGTTCCATCCGCGGCCCAGGCCCTGCGTCGCGCGCGCCCTGTCGATCTCCTCCCGGAAGCTGTGCCCGACGTCACCGATCCAGAGGTCGCCCGTCTGGCGGTCGAAGCTGAAGCGCCACGGGTTCCGCAGCCCGTACGCCCAGATCTCGTCCCGCCCCGGCAGCCCCACGAACGGGTTGTCGGGCGGGATGGAGTACCGCCTCCGCCCGGCGCCATCGGGGTCGAGCGGATCGATGCGCAGCAGCTTCCCGAAGCGCGTCGCCAGCGACTGGGCCAGGTTCAACGGGTCACCCGGCGCGGTCGACCCGACGGGGTGCCCGCCGTCGCCCATGGCCACCCACAGGTACCCGTCCGGGCCGAACGCCAGCATCCCCGCGTAGTGATACGGGTACGGCTTCTCGATGTCGATGAGCCTGCGCTCCGAGGACGGCAGCGCCCGGGTCCGGCCGGCCTGGCGCCGGAACTCGGCGAGCACGTAGTGACGGTCGTACCGGTCGGTGTAAGCGACGTAGAACCGTCCGGCGCCCGGCGTGCCCGGCTGGTCGTACTGGGGATGGAAGGCGAGCCCCAGGAGCCCCTCCTCGGCGCAGCACAGGACCCGGCTCCGGATGTCCAGCAGCGGCGTCCGGCGCAGGACCCCGTCCCGCATCACGCGGATCCGGCCGTGCTGCTCCACGATGAACAGGCGACCGCCGGGCAGACCCGTCAGGAAGGTCGGCCGGTCGAGGCCCCTCGCGATGGGCACGAGCCGCAGCGTGACACCGGGCGGCGCGGTCGTCGCCGCGGGCGAACCGGCCGCCGGCGAACCGGCCGCCGCCGGTCCGGCCGTCGCCGAACCGGCACACAGCAGCAGCGCCACCATGGCGACCAGCGGCCCCGCGAGCCGCAGCGGGGCGCGCAGCCGGTCAGGCACCCTGTTCGAGCAGGTCCTCGTAGTTCGTCTCATCGACGCCCCGATCCACCTCCGCCTTGGTCAGCAGCAGCGGCGTCCGGCCCTCGCGGATGGTCTCCTCGGTGATGATGCACTTGCGCACATCGGTGCGCTCGGGGATGTCGTACATCACGTCGAGCAGCGATTCCTCCACGATCGAGCGGAGGGCGCGGGCGCCGGTCTTGCGGGCGAGGGCCAGCTCCGAGGTCGCGGCGATCGCGCCGGGCGTGAACACGAGCTCCACCTTGTCCAGCTGGAGGAACCTCTGGAACTGGCGGGTGACCGCGTTGCGCGGCTCGGTGAGGACGCGCATCAGGTCCTCGCGGGTGAGCGCCGAGAGCGTGACGGTCACCGGCAGGCGTCCCACGAACTCCGGGATCAGCCCGAACTTCAGCAGGTCCTCCGGCATCAGCTGCTCCAGGATCCGCTCCCGCTTCGCCTTCTCCACGTGCGCCTCGGAGCCGAAGCCCATCGACTTGCGCCCGACCCGCTCCTCGATGATCCGCTCCAGGCCCTCGAACGCCCCACCGCAGATGAACAGGATGTTGGTCGTGTCGATCTGGATGAAGTCCTGGTGCGGATGCTTGCGGCCACCCTGGGGCGGCACGTTGGCGAGCGTCCCCTCGAGGATCTTGAGCAGTCCCTGCTGGACCCCCTCGCCCGACACGTCGCGGGTGATCGAGGGGTTGTCCGCCTTGCGCGCGATCTTGTCGATCTCGTCGATGTAGATGATGCCGCGCTGGGCCCGCGCCACATCGAAGTCCGCCGCCTGGATGAGCCGCAGCAGGATGTTCTCGACGTCCTCGCCGACGTATCCCGCCTCTGTGAGCGACGTGGCATCGGCGATGCAGAACGGCACGTCCAGGACCTTGGCGAGGGTCTGCGCCAGGAGGGTCTTGCCGGAGCCCGTGGGCCCCACGAGCAGGACGTTTGACTTCTGGAGCTCGACGTCCTCCACCTGATGCCCGGCGTTGACCCGCTTGTAGTGGTTGTAGACAGCGACCGAGAGCACGCGCTTGGCGCGCTCCTGGCTGATGACGTACTGGTCCAGCGCGTCCTTGATCTGGCGCGGGTTGGGGAGCTTGGACGCGTGCGGCTTGGTCCGCGGCGTCTCCGCCATCTCCTCCTCGATGATCTCCTGGCAGAGCGTGATGCACTCGTCGCAGATATAGACACCCTGCCCCGCGATGAGCTTGCGGACCTGCTCTTGGCTCTTGCCGCAGAAGCTGCAGCGGTATGGGACCTTGGTGCCCTTGCCGGAGCTCGTCGATGACATCGCCCCTCCCTCGTCAGCTGCGCGTTGCAGTCGACCGGCGCCCGGTCACCGCGTGCCCTGTCCCGGCGACGCGGACGGCTCGTCACCGACCCGGAGGTCCACCCCCGCCCGCTCCCCCTTGGAGGAGCTGATGAGGGACGCCCCGCGCTCCGCGTAGACCTCGTCGATGATGCCATACGCCTTGGCCTGCTCGGGGCTCAGGAAGTAGTCGCGCTCGGTGTCCCGGGCGATCTTGTCCGCGGTCTGGCCGGTGTGCCGGGCGAGGATGCCGTGGAGCCGGTTGTTGAGCTCCTCCAGCTCCCGCACCTGGATGAGCACGTCGGGGGTGTTGCCGCGGAAGCCGCCGGACCCCTGGTGGATCATGATGCGGCTGTTGGGCAGCGCGTACCGCTTGCCGGGGGCGCCGGCGGCGAGCAGGACCGATGCCATGGACGCCGCCATGCCGATGCAGATCGTGCTCACCGGCGCGCGCAGGTACTGCATCGTGTCGTAGATCGCGAGGCCGGACGTGACCACGCCGCCGGGCGAGTTGATGTAGATGCTGATGTCGCGCTCCGGGTCCTCGGATTCGAGGAACAGCAGCTGCGCGATGATGAGGTTCGCCATGTGATCCTCGATCTGGTCGCCCAGAAAGATGATCCGCTCCTTGAGCAGGCGGCTGTAGATGTCATAGGCACGCTCGCCGCGGGACGAGGTCTCGATGACCATCGGGACCATCATCGCGGTCGTGCGCCGCGCCGCGTCGAGCGCCGCCGACGCGCGCGGCGCGGTCCGGCGCATCAGCGACCCTCCTCGATGCCCGCCGCGACCTCGGCGATCTCCACGTCGATCTCGTCGGCGTCCGCATCGTCGTGCGCGGGCACGCCCAGGACGTCCTCCAGCGCGCCGTCCACGGCCACGTCCTCGTCGGCCTGATCCTCCGTGTGGCGCACGTCGGCGAACTCCGGGTGCGCCGCGATCCAGCGGTCGATGAGCATCTCCACGGTCTGCGAGCGACGCAGCGTGGAGTGGACGTAGGCCCGGCCGCGCGGTGAGTCGAGATACTCCACCAGGCGCGCGTTGTCGCCGTTGGCGGCCTTGCCCCGCTCGATCTCCGCGAGCACCGCGGCGGCGGGCACCTGCACCTCCTCCTTGTCCGCGATGGCACCCAGGACGAGCAGCACCTTCACGCGCTGCTCGGCACCCTCGAGGTACTCCTCGCGGAGCTTCGTCTCGTCCCGCTCGGTGGCCTCCAGGTACTCCGGGAAGCCGATGCGCTGCTGGGCGAGGCGGACCTTGAGCTCATCGACCATCACGTCGACCTCGCGGCCGATGAGCAGCTCCGAGCGGCCCACGGTGGCGTTGCCGGTGGCATGCGCGATGATCTGGTCCGCGAACACGTGGCGGGCACGGTCCAGCGCGTTGCGACCCAGGCGCCTCTCGATGTCCGCGCGGAGTGCCGCGAGGTCCGGGTACGGGCCCAGGGAGGCCGCGAAGGCATCGTCCGCGTCCGGCAGGCGCCGCTCGCGCAGCTCGCGCAGGGTGACGCTGAACTCGACGGCCTGACCGGCGAGATCGGGCTGCTGCGGATACTCCTCCGGGAAGGTGACCGAGAAGGTCCTGTCCTCCCCCTCGGCCATGCCGATGAGGTTGTCCTCGAAGCCGGGGACCATCCGCTCGTTGCCCAGCACCAGCGGGAAGCGCTCCGCGACCGCGCCCTCCACCACCTGGCCGTCGTGGCGGCCCTCGAAGCCGATGACGGCGTAGTCGCCGGACGCCGCGGGGCGCTCCTCCACGGGCACCAGCGTGGCGTGCTGGTCCCGCAGCTGCTCCACCACCTGGTCCACCTTGTCGGGCGTGACCGGCTCGACCTCGGGTGTGAACGGGTAGTCCGTGTAGTCGCCCAGCTCCACCGACGGCCGGGTGGGCAGCTCCACGCTGTAGCTGGCGCCCGACAGCTCCGAGAACGCGACCCACTCGGGAGTCCGCGGCAGCTCCAGCACGCTCAGGTCCGACTGCTCCCGAAGCGCCTCGAGGATGGTCCGCTCGTAGAGATGCTCGCGCGCGTCGTCGTAGATGGGGTCCGGTGCCGCTGGATCGGCGCGATTGATGCCGAGCGCGCGCTCGAGCATCTGGCGGGGCACCTTGCCCGGCCGGAATCCCGGGATGCGCACGCGGCGCTGCTGATGGCGGACCGCCTCGTCGACGGCGGCGTGGACCCGCGCGGCGGGCACCTCCACCTCGAGGACGACGGAGCTGGACTCGGTGGGGGTGACGACGACCTTCACGGCCGGGGACTCTCAGGACGCATAGACCCTCGAGTATAGGGACCGGCTCGCCCGCGTGCCCTCGGCGGGCCCGCGACTACACTGCCCCGACGCGGAAGTGGTGGAACGGCAGACACGCCAGCCTTAGGAGCTGGTGCCCGCGAGGGCATGCGGGTTCGAGTCCCGCCTTCCGCACCAGCCCTGGTCGCCCTCAGCGACGCGGACCCGACCCGCCGGGGGCCGGGGCGGGCGGACGCGCGGCTGGCGGGTCAGCCGCGAACAGCCGCTCCACGAGCCGCCGGGCGCCGATGGTGCCCAGGGGCCCGACCACGGTGTCATAGGTGCGCCAGAACGAAGCGCGGGCGTTCGGGAGCGGCTCCGTCCGGCCCTTGCGACGCAGGTACTCCGCGAAGTCCCGATCGAGCGCGCGCCGCACCCGTGGATCGGCGGCGATGCCGGCGTCCCTGAGCACCTGCTCGATCTCGTCGGGGAGCAGGCCCTCGTGGCGGTCACGGTCCCGTCCCGGGAGCGCTCGCCCGACGGCGCGCAGGACCCTCTTCGGCCCGCCCAGCAGCAGGAACCCCGTGCCGCCCGCCAGCGCGGCGGCCTTGAGCGGGTCCCGGCGGACCTTGGCCGGGATGTCGACGGCGGACTTCATCGACTCGGTGAGTCCATCGACCTCTGTGGCGAGGCCGCTGCGCGCCGCCAACAGCTCCTGATGGGCGCGCGCGATGTCCCTGGTGGCGGGCGTCCGCACCGGCGCGTCCGGCGACTCCGCCGCAGACGACGTGCCGCTCGTGACCGGGCCGCCCTTCTGCCGATCGCGTCCGGGCTCGCTCATCGGCCCATCACCCTCCTGCGCTGGCGCTCCAGCAGCTTGCCCAGGAACGTCCTGGTGTGTCCCAGCGACGCGATGGACTCGCGCGGCACGAGCGGGTCATAGCGTGCCGCAGGGTCGAAGCCCCGCTTCACGGCGAGGTAGACCGGGACGCCGATCCACGTCAGCAGCCCGAACGTGAGGGCGACCGCGACCGCACCCTTCCAGTCGAACGTGATCGATCCCAGGACGAGTCCCACGAGACCACCCAGCAGGACGCCTCCGATGAGCCACCCGATGGCGCCCCCGGCGCGCAGGCCGCGCAGGAACAGGACGAGGCCGACCGTGAGGCCGCCCGCCACCAGGCCCGCCAGCGTCGGCAGGACGGCGGGCTCGAGGACGAGACCGGCCTCCAGCTGCTCGCCGGCCGCGACCGCGGCGTTGCGCGCCAGGTTGATGCCGAACAGGAGCGAGAGCCCGACGGTCACGATCACGCCTGCCGCCGCGCCGCGGACCACGGCGCCCGTCCAGCCACCGGCCAGGTTCAGGCCGATGGGCGCGACCATCCCCGCCGTGAACAGCGTCCCGTGCAGGACGCCCCAGCCGATCGAGCCGAACAGCCACTCCCCCAGGAACAGCCACGTCCCCACGTACAGCAGCGCGACCGCGAGCAGGGACAGCGCCAGGGCGGCCACCGCCAGGCCGATGACGATGCCGATCTCGCGGCCCGTGACGGCGAGCTCCGCCCTGAGCAGGTCCCGATGCGCCGTGAGCAGGCGCATCGCGGCGGTCCTGGTCCGCGCGAACGACTCGCCCAGCGGCCGTGGACCGGAGCCGGGTCGACCGCCTGCGGGGCGCGCGGAGGCGCCCGTGGCAGGCGCGTGCGGATCGCCCGGATCCGGTGCGGGCGGGGCGGCTTCCTGGCTCAGGGCTGGGGCCTCACGTGGGACACGCGCCAAGGGCCGGCGCGCCGATCGGCATCAGGATAGCGTGCCCGCACCGGGGACCGGATGCCGGGGGTGTCGACCCGGGACGCGCCCGCGCATCGCGGCGGCATGTGCCATGAGAGCTGGCACGGGTCGGTCGCAGGCTGGTCACATGACACCATCCACGCCGCTCGGCGATCCCTGGCGCGTCCTGCTGTGCGGCATCTGCGGCCTGCCGCTCGTCGGTGACCCGGATGACCGTCCGGACCACCCGGCCGGACCGATGTGCGGCCCCTGTCACCGGGCCCGCGAGTTCGACGAGCTGCTGTGGCGGTCCGACCTCCAGGCCGGGCGGACGGAGGATGGCAGGTGACCGCACCGGCGGCACAGCCGGGTACGCTGGCGGGGATGACCGTGGACCCTGACGCGCTGCTCCAGCCGCTGGATGACGCCCAGCGCGTCGCCGCACGCGCGATCCATGGGCCGGTGGTCATCCACGCGGGCGCCGGGACCGGCAAGACCACGGCGCTGACCCGGCGCGCCGCATATGCGATCGCGACCGGCTCCGTACGGCCGGAGCGGATGCTGCTCGTGACATTCACGGACAAGGCGGCGGGCGAGCTCGTGGCGCGCATCGCCGGGCTCGGTCTGCCGCGCGTCGCCGCACGCACCTTCCATGCGGCGGCGCTGGCCCAGCTGCGCCACTTCTGGCCATCCCGCCATGATGGACAGCCGCTGCCGCAGATCCTGGACTCGGCATACCGGATCGTGGGCCCCCTGGCGCGCCTTCTGCCGGGCGGATACCGCTTCACGCCCGCGAAGGACCTCGTGGACGAGATCGGCTGGGCGCGCAGTCGGGGACTTCGCCCGGAGACGTACGCGGACGCGCCGGGGCGGCAGGAGCGGGTCCCGCCGCTGCCGCTGGAGCTGTTCCTGGGTGTCTTCCGAGACTACGAGCGCCAGAAGCGGCGCGCCGGTGTCATCGACTTCGACGACATGCTGGTGCTCGCCGCGGACCTGCTGGAGGATGACGAGGACGCCCGGATGGCGGTCCACCATCGCTATGGGTGGCTCTGCGTCGACGAGTACCAGGACACCAGCCCGGTCCAGCAGCGCCTCCTGGACCTGTGGGTCGGCGATCGCCGGGACGTATGCGTCGTGGGCGACGAGGACCAGACCATCTACTCGTTCTCGGGCGCGTCATCCCGGTTTCTCACCGGGTTCGCCGAGCGACATCCGGACGCGACGATCGTCCACCTCACGCGGAACCACCGCTCCAGCCCGGAGATCCTCGCCCTCGCGAACCGCCTGATCGCCGCCACCGGCCGCGCCAAGGGCCTGGTCGCCACGATACCGAGCGGCCCGGCCCCCACGATCTCCGCCCACGCCACGGAGGAGGCGGAGCTCGCCGCGATCGTGGCGGCCATGCGTCGGCTGCACGCCTCCGGCACCGACTGGGCGGCGATCGCGGTGCTGGTGCGCCTGAACGCACAGCTGCCGCCCGTGGAGGATGCCCTGCGTGTCGCGAACATCCCATTCCTGGTGCGCGGGCAGCGATTCTTCGAGCGGCCGGACATCCGGGAGGCGGTCGCGCTGCTGCGGCGCCTGCCGCCCGATGCCACGGGCGAGCCACTGCGCGCCGCGGCGGAAGCGCTGCTCCGGCGGAGCATGGGCCTCGGCGAGGACGTCACCGGGGCCGGCCTGGAGGCCCGCGAGCGGCAGGCGGCGCTGGCGTCCCTGATGGGCATCGTGGAGCGACTGGTCTCGACCGACGGGGAGGCCGGCGTGGACACCCTGTGCGCGGACCTCGAACGACGACGCGCGGCCGAGGCGGACGTCGGCGAGGGCGGCGTCGAGCTCGCCACCCTCCACCGCGCCAAGGGCCTGGAATGGGATGCCGTGTTCCTGCCCAGCCTGGAGGAGGGCCTGCTCCCGGTGGCGCAGGCGAGCGGAGACGCCGACGCGATCGCCGAGGAGCGGAGGCTGCTGTACGTGGGCATCACACGAGCCCGCCGCCTGCTGGCGCTGTCGTGGGTCGAGCGCCGCGCGACCGCCCAGGGCCGAGTGACCCAGCGGAGGCCCAGCCGGTTCCTGGCGGACCTCCAGCCACACGCCGGACGGCCCACGCGCCCTGTCCCGCAGCGTCTGCCGCTGCGCACGGAGGCGCCGCGTCCGGGACGCCAGGACGGTGGCGGACCATCCCGCGGGAACGCGGCCGAGGGAGGCGCCGTGTTCCAGGCCCTCCGCGCGTGGCGCCTGGAACGGGCCCGCGCGGATGCCAGGCCGCCCTACGTCATCGCCCATGACACCACGCTGCTGGAGATCGAGGCGCGCCTGCCACGGACGGAGGCGGAGCTCCGGCGCGTGCCCGGCATGGGGCCCCTGAAGGTGGAGGCCTACGGCGCCGAGATCCTGGCCGTCGTGCGCACGGCATCGGCCCGATGAATCGCGACGGGCCTCGCTCCCTGGGGAGCGAGGCCCGTCGGCCTGGTCCGGGCGCGGACTAGAAGTCCATGCCGCCGCCGGGCGGCATCGGCGGGGTGGCCGGCTTGGGTTCCGGCTTGTCGGTGATCATCGCCTCGGTGGTCAGCACCATCGAGCCGATCGACGCCGCGTTCTCGATCGCGGACCGCGCGACCTTGGCCGGATCGATGATGCCCGCCTTGAGCATGTCCACGTACTCGCCGGTCATCACGTTGAAGCCCAGGGTGTTGCTGCCCGTGTCCGCCTGGCGACGGCGCACGTTCTCCAGCACCACGTTGCCATCCAGGCCGGCGTTGTCCGCCAGCTTCCGGAGGGGCACCTCGAGGGCCTTGCGCACGATGTTCACGCCGGTCGCCGCGTCACCCTCGAGCGAGATCCCGTCGAGCGCCTTCTGGACGTTCAGCAGCGCCACGCCGCCGCCGGGCACGATGCCCTCCTCCAGCGCCGAGCGCGTGGCGGCGAGGGCGTCCTCGACGCGGTGCTTCTTCTCCTTGAGCTCGGTCTCCGTGCCCGCGCCGACCTTGATGATCGCGACGCCGCCGGCGAGCTTGGCCAGGCGCTCCTGGAGCTTCTCGCGGTCGTAGTCCGAGGTGGTCTCCTCGATCTGCGCCTTGATCTGCTTCATCCGGCCGTCGATGGCGGACTGGTCGCCCTTGCCCTCGATGATGGTGGTGTTGTCCTTGGTGGACACCGCGCGTCGAGCCCGGCCCAGGTCGCCCAGCTCCACGGAGTCGAGCTTGCGCCCGAGCTCCTCGGAGATGACCTGGCCCCCGGTCAGGATCGCGATGTCGCGCAGCATCTCCTTGCGCCGATCGCCGAAGCCGGGGGCCTTGACCGCCAGCACGTTGATGATGCCGCGGAGCTTGTTCACGACCAGCGTCGCGAGCGCCTCACCATCGACATCCTCGGCGATGATGAGCAGCTCCTTGCGACCGGTCTGGAGGACCTTCTCGAGCGCCGGGACCATGTCCGCGATGGCCGAGATCTTCTTGTCCGTGATGAGCAGGTACGGCTCGTCGAGGGCCGCCTCCATACGCGTCGCGTCCGTCACGAAGTAGGGACTGATGTAGCCCCGGTCGAACTGCATGCCCTCGACGTAGTCGGTCTCGAAGGCCATCGTCTTGGACTCTTCGACCGTGATCACGCCGTCCTTGCCGGTCTTGTCGAAGACGTCCGCGATGAGGTCACCGATCGCCTTGTCGGCGGCGGAGATGGCCGCGACCTGGGCGATCTCGTCGTGGCCCGCCACCGGCACCGCGAGCGCCTTGACGGCCGCCGAGAGCGCCTTCTCGGCGGCGTCGATGCCGACCTTCATCTGCATCGGGTTGGCACCCGCGGCGACGTTCTTGAGGCCCTCGGTGATGATCGCCTGCGCCAGGACGGTGGCGGTCGTGGTGCCGTCGCCGGCCACGTCCTCCGTCTTGGTCGCGGCCTCCTTGAGCAGCTGGGCACCCATGTTCTCGAACGGGTCGTCGAGCTCGATGTCGCGCGCGACCGTCACGCCGTCGTGGGTCACGGTGGGGGCGCCGAACTTCTTGTCCAGCGCCACGTTCCGGCCCTTGGGGCCGAGGGTGGTGCTGACGGCATCCGCCAGGGCGTCGATGCCCTTCTTGAGATGTGAGCGTGCTTCCTCGTCGTAGGCGATGAGCTTGGCCATGCTCGCGTCAGGTCCTCCTGCGATTGATTCGGTCGTCCGATGCGCCGGCGCGCTGGGAACGGCTCCCTGTTCGGCGCGCCCCACGGAACGGGCGGCGGCGGCACCGGCCCCTAGGTTAGCACTCTCATGACCAGAGCGCTAACACGAATCGCCGTCCGCCGGCGCGGACACGACCGCTAGACTGCGGCAGCGATGACCGGACCACGACGACTGGAGACCGCGGAGCTGCTCGCCGTCGGGGCGGAGCTGCTCCTGGGCGAGACCCGTGACACCAACTCCGGCGACCTCGCGGTCGAGCTGACCGCCCTGGGTGTGGAGGTCGCACGCCTGACGCAGCTGCCCGATCGCGAGGAGGTGGTCGCGGGCGCCCTGCGGGACGCGCTCGCCCGGGCGGACCTGGTGCTCACCACGGGTGGCCTGGGGCCCACGCCCGACGACCTGACCCGCGAGGCCATCGCGGCGGTGTGCGACGAGACGCCCTTCGTGGACGCCGACCTCGAGGCGTGGCTGCGGGACCTGTTCGCGCGGCGGGGCGCACCCTTCGCTCAGGCGAACCTCAAGCAGGCCTGGCTGCTGCCGAGCGCCACCGCCCTCCCCAATCGCCAGGGCACCGCGCCCGGCTGGTGGGTCGACCGGCCGGATGGTCGGATCATCGTCGCCCTCCCGGGCCCGCCCCGCGAGCTCCACGCGATGTGGCGCGAGCAGGTGCTGCCCCGGCTCCAGGCGCGCGGCCTGGGCGCCGACCGGGCGGCGGAGACACTGCGCCTCACCGGCATCGGCGAGTCGGCGCTCGTGGACGTCATCGGGGAGGCCGTGCTGCGGCGGCGCAACCCGGAGGTCGCCACGTACGCCCGCCTGGATGCGGTCGATGTGCGCATCTCGGCGACGGGCGACGACCGTCACAGCGCCCGTGCCATGGTGGACGGCACGGTCGCGGAGCTGCTGCCCGCCATCGGCCGGTACGTGTTCGCGCGCGGCGACGAGTCGTGGCCGGACGCGCTCGAGCGGCGGCTCGCGCGACGCACCCTCGCGGTCGCGGAAATCGGCACGGCGGGCCAGCTGGGCGCGATCCTGGGGTCGCGCCGATGGCTGCTGCTGGACGAGGAGATGGCGCCCCGGGCCGCGATCGCGCGCACCCAGCGAGGTGCCCGGGGCTGGGCGGAGCACGTCAGGGGGCTGGCGGGCGCGGACCTCGGCCTGGCGGTCGTCGCCGCGGAGCGCGGCGGCGACATGCCGGTGCGCATCGCGATCAGCGATGGGCGACGCACCACCCAGGTGACCCGACTCGCGTTCCTCGGCGGCGACCAGGGCCGGCGGCGCGCGGCGAACCTCGCGTTCGCGGAGCTGTGGGCCCGCCTCGGCGCCACCACCCTCCCCGACCGGACGCCGACGCAGCCACTGAGCGGCGGTGGAGTGACCGGGCGGCGGGGAGTCCCATCGCGGCCGGGAACCGCCACAGGAGGGTCGGAATCGGCCGGCCCGAGTCATCGACCATAGCCCCGCGTGCCGTCCGCCCATGCGGCCGGGCCGACCCACGCCATCCATCCCGACCATCCGACCGTCGTGGCACGGCGGCCGGCGCCCGGCGGCTGGTTGTCCGCCAAACGCGACCGGGCCGCTGAGCGGCCAAGACCGACGCAGGTCAGCCCGGAGCGTCGAGTCCGGGCCGGTCATCGGCCCCGAGGATCACGGCCATGTCACCGTGAGCCCACCCATCGGCCCGGATCGACGGACCCGGACCGCGGTCGGTCGGCCATGGCCGCTGAACGGCCACCGGATCGGAGCACCGGGTCGAGTCGGGCGGACCGGGACGGGACCCATCGGGTGACCGACGCACCGACGGAGCCGGGTCGAGGTCAGCTCCGACGCTGCAGGGTCCGGCGATGGGTCGGTCGGTCCTAGCCGCTGATCGGACGCACCGCAGCCCCCCTCCCCGCCCGGGAATCGCGACGCCCCGGCGTTGCCGGGGCGTCGGACCGGACCAGGGATGGCGGAGCCCGCTACGCACGCACCTCCTGACGCATGAACGTGATGTACGCCGCCGCGAAGCACACGGCGGACATCGCGATCAGGCCGATGAGCTGGGTCGTCGCGATGAGCAGGCTCTGGGTGTACGGCAGGACCGTCGGCAACGCCCGCTCATTGTTGGACAGCTGGATGAGACCCTGGACGTCCAGTGTCTTCACGCGAGGATCGAGGATGAGCTGACCCATCTCCGCGAACAGCTTGTTGGGCGTGAGGCGGGCCAGGTTCTGCTTCAGCTCCGCGTTGTCCACGATCTGCTGGAACGTCGCGCCGCTGGGCACGGGCGCCACGATCCCGGAGACCGCGTCGACGATGAAGGAGCCGAAGAACGTGAGGATGAGCCAGATGGCGAGCACCGCGAAGAACGCCGTGCCGGAGTTCCGGAACACCACCGAGCAGAGCATCGCCAGCGACAGCCAGAACCCGACGTAGACCACGGTCATGACGTACCACGTGAACAGCCGCATCGCATCATCTCCGGAGGGCACCAGGCCCAGCCGGAGCATGCCGATGGCGGCCACGAGCAGGATCACCGCGCCCAGGATGAGCGCGATGACCGCGAGCCCGGCCAGGAACTTGCCGTTGATGACGTCGTCTCGATGCACCGGCTGCGCCAGCAGGCGCGGCAGCGTGCCCTCGGAGCGCTCGGAGTTGATGGCGTTGAACCCGAACGCGATGCCCACCAGCGGCCCCAGGAATCCCACCAGCTGCACGAACGGCGGCAGCGACTGGGCGATCGAGGTCGATGGGTTCACCGTGAACAGGAGCAGGAAGATGCCCCGCGCCCCGCTCACCTGCGAGGCGGCCTGCTGGATGGTGCCCGCGACCGTGTAGATCGCGCCCACGCCCAGGACGCCCAGCATCAGCAACAGCAGCAGGAAGCGCAGGCTCAGCAGGTGGTCGGCGAACTCCTTGCCGCCGATGACCCGCCAGCCAGAGGGGACCCGCCCGGTGTCGGGCAGGACGATCGCCGGCTCTCCGGCGGGGACCACGGTCTGGCTCATGCCGCCGCTCCCACCGCGGCCGCAGCCGCGCCGGTGCCGGCGAAGTACCGCTGGTAGATCTCGTCGAGCTCCATGCCCCGGTCGCGGACGAGCCACGGGATGATGCCCGCCTCGACCAGGGCCGTGAGCACGCGCGGACGCGCCTCGGGCGAGACCGTGACCACGAGCAGCCGGTGATCCTGCGGCTCGCGATCGACGGACACGACCCCCTCGACCCCGCGCAGCACCGCGGAGATGGCATCCGACTCCCCGTCCGCACCGACCTCCAGGACCACGTTGAGGCCGCGCTGCTGCTGCGCGGCGATCTCGGCCACGGTGCCCATCGCCACGACGTCACCGGCCACGAAGATCGAGATGCGATCGCACACCTGCTGCACCTGGTGGAGCAGATGGCTGGAGAGGAGGACCGCCACCCCGTGGTCGTGCGCGAGCGACCGCACCAGATCCAGCACCTCCACCACGCCGATCGGGTCGATGGAGGTGGTGGGCTCATCGAGGATGACCACGGACGGGGACTTCACCAGCGCGTCGGCCAGGCCGAGACGCTGGCGCATCCCCCGGGAGTAGGTCTCCACGTTCCGGTCGCCCGCATCGGGCAGGCCCACCGTCGCCAGCAGCTCCTCGATGCGCGCGTCGGCGGCGCGATCGGCGATGCCGTTGAGGCGCGCCGTGTAGCGCAGGTTCTCGCGACCGGTCATCCCGGCGTAGAACCCCACGTTGTCGGGCAGGTAGCCCACATGGCGCTTCACCTTCAGGGGGTTGCGCGCCGGATCGAGGCCCAGCACCTCCGCGGTGCCGCCGGTCGGCTCGGTCAGCCCGAGCAGCATGAGGATTGTGGTGGTCTTGCCGGCACCGTTGGGGCCGAGGAGGCCGACCACCTCGCCCTGCCGGACCTCCAGGTCCAGCGAGCGGACGGCCGTGCGCTCCCCGTAGGCCTTCTCCAGCCCGACCGTGCGGATGACCACCGCTCCCGCGGCCATGGTCAGCGCCTCCCGTAGCGGCGGAAGACGAGGAACAGGCCCAGGACCACCAGGATGATGAGGCCGATCGCGATGTAGCCGAACGTCTGCGAGGTCTCGACGGTGGTGCGGACCTGGATGCTCTGGCTCACCTGGTCCGCCTTCGCGGACAGGGTGACCACGTAGTCGCCGGCCACCGCGTTGCCCGAGGGGGTGATGACCGCGTTGGCCGTCACCTGCTGGCCCACCGGGATGTCCGCCAGGGACGGCGTGTCGAACTCCACCTTCCAGCCGCTCGGTGCGGAACCGGAGAGCGTCACGCCCGCGAGGGGCGCCGTGCCGGTGTTGGCGACGATCACCCCGTAGGTGGTCGGATTGCCGGCGGTCGCGGTCGTGTTCAGACGTCCGTCCGACGAGGCGAGCGTCATGGCATAGCTGCCCGTGAGCTCCACGAGGAGCTGCGTCTGGGCCTTCTGGTCGCCGCCGTCGGCGGTCACCACGATGGGGTACTGACCCGCGTCCGCGAAGGGTGGCGGGTCCACGGTGACCTTGAGATTCTGCTTGGCACCCGCCGCCACGACCGCATTGGCCGCCTGCTCCTGGCCGGTGGGCACGACATCGACCGTCCAGCCGTCCGGGCCCTGGCCGAGGAGCGCGAAGGTCAGCTCCTGGGAGGTGTCGTTGGTGAGACGGAGGTTGAACTGGAAGGTCTTGGACGAGTCCCCCTTGAGGGCCGGGAAGTCGGTCGTCATGGAGACCGAGCCACCCGAGGTGTCGGAGACGATGAGGTCCACCGGGAGCTGTGCCTGCTCCCCGGCGGAGGCGGCCGTCACCTGGACGGTGTACGACCCGGGCGTCGCGTCCTCGGGGACCGACACGCGCAGCTCCAGGTCAGGCGCCTCGGGGGCGCCGGTGTAGACCGATCCCACGATCGAGCCGTTGCCGCGGAACGTGCTCTTGAACCCGTCCGGCTGCTGGCTGACCGTCAGGTCCACGCGCTCCGGCTGGGGGCTCAGGACGGTCAGCGGGAAGGTGGCCTCGCCGCCCGGGTCCACGGCGATCGAGGGGAACAGGGTGGTGACGGTCAGCTCGGTCACGATCGGCTGGGCCACCGCGGTCGGCGCCGACGTGGGCGACTGCGCGGCGAGCGGGCCGGACATCAGGAGCGACAGGGCGAGGGTGGCTGTCCCACCCGCGAGGGCGCGACCCAGCTGCTGGGTGCGATGACGCATGCGTGCGACCTCTCTCTGCATTGGTGCCTGCGGGCGCCCGGATGGCGGGCGCGCGTCTTGTGATGACCGTGGACCCACGGCGGTCGTCGGCCCAGACCGGTTGCTGCCCTGCCACCGGCGGCCCTACACGGACGCGCGCAAGTGTGCATCACGGGCGACCCGCCTGCAGCATCGAACCGTCGGACGGTCGCACCGGCCCATCCAGCGGGTCGCACGGACGGGTCCGCCCAGCCCGCGGGCCCGCGCGGGCGGACCGGCGCCATGCACGCCTCGGGATCAGCTGATGGAGAGCACCGGCGCCGTTCGCGCCGCCCGGACGCTCATCCGGGCGGCGACCTGGCGGGCCACGCCGCGCAGCACCTGCGCCGCGGCGCCCGGCTCCCGCTGGGCGACCGCGGGGATCCCCGCGTCGCCGCCCTGACGCACCTTCACGTCCAGCGGGATGCCGCCGAAGAACTCCAGCTCGTGCTTGCGCGCGAACGCCTCGCCGCCACCGCGTCCGAAGATCTCTGTCGCCTCGCCGCAGTGGGGACACACGAATGCGCTCATGTTCTCCACGATGCCCATCACGGGCACGCTCATCCGCCGGAACATCGCGAGCGCCTTCGCCACATCCGAGAGCGCGACATCCTGGGGGGTGGTGACGAGGAGCGCACCCGTGATGGGCACCGACTGGGCGAGCGTCAGCTGCGCGTCAGAGGTGCCCGGCGGCAGGTCGATGACGAGGTAGTCCAGGTCGCCCCAGTCGACGTCGCGCAGGAACTGCTGGATGGCACCGCCCACGAGCGGTCCCCGCCACACGATGGGCTGACCTTCCGGGACGAAGAACTGGATGCTGATGACCTTGACCCCGTAGCGCTCGAGGGGTCGGATCTTCCCGTCCGCCGTGGCCGACGGGGCGCCCTCGACACCCATCATCTGGGGGATGTTGGGACCCGTGATGTCCGCGTCCAGGAGCCCCACCGAGGCCCCGTCCAGCGCGAGCGACACCGCGAGGTTCGTGGACACCGAGCTCTTGCCCACGCCGCCCTTGCCGGACGCGACCGCGACGATGTTCTTGACCCCGGGCACCAGCGACTGCTGCGCGGCGGGCGCCGCCCGCCGGACCATGGCGCCCCACGTGATGTCCACGTCGGACGCGCCGATGTCGACCAGCGCCTGCCGCACGTTCGTCTCGATCTCGTCCTTGAGGGGGCAGGCCGGCGTCGTGAGCTCCACGGTGAGGGAGACCTCGCGGTCGTTCACGACCACGTCCTTGACCATGTTCAGGGTCACGATGTCGCGGCCCAGCTCGGGCTCCTGGACGGCGCTCAGCGCCTGGAAGATGGCGGCTTCGGTCAGCATGCCGCCTATCGTACCCGCGACACGGCCGACACCCACCCCGCACCGGCCCGCGCGGCCCCGTCTATCCTCGCGCGACGATGCCAGCGACGCCCCGGGAGACCGCGGTCCGACGGGCCGTCCTCGCGGGCGGCCTCGCGGTGCTGTTCTCCCAGGCTGCGTTCGGCGTGGTCTACGGCCTGGGCGCCCGCGAGACCGGCCTGTCGCTGCTCGAGGCGCTCGCGATGAGCGCGATCGTGTACGCCGGGGCGGCCCAGTTCGCGGCGCTCGGGATGCTCGCCGCCGGGGTCCCCTGGGCGGCGATCGTGGTGTTGACGGCGCTGCTGAACGCGCGGCACCTGTTGTACGCCGCGTCGCTCGCCCCCTGGTTCGCGACCACGTCGCGACGCATCCGGGCCATCGCCGCCCATCCCCTCACCGACGAGGCGTACGCCCTCACCCTGCCCGCCTTCCAGGGTCTGGGCCGCCTGGACCTGCCCAGCTACGCCATCGCCGCCGCACTGACGCTGCCGACCTGGGTCATCGCGACGTTCGCGGGGTACCTGGGTGGCGAGCTGATGCCCGACCCACGCTCGCTGGGCCTGGACGTGGTCTTTCCCGCGGTGATGGGCGGCCTCGCGGTGGCCCTCATCACGGACCGCCGGACGCTCGCCGCGGCGGCGGGCGGCGCGGTCGTGGGCGTGGCCATCGCGCTCGTCACGGGGTCCACCGTGGGCATCCTGGCCGGTGGCGCGATCGGGCCGCTGGTCGCGCTGGTGGTCCTCGGCCGTCCCGCGACCTCCGGCCCATCCGAGGCGTCGGCCGTGCCACCCGCCGACGGGATGCCCGGATGAGCACGGAGATGGTCGCCCTCGCCATCCTCATGGCCGCGGTCACCTGGCCCTCGCGCGCTCTGCCGATGCTGCTGCCGGGCATCGACCGCCTGCCTGACACGGTGCATCTCTATCTCCGGCTCATCGGCCCCGCGGTGCTCGCCTCGCTGGCCGCCGTGAACGTCCTCGTGGTCGTCGCGCCCGACGGGTCGTCGAAGCTCCATGTGGGCGTGGAGGCCCTCGCCGTCGGTGTCGCGATCGCGGTCGTCTCGTGGCGCCGGAACCTGCTGCTGGCGCTGCTTGCGGCGGTGGCGGTGGTGGCGGTCGCACGCGGAGTGGGGATCGCCGGCTGACGTTGCGACGGGTGTCACGGCACGACGGCTCAGGGCGACCGGCAGGAGGCGTCTGGTGGAGGGCACCGGGGGGCCGGCGTCCGGCCGGCGTCCGGCGGGGGGTTCCGGCGGGGGTGGCCGCCCGGGCATCCGGCGTCCGGCGGGGGTGGCGTCCGGCGTCCGGCCGGCGTCCGGCGGGGGGTTCCGGCGGGGGTGGCCGCCCGGGCATCCGGCGTCCGGCGGGGGTGGCGTCCGGCGTCCGGCCGGCGGGCCGCCGGCGGGGGTTCCGGCGGGGGTGGCCGCCCAGCGGCCATGACCGACGCGTTCCCGGGACACCACGTCGATCGGGGCCGCTCCGCGGACCGGATCGACCCGTCCGGCCGGCATGGTCCGATGAGCGGCCAGGATCGACGTCATCGCGGGTCGAGTCGGGCACGGATGGCCGTTCAGAGGCCGTGAAGCAATCAGGGTCGTGGTCCGCGGGTCCCGGGAATGCGGCGCCCGCGGGGTCGCATGGCGGTCCGACGGCCGGGTGCCGCGGATCGACCGGGGCGGCGCGCGGCGGGACCTGGCGTGCGCCTCATCCGGCGGTCCGCCGCCGGACTCCTCCTCCCCGGGGTCAGCCCCCGACGGGCAGGGCCCCGAGGGTGACGGTCCGGACCAGGTTGT
>DAOTUU010000017.1:0-9901 GCA_034436555.1 Chloroflexota bacterium | reverse complement strand
CGGGCCCTGCGCGCGACGCTGGACGCGGACGCCCGCAACGGCCACGGGGGGCCCACCGCATGACGCCCCCCTCCGACATCGACCGACGCCTCACCGCCTGGCTGGGGGAGGACGCGCCCGTCCGGGCGCCGGACCGCGTCCTGCGCGACGCGCTGGCGCTCACCGCGGGCACGCGGCCCCGTCCCGCCTGGCGGATCCCGGAAAGGTGGATCCCCATGCGCATCTCCGTCGCGCTCGCGGTCATCCCGCGGGCCGCCCTCGTCGCGACCACCCTCATCCTCGCCGCGCTGGTCGCGACCGCGCTCGTCGTCGCCGGCCAGCCGTCGCCCGCGCCGCCGCTGCCGTCGCCCACGGGGCCGGCCCGCAACGGCCTCATCGCCTACGACTCCCGTGGGGACATCTGGACGATGAACCCGGACGGGACCGGCGCCCGACAGCTGACCAGCGGTCCGGAGCTGGACGTCTCGCCGCTCTGGTCGCGCGACGGGACGCAGCTGGCCTTCTGGTCCTTCCCCGAGGCTCGTGCCGGCGCCGACGACCCCTATGAGCCCGACCTGGATGGTGGCGACCGCGCCCTGGTCGTCATCGACGCCGACGGCTCCGACCGACGGGTGATCGCGGAGCACATCAGCTTCCCGGGCGTCAACCTGGAGCCCAGCTGGGCGCCGGACGGGTCGCGGATCGCCTTCGCGCGGTCCGATGACGGAGCGGTCGTGGTTGACGTGGTCTCGCTGGCGGATGGGTCGCTCACCCGGATCGGCCCCGGCGAGACACCCCGCTGGTCACCCGACGGCTCGCTCATCGCCTACCGCAGCCTCGACGGGCCGGCGGTCTGGGTGGTCGCGCCCGACGGCACCGGCCAGCGGCGCCTGAGCCAGGAGTCGGGATCGGGGATGGCCTTCTTCATGTACACCCAGAGCTGGTCGCCCGACAGCAGCCAGGTCGTGTACTACACCGGTTCGAATGGCGCCCATGACATCTGGGCGGTGAACGCCGACGGAACAGGGGAGCACGCCGTGGCCGCCGACTTCCGGGACGAGTACTGGCCGACCTGGTCACCCACCGGGCGCATCGCGTTCTCGCGCGTCATCAGGAACGGTGCGAACCGACCGACCTACGTGGTCATCGACCCCGACGGTTCGAACGAGGTGGTGCTGGAGCGCGAGCGCCAGATGCCCGGCGGCGCGAGCGCCTGGTCGCCGGATGGGGCGCTGCTGCTGGGCGGTGACTGGGACGACGCGAAGTCGAGCACGTACGTGCTCCACATCATCGATGCCCTCGGGGATGCGCCCACGGTCCTGCTGCCGCTGGCCTTCAACGTCGGGCTCCCCAGCTGGCAGCGGTTGGCGCCGTGACCTCCACAACGAGGTGCGTCGACCGACGCGCGTGACGTCGACCCGTCCGGCGCGTCATCTGACGCAGGCGCGGGCGGAGCCGCGGGTGTGAACCGCAAGAGGAGGAACGACCATGACCATGCATCGGTTGGGGCGCGCCGCCGTCCCCGTCATCCTGGGTCTCGGGCTGGTGGCCGGACAGGGAGGAGTCCCGAGCCTGGCCGCCTCGCCAGAGGCAGACGTGCCGCCCATCGTCGGATCGTGGCAGATCGCCGCGCTGTCGGCGGACGGGTTCGAGTTCTACATCCAGTACACGTTCACCTCGGACGGCATCGTCTGGGTGTTCGTCCCGGACGGCCGCCACGGCAGCGGCGCCTGGGAGGAGTCAGACACCGGCGAGGTGACGATGTCGTTCGTCATCCAGAGCGGCACCGAGGAGGTCCCGTCCGTCGAGCGAATCTGGGAGCGCTTCCCGATGCCCGAGCCCGGTGCCGACACCTGGGCGGCCGAGTTCGCCTACTACAGCGAGGACATCGAGGGCAACGTCATCGAGGGCGGTCCGTCGGGGTCCGTCGTGGCCCGGCGCTTCGATGTCCGTCCCGACCTGGGCGGGCTGGTGACCGCGCCTCCGGCCCCCTCGCCGGGTCCCTCGACGACACCCGTCTCGCCCACGACCAGCCCCATGCTCGCGCCGTCCACGGCGCTCACCATCACCACGTCTGCGGACGCGCCCGGGTCCTTCGACCAGTCCGTGCTCCGGGCGCCCGCAGGGGCGGAGATCACGGTGCGCTACGACAACCAGTCGGCGCACCTCCACAACATCGCGTTCTTCGCGGGTGACACCACCGACGACCCGCTCATCGCCAGGACGGAGATCGAGTCCGGACCGCGGGTCCAGGAGGTCTCCTTCGTCACGCCGGACGCACCCGGAACCCTGCGCTACGTGTGCGAGGTCCACCCCTTCTCGATGACGGGGGTCCTCGAGGTCGGCTGACGCTCGGCGGCTGCGCCGCGGCGTGTCCCGCCGTGACGGTGGGTGGCGGCGGCGGACCGGTGTTCGCGTCGGGGACGGGCAGCGTCAGCCCTTGAGGCCGCCCGACGCGAGCCCCCGGATGAAGTATCGCTGGCCCACGAGATACAGCAGCAGCATCGGCAGGCTGGCCAGGAGCATCCCGGTCATGGCCACGGGGACGTCCGAGTTGTAGCGCGAGCCGAACACGGTGACGCCCACCATGAGCGTGCGCAGCTCGTCCCGGGGCAGCAGCACGAGGGCGATCAGCAGGTCGTTCCAGACCCACAGCCCGTTGACCACGACCAGCGTCGCCAGCGCGGGCGCGGTCAGGGGCAGGATGACCCGCACCAGCACCGTGTGGCTCGCGGCACCGTCGATCGCCGCCGCCTCGATGAGCGCGTGTGGGATGGCCCGGAAGAAGCTCGTGAGCAGGAACACCGAGAACGGGGTCAGAAGCCCGGCGTAGACCAGGATCGCGCCCGGGTATGTGCTCGTCAGTCCCAACCGGGTGAGCAGCAGGAACAGCGGCAGGATGAGCACCACCGGGGGGATGACCATGAGCGCGGTGATCACCGACAGCAGCAGCGTGTGGCCGGGGAAACGCATGCGCGCGAAGGCGAACGCGGCGGGCGCGGACACGACGAGCGACACCAGCACCGACCCGGCGGTGAGGATGATGCTGTTCATGAGCCACGTCCCGAATCGCCCACCGCGCATCGCCTCCTCGACGTTCGCGAACGTGGGCAGCGAGGGAAGGCCGATCTTGTCCGCGGAGTAGTCCGCCTGGGTCTTGAGCGCGGTCAGCACCACGAACACGCTCGGCAACAGCACCACCACGGCTGCCGCCACCAGCACCAGCTCCTTGAACAGCGTGCCCCGCGATGGCCGGCGCCGCCAGGTCGCGTCGGTCACTCGATCTCGTCCAGGTGCGACTGGGCCCGGACGCGGAACAGCGGGATGATGAGCATGACCGTGACCGCGAACAGCATCACCGCGACGGCGGCGGCGACCCCCGGCAGGTTGCCCCGGAAGGCGAAGTTGAAGATGTACAGCTCGATGATCTGGGTCGCCGTGCCCGGCCCGCCGCGGGTGACCACGTACACGTA
This sequence comes from Chloroflexota bacterium, assembly GCA_034436555.1. Classification (GTDB taxonomy): domain Bacteria; phylum Chloroflexota; class Limnocylindria; order Limnocylindrales; family CSP1-4; genus JAFMJV01. The sequence continues at coordinate 6,449 of DAOTUU010000017.1, read as the reverse complement.
GGCGAACACCGCCGACAGGATCGTGATGACGCTGATGATCGTGTAGAACTCGATCACGGGTCGGAGCTGGGGCACGATCACGTACCACAGCCGGCTCCACCAGCCCGCGCCGTCGAGTCGGGCGGCCTCCTCGATCTCCTCGTTGAGGGCGGTCATCCGGGCGCTGAACAGGATGATGCCGAAACCCACCTCACGCCAGATGATGATCGCCATCACCGTCCACAGGGTGAGCGATGGGTCGCCGATCCAGTCCAGCGCCGCGCCGTCGAGGCCCACCGATCGCAGCGCCACGTTGAGCGCCCCGTTGAGCTGGAGGATGTTGCTGAACACCGTGCCCACGATCGGGATGGCGAGGATGAACGGGATGAACAGGATGGTGCGATAGGCGCGCCAGCCGGGCACCCGGTCGTGCAGGATCGCCGCGATGAGCAGGGCGCTCACCACCAGGATCGGGACCGCCAGGAGCAGCAGCAGGCTGTGGGTCACCGACTCCCCGAACATCGGGTCGCGCATGACGCTGGCGTAGTTGTCCAGGCCGATGAACGGGCCGGTCGCGCCGCGGATCCGGCGCGTGCTGAAGTCGAACACCGCCACCAGCGGGTATGCGAACACGAACAGCAGCAGCCCGATCATGGGCGCGAGGTACATCAGCGGGGTCAGCCGGGAGGTGCGCAGCATGTCCCTGTCAGAACGTGCTCGTCAGCCCGCCGTCCACGACGAGTGTCTGCCCGGTCATGTAGCGGCAGTAGTCCGAGGCGAGGAACACGGCCGTCCCCGCGACATCCTCCGGCAGCCCCGTGCGGGCCATGGGCACCTTCCGCCGCTCCACGTACCAGGCCCGGAACTCGTCGGTCGTCGTCTCGTCCACGCCGTCGATGAACGACATGGGCGTGCGCATGAATCCCGGCGCGATGGCGTTGGCCGCGATGCCGTGGGGCGCGAGCTCCACCGCGAGCGACCGGGTGAACGCGATGATGCCGCCCTTGGCGGCGTTGTAGGCGCCGACCTCGCCGCTGGAGGCCATCCCCTGGATGGAGCTGATGCTGATGATCCGCCCCCAGCCGCGCGCGACCATGTGGGGCGCCACCAGCTTGCACCCCACGTAGACCGCCTCAAGGTCGACCGCGATCTGCGCGCGCCAGTCCTCGAGCGAATCCTCGAGGATCGTCCCGTAGCGCGTGATCGCGGCGTTGTTGACGAGGATGTCGATGCGTCCGACCTGGCGGGCGACGTCCTCGACGGCGTCGCGATATGCCGCGTGGTCCGTGATGTCGAGCACATGGGCAATCGCCCGGCCGCCCGCGTCCGTGACGAGCCGGCGCGTCTCCTCGAGCGTCGTGGGGACGCGCTCGAGGAGGCCCACGAGGGCCCCCTCCTCGGCGAACTCCCGGGCGATGGCGCGCCCCAGACCCTGGCCCGCACCCGTGATCAGCGCGACCCTGTCGGCCAGCAGACCACGACCCATGCCCTGGTCTCGCGGTCAGACGACGAGACGGACGGACCCGGTCAGAGGCCCAGGTCCTCGGCCCAGATGGTGTAGTTCTCGAGCAGGTCGGGGTTCTGCTCGCGCCACTTCTGGGCGACCTGGTGGGCGTTCTCGCCCGCCTGCTCGCCGGTGAACTCGCCCGACACGATCTTCTGGGAGTTGACGAACATCGCGTCCGTCCAGAACAGGGTCGGCATGAGGTTGGAGATGTAGGGCACGTTGTCGCCGTTGATCCAGGTCTCCCAGATCTGGCGCAGCGTCGCGTCGGTCACCTGGCTGCCATCCCAGTCGGCGTTGGTGGGGAACTGCTTCACCTGGTCCCAGATCGCCTGGACGCGCTCGGGGGTGTTGAGGAACTTCAGGAAGTCCGCCGCGACGGCCTTGTTGCCGCTCTGCGAGGAGATGCCGATGCCCTGGGTGTCGAAGATCGGCCTGCCGGCCATGGCGCCGGAGCCGAACACCGGGAACGTCATCGCGCCCACCTTCTCCGCACCGAGCTGCGACTGCGCGTTGGGCACGAGCGGCCCCACGATCTGGGTCATGGCGCCCTTGCCCGTGCTGAACAGGTCGATGCCGGGGTACAGGTCGATGGAGTTCATGTCGTCGTTGAAGTAGCCCGCGTTCCACAGCTCGGCCAGGCGGGACCACCCCTCGTAGTACTTGGGCTCCCGCCAGTCCAGCGTGCCCGCGAACAGGTTGACGGCCTCCGCCGGCGAATCGAGGTTCTGGCCGGTCGCGTGGCCCATGTACCACTCGCCCCAGGGCCCGTCCTTGAGCCCGCCGACGAGGGGCGTGACGCCCGCGCCCTTGAGCGCCTCGCACGCGGCGAGGAACTGGTCCCACGTGGCGGGCGGACTGTCCGCGTCCAGGCCGGCCTTGTCGAACAGGTCCTTGTTGTACACCCACAGCAGCGGCACGCTGTACCAGCCGACCCGGTACTGCTTGCCCTGGTACACGCTCAGCGGGGTGGCGTTGGACTTGGCCAGGAGGTCCGCGGGGAGCAGGTCGTCGAGCGGCTCCACGTACCCCAGCCAGACGCTCTCCATGTGGTAGATGCCGTTCCAGAAATATTGCAGGTCCGGCGCCGCGTTGGCCGCGGATGCGGTCTGGAACTCCGAGATCACGACACTCGTGTCCTGGAGCGTGGGCTCCACGACATTGCCCGACAGCGCCTGGTACTGGGCGATGCTCTCGTTCAGCCAGCCCTCGAGGCCGGGGGCCTCCTGCTCGCCCCACCACCAGAACCTGAGGGTCTGGCCGGTGGGCACCTCCTGGGCGCGGACCAGCCTCGTCGCGAGCGGGGCCAGGGCGGCCGCGCCCATGGCGCCTCCGGTCAGCTGGAGCATCTGTCGGCGTGAGTAGCGGCGCATCGCAGCCCCCGTTCCCGTGGCGGGCCGCGGACGGCGACCCGCTCTCGATCGACAGGATAGGCAGCCGACTGGCACACTGCAACTTCCGGACCGCGGGACGTGGACGCTCCCGGCGTGTCGGATTCTGGCGGCGCAGGCGAGGGACGCATGATCGATGACCGACTGGACGGCCGCGTGGCGGTGGTCACGGGCGCCGGCCAGGGGATCGGGCTGGCCATCGCGGAGCGGCTCGCCGCGGCGGGCGCGACCATCGTCATCGGGGAGCTCGTCGAGGACCGTGGCCGGGAGGCGGCCGCGGGCCTGGTGGCGCGGGGTCATGCCGCGGAGGCGATCGGGCTGGATGTCGCGAACGGGGAGTCCTGCGCGGCGCTCGCGGATGCGGTGATGGCGCGCCACGGCCGGATCGACATCCTGGTCAACAACGCGGGGCTGTTCCGGCTGCATCGGTCGGAGGACATGCCGGAGTCCGACTGGCGCCTCCAGATCGACGTGATGCTGACGGGGACCTTCCTGTGCACCCAGGCGATCGGGCGCAGGATGATCGAGCAGGGTTCCGGCAGCGTGGTCAGCATCGCGTCGATCGGGGGCATGGGCGGCTGGCCGATGCGGTCGGCCTACAACGCGGCCAAGGCGGGCGTGATCGTGCTCACGGAGGTCCTCGCCACGGAATGGGCGCACCACGGGATCCGCCTCAACTGCGTGTCGCCGGGCGTGACCCGCACGGACATGCTCGACGTGGCGGTGCGGCAGGGCCTCGCGAGCCTGGGCCGGTACGAGGCGCGCACACCGCTCGGTCGGGTGGCGGAGACATCGGAGATCGCGGACGCCGTGCTGTTCCTCGCCTCCGACCGCTCCAGCTACGTCACCGGCCAGAACCTCCGCGTCGACGGCGGCTGGGTGCCGTGGGGCAACCTCGATGCGGTCGGGTTCCCCGAGGAGCCGGCCTCGTGAGCGGCTCCGGAGGCTCCCGGCTGGCCGTGATCACCGGCGCGGCGCGCGGCATCGGCCTGGGCATCGCCCGCAGGTTCGCGGCAGAGGGCGCCCGGGTGGTCCTCACCGATGTCGATGCTGAGACCGGCACGGCCGCCGCCGACGCGATGTGCCGCGAGGGCGCCCGCGCATCGTTCGCGGCGCTCGACGTGCGGGATGCGGACCAGGTCGGCGCGGTGGTGGGGGACATCGAGGCGTCACTGGGTCCCATCGACGTGTGGGTCAACAACGCGGGCGTCGCCCGGCGGGGGCCTGCGGCCAGCCTCGCGCGCGCGGACTGGGCGGAGTCCATCGAGGTCATGCTCAGCGGGGCGTTCTGGTGCAGCCAGGCGGTGGGTCGGGGCATGATCGATCGCAGATCGGGCGTCATCGTCAACATCGCCTCCGTCAACGGCCTCCACCCGATCGAGGGGCGGGTCGCGTACTCCGTGGCGAAGGCGGGCCTCATCTCGCTCACGGAGGCGCTGGGCATCGAATGGGCGCCTCACGGCGTGCGCGTGGTGGGCGTCGCGCCGGGTGTCGTGATGACCGACCTTGTGGCCCGGGCGGTCGCCTCGGGCGCGGCGTCCGTGGCCACGTACGAGCGGCGCACGCCGCTGCGCAGGCTGGGCGGCGTGGCTGAGGTCGCCGAGGCGGTGTGCTTCCTGGCGAGCGACCAGGCGTCCTACATCGTGGGTGAGACCCTGTGCGTCGACGGCGGATGGACCGCCTATCAGCTGTTCTAGGAGGTCGGTGGTGATCGTCAGCGGGACCCAGCACACCGGGTTCTCGGTCGTGGACCTGGACGAGTCGATCGCGTTCTACGCGCTCCTGGGCTGCGAGGTCATCTGGCGACGCGAGGTCACCGACAGCTACTTCCGGGAGATCGTGGGCGTCCCGGACTGCGTGGTCCAGGCCGCCCACCTGCGGGTGCCGGGATCGAGCCACATCATCGAGCTGTTCCAGTACGCGCCGCAGCACCCGCGGGCGGGGCTCGTCCCGGATACGCCCGGCCATGCGCACGTCTGCTTCCTCGTCGAGGACCTGCCGGCGGCGTACGCGGAACTGCTCGCGCACGGCGTCCGCTTCATCTCCCCGCCCGTGCTCATCACCGCGGGCGTCAACGCTGGCGGCTGGGCCGTCTACCTGGTGGACCCCAGCGGCATCAACCTGGAGCTGTTCCAGCCTCCGCGTCGGGAGGGCTGACGCCTCCCGGGGGACAGCCGGTCTCCGACGCGGCCGGGGGCCGGGTGGCCGACGCGGCCGGGGGCCGGGGGCCGGGGGCCGGGGCCGGGTGGCCAGTCTGCCGCACCGACCGCCGCACCGATGCGGCCGGCCCCGTCGGGGCGCTCGGTCGCGTACGCTCCGTGGCATGGATGACGAGACGACCATCGGACGGCTCCTGGAGGAGGCGGTCGCCGCCTACGCCACGCTCCAGGCGCTGGGCGAGGAGGTCGAGGACGAGTGGACCTATGTCACTGACCTGACCGCGGCGTGGCGGACGCGCCTCGACGCCGTGGCGGCCGCGCGCGCTGGCGAGCCGGTGGCCGCCGGCGTCTCGGAAGCCGTGGAGCGGATCGTCGCGGAGGTGCGCCTGATCGGCGATCCGCACCGCGCCATCGACTGGCTGTCCACGTTCCCCCAGGTCGTGCTGGTGGCGCTGGGGGAGGGGCTGTGAGATTCCAGGACGCGGCGAAGGATGCCCGGGCCGTGGTCTACGCGGGCATCCAGGCCGACCCGCTGGTGGCCCGGGCGGCGGCGCTCCTGGCGGATGCCACGGTGCCCCAGCGGGTGCTTGCCCGGGCGGTGATGAACGGCGAGACGACCGACGCAGACGGCTGGCGGACCACGTTCCCGACCCTGTTCGGCGTGGCCGCGGACCCGGCGCAACGGGAGCGCTCGGAGGCCATCCTGGCCGCATCCCTCGAGGTGGCGGAGCGCGGCGAGCAGGTCCGCTCCCAGGTCCGGGGGGCGCTCGTGGAGGAGCTCACGGCGCAGCTGCTGGCGCGGCAGGTGCCCGCCTCGATGGTTCGGCGGGAGCGGCGCATCCTGTTCGACGGCGTGCGCGCGGAGATCCACCCCTACGACGTGACGATCGAACGTGACGGCGCGAACGCCGCCCTCGACTGCAAGTGGGGGGCGCGCGGCATCAACGCGGACGTGCTGCACCAGCTCGACGATGCGCGCGCCTACGCCGTCGCAGAAGGGGAGCGGCTCACCGTGGCGCTCGTCGTGTTCGACGCCGCCCGCTCCTGCAAGGTGCGGCTCGTCCGCCAGACCGCGCCGCGCGCCGGCACGGGCCTCATCACGCTCGAGACGCTGGGTCGCCTGGCCGGGGCCCGCTGAGGGCCTGTCGCCGGTCGTGCCGCGTGTCATCGCGGCCGGTCGACCGACCGGTGATTGCCCGGCGACCGGCCGCTGGGCGGCCATGAGCGCCCGTGGGGCGGCCCCATCCGACGTGCCCCCCGGGGAGCCACCGCCCCCCCGGCGCGCCGCCCGGCGAGTCCCGGCGATCGGCCGCTGGGCGGCCATGGGCGCCCATGGGCGGACGACCGCGCCCCCGGCCGCGACGATCCGGGCCGCCGGGCGGACCGCCGCGACCGGGCCGACCCGTCCGGTCCATG
>DAOTUU010000016.1:0-8603 GCA_034436555.1 Chloroflexota bacterium | reverse complement strand
GGCGCATGCGCTCGAAGCCGGCGATGGCAGCCTGGACCGCCGCCTCGTACTGCTCGGCCGTCGCGGTGTACGTGGACCCTGCGGGCGTGGCCGAGTTCGCCGGGTCATCGACCACCAGGATGTCGGGCGAGGTGACCCACTGGCCGGCCAGGTAGATGGGGTGCGGTGAGGCGAGCGTGACCGTGGCCATCAGAGCGGTCTCCTGGTCGGCGTGTCGAGGGCGAAGCACCCTCGTCGTCGATCCTAGCACCGCGCCCCTGGTCACGAGGCGCGCCCCGGCGGGCCCAGATGGATACCTGCAGACATCGGCGTAGTGGCCCTGCAGACATCGGCGTAGTGGCCCTGCAGACATCGGCGTAGCCGCTAGGATGGCGCGGATGGATACAGCGAGAATCCTCGGGCAGGCCTATCGACCCCGCGTGATCGACACGACACTGCGTCGTGCCTTGAGCGCAGCCGGAGCAGTGGTGATCGAGGGAGCGCGGGCGACGGGCAAGACGATGACCGCCCTCCACGCGGCAAGCTCCTATGCGTTCCTCGATGACCCGGACACGCAGCGCACCCTGGCGATCGCTCCGCGCTCCATCCTTGACGGTGACGCTCCGCGCCTGCTCGATGAATGGCATGCCGCTCCTGCGCTATGGAACCTGGTTCGGCGTGCCGTGGACATGGATACGGATCCCGGGCGCTTCATCCTCACCGGCTCGGCGATCCCGGCCGACGACGTCACCCGCCACACTGGAGCGGGACGGTTCCTGAGGCTCCGCCAGCGGACCATGACCTGGTGGGAGAAGCTCGACGGCACGACGACCCGGGTGAGCATCGCCGGCTTGTTCGACGGCGAACGGCCGGTCGCGGACATGCAGGCGGGCCTGGACCTGGACGATGTCGTCGAGAACATCGTCCGACCTGGCTTCCCTGCCATGACCGCACTCGACCCGGCGCGGTCCGCGGACCGACTGAGGGCGTACATCGATGATGTCGCACGCACCGACATCCGACGACTCGCGGACGTTCGGCACAAGCCGGACGTCATCAAGCAGCTCATCGCAGGACTGGCGCGCTCTGTCGCCTCCGAGGTGACGTTCCGGACCCTCGCCGCTGATGTCCGGTCGGTCGCACCGACGATCGACGCCGAGACCATCAGCGACTATGTCGGGCTTCTCCAGCGCCTGTTCATCGTCGAGCCACAGTCCTCCTGGACACCGCGGCTTCGATCCCGTGCTCGCGTTCGGACGTCGCCGAAGCTGCACCTGGTGGATGCGTCGCTTGCGGCGGCGGCGCTGGGGGCGGGGCCGCAACGGCTGCGGCGCGACCTGGGGACGCTCGGCGTCCTGTTCGAGAGCGCCGTCATCCACGACCTCACGGTGCTCGCGTCCTCGATCGATGGCGAGGTCCGCCATTACCGGGACTCGAACGGCAAGGAGATCGACGCGATCATCACGCTCCCGGACGGTCGCTGGGGTGCCGTCGAGGTCAAGCTTGGCGGGCCGCAGATGCTCGCTGGCGTGGAATCCCTGCGGACCGCCATCGACCACATCGACACGGATGCCGTCGGCGAGCCGACGTTCCGCCTCGTGGTCACGGGCACGGGTCCGATCCTGACGGCGGACGACGACACGGTCGTCGCCCCGCTTGGCTCGCTCGGACCCTGACCACGGCCGGAGGCCCACGAGCCGCCCTCCCCGTCCGCGTAGGATTGGGGTCGATGCCCACCGCCCAGCTCGAGCACCTCGTCCCCGTGCCCGTGCCCTCCACCCCGCTGCCCGAGCGTGCCGCTGTCGCGATCATCGGGGGCGGCATCATGGGCGTCAGCGTCGCGTTCCACCTTGCCCAGGCGGGAGTGCGCGACATCGTGCTCGTGGAGCGCGACGCGGTCGCGGAGAGCGCGGCGCTCCAGAACCGCATGGGCGGCGACACGCGCCTGGTCTCGCCCGGCGAGGCCGCCGCGCTCAACCCGTACCTCGACCCGGGGGCGTTGGTGCGCGCGTCCTTCTCGCCCAGGGATGGCTACGCACGACCGGCCCGGGTGGTCGCCGCCTCTCGGGCCGCGGCCGAGGCGCTGGGGGTCGTCGTCTGCGAGCACACCGAGGTCCTGGGCATCGCGCGGTCGCCGCGGGGGCGGCACGAGCTTCGCACCAACCACGGCACTCTCGAGGCGGATGTCATCGTCATCGCCGCGGGGGCGTGGTCGCGGCGCCTCGGCGGGATGGTCGGCGTGGACCTCCCCGTGGAGCCCCTGCGTCGCATGGTGGGTGTCACCGAACCGATGCGGCCGCGCCCGCCCGCCGACCTCCCCTTCACCCTCGACCTGTCCACCACGCTCTACTTCCATGGCGCGGGGGCTGACCGCCTGCTCATCGGCATCTCGCATCCGGACCAGGCACCCGGCTTCGGGCGCGAGTTCAGCCACGAGTGGGTCCCCGCGTTCGATCGTGCCGCGGCGGTGATCTGCCCGTCGCTCGCGGGGTCGCCCCTGGTCGGCGGTTGGGCCGGTCTGTACGAGGACACGCCCGACCACAACGCCCTCATCGGCCGGTCGGAGGGCGCGGAAGACGTGCTCTACGCCACGGGCTTCTCGGGGCACGGGTTCCTCCAGGCGCCCGCGGTGGGCGAGCTGGTCCGCGACATGTACCTCGGACGGGACCCGTTCCTCGACCCGGCGCCCTTCAGCGCGGCACGGTTCGGGGATCGACAGGCCCCGATCGCGGAGCTCCACATCATCTGAGGCGAGGAGGATCGATGACCACCATCCCCCATGCGGAGCTGCGCGCGCGCTTCGCGCTCAGCCTCGCGAGGCTGTACGGGCAGGAGGTCCCCGCATACGACACGCTCGTCGAGGTGTCTCGGGAGGTCAACGCGGACTTCGTGGCCCGCCACGGGGCGCACGCGGCGCGCCTTGGCAGCATCGAGCGGGTGACCGCCGAGCGTCATGGCGCGATCCGGGTCGGCTCGGCGCGGGAGCTCGCCCAGGTCGGACGGGTGTTCGGTGGCTTCGGGATGCACCCCGTGGGGTTCTACGACCTGCGTGACGCATCGAGGAGCTCGGTGCCGGTGGTGTCCACGGCCTTCCGGCCCATCGATCCGACGGAGTTGGCCAAGAACCCGTTCCGGGTGTTCACCTCGATGCTGGTCCACGACGACCGCCGCTTCTTCGACGCCGACACCCAGTCGCGTCTCGAGGCCTTCATGGCCGCGCGCGCCCTGTTCCCGGCGGAGCTGCTGACGCTCGCGGACCGCTCCATCGCCGAGGACGGGCTGGATGCCACCGCCGCCGACCGGTTCCTGGAGCTCGCGACGGCCTCGTTCGCGTTGTCGCGGGAGCCGGTGGACCATGACTGGTACTTCCATCTCGAGCGCATCTCGTCGGTCGCCGCGGACATCGGCGGCGTGCCGTCCACGCACATCAACCACCTCACGCCGCGCGTCCTCGACATCGATGACCTGTACGCGCGGATGCAGGCACGCGGCATCACCATGATCGACGAGATCCAGGGCCCGCCGCGCTGGGAGGGACCCGACGTGCTGCTGCGGCAGACCTCCTTCCGCGCGCTCGCCGAGGACCGGCTGTTCCGGCATGCGGACGGCTCGGTGCGGACGGGGTCCCTGCGGGTCCGCTTCGGCGAGGTGGAGCAGCGGGGCATCGCCCTCACCACCAAGGGTCGCGACCTGTACGACCGACTGGTCGCGGAGGTGGACCGGCGCCTGGCCGAGGCACCGATCGGCACCACGCGCGTGGACGTCGCGAGCGACGTGTGGCGCGAGGGGCTCCCGCGGACCGAGCGGGGGCTGGCCGCGCAGGGTCTGGGCTTCTTCACCTACCGGCCGGCGGGGTCGGCGCCACCGGTATCGGGCGCCGCGCTGGGCGACCTGGTCGCGTCCGGGGTGCTGGTCCCGGAGCCCATCGTGTACGAGGACTTCCTGCCCCGCTCGGCGGCGGGCATCTTCCAGTCCAACCTGACCGATGAGGGCACCCGGGATGATGACCAGGCGGGCACGCACTACGACCTCGAACGGCTGTCAGATGTCGTCGGGCTGCCCATCAGCGACCCGACCGTCCTCTATCACACCCAGCAGGTCGCCTCGCTGACGGCCGCCCAGCAGGCGCTGGGCATCCGCATCACCATGGACGCATGAGCACGTTCCCCAGCACCGCCTCGATCGCTGACGAGGTCCGGCGCGCCCTCGTGGCCATCGGTGTCGACCCTGGCGCGCTGGCCGGGGACGCGCCCGTCCGCTCACCCATCACGGGCGAGGTCATCGCACACACGGCGCGACACGGCCCGGATCGCGTGGATGCCGCGATCGCGACCGCCGCCGAGGCGTTCCTCGCCTGGCGCGAGGTGCCGGCACCTGTGCGTGGCCACCTCGTCAAGCGCTGGGGCCAGTTGCTTGCCGAGCACAAGGCGGACCTCGCGACGCTCGTCACCGCGGAGGTGGGCAAGATCCGCTCCGAGGCGGAGGGCGAGGTCCAGGAGGCGATCGACATCGCCGACCTGGCGGTGGGCCAGTCGCGTCAGCTGTTCGGTCGGACGCTCCCATCCGAGCGACCGGGGCATCGGCTCGCCGAGACATGGCACCCCCTGGGCGTCGTGGGCATCATCACGGCCTTCAACTTCCCGGTCGCGGTCCATGCCTGGAACGCCGCTCTCGCGCTGGTCGTGGGGGACACCGTGGTCTGGAAGCCCGCGGCCGCCGGGCGCCTCAGTGCGCTGGGCTCGGGTGCGCTGCTCGAGCGCGCGGCACGCGAAGTCGGGGCACCCGAGGGCATCCACCGGCTGGTGCTCGCCGACCGGGCCGGCGGTCAGCGATTGGTGGAGGACCCGCGCGTCGCGCTCGTGTCGGCGACGGGGTCGGTGGGCATGGGCCGCGAGATCGCACCCGTCATCGCCGGTCGGTTCGGTCGCGCCCTGCTCGAGCTGGGTGGCAACAACGGCGCCATCGTGGCACCGTCGGCGGACCTCGAGCTCGCGGTGCGCTCCATCGTGTTCGCCGCTGCCGGCACGGCCGGGCAGCGCTGCACCACGCTCCGGCGGCTCATCGTCCATCGTTCGATCCTCGAGCGGGTGGTGGCCCGCGTGGCGGAGGCCTTCGCCCGGCTGCCCATCGGCAGCCCCACGGAGGCGGACACGCTGGTGGGCCCGCTCATCGACCGCGCCGCCTACGACGCTCAGCGGCAGGCCCTCGAGCGTGCCGCGGCCGAGGGCGGCACGATCGTTCACGGTGGGAGGCGTGTACACAAGGACGCACAACCGGGCGCGTACTACGTGGAGCCGGCGCTGGTCCGGATGCCGGACCAGTCGGGTGTCGTCCGCGAGGAGACGTTCGCGCCCATCCTGTACGTCCTGGCCTACGACACGTTCGAGGAGGCCGTGGCGCTCCACAACGAGGTGCCCCAGGGCCTGTCGTCAGCCATCTTCACCCAGGACCAGGCGGAGGCGGAGCGGTTCCTGTCGGCCAGCGGGTCCGACTGCGGCATCGCCAACGTCAACATCGGGACGTCGGGCGCCGAGATCGGTGGCGCGTTCGGTGGCGAGAAGGAGACGGGGGGCGGCAGGGAGTCGGGGTCGGATGCCTGGAAGGCGTATGCCCGTCGGTCCACCGCGACCGTCAACTACTCCGGGGAGACCCGGCTCGCACAGGGGGTGCGGTTCCTCGACTGAGGCACGTGATCGGAGGGAGTCATGACCAGGGTGCTGGGTGTCGGTGGCGTGTTCGTCAAGGCGCGTGACCCGGGGGCGCTGCGGGACTGGTACGAGCGGGTGCTGGGCGTGGCGTGGCTGGACTGGGGGGGCGTGGTGTTCACGCCGGACGCCATGGCGGCGCATCCGGGCGCGGCGACGGTCGTGTCGTTCTTCCCCGCCGACACGGACTACTTCGCCCCGTCCACCCGGGACCTCATGGTCAACCTCGCGGTGGACGACCTCGACGCCATGCTCGATCGGGCGCGGGCGCAGGGTGTCGAACCGCTGCGGGGGATCGATGATCAGCCCAACGGGCGCTTCGCGCACATCCTCGATCCCGAGGGCACCACCATCGAACTCTGGCAGCCCATGCCCATGGGGTAGACCGAGCGGCGGGGCTGCGGGCGTCCTCGGGCGTCGCGCGCCGTGGTGCGGTGGCCGCTCCGACCGACGGTTGGTCAGAGGTCAGGCAGCAGCCGGTAGGAGCCCCCGGATGCCGAGCGGATGGCCCCGAAGTGACGTCTGTCCAGAGTGATGACCAGGTCGGTCCCCAGGCGGTCCGCGAGCACCGCGACCGAGGCTTCCGTGCCGCCGAGCGGGAAGTCGGCGTATCGCTCGACCATGTGACCGATGGCGTCCCAGTCACGCGAGGTGGGTCCCTCCACCTCGAGAGAGCCGAGCCCTCGCAGGAACTGGGCTTCCGCGCGCGGCCCCAGGCGGGTCGCCACAAGGTATGTGACCTCCGCGACCACCAGCGTCGGGACCACCAGGCGGAGGTCCGGACGCTCCAAGACCGTCAGACAGCGATGATGATCGTCGTCGTCCGCGTCCGCGACCGCATAGAGCGGTCCCGCGTCAACGATCGCGAGCATCGATGCGCGGCGCGGTCCATTCGACTGCCAGGATCGCGTCGACGTCGCGCGCCGTGGTGCGCTGACCGCTCCGACCGATCGGCCGCGAACGGGATCCGCCCTTCCCTGACGGTCCCCAGTCGGGTCTCCAAGCCCTCTCGGGCGACCTGTGAGACAGGGACCCGCAGCCGAGCGGCCTCGCGTGCGAGAGCCGCGGCGAGCTCGTCGGGGAGGCTGACGGTGATGCGCTTCATACGTTCATACCAGCATCTGGCGACGCCGACGCCGCAGCGGCAAGCCGGCCCGTGGCCCTCTCCTGCTACCCTCCCGGGAACGACACAAGGAGGACAGCCGTGCCCAAGCAGTACCCCACACCACCCGCCATGGCTATCGACCCGGCGCGGAAGTACACAGCCACCATCGAGACGAGCGCCGGGACGATGGTCGCGGACCTGTTCCCAGGCGACGCCCCGAACACCGTGAACAACTTCGTGTTCCTGGCGCGCGACGGCTTCTACGACGGGGTGATCTTCCACCGGACGATCTCCGGCTTCATGATCCCGGGCGGCGACCCGACGGGCACGGGGCGCGGCGGCCCGGGCTACAAGTTCGCTGACGAGCCGGTCAAGCGGTCGTACGCGCGGGGCACGTTGGCCATGGCCAACGCCGGCCCGAACACCAACGGCTCGCAGTTCTTCGTGATGCACGCCGACTACCGGCTGCCACCGAACTACACCATCTTCGGCAAGCTGACATCGGGCGAGGAGGTCGTGGACGCGATCGCGACGGCCCCCGCGGGTGCGCAGGACCGGCCCCACGACCCTGTGTCCATCACGTCGGTGACCATCACCGAGGGCTGAGCGAGCCGCCGTGCGTCCGGCGCTCGGGTCTGTGCCGAGCGTCGCGTGTCGGGCGGCGCTGAGCGCCGGGTCTGCGTCGAACGCCGGAGCGCCAACCGCGCGGCCGCGCGCCACGTGTCGGGCCGGTGCCACGCCCAGGGCCGGGTCGGCAGGGCGCTCGGTCGCCCTACCTAGAAATCGGGCGTATCGACGGTGCGTGTCCGCGATGCCAGCGGCGGGGACCCCCTCGCCTCGTCGCCTGACCCCGGACGTGGGCAGGACGACGGCGCACGGGCACAGACCCGGGCCGCAGGCGCGCGTCGGGACGGCCAGGAGGGGGTCCGGCCATGCCCAGCGGGGCGTCCCTCGTCCGTCCGCCCGGATTCCGGGTGGGCAGTGCGCGGGTGTCCGGGCAACCCGCCGAGGGCCGGTACGTCCCCCGTCCCTCCGCCCAGATTCGGGGTGAGCGGGCTGAGGGCCGACCAAGAATCAGGACGCGAGCCGGCCGGGATGGGGGCCAACGGCCGGTCCGGCGGTGCCTCGGGACGTCGGCCGGGTGGGTGACCGCCCCGAAACCTGCGCCGCGGTCGGTCAGCCCAGGTCGCTGACCGCGGCGTCGCAACTCGAGGCGACGCCCGGACGGATCGTCCGCGCGTAGGAGTCGATGACCAAGGTCCGCGTCGCCTCCACGGTCGCGTCGCCGCGGAACCAGTACAACCGCACGAGCAGCCGGAAGCGCTTCGGGGACGACACCACCGGCACGGCCGTGCGGATGTGCGGCAGCGTGACGCGGTGGCTCCTGGAGGCCTGTCCCGTGATGAGCGTCCCGCGACGGACGGTGACCCACGCACCACCCTCGCGATGCTGGACGATGGGCCGATAGCCCACCGGCCGGAGCGCGGTGTGGACCCCGGTCATCCCCACGTCGTGCAGCAGCTTGATGCCCGTCAGATAGATGGTGCCGGCCGCGCCCCCACCCACATAGGAGCACTTGGCGCCCGGCTCGGCCGCCCGGTCCACGATGCCCCAGCCACCGGGATGACCTGTGTGGGCGATCTGATGCGCCCCCAGGGCGGGTCCCGAGACGACGAGCGCGAGACCCACCGCCAGCGCGACGCCACGGGCGCCCTGGGCGATGTGCCACCCCAGTCGAGGCATCCTCGACCTCCGATCCACGTGCGCGTGCACCCGCGACGCGAGCGAGCACGACCGTCGATGCTACGCCGGTC
>DAOTUU010000015.1:0-36257 GCA_034436555.1 Chloroflexota bacterium | reverse complement strand
CCCCGGCATGGGCTGGCTCCCGAGCCACACGCCGGACGCGGCGTCCGGCCCGTGGTTGGTGAGCGTCACGGTGAACGTCACCGGCGCCCCCGCGACCGCGGTGGGGTCGTCGGCGGCCGCCTCCACGCCCAGGTCGGCCAGCGGCGCCCGGACCGTCGCGGAGGCGTCGGCGCCGTCGTTGCCCGGTTCCGGGTCGGCGGTGTCGGAGGACGCGGCCGCGTGGAGGGACAGGGTGCCCGGCCCGGGGAGGCTCCCCGAGAGGCGCACCACGCGCGTCTTCCCCGCGCCGATCGAGCCCACGGCGCACGACCAGCGCCAGTCCGCCCCCGTCGAGCAGGCCATGCCGCCGGCGTCCGCGACGTCCCAGGCGCCCCCCGTCCCCCCCGGCATGGGCTGGCTCCCGAGCCACACGCCGGACGCGGCGTCCGGCCCGTGGTTGGTGAGCGTCACGGTGAACGTCACCGGCGCCCCCGCGACCGCGGTGGGGTCGCCGGCGGCCGCCTCCACGCCCAGGTCGGCCAGGGGGAGGGTCACAGTAACGTCGTGGATGACCCACTCCTTCTCCCCCGTGGCCACCGTCATGCCGAGCCTCACCCGGTAGATGCCGGTCACCGGGAACCGATAACGGAAGTCGTCGCACACCGAGGCGCCCCCCGTGTGATCCCTGTGGATGACCTCCTCGTACACGCGATCCGAGGGACCGGGTTCGGTCAACCGCTGGATCATCCAGTGGTACTGGTCGATGAAGTCCACGACGCCGCCGTTGGAAGCACACGCGTCGAAGGACCCCAGGCCGTCCGCATCGACGGTCCATGTGAAGTCCGGGGGGCCGAAGACCGCCGCCGTTGCCGGCACCACCCCACCGAACAAGAGCACCAGCGCGAGCGCGACCGCATGCAGCGCCCGCGAACACATCCTCGTCATCGGAAACCCCCTGCTCCATCACGTGCCAAGGCGGCACACGGTCACGCTGCGAGCCAGGGAGGCCGCATTCAATCGGGGGAATCCACACCCTTCTGATCGCGAGAGCCGGGGAGTCTGGGGCCCAGTCGGATGGCGAGCTCCGTCCGGGAGCGCACGCTGAGCTTGGCGTACACCCGGGACAGGTTCGCCTCCACCGTCCGGACCGAGATGAACAGCTGCGCGGCGACCTCCTTGTTGGACAGGCCCCCGGCCACCAGCTCCGCCACCCGTCGCTCGGTCTCCGTCAGGTCGGCGCCTCCCGGCCCGCGCCCGGGGATCCGCGCCAGCTCCTCGGCCGCCTTCTCCGCCCACAGCGGTGCACCCAGCCCATCGAACAGGTCGAGCGCCCCGATGAGAGCCTGTCGAGCCTGTGCCCTCTGCCTGGCGCGACGCTCGATCTGGCCCTGGACGAGCAGGCTCCGCCCGAGCTCGAACGGCTGCGGCAGGCGACGGTGGTGCTCCAGCGCGGTGGCGATCATGGACCGAGCCTGCCCCTCGTCTCCACGACTGGCCGCCACGAGCGCCCGCCCCCGTGCGGCGACCGAGGCGTGCCACGCTCGGGACATCGGGCGGCCCATGCGCTCGATGAACCCGAGCACCTCCTCCGCCTCGGCGAGGCGTCCGAGGGCGACCAGCGCCTCCGCCTCGTTGTGGACGACGGCCGAGATCGACAGCTCGCCCATGTCGAGCGCCCGAAGCTCCCTGCCAGCCGGGCTGAGGTGCACCAGCGCCGCCGCCGGGTCGCCGCGGGAGAGCTCGATGAAGCCGAGCGTGCCACGGGCGCGGATCGCGACCACATGATCGCCGGCCGCCTCGGCGATCGCGAGCGCCCGGGTCGCGTCGGCGTGTGCGGTGGGCAGGTCGCCGAGGTGCGCCCGCACCAGCGCCCGCATCGTCAGGATCACGCTCTGCTCCTGCTCGATGCCCGACCGGAGGCACACCACGAGGGCCTCGTCCGCGCGCCGTCGCGCCGCGGCCCACGCCCCGACCCGCAGGTCCAGCTCGGTCAGCCGGAACAGGACGCCGATCCGGGTCGCCTCGTCGCCGTCGCCCAGGTGTCGATCGAGCTCCGCCTGCAGCAGCGGCCGCGCGCCATCAGGGTCGTCCGTGATCATCCGGATGATCCCAAGTTGGAAGCTGGGCCGAAGGTTGGCCGGGAACGAGGCCAGCCGTCGCTCGAGCTCCAGTGCCCGCTCCATGTCCTCTGCGCGATGGGATCGACCGAGCAGGGTCTCGGCATAGCACAGCTCGCCCAGGGAGACCGCGAGCAGGAGGTCGTCACCCGCGCGCGTC
This sequence comes from Chloroflexota bacterium, assembly GCA_034436555.1. Lineage (GTDB taxonomy): Bacteria > Chloroflexota > Limnocylindria > Limnocylindrales > CSP1-4 > JAFMJV01. Next base: position 34,001 of record DAOTUU010000015.1, on the reverse strand, counting down.
GCCGCGTCCACGGCAGCGCGGATGTGTCGCACGGACCGCGCCAGGTCACCCGCCAGCCAGGTGAAGACCCCGAGGGCCGTGTGGATCTGGCCTTCGATGGCCGCGGCATCACCCACCTCGTCGAGCGCCTGTTCGCACAGCCCGATCGATGCCCCGAGGTCGTCGCCCACCATTCCCGCGAGCTGCCACAGCAGGTCCGCCCGCTCGTGCCCGGCCTCGAGCGAGGCGATCAGGCCCTCGAGGATCTCCCTGGCCCGCGCCGGATCGCCTGCGGCGGCGTGGTGATCGGCGGCCTTCGCCAGGCGTCGTCGCCGATGGGTCTCGTCCGATGGCGAGGTCAGGCGGGCCGCGTGCTCGGCCAGCTCGGCCGCTGACTCCGGAGCCCCGCGTGCCGCCGCGGTGGCTGCCGCGGTCTCCACCTCCTGGGCCACGGTCTCGGATGGCCCCTCCGCGCCGAGCGCCAGGTGACGCGCTCGCTCCTCGGCATCGGTCGCAGCCACGGCCAGACGGCGATGCGCGGCCCGACGCTGCGACGGCAGCGCGGAATCAGCCACGACCTGGGCCAGCAGCGGATGGGCGAACCGGAGGCGCTCGCGGTCGGACTCCAGGATCCCCGCACGCACGGACTCGGTCAGGCCGACCGATGTGCCCGCAGCCCGCTCGATCAGGTCGGGCGTCGGCTGTGCGGCGATGGCGGCCAGCAGCAGCGCATCGGCCGCCTCCGCAGATCGGCCGGCGATCCTGTGTCGGAGCAGGGTCGCGAGGGCGTCGGGAACCGTGAACGCGGCGGTGCCGCCCGGTCCCGGCGTCGGGGTCCGGGCGGCCGGGACCGTCAGGTCGGTCGGGTCGGTCGAGGTGGAGGGGCCGGGCGACTCCGCGGCGGCGCGGGCGACCTCGAGGGCGAACAACGGGTTCCCGCCGGAGATCCGGACCAGCTCCAGCAGGCGCGGTCGAGGCATGCCCAGGCCGATCCGCTCCCGCAGAAGCCGGTCGATGTCGTCGACCCCCAGGGGGCCCACGGGCACCACCGAGGACGGTCCGACGAACAGGCCGTCGAGATCCAGCAGCGATGCGACAGCGCCGGACCGTCGCGTGGCGATCACGCCGAGGGGATGGTCCCCGAGGCGGCGCAGGGCGAACCCAAGGACCGACGCGCTCGGCGCATCGAGCCACTGGAGATCGTCGATGGCGAGGACGGTCGGACCATCGGCCGTGACGCCGCGCAGCAGGGCGAGCGTCGCGCGGGCGACAGCGAGACGCTCGAGCGCCTCGGTGGGCTCGATCCGCGCGAGCGCCATCCCGAGGACCCTCCGCTGACGCGGGCCGAGCATCGGCGACGGCACATCGATGACCGGCTCCAGGAGGTCGCCCAGCGACACGAACGGCAGCGCGGCCTCCAGCTCGGTCGGCCGGCAGCGCAGCACCCGGTGCCCCCGCCGGCATGCGTCATCGAGGGCCTGGAGCCAGATGGCGGACTTGCCGATGCCCGCGTCGCCGACAAGCACCAGGGCACGGGCCGTCCCGGCGGGAATCGCGTCCAGGAATGCAGCGACGGCCGCTCGCTCCGCCTCGCGCCCGACGAGGGCAGCGGATTCCGCGTTCGTCTCCGTCACGTGCGGTGTCGCCTCCCCGGACCATGCGGCTCCTGGGCCGTTCGGGACGGTCCAGGCGTGGATGGATGGGGGCCGGCTCGGACGAGATCACGCGGGATGGCGACCCGGTCCGCGTCAGAGTATGCGCGGGCGACCGATGGCTGACAACGGACGTCGCATCGGGGATGACGCGGGGGCGCGGGGGGGCTGACGCGGGGGCGCGCGGGGGAGCTGGGCGCTGGACGCGCGGGGGCACGCGGGCGCGGGCGCGGGCGACCCATGTGCACAGGACGCACCACCGGACTGACGCACGTGCCAACCGCGCGGGCCGGGACCGCCCACGGCCCGCCACCACGCCGGCGCGTCACCCCTGCGGTGCGACGACCGGGATCGTCACGTCCCGACCGAGCCAGCCCTCCGGCGCGGACCAGTGGACGGTGAAGGTGATCGCCGCACCGGGCACGCGGGTCGATGCGGGCACAGGCACGTCCACGACCCACAGCCCGATCCCGGTGTCTCGCGCGTCGAGGTCCCGCGAGGTCGCCCACGCATCGAAGGTGAGGTGCACCCGCGCGGGCGCGAGCAGCTCGATCCGCAGCGTGTGCCCGGGCGGCAGCATCGATACGGACCGGTCCAGCCTCCAGACCGTCCGGCGGGGCTCCGGCACCCGGCCCTGCCATCGGCCCCACACCGTGTCGGGCAGGTCCACGATCGATCCAGCCGCCCACGAGTGGCACAGCTTCAGGAACTCCGCATGCGCCCACGCCAGGGGCATCGCCGATCCGGTGGGGCGACCCGCCCGAAGGCCCGCGGCGGGGATGTCCGGCGCGTCCCAGACCTGCTCGGGGAGCATGCCCGCGCCCGCCGCCGTGGCCGCCATCGCCCGCAGGTAGGGCAGCGCATCGAGCCCGGCCGCCACCGCATGGTGCCCTCGCTCGCCGCTCAGCAATGGCCAGCCGCGCCCGATCCCCACGCCTCGGTACGGTCCGCCGTCCTCGGTCTCGCCATAGCCGTCGCCGCTGTAGCGATGCCACACCGGGCCGCCGGGCGTGTCGGTCCGGAGCGTGGCGTCCACCACCGCGAGCGTGGCCAGGATCCGGGGGTCGTCAGCGCGGCGGAGGCCGAAGCGCACCAGCGCGAGCACGTCCGGCGACACCATCTCCGTGGCCGGGGTGCGGGCGGCCTCCCCGGCGCGGTTCCGGACGGCCACCTCGGTGTCCAGCGGCGCGCCCGACAGCACCGCGGCGGACGTCACCCGGAGGTAGGTCCCGTCCACCCCCGCGGCCCGCGCGAGCGGCGTGTCCGCCGCGTACGTCCAGCGCTCGATGCCCGCGTTCCAGTCGTCGGCGACCTCCAGGGCGGCCCCGGCCGCCGGATCGGCGAGGAACCCGGCACCCACGACGAGGGCCGCCACCACCGGCGCCAGGGTCGACGGGACGAGGCCCGCGTCCTCCTCCCAGCGGTCCTGTCCGGTGGCGGGTCCGCTGCGCACCAGGAACCGGACGGCTCCCTCCACCACGCGGGCGACCGCCTCCGGGTCGAGCAGCGCCGGTTGCCCGTCGGCAGACGGTGCCAGGGCGCCCGCCCGCCGGAGCGCGCCCGCGAGCAGCACCGGGAACGCCGTCTCGTCGAGCTGGCGTCCCGACCAGTAGGCGCGCCCGTCCACCCACTGGTTCTGGGGCCAAGAGCCGTCCGGCAGCTGGGTCGCGGCGAGGTAGGCGAACACGCGCGCCGCGGAGGCGACGTCCCCGATGGCCAGGAGGGCACCCGCGCACTCCACGAGGTCGCGCGACCAGACCAGGTGATAGCCGCCCGGGTCGTCGCTCGAGTCGCCCCAGGGGATCGACAGGCTCGCGATGTGCGCGCCCGGCGCGGCCCGGTCCTCATGGCAGCGCAGGACCGCGGCCGAGGTGCGATAGAGGCGCTCCAGGTCGTCGGGGAGCGCAGGGGGCCGCAGGGTGTCCTGGAAGCCGCGCCACGAATCGAGCGCGCCGCGCCAGTGCCGCTGGAACGGCTCCTGGAGGGCGGCCGCGGCGACCGCGACGGCCTGCTCCACGCGACCGCCGAACCCGAGGGCCATGGTCACGGGGCCCTCCGCGGGAAGCTCCAGCATGCCCGCCACGTTGCCCCGCTCGGCGCGCGCGTGGCACCAGGTCATCGCGCCGTTCCGGGCGAAGTCCTGCCATCCGTCGGAGGCGCCCACGTACCCCACCGACGCACGGGACGGGGCTGGAGACGCGACGAGCGCGAGGGCGTACGGCGCGCGCTCCGCGACGACCGCCGGTCCCAGGGGGCCAACGATGACGCGCGCCGTGTTGTCCGTGCCGGTCCGCCCGAGGTGCGGCGCGATGAGCGGGTACAGGGACAGCCGTGACCCATCCCGCGACCGGAGGTCCGCCTCCAGGACAAGGACATCACGGACGGTCGAGGCGCACATCCGGACCGACAGCCGGAAGCGCGGGTGCGTGAACTCCGAGACCACGGCCGGCACACCGGGCGCCTCGGTCCGGACCGTGCGATCGGGGAGCCGCTTCACCTCCGCCCAGAACCCGGCGCCATCGGCCACGAGGAACCCCAGGTCCCGCAGCTGGGGATGGTCGACCGCGGGCCAGTAGACCTCGTTGACGATGCCGTGGCCCACCGTGAACCAGAGCCTGCCCACGCCGAGCGCGGTGCCCACGGCGTCCTTGGCGCTGCTGGTCCAGGAGGGTGGGATGCCGGGCCCGCCGGGCGCCCGCATCATGGTGTCACCGCTGGCAGCGGACGTCATGCGTCGGCCCTCATGCGTCGGCCCGCCGCGGCGCACCTGCGCCCATGCCCGCTCTCAGCGGGATCTCAGGCGCTCCGACCATCCTCGGCGTCTCACCCACCCGCTGGAGGCACCCATGAGCGGACCCTGGGATCACGACTTCATCTCCGACTGGAACGACGGTCCGACGGACCCGGCCCGCGCGGTCTCACGGTATCAGCGTCGAGCCCTGGCGATCTGGCCCGGCCTGGACCATGCTCGCCTCCGCCGCACCCACGGCGACCCGTGGCGCATCGCGCGGCTCGTGGCGACCCGCACGAGCCTGCCCGTCGAGACCATCGTCGCCCTCCTGGTCGGCGAACCCGTCGCGCACTGACACCCGGCGGCACTCCCGGCGGCGATCCCGGCGGCGATCCCGGCACGGAGGCGGTCCCGGCGCGGAGGCGGTCCAGCCGGCCAGGGGAAGACCCGGCCGTCACCGCTCGGGGCTCGGGCGCCGGTCATCGGCACGCTCCGGTGACGCCGGATCGCCGAGCAGGCTCGCCCGCTCCTCGGCGGGGACCACCCGCTCGACGAGGCTCAGCAGCAGGCGCGTCTGGCGCAGCAGCTCCTGGTCCTGCGCATCCAGGTGGGCAAGGACGGCCTCCAGGTCGTGGAAGGTCTTGCCAACCGTCTCGAACTCCTCCGCGGCGCGGGCTTCCGAGTGGCGGCTGGCGAGATTCTGACCGACCATGATCAGGGGCATCAGCAGCAGCTGGATGATGTTGCCCAGGAACAGCAGGAACGCGAATGGGTAGGGGTCGAACGCCTGCTCCCCCAGGATCGCCTGGAGCAGCATCCACCCGGCCATGGCCAGGGCGAAGGCGTACACCATCCACATCGTCCCGACGGCTCGGGTGATGCCGAGCGCGATGCGGTCCTGGCGGCTCAGCTGCTCCCGGACGGCCTGATGTGGGTTCCGGGGCCGGAACGGGCTCGGCCGAAAGCGCGACGGACGACCAGGGTGCGCGGCCGATCTCTCAGACGCCGCGGCTGGACCCTGATCGGATGGCATGGTCACCGGTCAGCTCGACCGGGCGGCCGTCGACGGCGGCGAAGCGACCGTCCCGACGAGACGCGTCGCAGGCACCGTGCGCCACCGGAGCTGGCGTGTCGCTTCGGCACGGTCATCACGGCCCGCGCTGACAAGCACGCCAGCACGACAAGTCGACGATGCGCCGATGGACCGCCTGCGTCTCCGGGGGCCGGTCGAAGGCCGATCCGAATCCTAGAGCGCGATCACCACGATGAGCAGAGCGACGAGGACGAGCAGGGTCAGGGCGCCGCCGAGGAGCGGGCCACAACCGGACGGTACTTGAGTCATGGCGCGAGTCTATTCCGGCATGTCAAGGCATCCTCGGACGGTCCGTGGGGGAGACGCGCCGTGACGCTCGACTGCCGGGGACAGGCGGGCCCGGGGACAGGCGGGCCCGGCGACCGGACCGTCCTCGGATCACGGCAGGCTCGCGACGAATGCCGGCGAGTCCCCGGTCGTCCGCCTCGGCGACCCACAGCACATCTCCCACGGGACGCAGGCGATCGTCAGCCGGTCGTGCGCTCCTGGAGCTGCTCGAGTCGCTCGTCCAGGCCGACCACCACGAGCACATCGTGGGCGCCCACCGGCTCGCTGCTGTGGGGGTTCACGGTCACCTTGCCGGGCCTGCTGATGGCGATCGGGGTCAGCTTCATGGTGCCCGGCAGATCGATCTGCGCGAGCGTCCGACCCACCCAGTCGGCCGGTGGCCTGACCTTGGCGATGCCGAAGCGGGGACCCAGGTCCAGGTAGTCGATGACGCTCGGGATGGTGAAGGTGTGGGCCACCCGCTCCCCCATCTCGCGCTCCGGCAGGACCACCCGGCTCGCGCCCAGGCGGACCAGGATCGACGCGTGCAGGTCGTTCGCGGCCTTGGCGATGACGTTGCGCACGCCCAGGTTCTTGAGCGCCATCACCGCGAAGATGCTCGCGTCCACGGTGCTGGAGATGGACACGATGGCGTGCGGGAACTCCGCGGCGCCGGCCGCCTCCAGGGCCGCCACGTCCGACGCGTCCAGCTGGAGCGCATGGGTGACGTGGGGCGCGATCTCGTTGACCGCCCGCTCGTTCCGGTCGATGGCCATCACCTCGTGACCCAGCTCGTGGAGCTCGCGCGCGACCGACGACCCGAATCGACCCAGGCCGACGACCAGGACCTGCTGCTTCATGACCCCCTCATCCGATGCGCATCGATTCCATGGCCGGCCGGAACGGGCCGGTGCGCTGGCGCGAGGCGAACGCCAGCACCAGTGTGAGCGGTCCCAGCCGCCCCGCGAACATGGCCAGGATGAGGATCAGCTGGGCGGCCGGCGGCTCACCCGGCGTGATGCCCGTGCTCGCACCCACCGTGCCCAGCGCCGACACCCCCTCGAACAGCACCTGGACGAACGACGCATCGCTGGCGAGGGCGAGCAGGAACCCGACCACGAACACCGCGCCCACGCCCAGCAGCGCGATGGCGAGCGCCCGGTCGACCAGGTCCTGGCCCACCCGACGCCCGAACGCGGAGGCGAACGACCGCCCGCGCGCGGTGCCGATGATGCTCATCAGCAGCAGGCTGAACGTGTTCACCTTGATGCCGCCCGCGGTGGACCCCGAGGCGCCGCCGATGAACATGAGGGCCATCACCAGGAACAGCGTGGGCTCCGTGAGGGCGCCCGTCGGCATGGTGCTGAACCCGGCCGTGCGCAGCGTGGTCGCCTCGAACAGCGCGTTGAGGGGGCGCTGCTCCGCGGGCAGCGTGCCCAGGATGGCCGGGTTGTTCCACTCCAGCACCGCGAACACGAGGGCGCCCACCAGCAGCAGAGCGGCCGTGGTCAGGAGCACCACCTTGGTCTCCAGCGCCAGGCGCGCCCAGCGCCTCACCACCACGCCATCCGCGACGATCGCGAACCCCAGTCCGCCCAGCACCAGGGTGGTGCCGATCGTGCCCAGGATGATCGGATCGTCCCGGAACGGGGCGAGGCTCTGGAATCCGCCCACCAGGTCGAACCCCGCGTTGTTGAACGCGGACACCGAGTGGAACGTGCCCCACCAGGCGGCCGCCAGCGGATCGCCCACGGCACCGCGGCCCCAGAACGCGAGGGCCAGGATGATCGCGGCGGACGCCTCCACGATCAGCGTGAACCAGGCGATCTGGCGCATCACCCGGGTCACATCGCCCAGGTGGGGCACGCCCGCGGTCTCCTGGACCAGGACCCGGTCGCGCAGGCGACTGCCGCGGCGCAGCAGGAGCGACAGCAGCAGCGTGGAGCCGGTCATGATGCCGAACCCGCCGGCCTGCATCAGCAGCAGCATCACGAGCTGCCCGAAACCGCTCCAGGTGTCGGCCGTGTCGACGACCACGAGTCCCGTGACGCACGTCGCAGAGGTGGCCGTGAACAGCGCCACGAGCGGATCGCCCCACGCACCGTCATGGCGCGAGATGGGCAGCATCAGCAGCAGCGTGCCGACCGCGATGAGCACCAGGAACCCGACCGTGAGCAGCAGCGCCGGGGGCGGCGGGCGGCGGATCCGGGCCGGGGCGGCGATGGCGTACTCGTCCGGTCGGATGCGCGCGATGCGGACCCGCTGGTCGCCCGGACGCCGGCCCTGCAGCCTCACCGTCGGATTCTAGTCGGGATGGTCACCGGCGAGAGGCGACACCGGCGAGAGGCGACACCGGCGATGGCAGGTCGGGGCGCCCGGCCATATGCTGGATCCGTCATGTCGCGCCTCCGGCTGCTGCCGTGGATCGTCGCCATCGTCTGCCTGGCGCTGCCGCTGGCGAACGAGCCATCGCTGTGGCCGTTCATCCTCGCCTGGGGAGTCGTCATCGTCATCGGCTGGCTGGCGGGCCGCGCCATCCTGACCACGCGCACGCTGCGGATGTCGGCCGCGCTCATCCTGCTGCCGGTGCTGTTCCTGTTCGGGTGGTGGGGCGGCTGGTGGCTCATCCCCGCCGACCTCACCTGGCTGGTGGTCGAGGCGCTGGACGGGGATGGTCGCTGAACGATGCGCGCGGTCCGATGAGCGGCCATGCCCGCCGATCGCGGTCCGGAACTCGTTGTCCCGGGCCGCTGCCCGGCCCACACGGACAGACTCGGTGCGATCGCGGCCGATGATCGGTCCAGGCTGCACGCCCAGCCCCGGTTCATGTCGGTCATGTCCGCTCAGAGGCCCGCGCCGGCTCACGCGGCGTCTCACGCCCCGGCCCGCGCCGGCTCACGCGGCGTCTCACGCCCCGGCCCGCGCCGGCTCACGCGGCGTCTCACGCCCCGGCCCGCGCCCCACCCTCGCCTGTGACCCACAGATTCTGTGATACTGTGATGCGGTGAGGAACATCACCGTGTCCGTGCCTGATGGTGTCTATCGGGCGGCACGCATCCGCGCGGCGGAGGAGGGTCGGTCCGTCAGCGGACTCGTGACCGCGTATCTGCGCTCCCTCGCGGGCGCGGACGACGCCTTCGAACGGCTGGAGGCTCAGGAGGCTCGCATCCGGGCCCAGATCACGCACTTCCGTGCAGCCGATCGGCGGACGCGTGACGAGGTGCACGACCGTGCGCTTCGTTGACACGAACGTCCTGCTGTATGCGATCTCACGCGACCCATCCGAGCGCCACAAGGCGACCCGCGCGACGGAGATCATCAGCACCGGGGACATCGGTCTCTCGGTCCAGGTCCTCCAGGAGTTCTACGTCCAGGCGACGCGGACGAGTCGCGCGGACGCCTTGACGCACGAACAGGCGGCCGGACTGGTCGAGGCGTGGTGCCGGTTCCCGGTTCAGGCCACGACCGTCGAGGTGATGCAGGCGGCCCTGGCCGCACGCGCGAGATTCGGGGTCTCCCTCTGGGATGCGGCCATCCTGGAGGCTGGACGCGCCCTGGGTTGCAGCGTGGTGCTGTCGGAAGATCTCGATGATGCGACCGACTACCGCGGCATCCGCGTGGAGAACCCGTTCCGGGAGCCCGGCTGACCCGACCGTCGGGATCGAGATCCCTCAGCTGACGGCGATCCGGACCACGAACACGAGCATCACCGCAGCAGGTGCCGCCGACCCCATGGCCGGCCAGCGGCCATGATCGACCCGATCGGTGCGCGGCAGGTCGATCCGGGCCGCTCCATGGACCGGATGGGCAGGTCCGGTCGGTCTCGTCCGGCTGCCGGCCCGAATCGACGTGGCGAGGGGCTCGCCAGGGCGGTCATGGCCGCTCACCGGCCCGCCGGCAGGCGCGACAGATCAGGCGGTCAGCGAGCGGCGCCCGTCCGCAGATCCCGCCACAGGTCATTGAGGCGATCCATGGTCCCATCGGCGGTCTCCAGGCCCTCGATGAACACACGAAGCACCCGACAGGCGTCGATCTGGAAGGCCTGGTATCCGGCGACCCTGGGACGGACCCACGCGCCCTGGAGTGTCGCGAGTGTGCCGCTGAAGAATCCGCCACACGCACGATCGGTGTCGGGGTCGGTCCAGGCCTCGATCCGTCCGGGCTGGCCGCCCGCGCGGACGTACTCCCCCGCCTGGACCTCGGCGCTCGTCAGCCACGCGGCGTACGCGGCGGCGATGCCGGGTGCGGCCGAACTCGCGGAGACCGCGATCCCGGCACCCCCCAGGCAGCTGCCGCGCGCATCGCCGGACACGGTCGGCAGGTCCCCGAAGCGGAGCGCCCCGGCACCCAGCGTGGCCCGGGCGTAGTTCGAGTACCCGAACAGCATGGGCGAGTAGTGGACCATGCCCTCCAGCATCCGATCGAGCAGCGTGGGCGGGTTCCAGCCCAGCGCGTCCGGATGCGACAGGTCGCGCAGGCGCGCCATCAGGTCCAGGACCGGTCGCGCATCCTCGACCGCGGCCACGCGATCGAGGGACGCGAAGAGCGGCACGTGGTGCGCGTTCGCGATCGCGTAGAACGACGGGACCAGGTCGGTGGGCACCAGCGGCACGGCGAACCGGCGACCCTCCCGGTGGAGTCGTCCCGCCAGGGTGAGCACCTGGTCCCAGGTCCGCGGCATGGGCTCCGCACCGCAGGCCGGATGCATCACCGAGACGAGCGCCGCCGCGTCGATGGCGAGCGCCCACTGCCGCCCGTCCAGGGTGTAGCTGGCGTGGCTCGGGCCGACGCTCCGCTCCGCCCGCTCGGCGAGGACGTCCGCCGGCAGCAGCTCGTCCAGGGGCAGGAACGCGCCGCCTGCCGCCGCGTCGCCCACGAACGGATGATCGATGAGCAGCAGGTCGAAGCGGGAAGCGAGCGCCTCCAGGTCGTCATCCGCGAACCCCAGCAGCGACCGCGTGTGCCACTCCACCCGGACGCCGGGTGCGATCGAGGCGTACTCCGCCAGGGTGGCCTGGAGTGGCCGGGTCGCGCGAGGGTGGTCCCAGGAGATGCCGCGCAGGACGATGTCGGAGCCGCCGGCGGGATCACCGACCATGGAACGTGGGCTTTCGCTTCTCGACGAACGCGTCGATCCCCTCCTTGGCGTCGTCGGTGGCATACAGGTGCAGCGTCGACTCCCGCTCATGGCCCAGGGCGATCGAGAGCGGCTGCTCCAGCCCATCCACCACCAGGCGCTTGCCGGTCGTCACCGCGATCGGGGCGCGACGGGCGATGACCGCGGCCAGCTCCTCGGTCGCCTCCATCAGCCCGTCGTCCGGTGCGACCCGGTTGATGAGGCCCCAGTCGAGCGCCTCCGTGGCCGTGATGGATCGACCCGTCATCAGCAGGTCGTTGGCGCGGGAGCGGCCGATCAGCCGCGGCAGCCGCTGCGTCCCACCGCCGCCCGGCATCAGGCCGAGGGTGACCTCCGGCAGCCCCAGCCGGGTGGACTCCGCGGCCACGATGAGGTCGCAGGCCAGCGCGAGCTCCAGCCCGCCGCCGAGGGCATAGCCGTGGACCGACGCGATCACCGGATGCGGGCAGCCCACGAGCGCGTCCGTGGCCCGCCGACCCAGCTCCATGAACGCACGGATGGCCGCGGTGGGCGTCCCCTGGTACAGGTCGATGTCCGCCCCCGCGGCGAAGGCGCGCCAGGTGCCGCGCAGGATGCAGACGCGCACCGCGGGGCTTGCAGCCGCCGCCCCGAGTGCGTCGATGAGCCCCTCGAACATCGTGACGTTCAGGGCGTTCAGCTTCGTGGGGCGGTCGAGGATGATGTGCGCGATCGCGCCGGACTCCTCGTACCGCACACGGCCCGGGTCGTCGGTCCCGCCCGGCCCGGGACCGTCCTGCTCGGTCATCCGTCTCGCCCCTTCATCTGGAGTCCCTTCCTGTGCAGCGACCATAGTGCCCGCTCCCGTGGCCACGCACGCGACGCACGGGCACGATCCCACCCGGCCGCGCGCTGTGCCTGATCGTGTACTACCATGCTAGCATTCGAGCCAGCAGCGAGCCGCGCCGGTGGACCGGACCGGACAGCGGGCAGTGGACCGGGCCGGACAGCGAGCACAGGAGGTCGTCGTGACCACGGGCGCAGGGATGTCGAGCGTGGCCATCTCGCGCCTGCTGGAGGAGACCGGCCTGGTGGCCATCATCCGGACCACGGCCCCGGATGACCTCGTGGCGGTCGCCGCCACCCTCGGGCGTGCCGGCGTGCCGCTCGTTGAGATCACGATGACCGTCCCCGACGCGCTCGATGTCATCCGGGAGGCGTCGCGGGCCCTGGGAGACAACGCGGCCATCGGAGCCGGGACCGTGCTGGACGCCGTCACCGCGCGCCTCGCCATCCTCGCTGGAGCGGCGTTCATCGTGGCTCCCACGTTCGACGCGGAGGTCGCTCAGACGTGCCGCATGTTCGACCGGGCCTACATTCCCGGCGCCCTCACGCCCACGGAGATCCTCACCGCATGGCGGGCGGGCGCCACCGCGGTCAAGGTGTTCCCGGGGCGCGTGGCCACACCCGCGTACTTCCGGGATGTGCTCGCGCCACTCCCCCAGGTCCGCCTCGTGCCCACGGGCAACGTGGACCTCGTGACGGCGCCGGACTACATCGCCGCGGGCGCGCTCGCGGTGGGCGTCGGCAAGGCGCTCGTGGAGCTCGTGCCCGGTCAGCCGCCCGACCTCCCGCGGATCTCCGCCAACGCCCGCGCCTTCCGCGACGTGGTGGCCGCCGCCCGGAGGGGGCCCGTGCCCACCGCCCGCTGATGGACGGCCGGCGACGGGTCGTCCTGTTCGGCGACCTGCTGCTGCGCCTGGATGTCCCCGATCTGGGGCGCCTGACGCAGGCAGCCGCCCTGGAGGTCCGGTTCACCGGCGCCGAGGCGAACGCCGGGGTGTCGCTCGTGAACTTCGGGCATCACGCCGCCGTCGTGTCGCGGGTCCCGGACCACGCCCTGGGCGATGCGTGCCTGGGCTACCTCCGCCGGTATGGTGTCGATGTCTCCCACGTGGGACGGGGCGGTGACCGGCTGGGCCTGTTCTACGTGGAGCCCGGCGCCGCGCAGCGGCCCTCCACGGTCACCTATGACCGAGCAGGCAGCGCGTTCGCCACGTCCGGTCCCGCGGACTACGACTGGGAGACCATCCTCGATGGCGCCGACTGGCTCCATTTCTCGGGCACGGCCCCGGCGTCGGGAGCAGGCGTGGTCGCGGCGCTCGAGGTGGGCCTGGCGACCGCCCGCGCTCGCGGCATCGGCGTGAGCTGCGACCTGAACTATCGATCCAAGCTGTGGTCGGCGGACGAGGCCGGCCGGGTCCTGGCCCGGCTGGTGGAGGGGATCGACCTGCTCATCAGCAACGAGGAGGACGTGGCCCTGCTGTTCGGGATCCGGGCTGCGGACAGCGACGTGACGACCGGACGGCTCGTGCGTGATGGCTACGCGTCGGTCGCCCGGCAGCTCACCGGGTCGCTTGGCGTGCGGGACGTGGCGACCACGCTCCGCGAGAGCCTGTCGGCGTCCAGGAACCGATGGTCGGCGCTGCTCCACGCGGACGGCGAGACCGCCGTCAGCCGGACGTATGACATCGATCCGGTGATCGACCGCATCGGTGCCGGTGACGCGTTCGCGGGCGCGCTCATCCATGGGACGCTGGCCGGGTTCGACCCGCTCCGCCGGGTGGAGTTCGCGGCCGCCGCGTCCTGCCTCAAGCACTCAATCCCGGGGGATTTCAATCTCGTCGCGAGCGACGAGGTGGAGACGCTGCTCGCCGGGGACGCTTCAGGCCGCATCCGGCGCTGACGGCCGTCGGCGCCGGGGCCGGCGTCGCCGGGGCCGGCGTCGCCGGGGCCGGCGTCGCCGCGCGGGGTGACGCCGGGACCGCTGGGATGCCGGGACCGCGGTGGACGCCGATCCCGGACCCGGTCAGCCCTCCAGGCGGCGTCAGCCCTCCAGGCGGCGCAGGCCCTGATCGAGCAGCACCGCGCAGATCAGCAGGATGCCGAGCACCAGGTTCTGCATGAACGCGGAGAACTCCAGGAGCGCGAAGCCGTTCTGGAGGACGCCCAGGATCGCGACCGCGATGAGCGTGCCCACGAGGCTGCCGCGACCACCCGCCAGGCTGGCACCGCCCAGGATCACCGCCGTGACCACCGAGAGCAGGTAGGAACCGCCCACGTTGGGGGATGCGGTCGCCAGCTGCGACACGAGGATCACGCCCACCACCGCGGCCGCGAGGCCCGAGGCGGCGAACAGCGTGAAGCGCACGCGGCCGGTCCGGATGCCCGAGAGGCGCGCGGCCTCCTGATTGCCGCCCACCGCATAGACCGCGCGCCCGAAGGTGGTGCGTCGCTCGATGAACAGCCCCACGCACCACGCCACGAAGAACAGCAGGAGCGTGAACGGCACGGGCCCCACCCGGCCATTGCCCAGGAACGTGAACAGCGGGTCATCCAGGCGGATGATCTGGGTGCCGCCCGCGATGACGAAGGCGAGGCCCAGGAAGATCGAGTACGTGCCGAGCGTGGTCACCAGCGGATCCACCTTCAGGCGCACCGAGATGAACCCGTTCAGCACGCCGATGGCGAGACCCACGAGCAGGACGAGGACGACGCCCACCCAGATGGGGACGCCCGCCACGACCAGCGAGCCCAGGATGACGCCCGTGACGGCGACCGCGCTGCCCACCGAGATGTCGATGCCGCCGGAGATCACGAGGAAGGTCTGGGTGATGGCCATCAGGCCCAGGATCCCCGCCGTGCCGCCGACGTTGAGCAGGTTGCGGCTGCTCAGGAAGTACGGGCTGGTGATCGAGAAGGCCACGAACAGCACGAGCAGCACCAGGATGAGACCCTGGCGCCGGGCGAATCGGATCATCGCGCCCCGCCCGGGGCCGGACGTCCGTGCGGGCGAGGCCGGGGCCGGACCGGCGGCTTTCATGTCGGATTCACGCTCCACGGTCGGTGTCATCCTCCGGTCGTCCAGTGTCCAACGCGGCCGCAGCGACCGCCTCCTGCGTGGCGCCGCGCAGCTCGCCGGTGATCCGCCCCCTGCGGGCCACGAGCACGCGGTCGGCGACGGTCACGACCTCCTCCAGGTCGGACGAGGTGATGAGGATCGCGCTGCCCTCGTCGGCGCGCTGGCGCAGCAGCCGGTAGATCTCCGCCTTGGTCGCGATGTCCACGCCACGCGTGGGTTCCTCCAGCAGCAGCACGGTCGCGCCCGCGGCCAGCCAGCGGGCGATGAGCACCTTCTGCTGCGAGCCGCCGCTGAGACGCCGCACCGGGGTGTCCATCGTGGGTGTCGCGATGCGCAGCTTGGTGCTCCACTCCTCCACCACCGCCCGCTCGACACCGCGCCGGAACACGCCCCTGTCGGCCAGCTGGCCCAGCATCCCCAGGGTCATGTTCTCGCGGACCGACAGGTCCATCGCCAGCCCCTGGGAGCGCCGCTCGGCGGGGACGTACCCGATCCCGGCGGCGATCGCGGCGCGGACGTCACCCGGAGGCAGCGTGGCCCCACCCATCGTGACCGTGCCGGCGGACCGTGGCGCGGCGCCCGCGATGAGACCGCCCAGCTCGTCACGGCCCGAGCCCAGGACCCCGTAGACCGCCACGATCTCTCCCGGCCGCACGTCCAGCGACAGACCGCGGACCGCGCCGCCCGTCAGGTCCCGGACGACCAGGGTGGGCTCCGCGTCCCCGGCGTCGGCCCGGGTGGGCACGCGCAGGTCGCGGCCTCCCACCATCGCCGACACGAGGGCGCTGCTGGTCAGCGCATCGTCGCGGAACTCGCCGACCAGGCGTCCGTCGCGCAGCACGACGGCGTGCCGGCAGAGCCGGAACACCTCGTCCAGCCGATGGGAGATGTACAGGATCGCGACGCCCTCGGCCATCACCGCGTCCAGCACGGCCAGCAGGCGATCGACCTCCGCCTGGCCCATCGGTGCGGTGGGCTCGTCCACGATGAGCACCCGCGCTCCGGGCGTCATGGCGCGGGCGATCTGGACGAAGGCCCGCTCCACGACCGACAGCCGCCGGACCTGACGATCCAGATCGAGGTCCTGGAGGCCCAGGCGGTCGAGTCGCGCTCGGGCCAGGGAGCGGAGGGCGGGCCAGTCGACGATGCCCCGGCGCGAGGTGGGCACGGAGCCCATCGCCACGTTCTCGGCGACCGACAGCTCCGGCACGAGCAGCAGCTCCTGGGGCACGATGCGGATGCCCGCACGCTGGGCGTCGGTGGGCGAGGTGAACCGGACCGGTTCACCGTCGAGCCTGATCTCGCCCGCGTCGGGGATCTCCAGCCCGGCGATGATGCGCACGAGCGTGGACTTGCCGGCGCCGTTCTCGCCCACGATAGCAAGCGGGCTGCCGGGCGAGACGGCGATGGACACGTCATCGAGCGCCTGGACGGCGCCGTAGCGCTTGGTGAGGCCACGGACCTCGAGCCCCCGTGGCGGAGGAGCGGACGGAGGACTCGAGGCGGGCATGGTGGCCGACCCGGGCGTGGCCCGGATCGGCCCGCTGGAGGGCGAGGTCACGGGCGAGGGGCCGCGCAGGTCATCGGGCGTCATGTCCGAGGAGGAGTGCGGGCCCCTGGCCGTCACTTACAGGGTTCGAAGTCGGGGTACTTGGCGGCGGCTCCCGCCCGATCCAGGAAGACCGTCGGCGGGTTGATCACGTCCGGGATCTCGTCGCCGCGGCCGTTGATCATCGCGATGAGCGCCGGGATGATGAGGACACCCATCGTCTCGGGCATGAAGTCCACGGTGCCCGCCATGCCGGGTGTCTCGCACATGAGCTGGACGCCGCTGGGGAACAGGGCGCCCATGCCGGCGCCGATGGTGGTGTCAGCGAACCCGTTCTGGGCGAGCGCCCGGACCATCGCGCCGACCACGTCGTCGTTGATGCCGGTGACCAGGACCGTGGCGCCCTCCGGGATCTGCTGCGACGCGCTGAGCGTCAGCTGGTAGGCGTTGTCCGGCGTGCCGTTCGTGTCCACCCTGACGATCTGCTCCTCGGGGATCGTCAGCCCCAGTTCCGCGAGGTACTCCGGGACGCGCTGGACGCGGTCCGTGGAGGCGACGCCCACGATGCTCTCCTCACCCAGGATGAGCCACGGGCTGGCATCGGGTGCGTTCGCGGCGACCGCGTCGGCGAGGCCCTGGGCCGCGGTCCGTCCCGCGTCCTCGTCCGCGGGCGAGATGTACTTGGCGCCGGGCGCCGCCACCGCATGGGCCACGGCCGGGATGCCCGCCTCGTTGAGGAGGTTCATGACGCCCTGCTGCGCGTCCGCCACGACCTGGAACAGGATCACGCCGTCCACGTCGCGCTGGACGAACGTCTGGATGTTGGCGAGCGCCGTCGCCGCGTCGATGTTGTCGACCAGCTCCACGATCTCCACGCAGCCGAGCTTGTCGGCCACGGCCTGCAGGCCCTGGTCGAACGAGACCACGTAGTCCTGCTTGTCGTTGAACGTGTCATACCCGAACACGAGGGTGCTGCCGTCGGCGGGGCACAGGGCGCTGGTCGGGTCGCCCATGCCCAGGTCGCTGGGGATGCCGGCGGATGGCGACTGCGCCACGGCCGTGCCGCCGCCCAAGATGGCGGCTGCCGTGATGGATGCCACCAGCACGCGTCCCCGGCGGGTGGCTCCGTTGATGCCTTGCATGTGGTTCACGCCTCCTCCTGTCTGCCACGGGCCCACGGGTGTGGCCTCCGGCCTGGCGACATACTAGCATGGTAGTCGTCCAGTTCAAGTGCTCCGGCGCATGGTCCGGATCGGATGTGACAGCCATCCGCGGCCGTCACGGTCCGAGGCGGGTCGCGGCCGGCGGCACCCTCCCGCCCGAGCGGGGATCGCGGTGACGCTACCGGGTCACGCGTGCTGCGACCGCGTCCATGTCATCCGGCGTCCCCAGGTCGGCCGTCTCGTTGCGCAGCTGGTCGAATCGGGTGGTGTCGAACAGCTCCGGCAGCCGAGCCGCCAGCAGGGGCGCCGCCGACAGCGGCGACTCGACGTGCCGGCGCATCTCGCTCCGGACGCGTTCGGCATCTCCGCTCTGGACCGCCGCGAAGATCCGCCGATGCTGGGCCATGGCGCCGGCCAGGCTGGCGCCCTCCGGAGCGGAGGGATCGCTGCCGTCCGCCCAGGTCTGGAGCTGCAGGATGCGCACCTTGTCCAGGTGGCGCCGCGCGAGCTCCACCACGGACCAGGCGCGGCGATGCCCGCCCGCCTCGAACAGGAGGCGGTGGAACGAGGCGTCCGTCTCCAGGAACGCCGCCTGGTCCGCCCGCTCCACCGCGTGGCGCTGGCGCTCCAGGACCGAATCGATGCGGCCCGCGAGGTGCGGGTTCATGCGCGGGATGCAGTCGATCGCCGCCGCCGACTCCAGGTTCTCCCGGATGAACACCGCCTCCACCACCTCGGCCAGGTCGATGGGTGCCACGAACGTCCCCAGCTGGGGGACGACGACCACGTGTCCCTCATCCGCCAGCCGGATGAACGCCTCGCGCACGGGCGTCCGGCTGGTCCCGATCTGCTTGGCGATCTCGTTCTCCGAGAGCGCGACACCGGGCCGCAGACGCATGCTGATGATCGCCTCGCGCAGGATCTCATACGCCTGCGGTGCGACCCGCGATTGCCGGTCGATGGCGCCCAGCAGCGCCCCGTCCATCCCAGCCCGTCTCACCATGCGACCTCCCCCTCCCCGTCCGCGGGCCCAGGCAAACGACCGGTGGCGGTCGCACGCGGGCTCCGGCGCTTCCCGCCGAACCGGGGCTCAGCGTGTCGCATCGTCCATCGTCAGCGCGTCCGACGCTGCTACCATGCTAGCATTCCAGCACCTTCGAGCGTCGGCGGTGCCGCCGCCACCCAGGAGTCCCGGTGTCCGACACCCTGCACGTCATCCCGACCGACTACATCGCGCAGGCCAACGCACGCCTGGACCTGTACCTGATCGTGTCCGGGGATGAGGCGGCGCTGGTGGACACCGGCATCTCCACCAGCCCCGGTGCCGGCGTGATCGACGCCGTGCGGGCCATCCTCGGGCCTCGGCGCCTGGCATCGCTGCTCATCACGCATGCGCACCTGGACCACGCGGGCGGCGCGACCGCGCTGCGCCAGGCGTTCGGGGCGCGGATCATGGTCCCACGCGACGACCTGGGCTGGACGGAGGACCCGGTCCACCAATGGGACGCCTTCTGGGCCACGGTGGGGGACGAGTTCGACATCGGGATCCACCGGGACCAGATCCTCGCCTGGTCGGGACCCGCGTTCACCGCGGACGGCATCGTCCGGCCGGACGATGCGATCGCGCTGGGATCCGGGACCATCCGAGCGCTCTGGACCGGCGCCCACACGCCGGGTCACACCTGCTATCTCCACGAGGGCCTGGGCGTGGTGTTCACCGGCGACTACGTGCAGTGGTGGGGCAATCCCTCGGCGGACGGGGCCACGGCCTTCCCGCCGCTGTACGACTCGGTGTCCGGCTACGTCGCGGGGCTGCGGGCCATCGCGGGCCTGCCGTGGGAACGGATGGCCACCGCCCACCGGGGCATCCTGGACCGGGACGCGGGCCTCGCCGCGCTGGCCCAGAGCGAGGCGTTCACGGAACGCGTCTCCGCGCTGACCGTGGAGCTCGCGGCGGGTGGCGCCGGGGTCACGGTCGCGGACCTCGCGGCGGCCATCGCGTCGGTCTCCGGTGCCCGCGAGGCGCTCTCGGTGCAGTCGGTGCTGACGGCGCGGGCGCACATCCGGCACGCGGTCCAGTCGGGCGCGATCACCCGCGCGACACCGTCGGCGTGGCGCGCATGAGCCCCGGGGCGGAGTGGCGGCGGGACCAGGGGCCGCGCGCGGACGTGGTGGAGGCGATCGCCCAGCGCATCGCGGCGGCGCGCACGAGTCACACCCAGGCGGAGATGCTGCCGGAGTCGCTGTACCCCATCTGGGAGGAGGTCTACCTGGTCCACGACCGGGTGCACGAGCTGCGCGGCCGGGAGGCCGTGGGCTGGAAGATGGGCGCGGCGAGCAAGGAGGTCCAGCTCGCGGAGGGGATGCCGGAGCCGATCGTGGGCCGCATCTACCGGGAGGGCCTGCACGCGTCGGGCGCCACCCTGGGCCCGGAGCTGTTCATCGGCTTCCGGCTGTGCGAGAGCGAGTTCGTGCTCACCCTGGGCGAGGACCTGCCACCCGGGAGCGAGCCGCTGGACCGCGCCGCGGTGCAGGCCGCGGTGGCCACTGTCCGCCCCGGCCTCGAGGTGGGCGACATCGTGTTCCCCGACTGGTACGCCACGAACCCGTTCTGGGGGGCGTGCCTGGACAACGCGGGCGGGTCGCAGCTGGTGCTGGGCGCGGAGCTTCCCTACTCCCCCGAGATGGACCTCCGGACGCAGCGCATGCGGCTCTTCCGCGACGGGCAGATGGTCCGCGAGGGCGAGGGCTCGGCGGCCCTGGGCGACCCGATCGATTCCGCCACCTGGCTCGTGAACCTGCGACGCGGCCGCGGCGATCGCATCCGCGCGGGGACGCTGCTCAGCACCGGCACCTGCACCGGGCACTACTTCGCCAAGCCGGGCGAGGAGATGCGCGTGGACTTCGACGAGATCGGCTCGGTCGCCCTCACCTTCGGCGACGAGCCGTGACCGATGCCCCGGCCCCGACAGAGACCGCGCACGACCCGCTCGCGGGCGCCGTGGAGCTGGCGTCCGAGACGCTGCGCGTGGCGATCCTGCCCGTGGCGGGCGCCGCAGTGCATGCCATCGTCGACCGTGAGACCGGCGTCGACCTGCTGTGGAAGACGCCCTGGCAGGGTGCCTGGGAGCCGGGCGCATCCGGGACCTCGCGCGACCGCTGGGTGGGTGCCGCGCTGGGCGGCTGGCAGCTGCTGCTGCCGAACGCCGGTGACGAGGGGCTCGAGCAGGGCCGGGTCTGGGGGTTCCACGGCGAGGCGGGACTCCGCGCCTGGTCGGTCGACGCGCAGGCGCCCGATCGGCTGGACGTGTCGCTCGCCTTGGATACCGCACCCCTGGCGGTGCGTCGCGCGTACCGCCTGGACGGGGACACCCTGTCCATCACGACGGGCGTGTCCAACCGGTCCGGTGACGAGGTGGAGTTCCTGTGGGGCGAGCATCCCGCCTTCTCCGAGGCGTTCGCCTCCGGGGCGACGCTCGAGATCGACGCTCGGACGGTCAGCGTGCACCTCGCGACCAACGCCCCGGTGGCCGCCGGCGACCACCTCCGCTGGGCGGACGTGGGCGGACCGGACGGCACGCTGCGGACCATGCCGGGGCCGGACGCTCGCCGCCAGCTCCTCGCCTACCTCGACGGCCTGGACACCGGCACGTATCGACTGAGCAACGCGGCGCTCGGCGTGGCCGTGCGCATGGACTGGCCGCTGGACCTGTTCCCCTGCGTGTGGCTGTGGCAGGAGTTCGCCGCCACCGCCGAGGCGCCCTGGGATGGACGCACCTACGCGGTGGGCATCGAACCCCAGGTCGCCTTCCCGGCCGTGGGCATGACGGAGATCCGGCGTCGCGGCGGCCGCGGCCTCAGGTTACCCGCGGGCGACACGCTGTCGGCGACGGTGTCGCTCACCGTGGAGCACCTCCGATGACGCGGCAGCCACGCTTCGCGGGGTCCGTGGCCATCGTCACCGGCGGCGGCGACGGCATCGGGCGGGCGACGGCGCTCCGGCTGGCGTCGGAGGGATGCGCGGTCGGCGTCGCCACGATCGACCCGGCACAGGCGGAGCGCGTGGCGGCGGACTGCCGGGCGCACGGCGTGGCGGCCGCCGCGGCGGTCGCGGACCTGGGCGTGGCGGCGGACGTGGCGCGGGCCCATGCGGAGCTCGTCGCGGCGCTGGGGCCGGCGGACGTGCTCGTCAACAACGTGGGCATCTACATCGACCGGCCCTTCCTGGACACCGCGGATGCGGACTTCGCGCGCATCTTCGAGGTGAACTTCCTGGCGGCGGTCCGCCTGACGCGCCTGGTGCTCCCCGCGATGCTGGCGGCCGGACGCGGCTCGATCGTGAACGTGGCCAGCGCCCAGGGGATCCTGGGCTGGTCGGGCTTCTCGGCGTACTCCGCGTCGAAGGGCGCGCTCATCGGGCTCACGCGCCAGCTCGCCAACGAGGTCGGCCCCCGCGGCATCCGGGTCAACGCGGTGGTGCCGGGTGCCGTGCGCACCGCCCTGAACGAGGCCCGCGCGCGCGAGGCCGGTCCCGCGGGAGCCGCCCTGCTGGAGGCGGCGGCCGGGCTGCACATCATCCCCCGGCTCCAGGAGCCCGACGAGGTGGCGGCCGCGATCGCCTTCCTCGCGTCGGACGATGCGGCGTTCGTGACCGGCAGCACGATGACGGCGGACGGTGGGACGCTGGTGAAGGGTCATTGACACAGGAGGGACGCACGGCGTGCTGAGACAGGATGCCCATCTCGAGAGCGGGTCGGACGCGGGTCAGGGCGGGGCGCTCTCCCATCTCCGGGTGCTCGACTTCAGCGCGCTCGTCCAGGGCCCCATGGCGACCCAGATCCTGGGAGACCTGGGCGCCGACATCATCAAGTTCGAGCGGCCCGAGGGCGAGTGGAGCCGCCACTGGGGCGTGGGCAACGGCCGGACCCATGGTGAGCTGGACACGTTCCTGGCGTACAACCGCAACAAGCGCAGCGTGGCCGTGGACCTCAAGGACCCCGCGGTGCGCGCCCGGATCCTGGAGCTCGCGGAGACGGCCGACGTCGTCATCGAGAACTTCCGGCCGGGGGTCATGGATCGGCTGGGCCTGGGGTATGCCGACTTCTCGGCGCGGAACCCGGCCATCGTGTACGCCTGCTCCTCGGGCTGGGGCCAGACCGGGCCATACGCCAAGCGCCCGGGCCAGGACATGCTGGCCCAGGCATCCGTGGGCCTCCACTTCCTGCAGGGCATGCGGGACGCGCCGCCCACGCCGATCGGGATCGGGGTCGCCGACATGTACACCGGGATGCACCTGGTGGTCGCCATCCTCGCCGCGCTGGAGCACCGCAGGGTGAGCGGCCTCGGCCAGCGGGTGGAGGTGGACCTGTTCTCCTGTGCGACCGCCCTGCAGCAGCAGGAGCTGACGTACTTCCTGAGCCACGGCAGCATCCCGGAACGCCCCACGCGCAACCTGGGCGCCGTGTTCGTCACCGCGCCGTTCGGGACGTACGCCACCGCCGACGGTCACCTGGTGATCGCGATGACCCCCTGTCCGGTGCTCGCCGTGGCGCTCGACATCCCGGAGCTGGCGCGGTTCGACAGCAACGAGCTGATGCTCGCGCACCGCGAGGAGATCTACGACCTGGTCGCCGCGCGCCTGGCCACGGACACCACCGCGCACTGGATCGAGACCCTGCTGGCGCATGACGTGTGGACCGCGCCCGTCCAGGACTACGAGACGCTCACCCACGATCCGCAGCTGATCCACAACCGCCTGCTGTGGGAGGTGCCGGTGGGCCAGCCGACCGACGGGACGCCCGCACCCACCTTCCGAACCGTGGGCTCGCCGTTCCGGTTCTCGCGGACGCCACCCTCGGTCCGCCGCGGCGTCCCCCGCGTGGGTGAGCACACGCGCGAGGTGATGGAGGAAGCGGCTCCGAACTGAGGGGCCCCGCGGAGCCCGTGGCCGTCAGGTCGCGTCGCCGTCGACCGCGTCGCGGAACCCCGCCACCACGGCCGGATCCACCCGGACGGTGTGGGCCGTCGTGGGGAAGGCGCCCGTGGTGACCTCGTCCCGGAACGCGGCGAACGCCGACCGCGCATCCTCGAACAGGGAGGCGTACCGCTTCGCGTGACGCGGCAGCGGTCCGCCGTACGGCTTCGCGAAGCCCGGGTACCGCGGCTCCTCGATGCCCAGGAGGTCGGCGCTGAACAGGTACTGGCCGTCGCAGCCCGGACCGCTCCCCAGCGACAGCACGAGGAGGTCCACGCGCCGGCTGATCTCCGCGGCGATGTCCGCCGCGACGCATTCCATCTCCACCATCACCGCGCCCAGGTCCTGGAGGGCCAGCGTGTCGCGGTAGATGCGGAGCGCATCGTCGGTGGTCTTGCCGGTCGCCCGCAGGCCACCCTCCCGGCTGGCGCGCATGGGCACCAGGCCCACGTGCCCGCCGAGGTTGATGCCGACCGCCGCCATGGCCTCCAGCCGCCCGAGCGCGTTCCCGGACGAGAAGATGATGTCCGCACCGTGGTCGCGCGCGATCATCGCCGCGCGGATGGCCTCCGAGTCGCTCACATACGCGATGGTGGCCGGCAGGTTGACCGCGATGACCGCGCTCGGCGCGGCCTGCACGACCTGGTCCAGGACCAGGCCGACCTGCGCCTCGTTGAACATGCCGCGGGCCATGATGATGTCGATCCCGGCCTCCGCGGCCGCCCTCGCGGTGTTGTAGTCCGTGGCGTTCGTCATCGTGAGCTGACGCCGGCCCTTGGTGGCGAGCAGGTCGGCGATCGTGGGCTTGGGCACGGGGTGATCCCCCTCTCGGCTCGGTGTCAGGGCGATCGGCGGATCGGATGACCGTCGATGTATGCTAGCATACCAGTGGCCGAGACCCGGAGAGGAGTGGTTGCCCGATGGCGATGACCGTGGACCCCGCCGAGGTCCTCCTGTCGCGAACGTTCATGGAGCATCCCTACCCGGATCTGCGCCGGCTGCGGGAGACGCACCCCGTGGTCTGGAGCCCCGCGGTCGGGGGCTGGGTGCTCACGCGCTACGACGACGTGGTGGTCACGCTGAAGGACACGGACACGTTCGGCAACGCCGGTCGGACGCTGCGCGTCCTGGACCACCTGAGCCCGTCGGAGCGCGCGCAGCTGGCCGCGTTCCGATCCCACTACGAGTCCAAGGGCCTCATCCACTCGGACCCTCCGGACCACACGCGCATCCGTCGCCTCGTGCTCAAGACGTTCACGCCGCCCGCCATCGAGGCGATGCGCCCGCAGATCGGGGCGATCGTGGACGACCTCCTGGACGCGATGATGGAGCGCCGCCGCGGCGAGCTCATCGAGCAGCTGGCCTTCGCGCTGCCGATCACGGTCCTGGCGACCATCCTGGGCGTGCCCCAGTCGGACGCGCCGCGGTTCCGCGTCTGGGCGGACAGCCTGCTGGCCTTCCAGGGGTGGAACCGCCCCGATGCGGGCGTGCTGCTGCGGACGCAGGCCACCCTGGTGGAGGCGCGCGGCTATCTCGCGGACCTGATCGCGGTCAAGCGCGCCCATCCCGACGGCAGCCTGCTGGCGCAGCTGGTGGCCGCCGAGTCCGAGGGCGACAAGCTGTCCATGGACGAGCTGCTCAACACGTGCGTCACGCTCCTGATCGCGGGCCACGAGACGACCACGTCGCTCATCGGCAACGGCGTCCTGACGCTGCTGCGCCACCCGGACCAGTGGGCGAGGGTCAGGGACGACGCGGCGCTCGTGCCGCGCGCCGTGGAGGAGGTCCTGCGCTTCGAGAGCCCGGTCGCCCGCCAGCCGCGGCTGGTGCGCCGCGACACGGTCCTGGGCGGCGCCGAGCTCAAGAGCGGCGACATCGCGTTCCAGATGCTGGGAGCGGCTAATCGGGACCCAGCCCAGTTCCCCGATCCCGATGTCTTCGACGTGGCGCGCGAGCCGAACCGCCACATCGCCTTCGGCCTGGGACCCCACTTCTGCATCGGCGCGCCCCTGGCCCGGGCGGAGGGTCAGATCGCGTTCGCCGCGATCGCGGCCCGGATGCCCGGCCTGGAGCTCGATGGGGAGCCGGTGTGGGACCTGGAGAAGCCGAACTCGCGGGTCCTTCGCTCGCTGCCGGTGCGCTGGTAGGGCGTCAGCGGACGCCGTCGAGCTCCACCAGCAGCGCGTCGAGCTGCGCCAGGCACTCCGGCCCGGTGGCGGACCCCGACGCGATCGCCTCATCGAGCGACTCCTTGGACGGGTAGCGATCGTGGATGACCACGCGAGTGCCGCCGGCGACCTCCTCGAAGGTGGCGGTGGTGACCTGGCCGCCCTCCGCGCCCTCCTCGTTGGTCCACACCAGGCGTGACGGCGCCGTCACCTCCAGATACCGGCCGAAGAACTCCATCGACTGGTCCTGGTAGCCGAACACCAGGCGATAACGGCCCCCGACGCGGACGTCCAGCTCGCAGGACAGCAGCGTGATGGGGTACGACTTCGGCACCCACCAGCGCTGGAACAGCTCGGCCCGGGTCCACGCCTGGTACACGGCGGCAGCCGTGCCCCGGACCGTCCGGCTGACGACGATCTCCAGGTCCGACGTCCGCTCCACGGTCGCGTCGTCCTTGGTGACGGGGGCCTCATGCGTGGTCATCGTGTCCATCGACCTTCTCCCTGTGCTCCAGCTCCTGCACGATCCTCTCCAGCTCGTCGAACCGTTCGTTCCACAGCCGGCGTTGCCGCTCCATCCAGGCCATCTCCTCCTCCAGCCGTCGCGGCCCCAGCCGACAGGTCCGGACCCGTCCGACCTTCCGGGTCGTGACGAGTCCCGCCCCCTCCAGGACGCCGATGTGCTTGCGCATGCCCGTGAGGGTCATGTGGAAGGTCTGGGCCAGATCCGTGATGGAGGCGTCCGCACGCCCCAGCCGCTCCAGGACGCCGCGCCGCGTGGCGTCCGAGAGCGCCGCGAACGAGGCGTCGATTCGGTGGGGCATATACTGAACCATCTGGTTCAGTATTGCCGCCGGATCCGCGACTGTCAAGGGGTCGACCCGGGCTCCACGTCGTCCGGGCAGCCGGTCAGGCGCGCAGGGCCACGAGCACGGCGAGCACGCGCTGGTGCTGGTCGGGCGACTCCAGGACGGGACACTCCGCCACTGACGATGTGGCCACATGTGGCTACATCCTGGGGATGCGAGCCGCGGTGCTGCTGGACGAGCTGGAGTCGGACCGCGCGGACCGGTGATCTATGTCGACACGCCGGTGGTCCTGGCCCAGGACCGGACACCCCCAGGGTCGCTCTGGCGGTCGGCCGGGCTCGTGTCCAGTCGACTGCTGGAGTGCGAGGTCCGGAACCGGGTCAACGCCTCCGGCCTGCAGGAGCGTCACGCGGATGCGGTGCGCTCGCTGCTCGGCAGGCTGAGCTTCCTGGAGCTTGCACCACCCGTCCTGGCTCGGGCGCTCGAACCGTTCCCGGTCCCCGTTCGAACGCTCGACGGACTCCACCTCGCGTCGCTCTGGTTCCTTCAGCGGCTGGGTCAGCGGCCGGCCTTGGCCACCGATGATCTGCACCTGGCGGATGCGGCGATCGCGTCGGGGTTCCCGCTGGCGGACGTGTAGGCCGTTCCGACTCAGGTGCGGTGGGTGCCGCGCCGGCGCCCGGTGGGGGCGGGACCTGCGACCGGCTCGGTGTCACCATCGGCGTCTGGCTGCGGCCCGTCCCCTTCCTTGGCACCGGGGACGTCGGCCGGAAGGATGGCGAGCCCGCGAGAGACGAGGTCACGGATGTCGCAGCTGACAAGGCGGGCCGACGATGCGTCCGCCGCGGCGACATAGGCGGCGTCGTAGACCGCGATGCCATGCTGCGCGGCGATCCGCTCCGCGCGCTCCAGCAGCGATGGTTGCGCACGGATCACGCCACCGTCGTCGGCGATGGCCGCGATCCTGCTGCGCAGTCGGCCTGCGGCTGCATCGTCGTGCCAGGCACGCACCGCGACGTTGCTCACCTCGTAGAAGGCGAGGTCCAGGGTCAGCAGCGGATCGGCGGCTTCCAGGAGTTCCACCGCCGCGTCGTGGTTGTCGTCGTCAGCGTCCTCGGCAGCGAGCAGGACGCTGGCGTCGACGAGCCAGGGGGTCACCGCTGGGGTCGCCCCGTCTTGACCAGGGCGACGACGTCGCCCCCGTGCCCCATGCGCTCGCCCGGCGCCAGCCTGATCTGGCGCATGCGCTGCGCGCGCTGGACCGCGCGTCGCCGCAAGGAGTCCTCGGCCATGGCGCGCAACAGCCCGCTTCGGGTCGTGCCGCGCCGACTCGCCTCGGCATCGACCGCACGCAGCAGGTCGTCGGGGAGCGACACCATCACCTTCGCCACGGACGCGAGTATACCCGGTATTGCCAAGGAGCTCTTCGTGGGCCCAGGACGCCGACAGGGCCCATGGCCGGTGGTCAGCACGCCCGAGCACGAAGATGCTGGATGACGATGCTACGTTGCCAGCATGAGGACCACGATCCGGATCGATGATGAGATCTATCGCCGCGTGAAGCAGGTGGCCGACCAGACGGACCGGACCATCGGCGAGGTCATCGAGGATGCCGTCCACCTCGCGTTCCGATCCACCCGGCGGAGGCCGCGCTGCTGCCCCTGCCCGTGCATGGCGGAGGCGGGGTCATGCCCGGCGTGGATCTGACGTCGAACCGGTCAGTCATCGAGGCCATCGACGAGGCCGCCGCGCTCGATACGCTGCGTTGACGTCGTGAGCCGACACGGCCGATGGCTCAGGAGGCGTCATCGGCGGCGGGACACGCCGCATCGCCGCACTGGAACGCGAACCCGAGGACGGCGCCGGTCCACGGGTCCCTGAACGCCGCACCGATCGCATCGACGAAGCCGGGCAGGTGGCGGATCAGCCACCCCTCGACGAAGCCGTCCGGGGCACTTCCGGCGAGCCCCGCGAACCGTGCCTGGGCCGGATGGACGGGTCCGGGCCAGCCCCCGAAGGAGGTGCCCTGCCAGGCGGCCCGGGTCGGGTCGGCAGCCACCCATGCCGCGAAGTCGGGATCGGTGAGCGCGGCCTCCACCATCTCGATCGGAGTGGGGAGTCCCGGGTCGGTCCCGGTGAGCTCCAGGTCCGCCGCGGCGGCGATGCGGTCCGGATGCCGCCGGAACAGCGGCCCGGTGGGTCGGGCACCGTGGCCGGCGTACTGGCCGGTGCCGCCCGCGCCTGGTCCACCGGGCCCGCCCGCCCCTGGTCCACCGGGTGCACCACCGGGCGGGCGGGACGGGCATCGTCGGTGAATCGGTGCTCCTGGCGCACCATCCGACACCGCGGGCCTCGGATCGGTGCACGGGGCTGACCATCCGGCGGACGAACCGAGTGTGGACCAGGCACCGGCCGCCCGGTGGTGCACTGGGTGCACCGGGGGCCGAACAACGGGCGCCGAGGGGAAGACAGGGGCACCCACGGAGCTGGCCCGCCTGGCTGAGCGGACCCGACCAAGCAGCGTGTCGAAACGCCCCGACCCTGGCCCGAGACGGATTGGCGCGCCGCGCATGGACGATCAGAGACGACCAGAGCCACTGCCACGCTCACCACCTCCGGCGCCCGGTCCACCGACGCACCCCGTTGACCCGTCGGACGGGTCGGCGTAGGATCGCGGCCGGGGGCTCGTCGATGACGGGAGGTCCCAGGTCATGTCAGGCATCGCAGCAGGCTCGTTCAACCAGCCGGACGAGGTCAGGACGCCGCACAACGCCCGGGTGGAGGTCGTCCGTGTCGGTGGCCAGGCCGCGGCCCGGATCACGTTCCAGCCCGGCTGGCGCTGGTCGCAGGACATCAAGCCGGTCGTCCACACCGACTCCTGCCAGGCCCGGCACGTCGGGACGGTCGCGAGCGGGCGACTGCACGTCGTGCACGACGACGGCTCGGAGGTGGAGGCGGGACCCGGTGGCGTCTACGTGATCGAGCCGGGGCACGACGCCTGGGTCGTGGGGGACGAGCCGGTGGTCGCCTTCGAGTTCGAGAGCGCCGGGATGTACGCCAAGGGGTAGCTCGCCGGCCGCGGGCGGTGGAGGTCGAGCGGGGCGGGTGACGCTCCTGGGACGGCCTCCGCCGCTCGGGCGATCGGGGTCAAGCGTCATCGGCGATGAACGGGGCCGGCGCGCCGACGGGGTACGCTGACACTGCCCACAGGTGTCACGGCCCGCCTGGGAGGATGGCCGTCGGAGGTGGATCCGTGCTGGCTCCGCTCGCGCGTGGTGTGACCGCGCTCGCTTCGGTGCGGTGGCGACGAGGTGATGAGGACCTGACCAGGAGGCCGATCAGGGGACGGGCCGCCCTTGCGGCGGCGTTGACCATCCCGTTGCTCGCGGCCGGGGCGCCCGGTGCCGCGAGCGACCACCCGCCCCTCTCGGAGTGGCCGATCACCATCGACTCGGGGCCCGTCGACATCCGCGACAACGACGGTCGCGGCTGGCAGGAGCCTGGCCGCTGGTCCGCGCGCGACATCCAGCGTACGAGCGACGGACACCTGCGATTCACGCTGAGCGTCACGCCGGCGCCGGTGCACCTGCCGGTGCGGTCCGGGCCCGCCGTGCTGTTCGTCGGCATCAGCCTGCAGGGAGGGATGGGTGACGTCGGGTACGAGCGGACCGTGCGGGTCACCCGTCAGTCCGCTCCGACCTGCCGACGGGACCCGTGCACCTATCGCTTCCGCGTCGACGCGGACCTCTCGGACCTGCCGGCCATCGCCGCCGCTGCGTCCATCGATCCATCCGTCCAGGCCGCGGTCGGGTTCACGCTCGTGCGCACGTTCGGGGATGGCACGTGGCTGCAGGTGATGCAGCACTTCCAGGTCCGGCCCAGCCGTGCGGTCAGGCCCGGCCGCCCGCTCAGCGGGCGCATCGCGACCATGGGACTGGTCCCGGTCCGCGACGCCGACGGCTGGACGACGCAGCAGGACGGAGCCGCGATCGACCTCGCGCGGCAGGTCGCTCGGGCGACCAGAGGACTGACCGATCCATCCCGACCGCTGCGGACGGTCCGCGTGCGCCTCGCGGTCGACGCACCCGGCTGCTGGCCGTATCTGCGCCTGGCCATCCACGACGACCAGGCCGCGCGGCCGTTCGACGCGAACCTCCTGGAGCTCGACCCAGCCGGGACGGTCGTCGATGTCCCTGACGGGCTGCCATGGACGGTGAGCCTCTGGCAGGGCGGCGTCTTCGACGGCAACGAGACCGGTGGCGTCAGCGTCCAGGCGGGGACCTTCACGACGGCGGGCAAGGACCTGGAGGTCACCGCACACTACGCCTGCGGCGGCGAGCCCGGCTCGTACGCGGGGTCCCTCACGGTCACGCCGGCGCACGAGCCCCTCCCGGGCCCGACCGTGCTGCGCCACACCGAGTGGACGGAGGCGCTGGAGGGACCGCGGCACGGGCAGCGGATGCTGCCCTTCACCGTCACGAGCACACCGGGAGGCTTCGTCGCGCTCGGCTGGGACCCCGATGACGGGTGGTCGGAGTGGTCGTCGCGGGACGGCGCCCGCTGGCGGAGCCGCACCATCCCGGCCAGCGACGGGCTGCCGGTCCCGCCGGACCTCCTCGACGTCCGCCTCTGGTCGGTCGAGGACGCACCCCGGCTGACCACGATCACGACGCAGCCGGATGGTTCCCGACAGCTCCGGATCTGGCGCCGGACCGCCCCCGGCCGGTGGTCGGACGAGGGCGGCATCGATGTCGGTGCCGGTGTGGCGCCTCCGCTGGACGCCACAGGCACCGGATCCGTCGGCGTGTTGATGGGGAGCGGGGCCACGGAGCTCATGCTGCTGGTCCCGGACGCCGGATGGACGGACGCCGTGCGGCTGCTGCGTCGGGCCGGGACCGGGACGTGGGTGCCCGCGGCTCCTGCGGACGGGATGATCACGTCGGTCGTGGCCGCGCCGGACGGGTTCGCGATGGCCGTGCGGACCGCGGACGACTCCGGCGTCGCGGACGCGCTGCTGACCTCGGCGGACGGCCTGGGGTGGACGCCTGCCGGGACGCTGCCGACGGGCGGTCCGGGGACGGCCCAGCTGGCCGTGGCGGATGGGACGTCGTACGCCTTCGCCTCGGACGGGGCGGGACTGACCCATGGCTGGCGCCGGGAGCCGGATGGCAGCTGGACGCCGACGCTCGTCGCGCTCGGCAGCCTGTTCCCGGGCGGCGTCGCCGCCAACGGCCGGATGATCACGGTGCTCACGCACATCGAGGACCCCGGTTTCGCGGGCTTCACCGCGGCGGTGGTCTCGCGGGATGGTGGACGCACCTGGGATCGCGGGCAGGCGGCCGAGGGGGCACCGCCCGGGTGCCAGATGTCGCTCGGGGTCCGGCCGCCGGTCGCGATCACCGGGGCCGGTGGGTGTCGCGCCCGGCCGGCCGCGACCCGATGGGCGCCGTAGGCGCTGGCGCGGATCTTCACCCGACACTCCCCGCTGCATCTCGAACGTCGTGACGGGCCACAGGTCGCAGCCTGCCACCTCCTCGGGAGGGGCGGAGGCGCCAACGGAGTACGCTGACCGCCGCCCATAGGTGCTCCGGCCCGCCTGGGAGGATGGCCGGCGGAGGTGGAACCATGCAGGCTCGACTCGCGATTCGGGTGGCGGCGCTCACGCTGGGAACGTTCTTGGCCCTGGCCGGCGCGCCCGCCCTCGCTCAGGCGCCGTCGGTCGGGCCCCCGAGGTCGCCCGGCCCGACCGTCTCCCCCGCGCCGACCGCCGCGCATTCGTTCCCGCCGGCTTCCTCCCCGTCGGCGTCGCCGGATGCCAGCCTCACACTGGTACCCACGCTCGCGTGGACGCGAACCATCCCCGCACTGGGTCCGCGCGGGTGGATGTCGTCAGTCATTGCCTGGAGCGGCGGGTTCGCGGCGATCGGCAAGAATGCCAGCGTCGGCCGACGGTCTGGGTCTCAAGGGACGGCTCGACCTGGACCTCGCACCGATCGCCGGCACCTGCGAAGGCCTCACCGCGGCTCGGCAGCGTCGGCCACCGCCTGATCCTGGTCGTCGGCCTGTCCGGGCCCGACGGCCCAAAGCTGGCGAGCTGGTCGTCGACCGACGGGGAACGCTGGCGCCGAGCATCAGACAGCCGACAGATGGTGCTCCCAGGGCACCCGACATGGGGCTACTTCGAGATCCTGGGCCCCGCGACGGCAGGGGGTCGATCAGTCGTCGTTGGCTCCTGGAGCGGGTGCTGTGGGAGCCTGCGCTCGCGGATCGCTGCGTCGGGCGCGGCTTCCCTCGCGCTGGGCGCCCCGGACCGCCTCGCGGGGACCTATGCCTGGACGACCTCGGACGGGCTTCGCTGGACCCGCCACCCGGTGTCCGGACCCCGGTACTCCCTGGAGTGCCTGGCTGCGGACGGGGATCGCTTCCTCGCCATCGACTACGACTCGCCGCTGATGGCCTCCTCCGACGGTGTCCGATGGGAGACCATCGGCGAGCTGCCGTTCGTCCAGTCAGCCGATGAGACCGCGTGCGTCCACCGCACGGCCAGCGGGTATCTCCAGATCGGGGAGCTCGAAGCGCCGAGCGGCTACACCATCTCCACCGGCACCGCGGCCTCGACCGATGCCCTGACCTGGTCGCCCCCCTCCACCCTCCTCGGGTTCGAGACCGAGACCCGCTTCATCGTCGTGCTCGGCGATCTGGTCGTGCTCCCCGGATACCAGAACGCCCCCGACGTGGCCGAGCCGGAGCCTGCACGCCTCCTCTCCATGGATGGTGGCGTGACCTGGTCGCCCACCTCCGACTGGCCCCGGTCCGCGGCAGTCGTGACCGACGGCCGGGTGATCGTGGCCGTCGGCGATGGCGCCTGGGTCGCCCCGGTGCCGGACGCGGTGACGTCCGCGGCGGGCGCATCCCCGCAGCCGGAGGTGGAGGCGTCGGTATCGCCGATCTGAGCCCACGAGCGTGACTCGTCGGAGCCTCGGCGCCCGAGAAGTGCGCCGGTCTCGTCCGGTGACGCTGTCGTCAACCAGGGAACGACGCCGGGTCCCCCCAGCAGACCCCGATATCGCCGGGCTGGGACCGGCAACCGAAGGCCTGGTAGGCGCGGAGCGGGCGCCGCCCCGCACAGGCCGCGGTGTCCCAGGCCTGTGGAGTTGACCCGCCCATGGGATCCATCAGCGATTCGGGAACCGGACGGGCCGTCCTGGGACCGTAGTCTGTAGAGCGGCCAGACGTGCCGCTCACGATGGGAGCCCGATGCGGCGGGACCTGGTCCAGCGGGCGATGGCGCACGACCATGACGCGTTCTCGGAGCTTGCGCGCGGCATGGTCGACAGGCTCTACGCCGTCGCCCGGCTGATCCTCCGGGAGTCCGCGGCCGCCGAGGACGCCACCCAGGAGGCCATCCTGATGGCGTGGCGGGACATCGCCGCGCTCCGGGACCCCGACCGCTTCGAGGCCTGGACGCGGAGGCTGCTCGTCAACGCCTGCTACAGGGAGCTGGAGCGGATCCGGCGGCGGGCGCGCGCCGAGGTGCATGTCGATGCCATCGAGCCGTCGGTGCCCGACGCCAGCGAGCGTCTCGCCGACCGCGACCAG
>DAOTUU010000014.1:0-84799 GCA_034436555.1 Chloroflexota bacterium | reverse complement strand
CTGGTCGCGGTCGGCGAGACGCTCGCTGGCGTCGGGCACCGACGGCTCGATGGCATCGACATGCACCTCGGCGCGCGCCCGCCGCCGGATCCGCTCCAGCTCCCTGTAGCAGGCGTTGACGAGCAGCCTCCGCGTCCAGGCCTCGAAGCGGTCGGGGTCCCGGAGCGCGGCGATGTCCCGCCACGCCATCAGGATGGCCTCCTGGGTGGCGTCCTCGGCGGCCTCGGACTCCCGGAGGATCAGCCGGGCGACGGCGTAGAGCCTGTCGACCATGCCGCGCGCAAGCTCCGAGAACGCGTCATGGTCGTGCGCCATCGCCCGCTGGACCAGGTCCCGCCGCATCGGGCTCCCATCGTGAGCGGCACGTCTGGCCGCTCTACAGACTACGGTCCCAGGACGGCCCGTCCGGTTCCCGATTCGCGATCGGCAGGGATCGGACCGGTCCCCGGGCAAGGCTACGGCGCGAGACGCTGCCAGGAGCCCGAGTTCCACGGGCTCTGGGCGGGGACCGACGCTCGGACGAGCGGGTCGCCGCCGGCCGCATCGAGCAGGACGAGACCCGCCTCCATGCCCTCCGGCGGTCCGGCGAGGAAGCCCAGGATCATCGTCCCATCGGGCGACCAGATGGTGGGCGCGCCGCCCGCCATGGACCCCAGAGCGAGCTCGAGCCGCTCGCCGCCGTCCGGGTCGATGACGCTGTAGTTGCCCATCAGCTGCTGCGGGTCGGTGCCAGCCGTCATGAACGCGATGCGCGATCCGTCGGGTGACCAGTAGGGCCAGAACTCGTCGGCGAGCTCGGTGGACAGGGCACGCTCGTTCGAGCCGTCCGCATCGGCGATCCAGATGTCGTGCGCCCCGTCGGCGGCCGCGTAGAACGTGATCCTCGAGGCGTCCGGCGACCACTGCGGGAGCATGAACGCGTAGCCCGACCCGCGGGCCGCGGTGACCTGGTGGGCATCGGTGCCATCGGGACGGACCACCATGACTCCGCTCGGGATCGCGAGGCCACGATAGGCGATCAGGCTGCCATCCGGCGACCAGGTGGGCGCCTCGCCCTGCGCGATGGTGACGGGAGGTCCGCCGTCGACGGACACGATCTGCACCGGGGACCCCGAGCCGTCGAGGATGCTGTAGACCAGCCGGCGGCTGTCCGGTGCCCACGAGACCGGGAGTCCGGCGCGATCGGGACGGACGCCCTCCACCAGAACCATCGGGTCAGTCCCGTCGGGTCGGACCACGACGAGCGACTGGGTACTCCTTGAGACCAGCAGCGAGACGCGCGTCTGGGTCAGCGGGATCTCGGGACTCAGGTCCACGAGCGACCAGTACGCGAGCAGGGTGCCGTCGGGCGAGAAGGTCGGGTTGATGTCCACGCCGGGGCCGGACGTGATCGCGTGCGGGTCGGAGCCGTCGGGGTTCGCGACCCAGATGTCGCCACCCGCGTCCCACGCCAGCAGGCCGTTGCGCGCGACGCCCGTCGGAGGCGGCAGGGGTGGACCGCTGGGCTGGGAGGCCACAGCGATGGCGGCGCCGAACAGCGCGGCGACGAGGAGAACGACCAGGACGATGGCGCTCCGGGGGATGAGCGCGAGACGGATGGAGGTCGGCATGGGAATCCACCTTTCGGGGATGCGCCAGGCAGGTCGAGCGCGGATGCGAGCCGTTCGCTCCAGGGTGTCGGCCAGCAGGCCGTCCGGGGCGTGCAGCTGGGCCCGCTCGTCCAGCCAGGCGCTGATGTGTCGGTCGAAGCCCGGCTCGGTCATGACAGCCGGTCCGGGTGGTGGCCGTTGCGCGCGTCGGCGTCGAGCACGGCGCGCAGGGCCTGGGTGGAACGATGCAGTCGGGACTTGACGGTCCCGAGCGGAAGCCCGAGGGCGTCGGCGGTCTCCTGCAACGGCAGGCCGACGTAGTGATGGAGGACCACGATCACCCGCTGATCGGGGTCGAGGCGCTGGAACCCGCGCTCCAGCGCGTCGCGGTCGGCGACCTGGCGGCTGACGTCCGGCACATCCGGGTCGATCTCCGCGACCGCGGCCTCCAGGTTGCGGCGGCTCTTCGCGCGACGCGCCTCGCGATAGCACGCGTTGACTAGCAGCCGGCGCAGCCATGCCTCGAAGCGATCGGGGTCGCGCAGCGCGGCGATGTCGCGCCACGCGAGGACGAGCGCCTCCTGGGTCGCATCCTGGGCCCGGTCGGCGTCGGACAGGATCAGGCGGGCGATGGCATGAAGCCTGTCGATCGAGAGGCGCGCAAGCTCCGAGAACGCCTCATGGTCGTGTGCCATCGCTCGCTCGACCAGGTCCCGCCGCATCGGGGTCCCTCATGACGCAGCGCATCTCGCTGCGTTCGCAAGGATGGTCCACGCCGAGGCCGCCGGGTTCCCGATTCGTCCGCTGGCGTGGCGGTCATCGCGGTCATCGCGGTCATCGCGCTCGACCGTCTGCTCCCGGCCACCGTGTTCCAGCCTCCGCGCAGCCGCAGGCTCCATGGGTCGCGCGCAGGACGGGGCGGCCGTGGGTCAGCGCTGCGCGCCTGCCTGAAGCTCCACCAGCTCCACGCCCAGGAAGGACGCCGCCGCCCGCAGCTCCGCGCACCGGTCGCCGCGGATGAGCGCCAGATGGTGCGCGGGCCCGGCGTCGATGAGCCCGGTGCTCGCGGTGCCCAGCCCGGGCCGATCGAACGTGAGCGTGCCGCTCGGACCGTTCATGTGGACGAACGAGCGCCCCGTCAGCCGGCCCGCGGACACCACGAGGCGCGCCGGACGGGTCGCCGACCCCGGCCCGAACGCGACGATCGTGGCGGGTCCGGCCGCGAACGCGAACCGGGTGGCGACGCCCAGCCCGTGCCGGCCCGGATAGAGCTCGTTGGCACACAGCCGGGGCGTCTCGCCCGCGCCGCACAGGGACGGGTCGGCCATGCCACACGAGGAGATGACCATCTCGCCCGTCTCGTGTTCCACGGCATACGCCTCGCCGTACTGGGCGGATCCGGCGATGCGCGTGGCGAGCATGAGCGCCACGGCGGTCGCGGCGTCACCGGTGCACGCGACGGGCACGCCGCGCGCCCAGAGCACCGACGCACCGAGGCAGCCCACAGCCCCCAGCTCCTCCCCGAAGCGCAGCACGTCCGAGTGGCAGTTCAACGCCAGCGCGTCGAGGCGGGCATCCGCCACGAGGGCCTCCAGGAACGCCTCGATGCGACGCGATCGCTCCATCAGGGGCGCCGCCTCCGGCGTGACCTCCGCGCGCCACGGGAGCGGCCCCGCGGCCGGGGCCCGGGCGGCTGCAAGTGCGTTCGCCACCACGTCTGGCGTGATGTCCACCAGCTCGATGCCCAGGAGCGCCGCGGTCACGGGGTCCAGCACGACGTCGCCGTAGCCCGCGATGATGCCGCCCAACAGGCCGAGTCGGGCACCCCGCAGCGCACGCGCGGCCGCCGCCCCCCGGATCGCCTGCGCCACGGGCGCGGCGTCCCCGTCAACGGTGGAGACGGTGTGATGGCGACGACCCTCGCGACCCAGCACGTTGGCGAGCATGATGGAGCCGAGCAGGCCTGAGCGGCGGGTCGCCTCCACCTCGTCGACGTCTGCGGGATGGCGTGCCGCGCGATGGTCGTCCCACACGATGATCGGCCCCTCGAACCCCGCCAGCGCCGCGCTGCCATACGTCGGGGGCGCCGCCATCGTGGCGGCCGCGACCACCACATCCACGTCTGCGGCCGCGAACCGGTCGCGGGCGGCCTGCGCCGCATCGGGCCCGTCCACCAGCCCGGATTCGACCACCTCCAGGCCCGCGGCGCGCAGCCCGGATGCGAGCACCGCCGCGTACGCCGCCTGTGACGCCCGGAATTCGGCGGGAAAGCGGGACTCGAAGAAGGCGAAGTACGGCGTCAGCAGCCCGGCCCGGATGAGCCGCGTGAACCGAGTGCCCATCGGGTCAGGCCGTCTCGCCGCCCGCTGCGGCCCGCCACGCGGCGATCCGGTGGGGCGGCGGCTGGAGCAGCTCCAGGTGCACCCCGTCGAAGCCCCGGAAGTAGCAGCACTTGCCGCCGATGTTGACCCCCGCGGTGATCTCGTTGGGCGGCGAGAAGAAGTGCACCCCGAGGGCGACGAGCCGCGCGTACTCCGCATCCGCGTCCTCGACCGCGATGCAGATGTGCCCCTCCCCGGGGTCCTTGATCTCGATGGGGCGAGTCACGCCCTCCGGGAACCGGTAGTGGACCAGCTCCATGTCGTGCGTGGAGATGCCCCGGTGCTGTCCGGGGATGGCCAGCTGCGCGACCTCGATGTCCGCGCCCGGATAACCCACCAGACGCGCGGTGTACTCGTTGTGCTGGACCTGCCGATGGACCAGCGTCCAGCCGAGCACATCCCGGTAGAAGGCGATCGCCGCCTCCAGGTCGGAGACCGTGAAGCTGAAGTGCCACACCCCGTAGCGCTCCACCGTCAGCAGCCCGCCGACCCGCCGCCGGAGACCTTGGCGGCCTCCTCCTGGTTGAACTCGCCGAACGATCGCCGGGTCTGGATGAACTCGACCCGGATGCCGTCCGGATCGATCATGTACACGGCGCGGCCACCGGTGTTGGGTCCGATCGAGGGCGTGACCGGCGGACTGACCGAGGCGACGCCCTTGGCCGTGA
This sequence comes from Chloroflexota bacterium, assembly GCA_034436555.1. Classification (GTDB taxonomy): domain Bacteria; phylum Chloroflexota; class Limnocylindria; order Limnocylindrales; family CSP1-4; genus JAFMJV01. The sequence continues at coordinate 80,161 of DAOTUU010000014.1, read as the reverse complement.
GCTCCGCGTAGAGCGCGTCGCAGTCGTCCGTGAAGAAGGCCATGTGCGCGGTCCCCGGGTTCGCCGTGCGGGTGTCAACCGGGGCCTTGTCGACGTTCCGATATTCCAGGATCTCCAGGAACACATCGCCGCCGGGCATGCGCAGGACGGCCGCGTGGATGTCCGCGTCGGGGTAGCCCACGATGGTCCGGATGTACTCCGCCTGCGGGTTCCACTGGAACACCAGCTCGAAGCCCAGGATGTCCCGGTAGAACGCGATCGATCGCTCGAGGTCGGCGACCTGGATGCCGGTGTGGTGAGGCTTGAGGATCTGGGCCATTCACGATCTCCGAGAACGCTGGGGTTGGGCGGCTGCATCAGGGAGGTTGTCCCGAGTCCCGTGGAACTTCAGGGTGGGGTCTTCCCACCGAGGCGTGACGTGTCACGCTTCGGGAGACGGTCAGGTCATCAGGGAGGACCCCGATGGCATCTTCCCACGTCGCCTGTCCACCTGACGAGCCCGGACGCGATCCGGGGCCCCTGAAGCCGCTGGGGAACGGCACGCCCGGGCTGCCGGAGGGTCTGGCCGCCCGCGTCGAGGGCCACCCGGCCCGCTTCACCGAGCACATGTGCGAGGGCCTGCTGGCGGCCTCGGTGGCGGTCGGCCTCGGTGGCGGTCGGCCTCGAGGTCATGGCCGAGCTGATGGCCGCCGAGGTGACCGAGGTGGCGGGGGTCAGGGGCGAGCACGACCGGGAACGCCGCGCGGTGCCCTCACCGAAGTTCCACGACGAACGGGACATCCTCGCATCAGATGCGCGTCGCGCTAGCATCAAGTGAATGGCACGCACGACCTTGGACCTGGATCCGACCGTCCTGGCTGAGCTGCGGACCCGGAGCCGACGCGAGCGTCGATCGATGGGCGACCTGGCATCGGAGCTCCTTGCGACCTCCCTGGCGGGCCGCGCGCAGCCGACACCGTTTCGATGGCGGTCAGCGCCCATGGGTGCCCCTCTCATCGATATCGAGGACAAGGATGCCCTGTGGCGAGTCCTTGATGAGCGGTGACGTCCACCTTCGACGCCAGCCTCCTCGTGTACGGAGCGAATGAGGCCAGCCCACTTCACGAACGTGCGAGCGCGTTCATCGAGACCCGCCTCGTGGGCCCGGACCTGGTCTACCTGTTCTGGCCGGTGGCCATGGCGTACCTCCGCATCAGCACCCATCCGAGGATCTTCCCGCGACCGCAGGCGCTGGAGGACGCGGTCGTGGAGGATGCGAGGCCCGCTGGCAACCTGGGCTCCGACGCGCACCTGGTGACGCTCATGCGCGAGAATGGCGTGCGGACCATCTGGACCCGCGACCGCGACTTCGGGCGCTTCTCCGGCATCGAGGTGCGCGACCCGTTCGCGTGACGTCACAGGTCGGCCAGCAGGCCGTGCTCGTCGGTGACCTCGCGCTGCGCCGCGATCCAGGCTGGGTCGACGAGCGTGCCGAAGCCGGGCATGTCGGGCAGCGGTTCCATCATGCCGTCCCGGACCGTGGGCTGGAGCAGCGGATCATCCATGGGATGGACGCCGGTGCCCGGGATGCCCCACTCGATGGGCGCGTCCGTGTACCCCAGCGCGCCCAGCACCTGCGAGTGGATGTGGGGGAACATGTGGGGCGTGACCCTGTTGCCATGCGCCACGCACCGCTCCAGGATCCCTCGAAGGCGCGTGATGCCGCCGTTCGTGGTCGCGTCCACGCGGTTGTAGTCCACCGCGTCGAACGCGAGCAGCGCCTGGGGATGGTAGGAGCCGCCCTGCTCGTCGCCCATGGCCACGGGCGTGGGCCTGATGCCGTCGCGGATCTCGCGGACCATCTGGGCGTCGCCCGGCGGCACGATGTCCTCGAACCAGCCGATGTCCAGCGCGGCGAGGCGCCTCCCGAACGCGATCGCGTCGGCCGAGGTCTTGTGGTAGAAGTTGGCGTCGATGCCCAACCAGGCGTCCGGGAACGCCTCGCGCGCCGCGGCCAGGCGCGCGATCGACTCGTCCGGCGTGGGCGCGATGGGCAGCTTGAAGCGGCGCCAGCCCTGGGCCCACAGGCCCGCGATCTGGTCGACCGTGGCGCCCGGGCTGATCGAGGGCGGGTAGCCCACGATGCCCGTCACCGGCATTGGCCGGCGCTCGCCGCCCAGGAACGCGGTGATGTTCTGGCCCTTCGCCTTCGCGGCGAGATCCCACACCGCACAGTCGGTGACGCTCAGGGCGCGCATGCCGATACCTGCGGCATGGACCGAGTTGTTGGCCCAGAGTGCCTTGTGGAACAGCCGGTCCGGGTCGTCGAACGGCTCACCCACGAGCTGCGGCGCGATGGTCCGGTGGACGATCTCCGGCAGCGGGCCGTCCCGCGTCAGGCCATAGGCGAAGCCCGACAGACCGCTCTCCGCGTCCACGCGCACGAGGAAGAACTCCCGGTGGCGCATGATCCAGGTGCCGAACACGATGGGCACCGCCAGCTCGTGGAGGATGCGCGCGGCGCGGACCCGGACGATTCGGTCGGTGTCGGTCATATGCGTCTCCGTCGCAGGGGAATGGTGATGGCTCGGCTGGGTCGAGGCGCCGATCATCGCGGGCGCCAGGGCGGGTTCGTGGCGCCCCGCGGTCGGCCGGACACCGAAGGGCGGTCGGCCGGTCGACATGTCGACCGCGACGGCGGCTGCTGGGCCCGACGAGCCCGGCTTGGGCTCGGCTCGGGCGGGGTCCCCTGCGGCGCCGGTCGACATGTCGACCGCGACGGCGGCTGCGCAGGCCGGTGGACATGCCCGAGTGGATATCGGTCGACATGTCGACCGCGACGCCCGGGAATCCGACGACGCCGGGAGCTCTGACCGATCATGCGACCAGGTAGCCGTCGTCACACATGATCGTGTGCCCGGTGACCAGCTCCGACGCGTCGGAGGCGAGGTAGATCGCGGCGCCGATGAGCTCCCGCGGCTTGCCCAGGCGCGGCCGCAGCATCCGGCCCTTGATCCAGTCCGCGGTCAGTGAGGTGGTGGTCGCGGCGGCCTTCGTGAGCGGCGAGTCCATCAGCGTGGGGCCGATGCCGTTGACCCGGACGCCCCGGTCTCGCCACTCCAGGGCCATGGCCCGGGTGATGCCCAGGACGCCCCCCTTCGACGCGAGATAGGCGCTGGCCCACGGGTACGCGATGAACGAGCCGATGCTGGCGAGATTGATGATCGATCCCTTGCCCTGGGCAAGCATCTTCTTGCCGAATGCCTGGCAACACAGGTATGTGCCCTTGAGATTGAGGTCCAGGATGAAGTCCAGCTTCTCCTCCGGGAAGTCCTCGGCGGGCGAACGGAACGCGGAGCCTGCGCTGTTGACCAGGATGTCCACGCGCCCGAGCTGCTCGACCACGCGATCCGCGAGCGCCTGGACCTCGCCGCGCTGGGTCACGTCCAGGCGCTCCGCGCGCGCGGTGCCGCCCTGCGCCGCGATCAGCCGTCCCGTCTCCGCCATCCCCGCGTCGTTCACGTCGGCGAGCACCACGCTGACGCCCGCCTGCGCGTAGCCGATGGCGATGGCCCGGCCCAGCCCGCTGCCGCCGCCCGTGATGACGGCCACTCGACCGCGCAGGTCGAACAGGTTCGCGACGTAGTCGGGTGGGATGACGAGGTCTGGGTCGAGGACGTCGTCGGTCATGTCAGCCTCCTGCGGGTGGCACCGGCTCCTGCGGGTGGCACCGGGCTCACGCTCTGCCGGGGTCGTTGGGGTGGGCGGCCAGCGGGTGGACATCCACCTCGAGATAGGGCCACATGGGCAGGGACGTCACCGCCTCGTGGAGCGCCGTCGCATCGGGTGCCTCCCAGATGCTCCAGTTGGCCCACTGTCCCGGGACTCGCCAGACGCGCCTGATGATCCCCTGCGCGGCCAGCTCGCGTGCGCGGACGCCCTCCGCGGCGATGCGTCGAGCCTTCTCCTCGGGGTCGCCGTCCGGCGGGAACGTGACCCTGATGTGCAGCAGGTACTCCATGTCGTGCGCCTCCCTCAGCCGATGCTGCCGGTCCAGGTGCCCAACCCCTCGGTGTCGATGGGCAGGCGCCACAGTTGACCACCATAGCTCGCGTCGGCGGAGCTCGCGAGGACCCCCGCGTCGGTCATGATCAGGTCCCGGCCGCTGAACACGCAGTTGGTGGGGATGACGCCCGCCTTGATGAACCGGTGATAGGTGCCGTCGGCGTTCAGGACGTCGATGCCGCCGCCGTTCACGGTGGTGACGTACAGCCGGCCATCACGGCCCACGGCCATGCCGTCGGCGACCGGCCTCTCGCCCGGCAGGCGCGCGACGTCCGAGATCGCACCGGTCCGCGGATCCAGGCGCCGGACCATGCCCGTGTAGGACTCCGCCCAGACCACCGAGCCGTCCGCCTCGACGGCGATGCCGTTGGGGAAGGTGGGCGGGGCGAGCTCCGCCAGCAGTCGACCGGTCCCATCGGGGTTCAGCACGAACAGGTAGGAGGGCTCCGGGTCGGCCGGGCGGTAGGTGCCCGGGTCGGTGAAGTAGAGCCGGCCGTCGCTCCCGAACACGAGGTCGTTGGGACCGTTGAACCGCTTCCCATCCAGCTCCGTGGCGATGACCTCCGCGCGACCTCCCTCCCGCTCGATGCGCTGGATCGAGGGCACGCTCATCTCCTCCGCACGCCAGGGCCCCACGGTGCCGCCGTTCTGGCAGACGTACATCGTCCCGGCATCGCCCAGCACGCAGGAGTTGGGACCGCCCGCGGTGTAGGCGTAGCGGCTGACGCCGCGGCCGCGCTCCCAGACGCTGACCTGGCTGCGATAGCTCTCCACGAAACAGATGCGTCCGTCGGGCAGCACGGTCGGACCCTCCGCCCAGCCGAGGCCCTCCGCGAGCAGCTCGTGGTCCTGCGTCATGTGGCTCCCTCCTGTGCCGCTGCGCCTACTTGACGGCGCCCGCGGTGATGCCCCGGACGATGTACCGCTGCACGAACAGCGAGAACAGGAAGATGGGGATGATGGTCACCACCCCCACCGTGGCCGCGATGTTCCAGTCGATGGGCCGCTGGGCGGAGATGAGGCCGGCGGCGCCCAGGGGGATCGTCTTGAGCGCCTGGCTGTTCACGATGTACAGCCCGACCAGGAACTCGTTCCAGATGAAGATCGCCGCGAAGATCGCGGCGACGATGAGGCCCGGGCGCACGAGCGGCAGCAAGACCCGGTGCAGCACGCCGATGCGGGTGCAGCCGTCGACCATCGCGGCGTCATCCAGCTCGCGCGGGATCTCGTCGAAGAAGCCGATGAGGATCCAGATGACCAGCGGCAGGCTGAACGCGACATAGGGGATGACCAGGCCCGGCAGCGTGTCGTCGAGGTTGAGGGTGCGCATCATGAGCATCACCGGGATCGCGATGGCCACCGCGGGCATGAAGCGCATCGACAGGATCGTCGACGCCCAGTTCTCGCGGTTGCGGAACGGGATGCGGCTGAAGGCGTAGGCGCACGGCGTGGCCAGGACGAGCGAGGCGCCGACGCTGAGCGTGGTCGCCACGACGGAGTTGACGATGTAGCCCAGGAAACCCCGCTGGACCAGCACATCCCGGTAGTTCTTCACGATCTGGTCGATGTCCAGGTCCAGCGACGGCGGCACCTGGAGCACGTCGATGCGCGCCTTGGTGGAGATGAGCAGGATGACCACGAAGGGTGCGAAGCCGACGATGCCGATGATCGCCAGCAGGACGTAGGCGAGGGCCCGTTCGACTCGGCGCGCGGTCACGTCGCGTCATCCTTGCGGATGGCAACGAACCGCACCAGCACCGCGAGCGCGAGCGACGAGACGATGACCATCACGTACGCCAGCGAGGACGCGTAGCCGTAGCGCTGGAACGAGAAGCCGTTCTCCCAGGCGTAGAAGCTGAGCGTCGTGGTCAGGCGCCCCGGGCCTCCGTAGGTCAGTCCGAACACCACGTCGAAGGCGCGGAACGCGTCGATCGCCCGGAAGATCGCAGCGAACGCGATGGCGGGTGCGAGCAGCGGCAGCGTGATGTGCGCGAGCGTCGCGCGCCGGCTCGCGCCGTCCACCGAAGATGCCTCGAACACGTCCTGGGGCAGCGCCTGGAGGCGCGCGAACACGATGACCATCACGAACGGCGTCCACTGCCAGGAATCCACGAGCACCAGCGTGGCCAGCGCGATCTTCGGATCGCCGGTCCACAGCGGCTGGGGCAGACCGCCCAGGCTGAGCAGCCAGTTGACGATGCCCCAGTCGGGGTTCAGCAGGGCCCGCCACATCAGCCCGACCACGACCGGGGTGAGGAGCATGGGCAGGATGAGCACGCCCCGCACGAACCAGGACCCACGCAGGTTCAGGTTGAAGAACAGCGCGAGCGCCGTGCCCAGGACGACCTGGATGGCGATCGAGGCGGCGACCAGGATCGCCGTGTTGATCGCCGCCTGCCAGAACACCGGGTCGCGCAGCAGGCCGGTGTAGTTGTCGAGGCCGATGAACGTGAAGCTGCTGGTCGTCTGGCTCCAGTCGAAGAAGCTGATGCCCAGGCTGTAGAGCAGCGGGAAGACCGAGAAGACGAGCAGGTACGCGACCGCCGGGGCGGTCAGCAACAGCACATCCCGACGGTTGTGCAGCGGATGGCCACCGGTCCCGCCCGCCCTGGCGGCACGGGCGCCGGACGCGCCGGCGGATCCGGGCGGGACGGCCGCGTCAGCGTGGGTCACGTTCTCCCCGGCAGACGGGGAGGCGGTGGCCGGGTGGCCACCGCCTCATCCGACGGACGGTCGATCGAGGTGGCGTCAGCCAGCCAGGTGACCGCCCTTCTTGAGGATCTCCACGGCCGCCGCCTGCGCGTTCTTCATCGCCGTCGGGGCGTCCTGTGCGCCGGTCAGCGCGAGGTTGATCTCGCGGGCGATGGCACCCGCGATCTCGAACGTCTCAGGGATGTTCGCCACCTCCAGGATCTGCGCGCTCTCGATGGCGCCGACCGCCGCGGGGATGTATGGCAGCGCCGCCACGATCTCCGCGTCCGTGCCGGTGCTGATCCGGTTCGGGTCGGTCTGGTAGGTCATCACCTGGTACTTCTCGAAGGGCTTGCTGGTGATCTGCGTGAGCAGCAGCCAGGCGCAATCCTTCTGTTCCTGGGTCAGGTTCTTGGGAATGCCCAGGCCCCAGCCGCCGCGGATGCCGCGCGGATTGCCATCCTCGGCGGGCATCGGCGCCACGCCCACGGTGTCCTTGACCGGGGAATCGGGACCGTAGAGCGCGCCCGCGATCGTCGCCCAGGCGGGCCACATCGCGACCTTGCCGGTCATGAACGCGTCCATCGCCTCGGTGAAGCCGTAGCTGGCCACCGCCGACGGGCTGTAGGGCAGCAGGTCGATCATGTTCTGGAGCGCCGCGATCGCCTCCGGGCTCTCCAGGTTGGTGGTCAGCGTCTTGTCATTCTTGCTGCCGCCGGTCAGCTGGCCGCCCATCGTGATGAAGCGCGTGTACCAGTCGACGAGCATCGCCGAGACGTCGTTCGCGCCGACCATCGCGGAGCCCGCGACGTCTCCCTGGGTGAGTGCCTTGGCCGTCTCGAGGTACTCCGCCCACGTGGTGGGCACGGCGGGCTGGCCCTCGCCGCCGAGCAGGTCTGTGCGATAGAACAGCAGCACGGAGCCCGAGTGGATGCCCGGGATGAGGAACAGCTGGTCTCCGCCGAACTCGCCGGTGGCCGGATCGAAGTAGCCCGTGTAGTTCAGCTGGCCCGCCGGGAAGTCCGCGAAGTCGTAGTCCGCGGGCGTCTTCGATGGGTCGGTGACGTAGGGCGTCAGCTCCTCCAGGAGCCCGGCGCCGGCGGTCGCGGCGACCTGGAAGCCGATGGTGTGGACGATGTCGAACGCCGACTCCGGTGCGCGGAGATTCTGGTTGTTGGACTCGATGAGCTGACCGAGGGCCATCGTGGTCAGCTGGATGTCGATGCCGGTGGCGGCCTCGATCTCCGCCTCCTTGTCGCGCAGACCCATGTCGTCGCGCTCGCCATCGACCAGCGCGATGCGCACGGACTTGCCCTCGCACGCGCGGGGGTTGAACTCGCCGCCCTGCGCGACGACGACCGCGTTCGTGCCGAGCGCCGTGGCCAGGACGGCCGCCGAGAGCCCCGCCGCCGTGGCCCGGGCGCGCATGCGCCGATGCGTCATCCCTGCCTGGTTGGTCACGCTCGCACTCCTCCGATCCGAAGCCGGGACTGGGGACGCCCCGGCACACAGCGGCAGTGTGCGATATCCGGGTGGTTCGTGTCAACAAACGTTTTTCCAGTCGTCGTGCCCTGGGCCGCGGCCTGTGACGGCGGGCCGGTCCGACGGGCGGGGGCGCGGCTGGCGGCCCCCGGGGTGGCCCGACCCGGCCCGGCACGGGGCGAGCGGCGGGGCAAGCGAGGCGAGCGCGATTGCGCGGGTGACGACCGGACCCGGGAGATGGGCGACGCGCGAGCCCGGTACCATCGAGCTCATGGTCGGGCGGTCCGCCGCGGACACCGCAGCGCGCGCGACCGTGGAGCTGTCCGGTCCCGCGACCAAGCTGGCGCGGCGGGAGCGGTCCTTCGCGGAGGTGTCGGTGACGTGAGCACGGGCTGGTCGGTGGTCCGGGCGGTCATCGACCCGGCGTTCGTGGTCGGCGACATCGACCCGCGCATCGCGGGCTCGTTCGTGGAGCACATGGGGCGGGCCGTGTACGGCGGCATCTACGAGCCGGGCCATCCGACCGCGGACGCCGACGGCTGGCGGGGTGACGTCCTGGACCTGGTCCGCGAGCTGGGCACCACGATCGTGCGCTACCCCGGCGGCAACTTCCTGTCGGGCTACGACTGGGAGGACGGCATCGGGCCGCGCGCGGAGCGACCGGTGCGGCTGGACCTCGCGTGGCGCTCGCTGGAGCCCAACCTCGTGGGCACCGACGAGTTCCTGGCGTGGGCGCGCCTGGCGGGCGTGGAGCCCATGCTCGCGGTGAACCTGGGCACGCGCGGGGCGGATGCGGCCCGGGCGATGGTGGAGTACGTCAACCGGCCGGCGGGCACGGTCTGGGCGGACCGACGCGTCGCGAACGGCCACCCGGAGCCGTACGGCGTGCGCACCTGGTGCCTGGGCAACGAGATGGACGGTCCGTGGCAGATCGGCCAGAAGACCGCGCTGGAGTACGGGCGCCTGGCCGCCGAGGCGGGCAAGGTGATGAAGCTCGTCGACCCGGGGATCGAGCTGGTGCTGGCGGGATCGTCCAACGCGGGCATGCCCACGTTCGGATCGTGGGATGACACGGTGCTGGACCTCGCGTTCGAGGTCGCCGACCACCTGTCGCTCCACGCCTACTTCGACCCGGCGGACAGCCCGGACACCGACCACTGGCTGGCCGTGCCGCTCGCATTCGAGCGCCAGATCGGGGGCGTGGCGGCGATCGCGGACGCCGTGGCCGCACGGCGCAGGAGCCGCAGGCGCATCGGGCTGTCCGTGGACGAGTGGAACGTGTGGCACCAGGCGCGCAACCGGCACTCCCGACCGAGAGATGCGGACTTTGAGCACGCCCCGGCCATCGCCGAGGACGAGTACGACCTGGCCGACGCGCTGATGGTGGGCGGGCTGCTGCTGGCGCTGCTGCGCCACGCCGACCGGGTGCGCATCGCGTGTCTCGCCCAGCTGGTCAACGTGATCGCGCCCATCCAGACGCTCGACGGCGGACCGGCGTGGCGCCAGACGATCTACCACCCCATCCGCGACGCGTTCAGCGCGGCGTGCGGGCGAGTCCTGCGGTTCGAGCCCGACGGCCCGACCTACCGCACGGAGACAGAGGGGGACGTGCCGGTCCTCGACGGCGTGGCCATCCACGACACCGCCGAGCGGACGGTGACTCTGCTGCTGCTCAACCGCGCCGCCGACGAGGTGACCCTGAGGGCGCCGGTGCGGGACCTGGGTCCGCTGCACCTCGTCCGTCACACCGTCCTCGCCGGTCCCGACCTCGCGGCTGCGAACACCCCAGGGGCCCCCGACCGGGTGGTGCCGGTGCCCGGCGATGGCGCGGGCGTGGATGGCGACGAGATCCAGGTCCGCCTGCCGCCGCGCAGCTGGACGGTGCTGCGCGCGGCCTCCGTCCCAGGCTGAACGGGCGGAGGCCCGCATGGCCTCCGCCCGTCGGGGCGCGCGGCGTGGCGCTCAGGGCGCGGGGGATGCGTCCGGACAGATGTCGTTGGCGGTCGAGTCGTCGGCGATTGACTCGGCAGGCGGTCTCTGTCATTGTCAGTGACATGTCACTGCGTGTGTCAGTCCCGGAGGCAGCATCGCGCCTTGGCGTCAGTGAGCGCACCGTCTGGCGTCGTCTGCGGGATGGGCGATTGGAATCGGTCCGCGAGGGCCGCTTGGTGCGCGTCATCCTTGAGGACCGGCAACGCCGGATCGGGGAGCGGGTGGTCGCGTACGGCGCCAGCACGGGAGACGATCCGGCGCCGGCCTCGCTGCCTTGGCCGTACACACCAGAGAAGCTCGCGGCACAGCAGGCATGGCTGCGAGCGGAGCGGATGGCGGCCCTCGAGGAGATCCGCCGGATCGCAGCGACCACGCGACCCGATCCGGACGGCCTGACGTTCCTGGACTACCTCCACGACGATGACGACCCGCCGCCGGGTGAGGGACGCGGATGACGTCCGCCGTCCTGGACGCGTCGGTCCAGGTGGGTTGGATGGTCGAAGATGAGCCCTGGCACGAGGCCGCGGTGGCCATCGGTGCCCAGATCGCGTCCGGCCGCCTGGACGTCATCGTTGCCCCGAACCACCCATTCGAGGTGTGCAACGCACTCGTGAAGGCGGTGCGGAGACGACGGATCAGCTGGGTCGATGCAGCAGGGCTCTTGGAGCAGCTCGACCGGTTCGCGCTGCCGGTGACCTCGATGGTCTTCGTCCCGGCCGAGGTGATGGGCATCTGCCGTAGGTATGGCCTCGGCTGGGGCGATGCCCATCACGCCCTGCTCGCCAAGCGACTCGGGCTGCCGCTGATCACGGCGGATCAACGACTCGTACGCGCCCTCCAGGGGACCGACATCTGGGTCGAGTCGATCCTGGACCGGCCGGCGGATCCGGACGACGATCAGGGCTGAGGTCGCCGTGGGACCTCGCGCTCCTCCTCGATGGTGGCGATGACCTCGCCACGCTGGTTGCGGCCGGTGATGGTGCGCCGGACGCGGCCGGTCGGGGCGCCCGGGTCGACGGTGACCGTGTGGACGGCCGACTCAGCGGAGATCGTGTCACCCGGCACGACCGGACCGCTGAGGCGGATGGACATCCAGCCGTCCGACCAGCCCGCGGTGCCGCTGGCGGCCGGGTCGCCGGCACCGGGATGGGCGAGCCCGATGACGATCGCCGCGGTCAGCGCCCCCAGCACGAGCGGCTGACCCCACGCGCTCCGCGACGCCGCGTCCGCGTTGCCGTGGACGTCGCTCATGTTGTTCGTCAGCCACGCGAGCCAGACGTGGTCCGCCTCGTCGATGGTCCGGCCGTGCGGATGGCCCAGGATCGTGCCCGAGATCGCGTCTTCCAGGTACCAGCCGGCCGCGGTCGGCTCGACGCGCTCCTCAGAGCCCGGCAAGGATCCCGTCCGGGTCATCGTGGGGCTGGCTGCGCACCCAGTCGGCATCGACCAGATGCCCGAATCCGGGCTCCTCGGCGAACGGCGCCATCCGACCCCCCTCCCCGATGAGCGGCTGCGGCAGCGGGTCATCCATGGGGTGCACGCCCGTGAACGGGATGCCCCACTCGATCGGCGCATCGGTGAAGCCCCACGCGGCCAGGACCTGGGCATGGACGTGGGGGAACATGTGTGGCGCGAACGCGAGGCCCGCCGCGAGGACCTGGTCGATGATCGCCCGGCCGCGGCTGATGCCGCCCATGCAGGTCAGGTCCAGCCGGACCACGTCCACCGCGCGCGCCAGGATGAGGGCCTCCGGGTAGTAGATCCCGCCCTGCTCGTCGCCCTGGCAGATGGGCGTCGACGTGCGCTCGCGGAGCGCCCGCAGCTTGCCGGCGTCGCCGGGCGGGAACACGTCCTCGAACCAGCCCAGGCCCACGTCGGGGATGGAGTTCACGAAGTCGGCCGCGGCGTCCACGTCGTCGTACACCCACGCGGCGTCCATGCCCAGCCACGCGTCCGGCGCCGCGGCCCGCGCCGCGCGCAATCGCGCCGCGGACCGCTCCGCAGAACCTCCGGTGGGTGCCTTGAACCGTCGCCAGCCCGCGGCGTACAGATCCGCGGTCTGGGCGCCGGTCTCCCCGGGTCCCATGGTGCCCGGCGGGTAGCCGATGATGGCGGTCGCGGGCATCGCCGCGTTCCGGCCACCCAGCAGCGCCGCGATCGACAGGTCGCGGCGGCGCGCGGCCAGATCCCAGCAGGCGAGGTCCACGATGCTCAGCGCGCGCAGTCCGATGCCCGCCGCGTGTGACGCGAGCGACCGCCGCCACGCGAGCGTGAACGTGCGCTCGCGATCCGCGACGTCCGTGTCCAGGTAGATCCGCGCGATCGTCTTGCGGATCTGCTCCGCGACCGTGCCGTCGCGGGTGAGCGTGTAGGCGTACCCCGCCGGCCCGTCGCCCGCCCGCACCCGCACCAGCGCGAACTCGCGGTGGTGCATCACCCAGTCTCCGAAGATGACCGGTGCGGGAAGCGTGGCCTGGATGGTCATCACGTCCACGGCCGTGATCGTGCCGCCGCTCATGCGCTCACTCCCTCCATCCGCCGCTCGTGGGCGGCGACGAGCGTCCCGGCCGACCCGCCCAGATGGGCGCGGATGACCAGGTCGAATGCGCGCCGCTCGCCCGGCGCCAGGGTCACGATCGTGCCACGTCGCCGCTCCTCCGCCCGGCCGAGGATCCCACAGGTGGCGGGCTCCAGGCCCGTGAGGTACATGCCGGGTGCGAGCATCCGCCACTGCCACAGGTGGGGCAGCTGGCGCGGGTCATAGCTGACGCTGACCCCGATCCCGTCGGTGGGTCCGAACGCCTCGTTGACGATGCCGATCCACACCCGCGTCGCAGCCCCGTCCCGCAGCCGGTGCTCGTACACCAGCTGCTCGAAGGCATCGTCGGGCGGCGGGAAGGTCGCGTGCTCGGCCAGGCGCGCCGCCGCGGGCGGGTCACGCGGCACCACCTCCGCGTCCGGACCCAGCAGCCGCGCGCCGTCCGCCACCACGGGATAGCCGATGTTGCAGTGGTACAGCAGCATCAGCCCGGCCGGTGCATATCCCTGGTTGACCACCTCGTCGTGCAGCTCGACGCGCGGGTCGCCCATGGGGAAGCGGAGGGTCCGTCGGAGCACCAGATCCACGCCGTAGACGTCCGTCTCGCGGATCTCCCCGGTCACCACCGCGACCAGGCGGCCGTCCTCCTCCACGACGCGGTGGCTGACGTCGCGCGCGGGGTTGCTGGAGGCGCGCCCGTGGACGCCGTGCGCCACCCCCTCGTCCTCGCACGCGGGACCCACGTTCTGGAGCCCGCAGGTGACCAGCAGCCCGCCGTGGAAGGATCGCAGCCAGGCCGTCTCGTCGAAGTGGGCGGGTCCCACGATGCCGGTCGTGCTCTGCCACGCGATCTGATGGCCGCCCGCCCAGGCCGGTCCGATGTCCAGACCCCGGTCGACCAGGACCAGGGCCGACAGCCCGCCGGTGACCCGGACGTCGATGGCGCGGACCCCGTCCTCGTTGCCGTCGCCGAGGCGGATCGCGCGCGTGGACACGAGCTGCGACAGGTCACCCACCCGGCGCCGCAGCGCGTCGAGCGGCAGCTCATCGCGGAGCGTCCATGACCCGGTCACCGCTGCACCGCGTCCGCACCCGCGCTGGACGCCCAGGCGCCCTGGGCCATGAATCCGCCGTCCACGCACAGGTATTCGCCGGTGATGAAGCTGGCCCGCTCGGACGCCAGGAACAGCGCGGCGTTCGCGATGTCCCGCGGCTGCCCGATCCGACCGAGCGGATGGAACGCGCCGTAGCGTCGCACGTTCGCCTCCTCGTCACCCCCCTCCGCGCGGGCGGAGATGCGCACCATCTCCGAATCGATGGTGCCCGGACAGATGGCCATGACCCGGATGTTCTCCGCGGCGTAGTCCAGGGCCATGTTCCGGGTGAGCGACAGCACGCCCCCCTTGGACGCGGCGTACGCGGGCACGCCGGGCATGGACTGGAGCCCCTGGACGCTGGCCAGGTTCACGATCGCGCCGCCACCCTGACGGCGGATCTCCGGGATGGCGTGCTTGGACATCAGGTAGGTGCCCTTGAGGTTCACGCCCAGGATGCGGTCCCACTGCTCCTCGGGCAGGTCCTCCAGGCGGTGATACCAGCCCATGGGCTGGATCCCCGCGTTGTTGACGAGCACGTCCAGGCGCCCGAGGGCGGCCACCGTCTCGGCGACCATGCGCGCCGCGTCCGCGGCGGACGACACGTCACCGACGGTCGCGATGGCGCGCCCCCCGCCCGCCGCCGTGATGGCCGCCGCGGCGGCCGTCGCGGCCTCCCCGTTCACGTCCGCGATCGCGACGCCCGCGCCCTCGCGCGCGAACCCCTCCGCGATCCCCCTGCCGATGCCCAGCGCGCCACCGGTGACCAGCACGCCCTTGCCTGAGAACTCGCCCATGATTCAGCCTCCGATCTGATCGCGCGTGGGATGGTGCAGCGGCACGCCGACCAGCCCGGGCACCCGGAACCGGGTCACGTGCCAGCGTCCGATGTTGGGCACCAGGATCTGGTCCCGGTCCGGCCCCGCGAACACCACGTTGGTCGGCGCCGCGAGGACGGTGCCCTCCGGGTCATGGCCCAGGACCTCGATCGCGCCGTCCGAGCGACGGCGCCAGACCGCGTCCGGACGGTAGAACGCGATGACCGCGGAGCCATCCGTCGCGAACGCGATGCCGTCGGGCACCGTGCCGGGCAGTTCGGCGACCACGCGCCGCGACCCCGCCGACCCGTCCGCCCCGATGGCGAACGAGACGATGGCACCCGGCGTGGACTCCAGGACCCACAGCTCGCGTCCGTCCGGCGTGAGCGCACAGCCGTTCGGGAAGTCCCGCGAGTCGCGCGTCCAGACGCTGGTGACACCCCGGCGGACCACCAGGATCACGCCGTCGCGGCCCTTCCAGCTGCCCGAGTCGGTGTAGTAGAACGCACCGTCCGGCGCGAACGCCCCCCAGTTGGGGCATTGCAGCGGGACGCCGGGCGCGCCCGTGGACCACGGCTCGGGCGGACGGTCGGCGCCGGGCGCCCAGCGCATCACCGCGCGGCTGGGAGGATCGCAGGCGTAGATGCGCCCCTCGCCGTCCGCCGCGAGGCCCAGCGTCCAGCCGCCCGTGGTCGTCGCCTCCGTGGCGGTCCCGTCGCGGTCGACGCGGTAGATCTGCCCCTTCTCCCCGCTCACCCAGATCGTGCCGTCGGGCGTCATGCAGATGCCCTCCGCATGGTCGATGCCGCCCGCGATCTGATCCATCGCGTGCAGCGGGATGACCGGCTCGGTCGCGTTCGTCATGACGACTCCTCTCCGCCTCGCTGCGTCATTGCTTCACGGCCCCCTCGGCCACGCCCTGCTCGAACTGCCGATGGAGCACCAGGTACAGGATGAACACCGGGATCGCGGCGAGCAGCACCGCGGCCGCGACCAGCTCGTGGGGCGTGCTGTACTGGCCGATGAACTGGGCGATGCCCACCGGCAGGGTGTACGTCCCCGCGTCCCGCAGCAGCACCAGCGCCAGGAAGAAGTCGTTCCAGCAGAACAGGAACAGCAGGATCGACACGGTCGCGATGGGCGCCTTGGAGATGGGCACCACCACGCTGCGCAGGATGCGCCGCTCGGACGCGCCGTCGATGCGGGCCGCCTCCAGCAGCTCGCGGGGGATGCGCGCGAAGAAGCTGCGCAGGATGAGGATGGACAGCGGCAGCCCGAACGCCACGTACACGAGCGACAGTCCCGCGTGCGTGTCATAGAGGCCGAGCGACCGGATCTCCACGAACAGCGGGATGATGAGCGCCGCGGGCGGGATCATCAGCCCCAGCAGCAGCACCAGGAACAGGACCTCCGATCCGCGGAACCGGAGGCGCGCGAACCCGTACGCCGCGAGCACGCTCAGGACCACCGCGATGCCCACCGACGCGCCCGTGACCAGGATGCTGTTGAGGAACAGCGGCGCCATCCGGAACTGGTCCCAGGCGTCGAGGTAGTTCTCCGGCCGGAGCCCCCGGGGCAGCACCGATCGCGAGTAGACGTCCGGTCCGGTGCGCAGCGACAGCCCCACGATCCAGAGCACGGGCGCGAGGGCGACGAACGCGGACGCCACCAGGAAGACGGAGATCCCCAGCCGCCACAGCGGGTGGGTGTAGCGGTCGATCATGGGCGGACGCGGCGCTCAGTCATCGCCCGCGCCGCCCCAGCGGATGCGCAGCAGGGCGGCGGCGATCGAGAGGACCACGATGACCAGCGCGATCGCGGAGGCATAGCCCATGTCGCTGAACTTGAACGCCTGCTCATACATGTAGGTGGCGAGCACCTCCGTGCTCCGGTTGGGGCCGCCGCGGGTCATGACGTACACCAGGTCGAACACGCGCAGGCCGCCGATCACGTTCAGCAGCAGCGCAGTCCCGATCACGGGGTAGAGGCTGGGCACCACCACGCTCATGAGCGTCGCCCGCTTGCCGGCCCCGTCGATCGACGCCGCCTCCAGCTGCTCCCGGGGCAGGTGCTGGAGACCGGCGTAGTAGAGCAGCATGTTGTAGCCCGTGAACTGCCACACGGTGGCCACGATGACCGAGGCGAGCGCCAGGTCCGGGTCGCCCAGGAACAGCGTGGGCTTGGCCTTCGGCGCGACGATCGCGAGCAGCTGGTTGACCGCCCCGAACGCGTCCAGGATGCGCGTCCACATCAGCGCCACGATGACCGGCGACAGCAGCACCGGCAGGAACAGCGCCGACTTGGCGAGGCTGCTGCCGCGGACCCGCGATGCGATGAGCAGCGCATACGCGAAGCCGGTGATGTTGAGCAGGATCGCGGTCACCACCGTGAACAGGAGCGTGTTCGTGAGGGACCGCCAGAACACCGGGTCCGCCCACGCCTGTCGGAAGTTGTCGAGCCCCACGAACGACCAGTCGCCGATGCGGAATCCGGCCCACTCCAGCACGGAGATGCCCGCCACCGCGAGCACCGGGAGCACCAGGAACAGGCCGAAGACCGCGACGCTGGGGAGGACGAACGCGAGCCCCAGCCAGCCGGGGGCGACCGACCGACGGGGGCTCGCGGGCAGCGGACGGGCGGGCGACCGCGGGGCGGCGGTCATCCCGGCGTCCGAGGTGTGAGGTGCAGGCCGGCTACCGCGCGGCGGCCGCGACCATGGCCTCTGTGACGGTGCTGCCCGGAGCGCCGTCCATGACGCCCTGCATCGCGTTGAGCAGCTCCGCGTAGACCTGGGTGGTGTAGATCACCCGGCTGTTCGCGGTGGCCTGCGCGGCCACCATGTTCGAGTACAGCTCGCTCTTGTCGGATGGGATGGGGAAGTCCCAGGACGGGATGAAGTCGTTGGCGACGAGCGCCGCACCGCCCTCGTCGTTGACCAGGTAGCGCAGGAACTCGATGGCCTGCTCCTGGTGCGCGCAGTCCTTGGTCACCACGAACATCTCCGCGATGCCGCCCGTGGCGCGGTTGTCGAGGGTGCTGTCGTCCGGGCGCGGGAAGGGGAACAGGCTCCACTCGAAGGCATCGCCCACCTTCGCCGCGACGCCCGCGGTCACGAAGTTGCCCACCGGGTACATCATCGCGGCCTGGCCGCTCGCGAACAGGTCGAGGTTGCCGATGAACGCGTCCATGGAGTTGGCGCCCGGCGCGAAGATGCCGCTCCCGACCATCGCCGCGACGTTGTCCGCGGCCGCCAGGAAGGCCGGGTCGTCCCAGCCGACCTCGCCCGCGTCGGCCTGGGCGAGCTTGCTATTGGTGCCGTCGGTGTACGCCACCTGCGCGAAGAACAGGTCGCCCGCGGACCACTTGTCCTTGGTGCCCATGGCGATGCCGAACAGGCCCTGCTCGCCCAGGGCGTCCACCGCCGCCTGGAGCTCGGACTGCGTCTGGGGCACGCCCAGGCCCAGCTCATCGAACTTCGTCTTATTGTAGGCGATCTGGAGCGTGTTCACGTCCAGCGGCACCGCCCACACATCGCCGTTGATGCTGACCGCGTCCACGATGGGCGCGAAGAAGGCCGGGAACCCGGTGCCGATGGCCTCGGTCAGCGGGATGAGCTCCCCACTGTTGACGTAGTCTCGGAACTCCCCCGCCCATGGGATCTGGGCGATGCAGGGTGGCTCGTCCGCCGCGGTCGCCGCCTTGAACTTGGTGAGGTAGTCGGTGTAGCCGAAGTAGGTGACGCCGCACGCGTCGCCGCAGTTGGACTGGCCGCGCTTGACGGTCACACCCGGGTTCGCGGCCTCGAATCGCTTGATGGCGTCCTCGTGCACCGAGGGATACGCCCCCTCGTTGTTCCAGGACCACATCTCCAGCTCGATGGGCTCCTGCGCCATGACCCCCGGCACCGCCACCAGCGAGGCCGCCAGCACCGCACCGACCACCGGCGCGGCGCATCGTCGCACCGCACCGCCGCTTCGCATCCGCATTGTCCGTGCCCCTCCTTCCGGGCCGCGACCGACGACCGCGACCATCCGGGCCGCCCCGATCGCCGGTGCAGCGTGACGCATGGGACAAACGATTGTCAAGCGCGGTTCATCATCCTCCCTCCACCTGACTCCGGCGGGCGGCGGCGCGTTGGGGGGGTCGTTGGTCGACATGTCGACCGCGGCGCGGGGTCGCGCGGGGCGGTGGGTGGGGGGCGCTGCGGCACTTGGTCGACATGTCGACCGCCGCACGGGGTCGCGCGGGGCGGTGGGCGGGGGGCGCTGCGGGCACTTGGTCGACATGTCGACCGCCGCGCGGGGTCGCGCGGGGCGGTGGGCGGGTCGACGGGTGGCCCCGGCGCGGCACTCGGTCGACATGCCGACCGCGGCGCGGGGTCGCGCGGGGTCGTGAGGCGTCCGGGGGAGCCCGGCGCGGGCACTCGGTCGACATGTCGACCACCGGGGCCGCCGCGCGGCGTCGCGTGCAGGGGGTGTGCGGCAGCCCAGGGCCACCGCGGGAATCCGCTGTGAGACGTCGGTGCTCTGGGACACCCATCCGGCGCCCGAGGCCAGGCGCACCCGGATCGCCGCCATCCGCGCCGGATCGCTCACGGTGGTGCCGCTCCACTGACGCGGGGCGGCCGGAGGCCCACACACGGCCGGGCAATCGATTGTCTCCACCCTGTACCATGGCCTCGTGGCGGGCTACAATCGCGGTTGCAGACGCTTCCACGCGGCCCGTCGGGGCACGTGACCCGGAGCCCGAGACGACCCACGAACGGAGGACCGCATGGCCCGCATCGCGATCGAGATGCCCAAGCTCGGCTATGACATGGAGGTCGGCACGATCGCCGCCTGGATCAAGAAGGTGGGCGACACGGTCAGCCGCGGCGACGTGCTCGCCGAGATCGAGACCGAGAAGTCCACGGTCGAGATGGAGGCGCTCGCGGGCGGCACGCTCGTGGAGCAGACGCTCGAGCCGGGCAAGGAGGTCCCCGTGGGGACCGTCATCGGCTACCTGGAGGACGGGAACTAGGCCCCGGGCGCCGCGGAGACCAGCCGCATGACCGAGGGACGCACCCCCGTCGTGTTCGACCGGATGCGCCAGGCGATCGCCCGGCGCATGGTCCAGTCCAAGCAGTCGGCACCCCATTTCTACGTCTTGCGGGACCTCGAGATGGACGCCGCGCTGGACGCCCTGGCGGCGTTCAACGAGGGTCGCGCCAAGGAGGAGCGTGCGACCGTCACAGCCCTCCTGCTCAAGGCGATCGCCTCCACGCTGACCGCGTTCCCCGCGTTCAACGCGGTCTGGAACGGCGAGACGCTGGAGCGCGTGGACGCCGTCAACCTGGGCGTCGCCATCGATCTGGGGGACGCCGGGCTCATCGCCCCGGCCCTGCTCGACTGCGCCGGCAAGTCGGTCGACGAGCTGGGCGCGGAGCTGCGGGACCTCGTCGCGCGCGCCAAGGTGGGCAAGCTGCGCGCCCCGGAGATCGCCGAGGGCACGTTCACGCTGAGCAACCTGGGCGGCCTGGGCGTGACCGGCTTCACCGCCATCATCACGCCGCCCCAGGTCGCCATCCTGGCCACGGGCGCCACGGAGGCGCGGGCGGTCGTGCGGGACGGGCAGGTCGTGATCCGCCGCATGATGTCCGCGACGCTCAGCTCGGACCATCGCGCCGTGGATGGAGCGGGAGCGGCGCGCCTCCTCTCCGACCTGCAGCAGCGACTGTCGGATGCGCGCGACTGGCTGACGGCGCAGCGGTAGCAGACCCCGCCCCATCGCCCACGACCCGCCCACGATCCGCCAGGAGGTCCTCACGATGCTCGCCGGCTCCGCGCGCGTGGACATCACGCCCCCCCTCCCCGTGGATGTGCTGGGCTTCGTCCGACGGCCCATCGCACCCCGCCGGGTGCTCGACCCACTGCTCGTCACGGGCGTGGTCCTCATCGACGGCCCCACCACGGTCGCGATCATGGCCGCGGATCTCACGAACCTGACACCGCCGTTCGCGGAGCGGATCCGCGGGCGCATCACCGAGGCCACCGGCATCCCCGGCGAGCACGTGCTGCTCAACTCCTCCCACACGCATGCCGGTCCGTGGCCGGGCGCCCTGCTCAAGCTGGGCGGCGAGACGGACGACTGGACCGACCTGGAGCTGCGCTACTGGGAGAGCCTGCCCGACCAGTACGCGAGCGTCGCGGTGCGGGCGCTGGCGGACGCCCGGGAGGCGCGCATCAGCGGCGGCGTGGGGCATGCCCCGGGCATCGCGGTCAACCGACGGGAGCGGACGCCGGACGGCCGCACGATCCTGGGCTGGAACCCGGAGGGGTTCCTCGACGACTCCGTGCCCACCATCCGCATCGACGCGCTGGACGGCTCGCCGATCGCCACGATCGTCGGGTTCGGCTGCCACCCGGTGGTCGTCGGGCCGGACGTGTCGGCCATCGGATCGGACTTCGTGGGCCCGCTGCGGAGCCATGTGGAGCAGCTGCGCGGCGGCGGCGTGGCGATCTTCCTGCAGGGTGCCGCCGGGAACGTGCTGCCCCTGGAGTGCTTCTTCGACCACGCGGGGCCGGAGGTCCCCTTCGGGCGGCGCGTGGGCATGGAGGCGGCGCACGCGGTGGTGGATGCCGAGCCGCGCGCCATGGTCGTGGAGAGGCTGGACTTCGGCTCGGTCACCCCCATCTCGTTGTACCGCAGGCGCGCCGCGGATGTGCAGCCGCCGCAGTCGATCGCCACCGCGCGCCGGATGGTGCCCCTGCCGCTCCTGGAGGCGCCGTCCGTGGACGCGCTGCGGACGGAGCTCGCGGAGCGGGAGGCGGACATCGCGCGGCGCACGGTGGCGGGTGAGACGCGCGTGACCATCAACCCGGTGCGCTACCACGCGGAGTGGATCAGGCTGATGCTCGGGTGGGCGGAGCAGGGCCCGCTGCCGCGCGAGTCGATGGGCGAGATCTGGGCCGCGCGTCTGGGGGACACCGCGGTCGTGGGCACGCCCGGCGAGGTCTTCGGGGAGATCGGAGCCGCGGTACGCGCGGCGTCCCCGGCCCCGGTCACGATCTTCGCGGGGTACAGCAACGGGGTGCTGGGCTACATCGCCACGCCCGAGGAGTACCCCTTCGGCGGCTACGAGCCGGCCGTCGCGCAACGAGGCTACGCCCACCCGGCGCCGTTCTCGCCCGACGTGGCGGGCATCATCCGGGACACCTCGCTGGAGCTGCTCGCGGAGCTGTTCCCGGAGGGCCGCCCGTGACCGCGTCGTCCTCGCCCTCGCGGCCGCTGCCGGACCTGGCCGCCGCCATCGCCCGTGCGGACGAGCGCCGACTCGCCGTGCGCGAGGCCGTCTCCGGTCGGACCGCGCGACTGCCGCTGCGCTACTGGCGCCAGCAGGCGCACTTCACCACGCCGGCGGAGGAGGCGATCGCGCGCAAGGCCGTGGAGGGCGGCACCGCGCCCATGGCGCGCATCCTGGAGCGCTTCGGGGTCACCGCGGCCCAGCTCGCGGAGCGCCTGGAGGTGCCCGCCCCCCTCGTGGAGTCGCTGCTGGCGGCGCCCCGCCGCTCGCCCATGGTGATGCTGGACGCGGAGGACGCCCTGGCCCTGACCGATGACGCCGCGGCCCGTGCCCGCGTGGAGGCCGCGAACGTCCTGGTGGACGCGGACTGGTCCGGCGGCGGCCCCCGGACGCTGCGCTTCTACCGGCCTCCCGGCCTCAACCTGGAGACCACGTTCCAGGAGCTGTACTCCCTGCTGTGGGCGCTCGTGGAGCGCTGCGGTCCGGACGCGGTCCCCCTGGACGGCATCGTGTTCCCCAAGGTCGAGCATCCCGAGGAGGTGGACCTGGTCCACGAGGCGCTCACGGACGCGGAGACCGCGCTGGGGATGCCCGCGGGCGGCATCCGGACGGCGTACCTCGTGGAGTCCGGCTGGTGCGCCGGGCAGCTGCCGCAGATCGCGGCGCGCGCCACCGACCGGCTGTGCGCCCTCATCTTCGGCCTCGCCGACTACTCCGCGGACCTGGGCCTGCCGTCGATCGCCAACACCCATCCGCTGGCCGACTGGGCGCGCGCCGAGATCGTGGACATCGCGGGTGCCGTGGGCGTGCCCGCCATCGACGGCATGACCCTGGACTACCCCGTCGCTGACCCGGCCCTGGACGCGGCTGCCAACCGCCAACGGTTCCTGGAGCGCATGAAGCTGGTCCATGACGATGCCGCCCGCGCCCGCGACTTCGGCATGCTGGGCAAGTGGGTCGGTCATCCCGCCCAGCTGTTCGGGGTGCTGCTGGCCTACGAGGCGGGGTTCGCGCCGGAGCAGCTGGAGGCGGAGGCGGACAAGCTGGCCGCGTACCACCGCTCGGTCCACACCGACGGCAAGGGCGCCACGATGATCGGCGGCGTGATGTCCGACCGGGCCACCGACCGCCATGCCCGGGTGGTGCTGCGGCAGGCCACGGCGCTGGGCCGGTTCGATGCCCGGCGCGCGTTCGACCTGGGCGTGATCGACGCCGCCGAGCTCGATGAGGTGACGGCCCCATGACACAGGAGCGCGCGCCCGTCCGCGGCTGGGAGGGACGCTACCTGGAGGACTTCACCGTGGGCGACGTCTACCGCCACGCTCACGGCCGGACGATCACCCAGACCGACAACACCTGGTTCTCGCTGCTCACCAACAACCCGCACGACGTCCACTCCAACGCGGACTACGCGTCACGCACGGAGTTCGGCAGGCCGCTCGTGGTGAGCACGCTCGCGCTCGCGATCGTGACCGGGCTGTCCGTGCCGGACGTGTCCCAGAACGCGGTGGCGAACCTGGGCTGGGAGAACGTGCGCCTGACCGCGCCGGTGTTCGCGGGAGACACGATCTACGCCGAGTCGGAGGTGCTCGAGGTGCGGCCGTCGAAGAGCCGGCCGACGCAGGGCATCGTCCGCGTGCGCACCCGCGGCTTCAACCAGGACGGCGCCACCATCATGGAGTTCGAGCGCGCGGTCCTGGTCTACACGCGATCGGGCCGTCCGGGCGCCTGACGTTCGCGCCTCACGCTCCCAGCCGAGGGTCGATGAAGTACGTGAACGAGCCCTGGGGCGCGAAGCCGAGGCGCCGGTAGAGCCCGAGCGCCGCCTGCGTGGAGGTCAGCACCACGCGCCGGGCGCCCCGGTCGGCGGCGAGGCCGACCGCCGCCGCGGTCAGCCAGGATGCGATCCCCGCTCCCCGCGCCTCCGGCACCACCTCCACGTGGTAGATGCCCGCGGTCCCATCGGCGCCCAGGAACACCGTCACGGTGCCCACGGGGCGCCCGTCCCGCCGCGCCACCAGGTGCTGGAGCGGCTCGGACTCCTCGAAGCCGAGCCCCAGGTGCATCGTCAGCCACGCTCCGGCTGTTCGCTCGGACCAGCCGTTCGATGCCGCGCGCGCGGCCACCCACGCGGTCATCCCCGTCCGATCGCGGACCTGTGAGAGGTGCAGTCCCGGCACGGCCTCCACGGACGCGACCAGGCGCGGCAGCGTGGGTCCGGCGATCGTGAGCAGCATGGGCGTCTGGGCCGGCACCGACCGGAGCCCGACCGCCTTGAGCAGTCGACCCAGCTCCTCTGAGCCCGCCGTGGAACCCACGTACCAGCGCCAGGGAGCGCGCCGCGCCGAGAGGTCCGTGACGATGGAGCGGACCGCCGCGACCGCCACGGCCGGGGTCCAGCGCGCCCGGGCGACGGCGTTGAAGAAGCCGCTGGCCAGACCGGTCCAGACGCGCAGGTGCGTCAGCTGGTCGTCCACGAGTGCACCCGGGAAGCGGCCGTGGTGTCGCAGCAGGGCAGCATGGTTCGCCTCCGCCAGGACGTCGGTCGGCGGGAGGCTGTCATCAGGCAGCAGGGTGGGCTCCCGGGTCGGCATCCTGCCAGTGTGCCCCACGACCGCCTCCGACGGCCGCTGCGACGTGCCCGGTCCGGGCGCGTCAGCCGGTGTTCTGGATTCCCGCCGCGACCCCGCTCACCGACAGGTGCACGAGGCGCTCCAGCTCCTTGCGGCGGTCGTCACCGGGCGGCAGGCTCCGGAGCGACGCCAGCAGCCGCACCTGGACCTCCGAGAGGGAGTCGACGTAGGGGTTGCGCAGCGCGATCGAACGCTGCAGCTCGGGCATCGCATCGAGCAGCTCGCGCCTGCCGGTGATGCGCAGCAGGGCGGTCCGGGTGCGCAGGAACTCGCCCCTGAGGCGATCCCAGATGGCCGCGGACACCTCGCCCTCGGCGAGCCTGGCGTAGCGCTCGGCCACCTCCACGGACGCCTTCGCGAGGCTCAGCTCCACGGTGTCCAGCACGGTGGCGAAGAGCGCCCAGTCGCGGTAGAGCGCCTGGAGCCGCGCCAGTCCGTCCGCGCCGTGGTGCCTCTGATACGCCTCGAGGGCGCTGCCCACCCCGAACCAGCCGGGCAGGTTGAGGCGCGACTGGGACCAGGCGAAGACCCACGGGATGGCGCGCAGGGTGGCCATCGTGACGTGCGGTCGGGCGCCGCTCCGGGCGCGCGCGGCCGGCCGCGATCCGATGGCGAGACCCGCCAGCTCCTCGATGGGGGTGGCCGCGCGGAAGAACGCCTCGAACCCGGGGTCGTCCCAGACCATGGCCCGGTAGACCGTGCTGGACTCCCGGGCGAGCTCATCCATCACCGGCGCCCCGTCCACCGATGCCGCGCGCACGGCGGCCTCGTGTCCCGGCGATGACGCGAGCAGGACCGCGTTGGCCAGCCGCTCCAGGTGGCGCAGCGCGAGCTGCGGGTTCGCATAGCGCGCGGCGATGACCTCGCCCTGCTCGGTCAGCTTGAGACGCTCCCGCAGCGACCCGGGTGCGCTGGACAGGATCGCGCGCGACATCGGGCCGCCCCCGCGACCGATCGCGCCGCCCCGACCGTGGAAGATGGTCAGCCCGACGCCGATCCGGGAGGCGACCTCCGAGAGCGTCTCCTGCGCCCGATAGAGCATCCAGCTCGCCGCGAGCGTGCCCGACTCCTTGGTCGAGTCGGAATAGCCCAGCATCACCTCCTGGTGGTCGCCGCGCGCCGCGAGATGCCGGCGATAGCGAGGGTCGGCGAGCAGCGTCTCCACGATCGGGCCGGCCGTGGCCAGCGCGTCGGCCGACTCGAACAGCGGCACGACATCCAGGACGGGAGCCGGGCGCCCGGCGCGCGCGGCGAGCTCCAGCACGTCGAGGATGTCCTGGGCACCGCGCGTGAAGCTGATCACGTAGCGACGACACGCATCGCGGCCGAACGTGGCCTGGAGCTCCGCCATCACCCGGAACGTGTCCAGGACCTCACCCGCGGTCACCCGGCTGGAGACCTCCACGGCCGATGCGCCGGCGGGATCGGCATCCAGCGCCCCCAGCGTGGCGGCGTGGACCTCGCTGTGCTGGCGCACCTCCAGCTCCAGAGCATGGAACCCGAACGTCTCGAGCTGCCAGGCGAGATCCTGGAGCTCCCCCCACGCGGTGCGTGCCAGCCTCCCCGCCACGAGTGACGCCTGGAGCTCGTCCAGCTCCGCGAGCAGCGACCCCGGCCCACCGTACGCGCCGTCCGTGGCGGGGTCGTCTGCGGGCCGACCCTCCACGAGTCGCAGGCGGGTGCGCCTGAGCCGATCCGCGATCGCGCCGAAGCGGCGGCGATACGGCTCGAGCGGGAACCGGCGATCGAGCTCCGCCATGAC
This sequence comes from Chloroflexota bacterium, assembly GCA_034436555.1. Lineage (GTDB taxonomy): Bacteria > Chloroflexota > Limnocylindria > Limnocylindrales > CSP1-4 > JAFMJV01. The sequence goes on along the minus strand of DAOTUU010000014.1, from coordinate 53,824 downwards.
CTCGGGCAGGCGCGCGGCATCGTCTGCGAGACGTGCCGCGAGCGCGGGATCCGTGCGCTCCTCGGGCACGATGGCCGCCACGGTCTGCATCAGCCGCCGGCTCACGGCCTCGTAGCCGCGCAGCACGTGATCGGCCTGGATGCGCATCGTCTCGCGCGTGATGTCGGCGGTCACGTTCGGATTGCCGTCACGGTCGCCGCCCACCCAGGAGCCCCAGCGCAGGAACGGCGCGGCGCGCGGCGACCGGGTGCCGGAGTGGCCCGAGTCGCCCGCCGTGCGCCCGTCGTCGGTGTCCTCCCACGTGGGCCGGCCCTCCAGCACGTCCGCGTCGAGCGCCAGGTCCATCGCCCGCACCAGGCGGGGTGCGATCGCGAACAGCGACTCGTCGAAGAACGTCATCAGGGAGCGCACCTCGTCCAGCGGCGAGGGCGCGTCCACGCGCAGCGCCGAGGTGTGCCACAGCAGCGCGATCTCCTCGCGCAGCCGCCGGCGCACCTCGTCGTCCTCCGCGTGGGTCAGGCGCGGGTCGTCAAGGCGATCGAGGAGCCGGTAGCAGCGGCCCAGGGCGACGAGCGTGGTGCGCCGACGCGCCTCGGTGGGGTGCGCGGTCAGCACCAGCTCGATCGACAGCCGCTCCACCTCCGCACGGACGGAGCGCGCCGATGCCCCGCTCCTCCGAAGCGCTCGCACCGCGGCCGCGATGCTGCCGTCCGCGGCGACCGGCGCCCCCGATCGCCCGCGCCTCCGCAGCCGTCGCACCCGCTCCTTCTCCTCGGCCAGGTTGGTGAGCAGGAAGTAGAGCGAGAAGGCGCGGATGAGCCCCTCGGCATCCGCCGGGCCGATCGCATCCAGCTCGCGCGCGACGGCGCGCCGGGCCGCCTCCGACCCGCTGCGACGCTGCTCGATGGTGGCGCGCCGCACCCGCTCCACGAACGCCAGGAACGGCTCCCCCTGCTGCTCCACGATGACCTGTCCCAGCAGGGCGCCCAGCAGCTTGACCTCGCGCGCCAGGGCGTCCCTCGCCCCGGCCGTGCCGATGCCGCGCGGTTCCGCGCTGACCGCAGGATTGGGTCGTGCAGGGCCGCTCATCGCGGCTCAGGCTAGCCGAGGCGCGCCGCACCTGTGGTGTCGGGAGAGATTCGCGACGGGGGCGCTTCGGGTGCGCCCACTGCGTCCGGCGACCAACCCAGCCGCAACCGACGCTGCCGGGCCCCGATCGGTGCATGGGCGCACCAGGGCCTTCCGACGGCCGTGACGGTGGCGTATGCTCCGTGCATGCGCACACGGATCGGTCGTTCCCTGGCTCTGTCGCCCGCCGTCGGCCTCCTGCTGCTGTCGCTCGCGGCCAGTCCCGTCGCGGGACAGGACGAGTGCACGCTCTCGGTCAAGCCGAAGAACGGTGGTCCCGGGACGGAGTTCCTGTTCTCGGGCACGGGCGCCCCCACCAAGCTCGTCCTGAGGCTGGCGGGCGGTCCCACCAAGACGGTGACCGTCACGCCAGACGAGGATGACACGTTCTCCATCCGCCTCGTCGCGGGCAAGGAGGACACCGGCCAGTGGAAGGCCACGGCCATCGAGCCGGATGTGTGCCGCGCCTCGGCGAGCTTCACCGTCGGGCTGCCGCCCACGGCGACCGCGGAGGGTGAGGACGGGCTGCGTGGCGCCGCCCTCGCCGGGTTCGCCGCCCTGGGCGGCCTGTTCGTGGCCGCGAGTGTCGTCGTCCTGCCGCGCCTGACCCGGAACGCCCGTTCCCGGTAGGCTGCCCTCGTGCAGCCGGAGACCGCCCCGCATCCCATCATCCGGACCTACAAGGGTCGCGAGAAGCGCGCGGCGGAGCACGCCTATCGCGCGGATGCGCATCAGGCCGCCGTCGCGGGATGGATTCCGGTCGCCCATCGCTGGTCGGAGAGCTGGGACGGCGTCGAGCTGGCGGTGGTCTTCGAGCACCGGACGGCGGACGTCCTGGGCGCGCCGGTCGTGGCGGCGGGCGTGGCGCCGGTCGTGGTGGCGGGCGTCGCCAGGGACGTGGCGGAGACTGGCCCTCGGCCGGACGCACCGATCCCAGCTGTCGAGAGCGACCGACAGATCGTCGCGATGCCCCCGGTCGAGGACGCCCCGGCGCTGACCGCCCCGGAGGCATCGCCCGCCGACGCGGCCCTGCGCTCGGCGTCGCCGCCCGGGCCCGGCTCGTCGCCCGGGTCCGGCTCGTCGCCCGGGTCCGGCTCGCCGCCCGGGTCCGAGGCTCCGTCCGTGGTCGCCGCCTCGTCCGTGGTCGGTGTCGCCGCCGACCGGGACGGGCCCGTCGCAGGTCCGGAGCCGGACTCGGAACCGGCCGTCGCCGCAGTCGATGGCGATGCCGCCCCGGTGGTCCATCCTCCCTCCCCCGAGTCACAGACCGCCGCTCGCTCGAACGCGCGCGCCTTCCTCCAGACGCTGGAGCTGCACTGCGCGGGCGAGCCGCTGCGGCTCATCCGGGCGGGGTACCCCAGGGTGCCCCAGGCGCCCATCCTGGAGCGTCGCCGATGGGCGGAGGAGCACGCCGACTGGGCGAGACGCGCGCTGGTGTACGAGCCCCGCGGCCATCGCGACATGTACGCCGCGGTGCTGCTGCCGCCCGACCGCGCGGATGCGGACGTCGCGGTCCTGTTCCTGCACAACGCGGGGTACTCCACGATGTGCGGCCACGGCATCATCGCGCTCACCACGGGCCTCATCGAGGAGCGCCTCTATCCCGCGACGGAGCCCGCGACGGCCATCCGGTTCGAGACGCCGGCGGGCCTCGTGACGGCATCCGCGGACGTCTCGATCGGACCCCACGGCGGTCCGGAGGTGCGCCTCGTGCGCCTGTACAACGTGCCCGCCTACCGCCACCAGGCGAACATCGTCATGGACGTCCCGGGTGTGACGCTCCACGGGGACGCGGTCGGGCGCGGCGGGATCCGCGTGGACCTCGCCTACGGCGGTGCCTACTACGGCATCGTGGATGCCGCGGAGCTGGGCCTGCGGGTGGTCCCGGAGCAGATCGATGCGCTCACCCGGGCCGGCGCGGCGATCACCGGCCTGCTGCGCCGCGACCACACGCCGACCCATCCGACCGAGCCCGACCTGGGCTTCCTGTACGGCACCATCATCGTGGACACCGACCCGGCCACGGCCCCGGACGGACGCGCCCGAGGCGCCACGATGCGCAACGTGACGGTCTTCGCGGACGCGGAGGTGGACCGCTCCCCGTGCGGCTCGGGCACCAGCGCGCTGCTCGCCCACCTGTATGCCCAGGGGCGCCTCGCGATCGGCCAGTCGATCGTGAACGCGGGCATCACGGGCGAGGCGTTCCAGGCGCGCGTGGAGGGGGAGACGACCGTGGGCGACCGACCGGCGGTGGAGACGAGCGTGGCGGGCATCGGCTTCGTGACCGGGTACGGCTCGTACGTGGTGGACGAGCGCGACCCCCTGGGAGATGGCTTCCTCCTCCGCTGAGGCCGGCTGGGCGCAGATCCCCGGGCCGCTGGGTCAGCTCCATGTCGCCTGGACGTCGATGGGAGTCCGACTCCTGGCGCCGGCGGAGGACATGGCCGACTTCGCGGCGCTGGTGGCCACGGACCTGGGCCCGGGGGTCCCCTTCGTCGGACGCGTCCCCGGTGGCCTGGCGGGCCCGCTGCGTCGGGCGCTCGAGGGAGATGCCACCGGCGGGCTGCCCATCGACTGGGGACGGCGGACGTCGTTCGAGGTCGCGGCGCTCCGCGCGACGATGACCATCCCTGCGGGCGAGGTCCGACCCTATGCCTGGATCGCGCGGGAGGCGGGCAGGCCGCGCGCGGTGCGGGCGGCGGGCTCGACCATGGCGGGCAACACCCTGGCCATCATCGTGCCGTGCCATCGGGTGGTCCGGAGCGACGGACACGCCGGACCGTACGGGCCGGGTGGCGCGGCACTCAAGCGGTCGCTGCTGCGCGCCGAGGGCGTGGATCTGGATGCGCTCGAGGCACTGGCCGACCGGGGGGTGCGGTACCTGGGCGCCCTGCCGTCATGGCGGTTCTGCTTTCCCACGTGCGGCGCGCTGGCCGCGGTGGACCCGGCCGACCGGGTGCCCCTGCGGAACGGTCCGCTCGCGCTGGATGCCGGCTTCGCGCCGTGTCCCGTCTGCCGGCCCCTGCTGGGCAGCCCGTTCCGGTGACGGTCGCGGACCAGGCCGCGCCGTGCGCGGGCGTCCGCGACCGGCACCGCCCCCGGTCCGGCACCCGGCGGACCGCCTCAGGAGATGCGGTCGGCGGCCGCCCGCCGGGTCCGGCCCGCCCCGGAGTCGCGCCGTGGTGTCCGCCCAGCGGCCATGACAGGCGCACCCGGACCGGATCCCGTCGGACCGGGCCGATGAGGGGCCCATCCGGACACGCCCGGTCCGAGGCGGGCCGATGAGGGGCCCGGATCGGACGCGCCGGCCCGGGGTATGTCGGTCGTGTCCGCTCGGCGGCCGGGCGCCCGACGCCCGGCGGGCCGGCCCCGGGCATCTGCCGGGCTCGCCGTCCGCGTCAGGAGATGCGGTCGGCAGCCGCTCGCAGCGCGAGGGCCACCAGTCGAGCCCCGGGGTCCTCGTTGCCGCGCGCCCGATCCTTGAGCCAGCCGGCCCGACCCACCTTCGGCTCCATGCCCGCGGTGGCCCTGGCGCCGGCGTCCGCGGCGTCGGCCGCCCGGGCAGTCGCCTGATCCAGCGTGCATCCACCGGACAGCGCGACCCCGAACGCCTCCACGGCCGGTGCCAGCGCATCGAGCATCGTCCGGTCGCCCGGCGCGACGTCACCCCTCGTCGCGATCGCCCCGCGTGCCGCGTCCAGCGCCGCGAGGATCCGGGCACCCGGGTCCGCCTCTGGCAGGTCGGCACCTCCGGCCGCCATGAATGCGAACGCGATGAGCGTCCCGCCGGTGGACGGGGCACCGCTCGCGATGGCCCGCCCGAGTCGCCGCAGCGCGGCGCCGGGCTGCATCACGGCCGCATCCTCGGCGATGGCCGCGAGCGCGGCCGCCGCATGGCCCGCGGTCACCCCGAGGTCGCCGTCGCCGGCCAGGCCGTCGAGCGTGTTGAGCAGGTCGGCATGGGTCGCGGTGTCCTCCGCCGCCCCCACCACCAGCGCGACCAGCGCCGCCGAGGGCCCGGTCAGGCCGGACGTGTCGGTCGTCATGCGCCACCCGCCTGCTGGATGAAGGGAGAGTCGACCGGGGCGTCCACGAGCCGCCTGAGCTCCTCGTCCAGGCGCAGCAGGCTGATCGAGGCGCCCGCCATCTCCAGGGACGTCGCGTACTCCCCGACGACCACGCGGTGGACTCGGATGCCCGCGTCCGTGAGCCGATGGTGGGCGCGGCGGTAGAGCAGGTAGAGCTCCTCCCGGGGCGTCGCACCCAGGCCGTTGACCAGCACCGCCACCTCCTCCCCGGCGGCGTATGGCACGTCCGGCAGGATCGCGTCGAGCAGCTCGTCGGCGATCTGGTCGGCGGTCTCCAGCGGGCCGCGCCGGACGCCCGGCTCGCCATGGATGCCCATGCCGATCTCCATCTGCCCGACCGGCAGGTCGAACGTGGGCCTGCCCGCCTCCGGGAGGGTGCAGGACGAGAGCGCCACGCCCATCGTGCGCAGCCCCATCGCCGCGCGCTGCGTCGTCGCCACCACCTCGTCGAGCGAGGCGCCCTCCGCGGCCTTCGCGCCGGCGACCTTGTACAGGAAGTAGATGCCCGCGATGCCCCGCCGCATCGCCCCGCGCTCGACGGGCGCCGAGGCGACGTCATCCGCGCCCAGCACCGTGCGCACCTCGATGCCCTCGTCCCTCGCGTATTCCGCGGCCAGGTCGAAGTTCATCACGTCGCCGCCGTAGTTGCCGTACAGGTACAGCACGCCGGCGCCGCCGTGGATCGCCTGGGTGACCTCCAGCATCTGGTCGGCGCTGGGCGAGGCGAACACGCCGCCCACGGCGCAGCCGTCGATGAGGCCGCGACCCACGTAGCCCAGGAACACCGGGAGGTGTCCCGAGCCGCCGCCCGTGGCGATGGCCACCTTGCCCGCGACCGGCGCATCGCCGCGGACGATGCCCCGTCGGCCCGCCATGCGGTATCGCCCGGGGTGGGCCAGCACGATCCCCTCCAGGGTCTCATCGACGAACGCGGAGGGCGCGTTGATGATCTTCTGCATGCCCGCGATGGTGCCACGCATCAGCGTGGCTTGAACGCCATCGCCGACACGATCTCCGCACGCCAGGTCCAGTCCGCCGACGTCAGGGTGGCCCAGCGCTCGCGGACCCGTGCCACGAGCGCGCGCTCCGTCGTCGCGTCCAGCGACGCGAACAGCTCGTCCTCCTCGTAGGCCCGCTTGAACGCCAGGTAGTCCTCGGGGGTCCAGCGGAACGTCAGCCGCTCCGGCCGCGCCGCGACCGACCGGAAGCCCGCTGCGCGCAGCTCCCTGGCCGCGGCCGATGCGGAGCGGAAGTCGCCCGCGCGCACGTCCGCCTCGATCGGGTCGTCCTCCTCGATGCCCGTGTCCACGACCGCCTCGTCGAACTCCCACGCGGGGGCGTAGTCCTCGCCCCGGTCCAGCCACGTCACGAACGCGAGCGCGCCGCCGGGACGCAGGACCCGCCGTGCCTCCGCGAACGCGGCATCACGGTCCGGCACGAGCTGGTACACGAACGAGGAGACGACCAGGTCCACCGACCCATCCGGCACGCCCAGCGCATCTGCGGGGGCGTGGACCCAGCGGAGGCGCGCGTCGTCGGCGTGTCCGGCGAGCACGGCGGCGGCGCGTGCCTCCCGGAGCATCCCCGACGACGCGTCCGTGGCGATCACGGTCGCGCCCGGCCAGCGGTCCAGGGCGGCCAGCGCGAGGACCCCGTGGCCCGTGCCCACATCCAGGATCACGGGCGCCTCCGGCAGACGGCGGACGTCGATCGCCGCGCGCACCACCAGCGCCCGCGCCGATCCGTCGAGCACCGGCGCCCAGTGGTGCCCATAGCGACCCGCATCGCGGTCGTACCGGGCCACGATGGGGTTGCCGCCGGGTGGCGAGCCGTGACCGGCCACGCCCGCCTGCTGCCCGGTCACGGCTCGCCTGCGAGGTCCGGTCGTCGATCGACCGATGCCGAGCGACCCAGGGTCGGGCGGGTCGCCTGCCGCTCCTGCGCGGGGATCGGGCACGGGGGCGGCGTGGTGGTGATCGCTCCGGGGATCATGCGGGGAGCGTACCCGGCCCGCCGCCGGGGCGGATGTCTCCAGCCGACGTCCCGGGCCGGGCACCCTGGGCACGAGCGTCGCGACCCCGGTCGGGCCACCCCGGGTCGGGCGCCCCCGGTCGGGCCACCCCGGGTCAGGCGCCCCCGGTCGGGCCCCGGGTCGGGCGCCCCGGGTCAGGCGCCGGCGGCTCCCGGCTGTCGGACCTCGACATCCGCGCCCGTCCGCGCCGCGCCGGGGTCGATGCCCTCCTCCTCCTCCTCGACGTGGCTGAAGCCCACCCGGTCGGCGAACCGCGCCAAGGGACCGGGCGCCCACCAGTTCCACCTGCCCAGCAGGCGCATCGTGGCGGGCACCAGGAACACCCGGATGATCGTGGCGTCGATGGCCACCGCGATGGCCATGCCCACCCCGATGCTCTTGATGGTGATCGTGTCGGCGAGCGCGAACGCCACGAACACGATGACCATGATGAGCGCCGCACCGGTGATGACGCCCGCGGTCCGGGCCAGGCCCTCCGCCACCGACAGGGTGTTGTCGCCGGTGCGCCGGTAGGCCTCCTGGATGCGCGAGAGCAGCAGCACCTCGTAGTCCATGGACAGGCCGAACAGCACCGCGAACATGATGATCGGGTTGCCCGACACCGTGTACCCGGGTGAGACGAAGTTGAGCAGCTCCTCGAGGTGGCCCTGCTGGAAGATGAACACGAGCGCCCCGAAGCTCGCGGTGAGCGACAGCAGCGTCATGATCACGGCCTTCACCGGCAGCACGACCGAGCCGAACAGCAGGAACAGCACGATGAGCATGGCCCCGATGACCGTGAGGAGCATCAGCGGCAGCTGCTGCTCCATGGACTGGAGGAAGTCGTGGGACCCGGCCGCCGTGCCGCCGACGAGCGTGGTGATGCCGGCCGGGGCGGCGACCGAGCGGATGATGGGGATCTGGGCCGTCGCGTCCGGCTGGGCGGGCGGGTATGGGCTGATCGCGTCAAGCCGGACGGTGGAGCCCCGGACGTAGTGGTCCAGCAGCGGCTGGAGCTGCTCCCGGAACGCCGGGCTGGCGTACGCCATCACGAGGTCGTCCGCGGTGACGGGCTGCCCGGTGAGCGGGTTCGCCAGGTTGCTGAAGGGGCTCTCCACGCGATCCACGCCCTCCACCGCGTCGACCGCGGCGGCATAGGCGAACAGGGCCCGGATGTTCGACTCGCTGGTCGGATCTCCCTGGACCGTCGCGAGGATCGTGATGGGCGTCGTCTCGCCGGGCGGGAAGTCGTTCTGGAGCGTGAGGGACGCCTCTCGCGACGGGGCGCTCATCGGCAGGACCGCGGCATCGGGCACGGCCTGGCGGATCTGGAGGAACGGCAGGCCCAGGAACAGCAGCAGTCCGACCGTGGGGACGAGGACGCGCCAGGGGTGGGCCATCACGCGATGGGCGAGGCCCTCCCAGCGGCTCGAGCGGGCCCGCGAGACATCCGCATCGAGGGCGGACGTCCTCCGCAGCCGGAACGAGCGCACGGACAGCGCGTTCACCCGATGTCCCAGCATGCCCAGCACCGCGGGCAGGAAGAACACCGCGTAGAACGCGGACGCGACGACGGTGATCGTGCCCGACACCCCGATCGAGGTCAGCGCGGACGACTTGAACACGATCAGCCCGCCCAGACCGATGGCGACCGCGAGCGCGGAGAACACGACCGCCTTGCCGGAGGTGGCGATGGCTCGCTCGACCGAGTCGCCCACGCTCCGGCCGCGCGCCAGCTCCTCGCGGAAGCGACTGACGATGAACAGCGAGTAGTCGATGGCGAGCGCGAGACCCAGCATCGTCGCGATGTTGAGGACGTAGATGCTCATCTCGGTGCGCTGGGCGAGCAGCGCGATGACGCCCAGGGAGCTGGGGATCGCCACGCCTGCGACGAGCAGCGGCATCCCGGCCGCCACGATCGAGGTGAACACGCCGATGAGCACCAGCAGCGCGAGCGGCAGCGACACGAGCTCCGCTCGCTGGAGATCGCGCTCGGAGACCTCGTTGGAGTCGTGGGCCACCGCGGCGAAGCCGGTGACCTGGACCTCCACGCCGGCCGGCGGAACGATCCGCGCCTGGAGGTCATGGACCACGTCCACCGCCTCGTCCTCGGACACCGCGAGCGTGATGACCGCATAGCTGCCCGTGCCGTCGTTGGAGATGAACCGGTCCTGCCCGGTGTCGCGGTAGCCGATCGTCCCGGTCACCAGCGGGTCGGCCGCGAGCGGCGCCAGCGCCTGGTCGATCGCGTCCAGGAAGGCGTCGCTGCGGGCGTCCGTCCCGTCCGGCCCCAGGAAGATCGCGACGAGCGTGGCGCCGCCCGCGCCGAACTCTCCGTCCAGGCGCTCCTGCACCTTCCACGATTCGGCGTCCTTGACGATCCAGCCGCCCGAGCTCAGATGGCCCATGATCGACGACGCTGAGAGCCCCAGGCCCAGGGTGGCGACGAGCGTCAGGACCACGACGGCGCGACGATGGCGATAGACGAGGCGTCCCCAGGCGGCGAACACGTGACCTCCGAAGCGTAGACGGCCAGCGTGCGGGGCTGGCGGGGGCGGCGGTTTGCGCAAATGATAGAGAATCCGCATTCGCTTTGCAGGCGAGATGAGATAGACTGAGACAGAACGCCGGTTCTGGTTCTGTGCCTGCCGGGGGGAGCATGGAGGTCACGCCGCCGGCATGTCACCGCGCGTGAGCGCCGAGCACGGCGAACAGGTGCGCAGCCGCATCCTCGAGGCGACCCAGCGCGCCATGGCGGAGCGCGGCCTGGATGACCTGACGATCGCGGACGTGGTGCGCGAGAGCGGCCTCTCCGTGGGCGCGATCTACACCTGGTACAGCGGCAAGGCGGAGCTCGTCGCGGCGGCCTGCGATGAGGCGGTCGAGCGAGGGGTGGCCGACCTGGTGCGGCGTGCCGCCGGGGCCGAGACGCTGCGGGAGCGCATGCGGCTGGCAATCGAGGCCTGGTTCGACTGGCTGGAGCAGGGCGCCGAGACGCGCCTCACGGTCCAGCTCTGGGCGGAGGCCGCCACCACGCCCGCCCTGCGCGAGACGCTGCGGCGGCGGCGCGAGCGGACCGTGGCGGTCGGCAGCGTGCTGCTGACCCAGGGTGTGGCGGAGGGCGCGCTGCCCGCGGACGCGGACGTCGACGGCCTGGTGCGCGGCTTCACGGCCCTGCTCGACGGGATGGTCGTCCAGCGCATCGAGGATGGCGACGCGTGGCGCCGCTCCCGTGCCGAGGCTCGGGCCTGGGCCTGGATGGAGGTGCTCCTCGCCTGGGGTGCGGCCGGCCGGGTGTGAGTCGCCCGCGGCGGGCGGATGCGGCAGCGGCGGGCGGATGCGGCAGCGGCGGGACGTATCATCTGGCGCATGGAGGGGCAGCCGGACGAGGCGACGCTCGCGCAGGAGGTGGACCGGCTCGTGGAGGAGGTGCGCGCATCGTGTCTCTGGTTCCTGCGCCCGGATTACCGTCCCACCACGGTCGACGAGCGCGTGCGCATCCTCCGGCTGATCGAGCGACACGCCGATCGCGCCACGTATCAGCGAGCAGCGACCCTGCGGCGATGGCTCTCACCGACTTCCAGCGACGCGTCTGTCGCCTCCTAGCCCAGGGTCGCCTGGACTCGGGGGAGAGTTACGTCGCGGGCGCCGCGGCGCTCAACGAGGTGCTCGGGACCACGCGCGTGTCACGTGACATCGATCTGTTCCATGACACCGACGCGGCGTTGGCGGCGAGCTGGACAGCAGATCGCGCCGTCCTCGAGGCGCATGGACTCGATGTGCGGGTGCACCGATCCCATCCGCTGTTCGTGGAGGCAGAGGTCCGTGACGCCGGGGCGGTCGTCCGGATCGAATGGGCGCGCGACAGCGCCTATCGGTTCTTCCCCCTGGTCGAGCACGAGGACTTCGGGTTGACGCTCCATCCGTTCGACCTGGCGACGAACAAGGTCCTCGCGCTGGTGGGACGCCTGGAGGTGCGCGACTGGGTCGACGTCATCGCGGCAGATCGCCGGCTCCAGCCACTGGGGCTGCTCGCCTGGGCCGCGAGTGCGAAGGACCCGGGCTTCGGACCGGGTGCGATCCTGGAAGGGGCCTCCCGCTCGGGTCGGTACTCCGCGGATGAGGTCGCGACCCTGGCCTTCGCCGGACCGGCCCCGGATGCGGCTGCGCTCTCACAGGCCTGGCACGCGATGCTGCAGGCGGCGAGCGAGACGATCGATGCGCTGCCCCCCGACGAGGTGGGGACGTGCGTCCTGGATGCGACGGGCTCGCTGTTCAGGGGTGGCGCGTCACAGGTCCGAGCGGCTCTCGACGATGGGCTGCTGCGGTTCCATCGGGGACGCATCAGAGGCGCACTGCCCCGGCTCGTGTCCGCCTGACGGTCGACCGGCACACCCTCCGCACGAAGGACACCCATCCGTCACCCCGACGACGCCGCGGTCGGGTCAGTCGGCGCCCTTGGCCTTCGCCTTGATGTGGTAGATGCCACCGCCCAGCGACACGAGGTACAGCTCCCCGTCATCGCCCTCGCCGAAGCTCACCACCGTCGACCCATCGGCGGCCCCCACCTGAGGTCCGCGCCGGGCTTGCCGTCCGATGCCTTGACCGCCCAGATCTTCATGGAGCAGAAGTCGCTGAACAGGTATGCGCCCTTGAGCAGCGGCTGGGCCTCGCCCCGGTAGACGTACCCGCCCACGACGGAGCAGCCATCCGCGCCGTGGCGGTACTCCGTCACCGGCAGCACGAACTTCGATCGGTCACACCTGCCCCGATGGCACTGCGAGCCCTCCATGACCGACCAGCCGAAGTTCGGCGGGTTGTCGCGGCCGGCCTTGACGATGTCGATCTCCTCGATCTCCTTCTGGCCGACGTCGCCGATCCACAGGTCACCCGTCTGTCGGTCGAAGGAGGCGCGCCACGGGTTGCGCAGGCCCCAGGCGTAGGTGGAGTACCGGCGGGACTGCGGGTCCACGCGCAGGATCTTGGCGAGCGGCTGGCCCTTGTCCTGCCCGTTGCCGAGGGGATCGCCCGGATCGTTGCCGCCGCCGTCGCCCAGAGCCACGTACAGCTTCCTGTCGGGTCCGAAGCCGATCCAGCCGCCGTTGTGGTTCTCGTACGGCTGGTTCAGGCGGAGGATCGTCTTGGCACTGCTCTTCTTGACCGGGCCGTCGCCCGGTTTGCCGGTGAACCGGACGATGTTCGTGTCGCCGTCGGCGCTGTTGTAGTGGACGTAGAAGCGGCCGTTCCTGGCGTACCCCGGGTCGAGCGCGATGGCATGCAGGCCACGCTCCCCGAACGTGTCCACGCGGTCGCGGATGTCCAGGAACCGCTTGGTCCGGCCGGTCTCCGGGTCCAGGATCAGGACCTGGCCCTCGCGCAGCGTCACGAACAGGCGCCCATCACCGGTGCCCGTGACGTACGTGGGCAGGTCGAGGTCGTCCGCGATCTTGTCGAGGGTGACCTTGACCCTGCCGGGCACGAACCCCTCGCGGCCCTCGGTGGGCTCCGGCGAGGCGCACGGGTCGAACGACGGCACCGCGCTGGGGGCTGGCGAGCCGGGGGCGATCGACGCCGCGGCGACCGACGGAGAGGGACTGGCGGGTGCGACCGAGGCCGCCGGTGAGACCGGCACGACCGACGCCCCGGGCTCCGGGCTCAGCGTCGGGTGCGGGCTGGCGCAGGGGTCGACCGAGGGGACCGCGCTGGCCGGCGGGCTCGCCAAGGACAGGAGGCTCGGCACCGGCGACGGGCTCGCCTGGAGCAGCGCCTGGGCGTCCGCGGGCTGGGTGGACGGACCCTCCGCGGAGACGGAGGCGGCACCGACGACCAGCAGGGCCGCCAGCGCGAGGGAGGTGATCGTGCGCATCAGGGGCATGGTAGGCCGGAACCCGGTTTGGGGTGCCGCCGCCTCAGTCAGCGGTCGCACCGTCCCGGACCACCCGCAGGACCTGGCCGCCGTGATCCACGACGTACAGCTCGCGGTCGTCCCCCTCGCCGAAGCTGACCATCTGGGCACTCCCCTGGCCCACGGCCACCAGCTCGGCCGTGCCTGCGGTCAGCGCTGCGGCGGCGTCCAGGACCCACAGGGTGCCGACGCACAGGTCCGTGGCCAGATAGGCGCCCACCAGTTCCGGGATCGCCTCGCCGCGATAGACATGGCCGCCGATCACGGAGCAGGCGCCGTCACCGTGTGAGATCGTGGCGACCGGCAGGGTGAGGCCGTCCCGGTCACACGAACGAGCCTCGAAGCAGGCGTCTCCCTCCATGATGTTCCAGCCCAGGTTCGCACCGCCCTGGGCCGCGGGGATGACGTCGATCTCCTCCCACTCGCCCTGGCCCACGTCCCCGATCCAGAGGTCGCCGGTGGCCCGGTCCACCGACCAGCGCCACGGGTTGCGAAGGCCGGACGCCCAGATCTCCGGCGCCGGGCTCGCACCGCCCGCGAACGGGTTGTCCTCGGGAATCGCGTACGGCTCGGCTCCGTCGACGTCGATGCGCAGCATCTTGCCGAGGAGGGACTCGGGGTCCTGGCCGTTGCCGTCGGGGTCGCCGCCACCGCCGCCGTCACCCATGCCGATGAGCAGCATCCCATCCGCGTCGAACCCGATGCCGCCGCCGTTGTGGTTGGACGCCGGCTGCGCGATCGTGAGCAGGGTCCGTCGCGTGTCCGGGTCGGCCCGTCCGTCGGGGCCGACCTTGAACTCGGCGATGACCGTGGCCCCGTCCTTGCGCCGGGTGTAGTCCACGAACAGCCGTCCGTCGACGGGAAAGTCCGGATGGAGCGCGAGGCCCAGGAGGCCCTGCTCGCCATCGGCGATGACAAGGTCCGAGATGTCCAGCACGGGCCGGCGCTCCAGGGTGCCGTCGGGCGCGATGGCCCGGACGCGCCCGACCTGCTCGACCGCCAACAGGGATCCGGTCCCCGATCGGTCGCCGATGACGAGCACCGGGCTGTCCAGGCCCTCTGCGAACGGCTCCAGGGCGAGGGCGATCGCGTCGAGGTCCATGGGCAGCGCCGGGGCGGATGGCGATGCCGGACCGGGAGACTGCGCCGCGCCGGGGATAGCCAGGGCGGCCGGAAGGAGCGCCGCCACGAGCGCGACGGCGGCACGACGGATGGCGGATCGGGTCATGGCGTGCTCCTGACGGTCGATGATCTGGCGGTCGATGCGGCGGTGGCCCGCCCTGTCCCTCCAATGGTCGCGCACGCCGCTGGATCCCATCATGGCCCTCATCGTCCGCGGGCGGTCGATGGCGCCGGGGCGTCAGAGGCTGTGAACAGAACGGCCGTCCGCCGGGTCCGGCCCGCGCGCCGGGTCCGGCCCGCCCCGGAGTCGCGCCGCGGTGTCCGCCCAGCGGCCATGACCGACGCGTCCGGACCCGATCCCGTCGGACCGGGCCGCTGACAGGCCCATCCGGACACGCCCGGTCCGATCCGGGCCGATGAGGGGCCCATCCGGACACGCCCGGTCCGATCCGGGCCGATGAGGGGCCCATCCGGACACGCCCGGTCCGATGCGGGCCGATGAGCGACCCGGATCGGACGCGCCGGCCCGGGGCATGTCGGTCGTGTCCGCTCGGCGGCCGGGCGCCCGATGCCCGGCAGCCGGGCGCCCGATGCTCGGCAGCCGGGCGCCCGATGCTCGGCGGCCGGGCGCCCGATGCTCGGCGGGCCGAGCCCCGTCCCGCTCCGGCTCCACCCCGCCGCCGACGCCCGGGGCGCCGATCCCGGCCCGGAGTGCGGGGGCGCCGGTCGGGCCCGCCGTCCGCCTCAGCTCAGCCGTCCACGGCCGCGGACGGCGGTGCGACGCGTCCGATGGGCGGATGGTGCATCAGCGGGTCGAGCACCGCCACGATCCCCGCCAGCACGGCCGCGGCGATGCCGATCCCCAGTGCCACCTCCCAGCCGATGGTGCTGAAGAACGGGGCCAGACCGAGGCTTCCGATCGCGACACCCGCCCCGAACGACACGGAGTACAACCCGAACGCGGATCCGCGATTCGATGGCTCCGACCGCTCGTTCATCTCCAGGTTGAGCACGGGGAACACGAGCGCAGAGCCGGCGCCCGTGCCCAGGCCGCTCGCGACGAGCACCGCCGTCGATGCGGGCAGCAACAGCACCGCGATGGACGCGGCGGTGGCCAGGCATCCCACGAGCAGCAGCGGCACGGGACTCACGCGGCCCGCCAGCCACCCGGCGGGGATGCGCAGCACCGTGAGCGCCAGGGCGTCCATCGTGAAGAACAGGCCGATGTCCGCGCCGGCGGACTCCGCGCGCTGCGGCAGATAGCCCGTGATCACGCCCCAGTTGACGATCACGAGCGTGGTCACGACGAGCGGCCGCAGCCACTCCGGCTTCCAGGCCGTGCGCAGCAGCCGGCCCGCCGGGACGGGCCGCGCCGCACGGAGCGGGTCGCGCACCGGCCAGATGAGCACGGCGCCCAGCGAGACCACCACGCACACCGCGAGCCCCACGGCTGCGAGGCCGGCCAGCTCCATGACCCACAGCATCACCGCCGGCGTGAGCGCGAGCGAGATGTTGCCCGCGATGCCGACCACGCCCACCGCGGTCGGCAGGCGCTGCCGGCTGACCGTGCCCGGCAGCAGCGTCATCACCGACGGCATCACCGCCGACAGACCGCAGCCCTGGAGGAAGCGCATCCCGATGAGCAGCAGGAACGGGCTGTCGGCGGTCACCATGCCGAGCGCCACAGGAGCGGCGGCACCCAGGTAGCAGCCGATGCCCACGAGGTACACCGCCCGTCCTCCGAACCGGTCCACCAGTCCGCCGGAGAACAGCGCGGTCACCAGGTTGAACAC
The DNA here is from genome assembly GCA_034436555.1 of Chloroflexota bacterium. Lineage (GTDB taxonomy): Bacteria > Chloroflexota > Limnocylindria > Limnocylindrales > CSP1-4 > JAFMJV01. The sequence goes on along the minus strand of DAOTUU010000014.1, from coordinate 37,777 downwards.
CGCGGCCGCGCCCACGACCGCGCCGATCTCCCCGTCGGAGCGACCCCCCATCGCCATGGCGACGGGCAGCGTGGCGATCCAGGCGTGGAAGCCGACCTGCGCGAACCCCTGGGCGAACGCGAGCCGGATCACGGGCCGCCACGACCTGGGGCCGGCGCGCGGCAAGCCGCGGATGGGTCATCCTCGCCGGGGGGCGGAGCACTCTCGCCGGGAGACGCGCCGCCGCCGGGGGGCGGAGCGCACTCGCCGCGTGGGCGCACCGGAGATCGCCGTCGATGCGCGCTCACCGGCGATCGCCGTCGATGCGCGCTCACCGCCGACGCGCGATCAGTGCGTCAGCGCGAACGGCGCCTCCGGATCGACGCCCAGCTCCGCGATCGCGCGCGCCGCGCGCTCCCCCGGGATGCGCCCCGACCGCGCCAGCTCCGACATCGTCGCCGCCGCGATGTGCTCCGCGTCCACCTCGAAGAAGCGCCGCAGCGCCTCGCGCGTGTCCGAGCGCCCGAACCCGTCCGTGCCCAGCGTCCGATAGGCGCCCGGCACCCACCGCGCGACCATGTCCGGCCACGCGCGGACCCAGTCCGACGCCGCCACGATGGGCCCGGCGTCGGCCGCCTCCGCGAGCAGCGTCGTGACGAGCGGCTCGCGGGCCGGCTCCCCGGGATGGAACTGGTTCCACCGGTCCACCTCCAGCGCCTGGTTGCGCAGGACCTGGAACGACGTGGCGCTCCAGACATCGGCCGCGACCCCGAATCGCTCCGCGAGGATGTCCTGGGCGCGCAGCACCTGCTGCATGATCGAACCGCTGCCCAGAAGCGTCGCGCGCGGCGCGTCTTGCGCCGGTCCGACCGGCGCCGCCCGGAACCGGTACAGGCCCCGCACGATGTGCTCGTCCTCCAGGTCATCCGGGCGCGCGGGCATCGCGTGGTTCTCGTTGTACAGCGCGAGGTAGTAGTACACGTCCTCGGGCTGCTCACCGTACATCCGGCGGATGCCGTCCCTGATGAGCGCCGCCGTCTCGTACGCGAACGCCGGATCGTACGCCCGCACGGTCGGGATGACCGACGCGAGCACCAGCGAGTGCCCGTCCTCGTGCTGCAGACCCTCGCCGTTGAGCGTGGTCCGGCCCGCCGTGCCGCCGAGCACGAAACCCCGTCCGCGCGCATCGGCGAGCTGCCAGAACTGGTCCCCGGTGCGCTGGAACCCGAACATCGAATAGAAGATGTAGATGGGCACCATCGGCTCGGCGTGCGTCGCGTACGACGTGGCCGCGGCCTGGAGCGAGGCGACCGAGCCCGCCTCCGTGATGCCCTCCTCCAGCACCTGGCCGTCGGTCGCCTCGCGGTACGACAGCATCAGGTTGGAATCGACGGGCGTGTACCGCTGCCCGGCCGCGGCGTAGATGCCGACCTCCTTGAACAGCGGATCCAGGCCGAAGGTGCGCGCCTCGTCAGGGATGATGGGCACCACGCGCCGCCCGATGTCCGGGTCGCGCAGCAGGTTCCGGAGCAGCTTCGCGAAGGCCATCGTGGTGGAGACCTCCTGGGTCCCCGAGCCGCTGGCGAACTCGCCGAAGACGCTGTCCCCGGGCGTGGGCAGAGGCTTGTGGACGACGACCCGCCGAGGCAGCGGCCCGCCCAGCAGGCGCCGCCGCTCCAGGAGGTACTGCATCTCCGGGGTCTCCGGTCCCGGCCGGTAGTACGGCGCGTCCTTGAGCGCGCCGTCCGGGATGGGCAGCTCCAGCCGGTCGCGGAACACCCGCAGCTCCACCTCGGAGAGCTTCTTCGCCTGGTGGGTGATGTTGCGCGCCTCCACGCCGGTGCCCAGCGTCCAGCCCTTCACGGTCTGGACCAGGATCGCCGTGGGCTGCCCGCTGTGGCGCACCGCGGCGTGGTAGGCGGCGTGCAGCTTGCGATAGTCGTGGCCGCCACGGCGGAGCGCCTTGATCTGGTCGTCGGTGAGATCCCGGACCAGCTCCGCCAGCCGGGGGTCGGCACCGAAGAAATGCTCCCGGATGTATGCGCCGGTCTCCACGGAGTACTTCTGGGATTCCCCGTCGAGCACCTCGCCCATGCGATGGACGAGCACGCCGTCCACGTCCCTGGCCAGCAGCGGGTCCCACTCGCGGCCCCACACCACCTTGATGACGTTCCAGCCCGCGCCGCGGAAGTGCGCCTCGAGCTCCTGGACGATCTTGCCGTTGCCGCGCACCGGTCCGTCGAGACGCTGGAGGTTGCAGTTCACGACGAAGGTCAGGTTGTCCAGACCCTCGCGCTCGGCGAGGCACAGTGCGCCGAGCGTCTCGGGCTCGTCGGTCTCCCCGTCGCCCAGGAACGCCCAGACGCGGTTTCCGGTGGTGTCCTTGATGCCGCGGTTGTGGAGGTAGCGGTTGAAGCGCGCCTGGTAGATCGCGGACAGCGGGCCGAGGCCCATGGAGACCGTGGGGAACTCCCAGAAGTCCGGCATCAGGCGCGGGTGCGGATAGCTCGACAGGCCCTGTCCCGGGACCACCTCGCGCCGGAAGTGGTCCAGCTGCGCCTCGGTCAGGCGTCCCTCGAGGAACGCCCGCGCGTAGAACCCCGGGGCGGCGTGACCCTGCATGAACACCTGGTCGCCCATGCCGTCGGCGTCCTTGCCCCGGAAGAAGTGGTTGAAGCCCACCTCGTACAGGCTGGCCGCGCTGGCGTACGTGGCGAGATGGCCCCCGATGCCGGGCGACAGGTTGTTGCCGCGCAGGACCATGGCCACCGCGTTCCAGCGGACCATCCGCCGGATGCGCAGCTCCATCTGCTCGTCTCCGGGGAACGGCGGCTCCTGCTCGGGGGAGATGGTGTTGATGTACCGCGTCTGCGTCAGGGGCGGCAGGCCGATGCCCAGCTGGCGGGCGCGCTTCAGCAGCCGGTACAGGATGAACTGCGCGCGCTCTGGGCCGGCATCCCGGGCGATCGAGTCGAGCGACTCGGTCCAGTCGGCGGTCTCGGAGGGGTCGCGGTCGGGCAGCTGGCGCTTGAAGTCGCCGTATTCGTCGAACATGTCGTGCGTATGGTACGCGTCCGCCCCCGCACGGGCGTGAACCGGTTCACACGCCGGTCCACGCGCGCGACGCGCCTCGGCGCCGCGCGGCGCGGAACCGGACGGCGCTCAGGGCAGCGCCATCACCCCGGCGAGGATGCAGTGGTCGCTGCCCATGGGGGTGCAGTCGACGCCCACCGACACGGGCGTGACCCCGTTGCCGCTGAACAAGTAGTCGATGCGCAGCAGTCCGAACGGCAGCCATTCCAGATGGCCCGGCCGCCAGGTGTGACCCGGCCCCGCGCCCACCGCCCGCTGCGCGTCGACGAGGCCGTCGGCCAGCGCCGCGAAGGCCGGCTCGCGGTCCACCACGTTGAAGTCGCCGATGAGCAGCAGCGGCTCGCCACGGTGGAGGATGGGCTCCACGATCGCCCGGACCTGGTCCAGGTGGCGGTCCCGAGACGTGGCGTCGTAGTCGACCGGGATGAGGTCCCCGGCCGCCAGGTCGATGGTCCCCGGCAGAGGGTGCGCCACGACCACCGCGAGGGTGGAGCCATCGCCCGCGTCCAGCCGTCCGACCAGCACCGGCGGATCGCCCGTTCGGCGGGGCGGCTCGACGGAGGGCAGCGTGGACAGCAGCCCGATGCCCAGCGACCCATCCATCGGCCGGAGATCCATCGTCGGATACCGCGCCGCGAGCACGGCGTCGCGCTCGATGGCCTGGGCGTGATGGGGCGTCAGCTCCACGAGGCCGATGACCGCCGCATCGGAGGCGCGCAGCCGCGCCACCACGGCGTCCGGGTCCGGCTGGCCCAGCTCCAGGTTCCAGGTCAGGACCCCCAGGCGGTGGGCACCGGCGGCCGCGGCCGGCGAGGACCCCGACAGCGGGATCCATCCCGGCACGAACCGGATGGTGAACGTCAGCGCAGCCGCGACCAGCCCGAGCCGCAGCAGCCGTCCCGACACGCCGCGCGTGAGCGCCAGCACCAGGAAGGGCACCAGCAGCAGGAACAGGTGAGGCGCGAGGATCTGGCTCAGCGCCAGCGGTCCGTCTCGCTGCGGGGACACCAGGTGCACCACGCACAGCCCGACGATCGAGAAGGCCAGCAGGGCCCCCGCGAGGGCAGCGAGCGCGCGGACGACGGACACGCGGCAACGCTACCGCGAGTCGTCGCAGGGCATCCGCGGCGGGCGGCCGCGTGGACGCGCGCGGTCGGGAGACCGCGCGCGGCGTATCCTCCGAGGCATGCCATCGGATGCGCTCACCCCCCCGCCCGTCGCCGACGATGGCGATCCGTACATCCCCGACGCCCGCACGACGCACCTCTCCGGCCTCGCCCTGGGCATCGATGTCGGCGGCACGGGCGTGAAGGCCGCGCTCGTGGACGTGGCGACCGCGGAGCTCGTGTCGCCGCGCGTGCGGGAGAAGACGCCGCAGCCCTCCACGCCCGAGGCCGTCGCGCAGGCCATCCGGTCGGTCGTGGGCCGGGCGCTGGAGGGCCGGGACGTGCCCCCGGACCTGCCGGTCGGCTGCGGGCTTCCGGGAGTGGTCAAGGACGGCCGCCTGACGACCGCCGCGAACATCGACGCGGCCTGGGTGGGCTGGCCCGCGCAGGAGCGCATCGGCGAGCTGCTGGGTCTGCCCACCTGGATCATCAACGACGCGGACGCGGCGGGGCTCGCGGAGGTCGCGTTCGGGTCCGGGCGAGGGCGACCCGGCACGGTCCTGCTGCTGACCATCGGCACGGGCATCGGCAGCGCCCTGTTCCTGGACGGCCGCCTCGTCCCCAACACGGAGTTCGGGCATCTCGAGATGCACGGCCGAATCGCGGAGTGGCTCGTGTCCGGGGCCGCCCGGGAGCGCCGCAAGCTGGGCTGGAAGCGCTGGACCCGCGCATTCAACGAGTACATCTCCCGCGTGGAGCTGTACTTCTCGCCGGATCTGCTCATCTACGGCGGCGGCGTGAGCAAGGAGTGGGACAAGTGGGGTCGCTGGTCGAGGACCACCGCCCCGGTGGTGCTCGCGCGGTACCTCAACACGTCCGGGATCATCGGGGCGGCCTACGCCGCGGCCGCCGCGCAGCACGCGGTGCGGCAGACGGCGCTGACGCAGGCGCAGGCCGACGCGCTCGGCGCGTAGCATCGGCGCGGCAGGCAGTCCGGGCGTGCAGATCCACCTGCTCGACGCCACGTACGAGCTGTTCCGCGCCCACTTCGGGCGGCCGCCGCATGCGGCAGCCGATGGCGCGCCGGTGGGCGCGACGCTGGGCGTCGTGGAGAGCATCCTGGCGCTGCTGCGCGAGGACGGCGTGACGCATCTCGGCTGCGCCACGGACCACCAGATCCGCTCCTGGCGCAACGAGGCGTACCCGGGCTACAAGACGGAGGCGGGCATGCCCCCCGAGCTGCTCGCCCAGTTCCCGCTCGTCGAGGCGGCGATCGGGGCGCTGGGCCTCACGCTCTGGGCGATGGTCGAGTTCGAGGCCGACGACGCGCTGGGCGCCGCGGCGGCGCGCTGGGCGGAGCACCCGGACGTGGAGCGGGTCGTGATCCTGTCGCCGGACAAGGACATGGCCCAGTGCGTCCGGGAGGATGGCCGGGTCGTGTGCTATGACCGGCGCAGGCGGACGTTCCTGGACGCGGACGGCGTGCGCGCCAGGTTCGGCGTGGATCCGGCATCCATGCCGGACTGGCTGGCGCTGGTGGGCGACAGCGCCGACGGCTACCCGGGCCTGCCCGGCTGGGGGGCGGTGTCGGCGGCGACGGTGCTGCGGCGCTATCCGCACCTCGAGGACATCCCCGACTCGGTCTCCCGGTGGGACGTGCGCGTCCGCGGTGCCGCGAACCTCGCGGCGGCGCTGCGCGATGGGCGCCGGGACGCGCTGCTGTTCCGGGAGCTCGCCACGCTGCGGCTGGATGCGCCCCTCGGCGTGGACGGCCCCGAGGCGCTGCGCTGGCGGGGCGTGCCGCGGGCGCCGTTCCAGGCGCTGGCGGCGCGGCTCGCGGCACCGGGCCTCATCGGCCGGGTCCACCGGTGGGCCGACTAGCGGATCAGGCGCGGGCGACCGGACGCCCCCAGCGCTTCAGCTCCAGATCCAGGTCCAGGGGTCGGACGACCCCGTGATGCTCCCACTCGCCCCAGTACGGCCGCGGCACCATCCAGGCGACCTCGAACTCGATGGCGTCGGGGTCGCGCCCGTAGATGGACTTCGTGGCGCCGTGGTCCGACGCCCCGGTGAGGGCCTTCATCGAGGACAGCTGCCTGGCCGCCACCACGAGGTCCTCGATGGCGGGGACCTCCCAGGCGAGGTGATACAGGCCGGTGCTGCCGCGGGGCGGCTGCGGCGCGTCGGCGCCGACCTGGAGGAGGGCCAGGTCGTGCTGGTTGGGCGAGCCCGGGATGCGCAGCAGCGAGACCGCGCCGCCCTCGCGGGCGATCTCCTGGAAGCCGAACGCCTGCTGGTAGAACGCGACGGAGCGATCCAGGTCGCGGACATAGAGCATCGCGTGGTGCAGCCGGATGATGGGGATCACGCGGGTCGCCCCGGCCTCAGCATCCGGAGGATCTCGGGGTGGTGGGCCGGGCCGGCCGCGATCACCCCCGATGCCGCGGAGCGACGGGACAGGTCGAACCAGGCGCCGCCCTCGATGTCCGAGACCACCGCTCCCGCCTGCTCCGCGATGAGCCCCGCGGCCGCGATGTCCCACAGCGACAGGCCCCGCGCCTGGATGAACGAGTCGAACCGGTCGTCGGCGACGTACGCGAGCGCGAGCGCCGCACTGCCGAACACGCGCCCGACGCGGATCGCCTTGCGGTAGCGCGCCTCCCGGCGCACCCAGCCGCTCGCGGGGAAGGCGACGTGGGAGACCGTGTCGATGAGCCGCTCCTTGCCGACGTGCGCGACCGGCTCGCCGTCACGCCAGACGCCCACGCCCCGCACCGCGCTGTACAGCTCGTCGCGCACCGGGTCGAGCACCACGCCCACCTGCGGCCGGCCACCCACCGCGAGGCCGATCGACACGCAGAAGAAGGGCAGCGCGTTCGCGTAGTTCACGGTCCCGTCCAGGGGATCCACGATCCAGATGCGGTGGCTCGCGTCCACGCTGCCCGCCGCACCCGATCCGTCCGTGGGGCCGGTCCCCCTGCGCGCCCCGCTGTGGCCCGATTCCTCGGCCAGGATGTGGTCCGCCGGGAAGCGCTCCCGGATGGTGCGCAGGATCGCCTCCTCGGACAGGTGGTCCGCCTCCGTGACCACGTCCCGGGTGCTCTTGTGGACGATGTGCTGGAGCCGCCCGAGGTGCGCCATCTGGATGTCGCCGGCGGCGCGCGCGGCGTCGATGGCCGCGCGGAGCTCCGGCTCCCAGGGCGACCCGGTCGTGACCGGATGGATGGTGCGCGACGTGGAGGGCATGGCCAAGAGCATGCCATGACCGGCACCCGTGACGCCGCGGGCATCGGTGTCGGTCCGCGCGGTACCCTTGGGTCTGATGACCAGCACCCCATCCCCGACGCCCGACACGCCCGGCATGCTCGCCCCCCGACCCGGCACGTCCCCCGCGGACGAGTGCTACCGATGCGGCCGGCCGACCGCGGCGGGCATCGGCATCTGCGACGCGTGCAACCCGGGACGGGTCAAGGGGCCCAGTCCCACCCAGCTCCACGCCACGATCCTGGGCGGCGTCGTCCTGGGCGTCATCGGGCTGTTCCTGCTGTGGCGCTTCATGGTCGACCCGGGCGGCCCCTACACCGCCACGATCACCCAGCGAGCCATCTCGGGGGACGGCGCCCCGACCATCACGGTCGTGGTCGCGAACACGGGGTCGGCGGGCGGTCGCGCGACCTGCCGGGTGACCCGAGACGGCGCACCGCGTCCGGACGACCCGACCTACCGCACCGACCACATCGACCCGGGCCAGCATGTGGACTTCTCGCGCACGGTGCCCGCACCGCCTGCGGACACCATCGCGTACAGCCTGGAGCGGATGTCCGTCATCTGCACCTGATGACGGAAGGCACACCAGGTGCCACCGCCTGCGGCATGTCGGCCTCGTGTGCGGCATGGAGGTTCGGTCGGCGGCGCGCGGTGACGGGGTGGGCCGGACGCTCATCCGCGAGCGGCTCGCGATGGCCCCCCGGCAGCGGCACCTCGCCGCCATCGCCGCGGCGCGGGCGGCTGATCAGCAGGCGCGCAGCCCGGCGCGCTCCGCGGCCGCGATGACGGGCTCCAGCTGGTGCCGCGTGACCCAGTGGAGGATCAGCTCGTCGGCGCCCCGCTCGTGCCACGCCTCGAGCGTCCCGCCGAGATCCGCCAGTCGCGGATCGCCCGCGGGATCGTCGCGCGAGACGTCCACGCCCACCAGCACCTGCACGTCCTGTCGGCGGCGCCCGGCCGCATCGAGCGCCTCCAGGAACACCGGGTACAGACGCTCGAAGGACGCCGCCATGCACGTCCAGGCATCCCCGATGCGGGCGCCCAGGCGAGCACCGGCGGGCGTCTCGCCCCCGATGGTGATGCGCGGCGGGGGGTTCGGCGCCGGGAAGGCGTGGGCGCCGTCGAGGGGATAGAAGGGCGAGGCGCGCGTGACCGGGCCACCCGTGAACAGCGCCCGGAGCACGGCCACCGCCTCCTCCAGCCGGGCGGCGCGCTCGTCCGGCTCCGGCCAGGGGATGCCGTACGCGCGGTGCTCGGCGGGGTGTCCGCCGATGCCGATGCCCAGCTCCACCCGACCGGGGACCAGGTCGCACAGCGTGGCCACCTGGCGGGCCAGGACCGCCGGGTGGCGGTTCATCACGTTCGTCACGAACGAGCCCGCGCGCATCGACCCGGTGCTCACCGCGGCCGCCGTCAGCAGCGTCCAGCACTCCAGCAGCGGATCGGCCAGGCGGCCCCGGCTGACGAAGTGGTCCCAGGCCCAGGCGGCGGAGACCCCCGACGCCTCGAGCCGCCGCACCGCCTGCACCCACCAGGCTCCGGTCACCCCGATGGTGGTCAGGTTGACTCCCAGCGGGATCGGCGGCACACCCATCGACCGACGTCCGGTGGTCAGCCGGCCGCGGTCCCGGCGTCCAGGGCGATCTCGATCATCCGGTCGGTCGCCCGCTCCAGGTCGTCGAGGCTCAGGTAGGTGGTCTCGTAGTCCTCGTCCTCGGTGAGCGTGTCGGACACGGTGAGCACACAGGCGGCCCGCACATCCTGGCCAGCGCCCTGCGCCCGAGCCGCGAGGTAGAACAGCGCGCTGGCCTCCATCTCGAAGCCCAGGATGCCCCGGCCGCGCCACTTCGTGACGTAGTCCTCGTCGGGGTTGTAGAACACGTCCACGGTCGCCACCGGACCGATGGCGGGTGTGACGCCCCGCGCGGCCGCCGCGTCCACGAGCGCCCGCGTGAGCCCGAAGTCGGGCACCGGCGCGAACGGGTCGCCGTGGAGGTACGTGCGGGTGGCCCCGTCCACGGGCGTGGCGCCCGTGGCGATGACCAGGTCGCCGGTCCGGATGCCCCGGCCGATGCCGCCCGTGGTGCCCACGCGGATGAGCCGCCGCGCACCCAGGCGCAGCAGCTCCTCCACCACGATGGAGAAGCTGGGCGTGCCCATGCCCGTGGTCTGGACGCTCACCGGGACGCCCCTGTAGGTGCCCGTGTAGCCCAGCAGCGAACGATGCTCGTTCACCTGGCGGGCGGCCGCGAGGCCCCCGTCGAACAGCGACGCGATGCGCGTCGCGCGCTTGGGGTCGCCGGGCAGCAGCACCAGCGGGGCATAGTCGCCATCCTCGGCGCGCAGGTGGATCTGGGGCATGCGTGGGCACTCCTGGGTCGGTGGTCGGGCATCCGGCAGTCTACCGGCAGCCGGCCATCACGACACCGGTCGCGCCGTCTCGGGTGAGCCGGCACGGCCGCGCGTGGGGCCTCCGGCTCCCCGTGACGGCGCCGAGCCGCGTTCACGCCTATCATCGGGCGGAACCCCCACCCCGTCCTCGACCTTCTGACCCGCGCCTGCACGGGAGGCCCCATCACGATGTCCATCGGTCTTCGCCGCGCCGGCTCGCTGCTGCTCGCGGGCGGGCTGCTCCTGTCCGCAGGCGCGGTCACCGCGCAGGATCCGGGCGCCAGCCCCGCTCCCAGCCCGTCGCCGGCCACGGCACCGGTCGCCAGCGAGGCTCCCGCGGTGAGCCCGGCGCCCACCATCGACCCGTGTGCCAGCCCGCTCCCGTCGGCCCAGCCATCGCCCGCGGCATCGGTGCTCCCGGGCGCCAGCCCGGCCATCGGCGCCGTGCCCTCGTCGGCGCCGAGCGTCGCATCCTCCCCGGCACCCGGCGCCGTGCCGTCCGCGCCGCCGTCAGTCGACCCTCTCGCCAGTCCGGAGCCGTCGCCGATCCCCACCTTCGACCCGTGCGCGCCGCTGGCCTCGCCCGACCCATCGGTCCGACCGCACAGCGGTGACAAGGTGGTCAAGGTCCGGCCGGTGTCGCTGACGCTGCGCAAGGTCGCCGATGGCTTCGAGAATCCCAACGGCCTCGTGAACGCCGGCGACGATCGGCTGTTCGTGCTGGAGCAGCTGGGCTACATCGTGGTGCTCAAGCCGAACAAGGACGGCACGTACCGGAAGGCCGGCACGTTCCTGGACTTCCGGAACCGCGTCTCGTGCTGCGGCGAGAAGGGCCTGCTGGGACTGGCCTTCCCGCCCGACTACGCCGAGTCCGGACGGTTCTACGTGACGTACGCCGGACCCGGTCACGCGTGGTACCTGGACGAGCGGCGCGTCAGCAAGGACGACCCCGACCGCGCGGACCCCAAGTGGCGCCGCAACCTCATCACGGAGTACAAGCCGCGCGACTTCCACTGGGGCGGCAACATGACCTTCGGGCCGGACGGCTACCTCTGGATCGGGATGGGCGACGGCGGCTTCGACGGCGGCCCGAACGACCCCGGCGACCCCGACAACCGGGCCCAGGACCTGTCCACGATCTTCGGCAAGTTCCTGCGCATCGACCCGGTCGACCCCGACGGCAAGGGCCGGCGGTCGGCGCGCTACACGATCCCGGACGACAACCCGTACGTGGGCAAGCGGGGTGCGCGTCCCGAGATCTGGCTGCGGGGCGTGCGCAACCCCTGGCGCTGGAGCTTCGACCGGGTCACGGGCGACCTGTGGATCACCGATGTCGGGATGCACGACTGGGAGGAGGTCAACCGCCTGGAGGCGCCCCGGCGCGGCAAGGGCGCCAACCTCGGCTGGCGGCTGATGGAGGGCCCCGACTGCTACAACCCACCGACCGGCTGTCGGACGGTGAAGGGCGCGGGCAAGCTCACGATGCCCATCACCGCCTACCGCCACGTGGTCGGGAAGGGCGGCTTCCAGTGCGCCATCACGGGCGGCTACGTCTACCGCGGCGAGCGGTTCCCGGCGATGCGCTCGTGGTACTTCTTCGGCGACTACTGCTCGGGGACGATCTGGAAGCTCGACTCGGCGGGCGCCGATCGCCAGGCGGCCAGCATCGCGGTCGACACGGGTCTCGCCATCAGCTCCATGGGCGTGGACAACAAGGGCGAGATCTACGTCATCGACTACACCCTCAACAAGGCGACCGGCATCTACCGCCTCGAGGGCAGGTCCCGACGCTGATCCGTCCTGACCCAGCGGCAGGCCGCGGACGCGGCCTGCTCTCCCCTGCCCAAGGAGGCATCCGTGGCTGACAACACCCCGCCCGTCTCGCGTCTCGAGGGCGCGGCGCTCGACTTCGTGGACGACCCGCTGCGCTACGGCACGATCGCGACCATCAATCCCGACGGCACGCCGCACCTCGCGGTCGTCTGGTACTCGGTGCTCGAGGACGGCTCCATCCTCATGAACTCCAAGGCCGGTCGGATCTGGCCCGCGAACCTCCGGCGGGATCCGCGCTGCGCGCTCGCCGTGGAGGCAGGGGCGCGGTGGGTCACCATCCGGGGCGAGGCCGCCGAGGCGGGCGACCGGGCCCAGGGCGTGGAGGACATCTGCGCGCTCGCCGAACGCTACCGGGGGGACGACACGGCGGCGCACGAGGCGCTCCTGGCGGTCTTCCGGACGCAGGAGCGGATCTCGTTCCACCTCGTCCCCCGATCGATCACCGTCCACCTCGAGGGATGACCGTCCGCGCGCCGGCCCCGCGCCGGGTCGTCGTGCTGGCGGGCGGGTTCGGCGGGGCGAAGCTCAGCCACGGGCTGTCGCTGGCGTCCGCGGCCCGACTGGCTGGGGGCGGATCCGGCCTGGACCTCGCGGTCGTGGTCAACACCGGCGACGACCTGGAGCTCCACGGCCTGAGCGTGTCGCCCGACCTGGACACCGTGATGTACACCCTGTCCGGCTGGGCCAACGAGACCACCGGATGGGGCGTCCGCGACGAGACCTGGTCGGCGGGCGACATGCTGGCGCGATACGGCGCGGAGACCTGGTTCGGACTGGGAGACCGGGACATCGCGACACACCTGGTCCGGACGCAGGCGCTCCGCGCCGGAGAGCGCCTGACCACGCTGACCGCCCGCCTGGCGGCCGCCCTGGGCGTCCCGGGGCGCCTCCTGCCCATGACCGATGACGCGGTCCGGACCGAGCTGCGGGTCGATGGCCGCTGGCTGGCGTTCCAGGAGTACTTCGTCCACCGCCATCACGCGGTGGACGTGGGCGCGGTGCGCCATGCGGGGGTGGAGCGCGCCACGCCCACGCCGGAGGTGCTCGCGGCCATCGCCGACGCGGAGCTCGTCGTGTTCGCGCCGTCCAACCCGTTCGTGTCCATCGGCACGATCCTCGCGGTGCCCGGCATCGCCGACGCCATCGCCGCCGCACCCGCCGCGTGCGTGGCGGTGAGCCCGATCGTCGGCGGCGCGGCGCTCCGCGGTCCCGCGGACCGGATGCTCCAGACGATCGAGGGCCGCGCGGCCAGCGCCGCGGGCGTGGTGGCCCATTACCGGGAGCGCCATCCGAGCCTCGTGGACGCCTTCGTCATCGACGAGCGGGACGCGGCCCTCGCGGACGCGATCCGCACCTCCGGTCCCGAGGCGCTCGTGCTGCTGGACACCGTGATGGGCGACGCCGCAGGCCGGGAGCGGCTGGGCGGCGCCATCCTCGACCGGTTCCTGCCCGCGGGGACCGCGTAGGCATACCATTCGATGATGCACACGTCCGCCCGCGGATCCGGCCGCGCGCCCTCCGCCCCGCCGCCCGCGCCGCCCGCGCAAACCGCGCCGCCCGCGCAAACCGCGCCGCCCGCGTCGACCGCGTTCGCGCCGCTGTTCGCGATCGTGCCGCTGCGGTCGCTCGCCACGGGCAAGGCGCGCCTCGGCGGCGCCCTCGACGCGGAGGAGCGGGAGGAGCTCGTGCTGGGGATGCTGCGACGCACCCTGGACGTGCTCGCCCGCTGGGAGCCGCTCTCGCGGGTGCTCGTGGTGAGCCCGGACGCCCCGCTCCTGGCGAGCCTGCGGGGCCTCGGCGTGACCACCATCCGGCAGTACGGCGAGGGGCTCAACGAGGGCCTCCAGCTGGCCCGCGACGTCGCGATCTCGGAGGGGGCGGGCTCGGTGCTCATCGTGCCCGCGGACCTGCCGCACATGGACGTGGCGGCCCTCGACGGGCTCCTGGAGGCGGCGGACGCCGCGCTCGCGGCGAGCGGCGGCGGTCCGCTCGTGGCGATCGCACCGTCGGACGCGCGACAGGGCACGAACGCGCTGCTGCTCCGCCCGCCCGCGGTCATCGAGCCATCCTTCGGCGCCGCCTCGTTCGAGGCGCACATCCGGGCCGCCGCGCACCTGGGCGCGTCGGTCCAGGTGGTCCAGGACGCGTCGTTCGGCTTCGACCTGGACACCCCCGAGGACCTGGAGCTCCTCTCGCCCACGGAGCTGTCCTCGCTGATGCGCCTGGGACGGCCCGCGGCATGACGGAGGACGAGCAGGCCCATCGGCTGCTGGCGGTCGCCCTGCCGGCGCTGCCGGAGGTGCGGCCCGGCGACGACCTGGGCGGGCTGATCGTGGACGCCTGGCGGGGACTGCTGGCCCGGGAGCCCGACCTGGGCCCGCGACCGGGGGACGTGCTGGTGGTGACCCAGAAGGTGGTGTCCAAGGCAGAGGGCGCCATCGTGGATCTCACCACGGTCACGCCGCGCCCGGAGGCCGTCGCCTTCGCGGAGCGATGGGCCCGCGACCCGCGCCAGGTGGAGGTCGTGCTGCGGGAGTCGGTGGAGGTGCTGCGCATGGAGAAGGGCGTGGTCATCGGCCGGACCCGCCACGGCTACGTGTGCGCGAACGCCGGCGTGGACGCCTCGAACGTGGGCGCGGCGGACACCGTGACGCTCCTGCCCGCCGACCCCGATCGTTCGGCGCGCGAGATCCGGGAGCGCGTCCGAGCGGACATGGGCGTCGCGGTGGGCGTGATCGTGAGCGACTCGTTCGGGCGGCCGTGGCGCTGGGGCATCGTGGACGTGGCCCTGGGCGTGGCCGGGTTCTCCCCCCTCGATGACCAGCGCGGGCGGCCGGACACCGCCGGGCGCGTGATGCAGGCGACGGTGGTTGCGGTCGCCGACGAGATCGCGTCGGCGGCCGAGCTCGCCTCGGGCAAGACGAGCGGCCTGCCGCTGGTGCTGGTGCGCGGCGCCACGCTGCCGCCGGGCGAGGACACGGTGACCGGCTCGGCGCTGATGCCGCCCTCCGCCGACCTGTTCCGCTGATGCCGCCCCCCGCGGACCTGTTCCGCTGACGCCGGGCGGGCGGTGCGCCCCGGTACACTCGGGGACGCATGAAGCTCGGTCTCCAGATCAGCTCGTTCTCGTGGCCCGGCGGGGACGCCGCCATCGGACCCACGCTCGCCCGCATCGCACGCACCGCGGACGAGGTCGGCTTCGACTCCATCTGGGTGATGGACCACTTCTTCCAGATCCGCTCCATCGGCCGGCCCGACGAGCCGATGCTCGAGGGCTTCACGACACTCGGCCACCTCGCGGCGCTGACGACGCGCGCGCGGCTGGGCCTGATGGTCGGCGGCATCCACTACCGCCAGGCGGGCCTGTGGCTCAAGGCCACCACGACGCTCGACGTGCTGTCGGGCGGCCGTGCCTGGTTCGGCATCGGTGCCGCCTGGAACGAGGAGGAATCCCGCGGGCTGGGCTTCCCGATGCCGCCGCTCGCGGTGCGCTTCGAGATCCTCGAGGAGACCCTGCGCTACGTCCGGGAGGGGTGGACCGGTGACGCGGGCAGCGGCGCCCCATTCCGGGGCGACCACATCCAGGCCGAGCGGATCCTCAACGCGCCGCAGTCGCTGCGCCGCCCTCACCCGCCCATCCTCGTGGGTGGCGGTGGGGAGCTGGTGACGCTCCGGCTGGCGGCACGCCACGCCGACGCCTGCAACGTCTTCGGGTCGCCCGACCAGGTCCGCCACAAGTACGCGATCCTGCGCGAGCACTGCGAGCGGGAGGGCCGCGATCCGGACACCATCGAGCGGACCAACCTCTCCTGGATCGCGATCTCCGCCGACGGCTCCCGGGGATCGCTGGCGCCGAGCGCATTGCTGGACCGCCTGGGGGCCTGGGCGGACGCAGGCTCGATGCACACCATCGTGAGCATCCGCGACGCCTGGGACCTCTCCCGGCTGGAGCTCATCGGGCGCGAGGTGATCCCTCACCTGCGGGATCTCGGGGACCCCAGCCCGCTGGATTGACGCGGTGGCCCCGGTCGCGCCCGCGCCACGCCCTGGGGGGCGTTCGGGGCGCGGTATCCTGCCCACCATCAGTCCGCACGCCCCGATCGCCGATGACCCGTCCACGCGCCATCGTCCGTCTCGTCGCCGCCCTGTCGCTCGCCGGGTGCGGTTGGAGCGCGCACGTGCCGCCGACCCCGTCGCCCATCCCCGAGGGGACCTCGCCCCGGGCGGCCGTGCTGGGTCGCGAGCCCACCGCCCGGGACTGCTTCGTGAACGCCTTCAACCTGGTCCAGCTGCCGGACGCGCCCACGCTCCAGCGCCACGTGGTGACCGCGGTCCATCGACCGGCCTGGCTGCCGTCCGGCGGATTCCTGGGTACGCCCGCGCAGCTCGCGGCCGCGGTCCACGGCCTGCTCATCCCGAGCGACCCGCTGACCGCCTGGGTGCTCGTGTCCGGGGGCGCCGGACCGCGCGCGGACCGCTGGTTCCCGCTCACCGCGCGGTCTGGCGAGCACGTCTGGTATCGCGACGCGACGCTCGCGACGTGCGCCTGAGCACGGCCGCCGGAGCGGATACCCATGGGGAGTATATCCCCGTGCTACCATGCCCGCCGACATGAGCGACCTCACGCTGGGCTTCCCAGCCATCTCGATGATCGATGACGACGCAGCCCATCCCGCGGCCGCCGTCGCCACCCCTCAGCCGGCGGGTCCCGTCGCCGTCGAGCCCGGTCGGTCGGGGCATCGGCGGGTGGCCATCATCGGCAGCGGCCCCGCCGGGCTGACCGCCGCGATCTACACGGCACGCGCCAACCTCGCACCCATCGTCATCGGCGGGTACGCGCCCGGCGGCCAGCTGATGATCACCAGCGAGGTCGAGAACTTCCCGGGCTTCCCGGACGGCATCCTGGGTCCCGAGCTGATGGACCGGATGCGTCAGCAGGCGGAGCGCTTCGGGGCGCAGCTGGTGGACGTGGACCTGGAGCGCATCGACCTGTCCGCGCGCCCCTTCCACCTGTGGGCGGACGGTCAGGAGCACACCGCGGACTCGGTCATCGTGGCGACCGGCGCGAGCGCCCTGTGGCTGGGCCTGGAGAACGAGACCCGGCTGCGCGGCCGCGGCGTGAGCGCCTGCGCCACCTGCGACGGGTTCTTCTTCCGCGGCAGGTCCGTGGCGGTCGTGGGCGGCGGCGACACCGCGCTGGAGGAGGCCACGTTCCTGACGCGATTCGCCACGGACGTCACGCTCATCCATCGGCGAGACACGTTCCGGGGCAGCAAGATCATGGTCCAGCGCGCGCTGGACCACCCCCGGGTCACGCCGCTCCTCAACACGGAGGTCGTGGATGTCCTGGGTGACCAGGTGGTGAGCGGGCTGCGGCTCCGCGACACGGTCACCGGGGAGGAGTCCGAGCGGCCCGTCGACGGGCTGTTCCTGGCCATCGGTTACAAGCCCAACACCGAGGTCTTCCGGGATTGGCTGACCGTGGACGACAAGGGCTACCTCGTGGTCCGCGATGGCACCGGCTCCGATGTGGAGGGCGTGTTCATCGCCGGAGACGTGCACGACCATCGCTACCGGCAGGCCGTCACGGCGGCCGCGGACGGCTGCCGGGCGGCCATCGACGCGGAGCGCTGGCTGGAGGCCCAGGGTCTCGCCGAGGCCGTGACGGCGAGCGCCTGGTGACGGCCCCGGAGCCCGCCACAGCGACCCGTCCCGCGATCCCCATGGGGCCGGGTCGGCCCGCGTCCGAGCGCGCAGACACGCCGGACGACGCCGCGGACGGACGGAGGCGTCGGCGCGCCCGGGACCCCAGGCTGCGCATCAGCCGCGCCCTCGGCCTCCAGCCCGCCACGCAGGATGTGGTCCACGGCTGGCTGGATGAGGCGATCCCCGCGGCCGGGGGCGCCGTGGCGCTGGACGCGGGGTGCGGCCGCCTGTCGCTCCTGAGGCCGTTCCGGCCGCGACTGGCGCGCTTCGTGGGGGTGGACATCCACGCCCCCGCGAGGCACCTCCGGTGGCTGGACGAGTTCGCCGTGGCGGACCTGTGCCGCGACACGGGGGCGTTCCCCGCGGAGACGTTCGACGTCGCGCTGTCCAACTTCACCGTGGAGCACTTCGCCGACCCGGTCGCCGCCTTCCGCACCATCGGCGCATGGCTTCGGCCAGGCGGCTGGCTGGTCATCACGACGGTCAACCGGCGACATCCCCTGGTGGACCTGTACCTGTCGCTGCCCGCGGGCCTGCGCGCCCGCCTTCAGCCGATGGTCAAGAGGGACGAGGCCGACGCGCATCCCCTGGTGGGCGCCTGCAACACGCCCCGGCTCATCCGTGACGGCCTCCGCGCGGCCGGCTACACGGACGTCGAGCTGGTCACGACCAGCCACCTCGCGCGCGCCTGGGGAGCCACCCTGCCGACCTGGGGCCTGGGCCTGCTGGGAGATCTCGCCGCACGCTCCATGCCCGCCCGCCGATCCACGATCGTGGCGCGCGCGCGGCGCGGAGCCGCCTGACCAGGGCCGTCGACCAGATTGGCGCACGACACCGAGGCCCTGTCTCCGCGACCGGGCAGCCTGGGGCTGCCGGATGCTGAGGCGCTCGCGCGCCGGGTCGCCGATCGACTGATCGCGGGCATCGTCGAGGCGGCGCCGGACCGCGGGACAGCGGGTGGCCGCCTGGACCGCTTCCTCGCGCTGCCCTGGCACAGCGTCGTCGCGTTCTCGCTGTTCACCTCCGCGCTGCTGCGCTCGATCGAGGCGGAGACCGCCCGCGGACATCCCGCGGCGTGGCTGGCGATCGTCGCGATCCCCGCCGCGCTGTTCCTGCTCCGAAGGCCGGTGGCGCTGGCGCTGGTCATGACCGCGGCGGGCATCTACCTGCGCGCGCTGTACCTGGGCTCCCCCGAGACGTGCGACCAGATCGCGGTGAGCCGGGCGGCGTTCGGGGTCGCGCTCACGGGCAGGACGCCCTACGGCTTCGGATACGCGGAGTCCTGGCCCGCCGGCTCCCCGTATCCCTACTCCCCCCTGGCGATGCCCGTGTCGGTGCTGGGCGTGCCCGGAGAGGTGCTCGCCGTGTCGGCCATGATGCTCATCCTGTCGCTCAGCCGGGCGCTCCTCACGGTGGCCGTGTTGTCCGCATGGGTCATCTCCATCGAGTTCGGCATCTGCGGCCTCAACGACCAGGTCCCGGCGCTGCTGCTGCTCGCGGGCCTGCTGCTCGTGGAGCGCGGCCGGATGCTGTCGGGGGGTGCGCTCGTGGCGCTCAGCGCGGCCATCAAGCCGTACACGCTCGCCTGGTTCCCGCCGCTCATCGGACTGGGCGGGGCATCCATGGGGGCCATCCTCGTGGGGGTGTCCGCGATCGCCTGGCTGCCCGTGCTCGCGTGGGGCCCCGCGTCGTTCCTGCGCTCCATCGAGCTGGCCCGCCTGACCCACCCGGAGCCCGCCAACACCCTCAACCTGCCCTGGCTGCGCGTCATCGCCGTGCCCCTGGCCGCCGCGTCGCTGCTCGTGCGCAGCTGGACCGTGGCGGTGCTCATGGGCGCCCTCATCTTCTGCGCCATGATGTTCCTCGACTACTGGGCGAGCATCGGCTACTGGTTCGTCGTCGGACCGCTCGTCGGGCTCGTCGTGGACCGTGCCCTGGTCCGCTTCGGCGCGGACCTGCGCGGGGCCCGCCTCGCCCAGCGCGCCCCGATGGCGACCGCGTCCGCCTGACCGTCGGCGACGCGGACGGGGTGCCGCGTCTCGGCCGCGGCGCACAGGCGGTATCCTCGCGAGGATGACCGTGCCGACCGCCCCCGCCGCCGGCACCCCGCCGGCCCCCGCGCGCCTCGGCGCACCCCCCGCCTGGCTCCGGGCCAACGGCGTGCGCCTGCTGCTGACCAGCGCCACGCTCCTGTTCGTGGAGCTGCTGCTCATCCGCTGGATCCCCTCGCAGGTGCGCTATGTGGGGTTCTTCAGCAACTTCCTGCTGATGGCCTCGTTCCTGGGCATCGGCCTGGGCATCCTGCTCGGTCGGCGGGGTGCGCGCTGGTCGCTCGTGGCGTTCCCGCTGCTGCTGCTGCTGCTCATGGGCCTGGTCGTGGCGAACACGCTGAACGTGGAGATCGTCTCCCAGCAGGAGCTGTTCTTCGGGCTCGCCGATCACTCCGCGGACACGCGCTACGAGGTGCTGTTCCTGGTCGTGGCCCTGGTGACCACGGTGATGGCCGCGCTCGCCATGCCGCTGGGGCCGCTGCTCCGCTCGATGCCCCCGCTGCGCGCCTACGCCATCGACATCGGAGGCTCGATGGTGGGCATCGTGGGGTTCACGGTGCTGTCCGCGGCGGGCACCGATCCGCTCGTCTGGTTCGCGGTGGCCGCGGTGCTCACGGGCCTGCTCGTGCTGGGCGCGCCTGCGGCTGTCGCGACGCGCGGGCGCTGGACGGCGGTGACCTGGGCGGCCCTGCTGGGCGTGGTGCTCGTCGCCGCGGGTGACCGGATCACCGCGGTGAACGAGACCTGGTCGCCCTACTACCGCATCACCACCCACATCGATGGCAACGGCGAGGTCGCCATCAACGTGAACGGCATCCCCCACCAGGCGCTCCATCCGGTGACCGCGCCCAAGGAGGAGTTCTACGACCAGGTCTACCGCTGGTTCCCCGAGCGCACCTACGACGAGGTGCTGGTGGTGGGTGCGGGCAGCGGATCGGATGTGGCGCTGGCCCTGGCCCGCGGCGCGAAGCACGTCGACGCGGTGGAGATCGACCCGGCCATCCAGCGCCTGGGCATCGAGCAGCACCCGGACAAGCCCTACGACGACCCGCGCGTCACGCGCATCATCAACGACGGGCGGGCGTTCCTGCGCGGCACCGACAAGCGCTACGACCTGGTGGTGTTCGCGCTGCCGGACTCGCTCACGCTCGTCAGCAACGCCGCGAGCGTGCGCCTCGAGAGCTTCCTGTTCACGGAGCAGGCCTTTGCGTCCATCCGCGACCACCTGTCCGACGACGGCCTGTTCGTGCTCTACAACTACTACCGCGAGGACTGGCTGGTGGCCAAGCTCGCGGGGATGCTCGAGGACGCCTTCGGGCACGCGCCGCTCCTGCGCACGTACGACCAGGTGAAGGCGGCGCTCGCGGCGGGCCCGGCCGTGGCCGCGCTGGGCGGGGCGCCGCCACCCGGCGACGGCGTGGACGCGGTGCCCGCCATCGCGGGCACCGTCCCCACGCCGGCCACGGACGACTGGCCGTTCCTGTACCTCCGGAACCCCTTCGTGGCCGACTACTACCTGGTGGCGCTGGCGGCGATCCTGCTGGGCGCCCTGGTGCTCGTGGCGGGCGCGGCGCGCCTGACGGACACTCCCCTGCGGCGGTTCAGCCCGCACTTCTTCGTGCTGGGCATCGCGTTCCTGCTGCTCGAGACGCGCAGCCTGGTCAGCTTCAGCCTGCTGTTCGGGACGACCTGGCTGGTCAACGCCCTGACGTTCTTCGCGATCCTGGCGAGCGTCCTGCTGGCCATCTTCATCAACGCCCGGTTCCCCATCCGCCACCCCAACCTGCTGTACGTCCTGCTGTTCGGCGCCCTCGCCGTCGCCTGGCTGGTGCCGCCGGAGTCGCTGCTCATCGATCCGCCGTGGCTGCGCTACGCGATCGCGGCGGCGCTCGCGTTCGCGCCGGTGTTCTGCGCGAACCTCGTGTTCAGCCACTCGTTCCGGGACACGCGCACCGCCGACATGGCCTTCGCGAGCAACCTCCTGGGCGCCATGGTGGGCGGCGCGCTGGAGTACCTCGCGCTCGTGACCGGGTACCAGGCGCTGCTCGTGGTGGTCGCCATCCTGTATGGCCTCGCGTGGCTGACCGCGACGCGCCTCCGACGCCTCGCCGACCGTGACCTCGTGGCGGACGGGGGAGGCGCATGGCAGCCGGAGGCGCCCGCCGACGCGACACCCGGAGCCGTGCCCGCCTCATGATGGGCGGTGGTCGCGGCATGCGCGGCCAGGGACTCATGGTCGGCCAGGCCGGGCGACCGGGAGGACGCGGCGGCGGGACACGGACGCCCGAGTTCACCCCCGTGCCCCGGGAGCGCCGCGGCCAGACGGTGCGCCGGATCGCCTCGTTCTTCCGGCCCTATCGCGGCCGGGTCGCGGTGGTCCTCGTGTCCATCGTGGTCACGAGCATCCTGGGGCTCGTCAACCCGTACCTGCTGAAGCTGCTCCTGGACGTGGCGATCCCGCAGCGGGACCAGGCGCTGCTCAACCTGTACGTCGGACTGATGATCGCGGTGCCCGTCATCAGCGGCCTCATCGGCGTCGGCCAGACGTACCTCAACAACGTGGTCGGGCAGCACGTGATGCAGGATCTGCGCAACGCGCTCTATGCCCACCTCCAGGCGATGCCCCTGCGCTTCTTCACGGAGACCCGCACCGGCGAGATCCAGAGCCGCCTCTCGAGCGACGTGGGCGGCGTCCAGGCGGTGGTCACCGACACCGCGTCGAGCGTGTTCTCCAACATCGTGGTGGTCATCACCACGGTCATCGGCATGGCGCTGCTGGACTGGCGGCTGACGCTCCTGTCGCTGGCCATCACGCCGTTCTTCCTCATCCTGACGTACCGCGTGGGGAAGATCCGGCGGGACATCAGCTCGGAGACCCAGAAGCAGGTCGCGGACATCTCGGCGATCACCGAGGAGACGCTCAGCGTCAGCGGCATCCTGCTGGCCAAGACGTTCGGCCAGCAGGCGCCCAGCATCCGGCGCTACCGGGCGGCGAACGCGCGGCTCGCCGCGCTGTCCATCCGGCAGCACATGGTGGGCCGCTGGTTCTTCATGATCGTGGGCACCATCTTCTCCATCCTGCCCGCGTTCGTGTACTGGCTGGCGGGGATGCTGGCCATCCAGGGTGATCCCAACGCGCCGACCGCGGGCGACATCGTGGCCTTCACCACGCTCCAGTCGCGCCTGTTCTTCCCCCTCGGCCAGCTGCTCAACGTGCAGGTGGAGGTCCAGGGCGCCCTGGCCCTGTTCGACCGCATCTTCGAGTACCTGGACATGGAGCCCACCATCGTGGACCACCCCGACGCGCTGGTGCTCGACCCCCAGGCCGTGCGCGGCGCCATCCGGTTCCGGGACGTCAGCTTCGCGTACGCGGAGGGCCAGCCCCCGATCGAGTCGGGCCGGGCGGGTCTGGCCATGGATTCGGCCGCCCGGGAGGGGGAGGATGCCGAGCTGCTCGCGACGCTCGAGCGGGAGGCGGGCATCCCGCCGGGGGTGGCGGAGGTGGCCGAGGCATCCGCCGAGGCCGGTGAGGCGGCCGCGACCGCAGGCGCCGCCCGATCCGGGTCGGCGGTCCCGGACCACGCGTCGGACAGCGATGGCGACGCGGAGGGAGCGTCGCCCATCGACCGGGTCCCCTTTGCCCTCGACGGCATCGACTTCGAGGCGTCGCCCGGGCAGCTGGTGGCGCTCGTGGGACCGTCCGGATCGGGCAAGACCACGACCACGTACCTCGTGCCGCGGCTGTACGACGTGACCGACGGCGCCGTGGAGATCGATGGCGTCGACGTGCGCCGCATCGCCCTGGCGTCGCTGGGGGACGTCATCGGGTTCGTGACCCAGGAGACGTACCTGTTCCACGCGACGGTCCGCGAGAACCTGCGCTACGCCAAGCCCGACGCGACCGACCGGGAACTCCAGGCGGCCTGTCGCCTGGCGGCCATCCACGACCGCGTCCGGGAGCTGCCCGAGGGCTACGACACCGTCGTGGGCGAGCGTGGCTACAAGCTGTCGGGCGGCGAGAAGCAGCGCATCGCGCTGGCCCGGGTGCTGCTCAAGAATCCGCGCATCCTCATCCTGGACGAGGCGACGAGCGCCCTGGACACGGTCTCGGAGCGCCTCATCCAGGGCGCCATCGAGCGCACCATGCGGGGCCGCACCACGCTCGCCATCGCCCACCGGCTGTCCACCATCCTGCGTGCCGACCAGATCCTGGTCTATGAGCGCGGCCGCATCGTGGAGCACGGCACGCACGCACAGCTGCTGGCGCTCGACGGCAGCTACGCGCGCCTGTACCGGGAGCAGTTCGAGGGTCGACCAGAGCCCCTCGCGACCTCCGACTGACCACCGGGTGCGCCGTCGACCTGGCGCATCGGGCGAGGCGCCGACGCTCGCGGGCCCTCAGCCGAGATCCGCGAACGACGGCCAGAGGGACAGGTCGAGGTCCGGCATCAGCGTCCCCAGCCGCTCCACCTCCGGTCGGTAGAGCGCGCGCAGGAAGTCGACATGCTGGGGGTCGATGGCTGGGCGCTCCCCCCGGCTCCGATTGCGCGGTCGGGCGATCTCCGCGTCCGTCAGCTCGTGGGGCTCCAGTCCCAGGAACGCATGGGTGCGCGCGATCTGGACGCGCGGCTCCATCACGCAGCGCTCGTACTGGAGGGCGAGCACGCGCCCGGGCGTGAACGCGGCGCGCGCGGCCTCCAGCTGGCTCGCGTACCTCCCCTTGTCGATGGCCTCGGCGACGACGCGCCGACGATCGGCGAGCGTCCGCCGGGCGGTCGGGATGGCGGATCCGTCCCAGGCGCGCTCCGCGTGGGCGCGGCCGGACAGGTAGCGCTCGATCGGATCGCGGAACAGGAGGATGACCCGCACATCGGGAGCCGCGTCGGCGAGCATCGGCAGAACCCACGGCGAGTCGATGTAGTCGGGCGTCTTCTCGCCCGCGAGCGATCCGTCCGGGCGCGGGAAGTAGCGCTGGTACGCGGCGAGCTCCTCCGCGGAGGGCCAGGTGTCCCAGCGCCGGTCGAAGAAATGCAGCTCGGGGCGCTGCTCCGCCGGCTGGACCACGCGCGGATGGGCCTCGATCATCCGGAACCACCAGGTGGTGCCGGCCTTCTGGGCGCCCAGGATGACGAAGTCGGGTGGTCCGATGCGCCATCCCGGCGGACACGCCGGCGGGTCCGGCAGGCGATCGAACAGACCCTGCCCCGGCGCCGGGGCGGCCGTCTCGGGCACCCACGGCGGGCGCACGCCGGCGGCCGGCTCCCCGGGGGACGGCGGGGACGGCGGGCGCCGCAGGCCCGGCCGCCGCGGGTTCGGGTGCCCGCGCGTGACCCGTCCCGATCCGCGGCGATCACCGACCGGCACCGGGTCGGGCAGCCGCGCGGCGCGCGCCTCGGCCTCGGCGGCATGTCGATGACCGTCGAGCAGCCGGGCGCGCGCCGCCGCGAGGCCATCCGCGCGATCGGCCGCGACCGCCCGGTCCCAGCGCTTGGCGACGAGCAGGAACTGGTAGTAGGCGCGGGTCACCGCCACGATCAGCCCCGCCCGGCCGTCCCGAAAGCCGCGCTGGCGCACGTGGTTGCGCCACAGCCAGCGTCCCGGTCGGGCGACCAGCTCGAAGGCCGATGGACGCCGGATGCGCCGGGGCGCGGTCTGGTCCAGCTCGATGGTCGTGTAGCGGTTGACGTTGGCGACCATCGTGGCGAGGTCCGCGTGGTGGAAGTGCCAGATGGCGAGCGCCGGGTCCGCGGCGATCCGGCCCACGCGCGCCCCGGGCCGCGGCCGCATGCCCCGATGGATGCGCGTGGTGATGTCCAGCGCCTGCGGTCGCGCGATGCGCGCCTTGCGACTGGGCCAGCTGTCGGCGCTCCGCAGCCAGCGTCCCAGCTCGATGTTCAGGCGCGGCACGAGCAGCACGTCGAATCGGGAGTCGACGGTCAGAACCCGCCGCAGATACGCCGCCAGCGTCGCGGGGACCATCTCGTCGGCGTCCAGGAACACGACCCAGTCGGCCTCGACATGGTCGCGCGCCCAGTCCCGCGCGGGCTCCGGCAGCCCGGCGTTGGGGTGGAGCTCCACGCGCGCGCCCATGTCAGCCGCGATCTCGCGCGTGGCGTCGGTGCTGTGCTGGTCGACGACGACGACCTCGTCACACCATGTGACGAGCGACCCCAGCGAGTCGCGGATGCGGTGCGCCTCGTTGAAGGTACACAGGACGCCCACGATCCTGGCCGCCGCCGGTCGCGGCCCCGTCACGGCGTCGACGGGCACGCCGGCATCGGCCATCGCTGGAGGGTGGCTCCCCCGACCCGATCAGTCCGGGGTTGCGACGGGCAGCGGGCGCTCGGCCGGACCGATGTACCGCACGTCCGGACGGATGAGCTTGTTCGCCGCGTTCTGCTCCAGCACATGGGCCGTCCAGCCCGCGTGGCGCGCCAGCGCGAACACCGAGGGGAACAGGTCCGGCGGCAGACCCACTCCCTGGAGCACGGCCGCGGTGTAGTACTCCACGTTCGTCTTGAGCGGGCGGTCGGGCGACTTCTGGGCGAGCTTGGCGAGTGCGATGTCCTCCACCGCGACGGCGAGACCCAGCCAGTCGGCCATGTTGCCCATCTGCTCCGCCACGTGCCGCAGGGCCGCGGCGCGCGGGTCGTAGGCGCGGTACACGCGATGCCCGAAGCCCATCAGCCGCTCGCCGCGGGCCAGGGCGTCGTCGATCCAGGCGGCCGCGGCCTCCGCGGAGCCGATCTCGTTGAGCTGGTTCACGACCTCGGCGGGCGCGCCGCCGTGGAGCGGCCCCTTGAGCGCGCCGATCGCGCCACACACCGCGCTCGCGATGTCCGAGCGCGTGGCGCAGATCACGCGGGCCGTGAACGTCGACGCGTTGAACCCGTGCTCCGCGCCCACGATGAAGTAGGCGTCCAGGGCGCGTGCCGAGGCGGAATCCGGCTCCGTGCCGTTCAGCAGGTACAGGAAGCCGTCGGCGAGCCCGAGGTCGGCGCGGGGGGCGATGGGCTCCCTGCCGGCGCGCAGGCGGGCGAAGGCGGCGAGGGCCGTGGGCGCCAGCGCGGTGAGCGCCCGCGCCTGGTCCACGGTCGACGGCCAGCCGGGATTCGTCTCCGCGCCCCACACCGACAGCGCGGTGCGCAGCGCATCCATGGGATGGGTGGTGGCGGGCAGATCGCGCAGGCTGCCCAGCACGCGGTCCGAGAGCGGGGCGCAGGCGAGGTGCGCGGAGGCGGGCCACTCACCGGTCCACAGCAGCTCCGCCACCTGGGCGTACGTCCCGTGCTTGACCAGGTCGCCGATCGGGTAGCCACGATAGATGAGGCGGCCGTTCTGGCCGTCGACCAGCGCGATGGAGGTCTCGCCGGCGATGACGCCCTCGAGGCCGGGCGAGTAGGGTCGGTCGTCGACCGGGACGGTGTTCGTGCCTTGCTCCATGACCACGGAGTCTAGTCGGTCGGGGTGGTCAGCGCTCGCGCCCACCCCGGGGACGCCGGGGGCGCGCGATCGGGTCCCGATCATCGCGGCGAGCCGCTCGGACCCGGTGCGGACGCGCGCCCGCAGCTCCGGCACCCGGGCCGCCAGCATCGTGCGCAGCGCCGGCGCGTCGTCGAGGGCGGCCTCCGCGGCCTGCGCCAGCCACGCGGCGTCCAGGTCGTCGATCGGGGTGAGGTACCGGCCGAGGCCGAGGTCGGCCATGATCCCGGTGTGCTTGATGCCGTAGGCGATGCCCACGAACGGGGTGCCTGCGGCCATCGCCAGGATGCCCGCGTGCATGCGCACGCCGATGACCAGGTCCGCACGCGCGTAGAGGGCCGTCAGCTCGCGCACCTCCAGCGGGTCGTCGACGAGCGTGGCGGCGTGGCGCATCCGGGAGATCACCGCGCGTGCGACATCCGCGTCGGTGACCGGCGGCGCGAGAACCTGGGCCACGAACACCACGCGGACCGCCCGCCGCTCGACGAGCCGATCGGCCGCCGCGGCGAGCGACTCGAGATAGCGGATGCGGGCGGCGGCCGGGTCGGCGGCCCGGGGGAACGCGAAGTCGCGCACCGCGAACACCACCAGGGGACCGGCGCCGGGCGTCGCGGCCAGGGCCGTCGTGACCCGCTCGGGGAGCTCCGCGGCGGGTTCCGTCAGCCACGCCATGTCCGCGGACAGGCTCACCCGCGACGCGGGGACCCCGATGCGCTCCACCCACGGCGCGGAGTGTCCCTCGCGCAGCAGCACCAGGCGTGCGTCGCCGATCGCCAGGCGCGCCGCGGGCAGCAGGACGCCGGGGATGGGCCCGATGGTCATCGCCGCGAGCATCACCGGCACCCCCAGCGCGCGGGCGGCGATGAGCGGGGCGGCGGCGTGAATCCAGCCGATGTCCGCGGCGGTCACCGTCAGGAGGTAGCCGCCCGGAGCCGCGACGACGGCATCCGCCGCGCGCACCTCGCGCACGAGCGTCCGCAGGGCACCCGGCAGCAGCCGGGCGGCGAGCCGCGACGAGCGACGGTCCACCGACGCCCAGGCGCGGACCCAGCGGAACAGCACCTGCACCTGGAGGACCGCGACGGCAGGGACGAGGCGCCGGTCGAGGCGCGCCGCGAGCGCGGCCGCGCGGGCACCGGGCGCCGTGTCGCGGGTGATGAACTGGGCGATGAGGCGCCGATCGGGCAAGCCCGCGCGCGCGAGCCTGGGTGACCGAAGGCTGTAGGTGACCTGCGCGTCCGGCAGCAGCCGCCGCAGCTCCGCGTCGAGCGCGAGGGTCAGCGCCGCATCGCCCCGGTTCTGGAAGGTGTTGCAGCAGGTGACCAGGATGCGCGCCGGACCGGGCGCGCCGACCGGGCGCTCGGCGCCTCCGGCGGTCACGCTCGGTGCCGGTCGGCCGTCACGCGCTGTCGCATAGGCCTGATGGTATGCGCCGGGCGGGTGCCGCGCAGCGCGCCGGGCGGGTGCCGTGCAGCGCGCCGGGCGGGTGCCGCGCGTCCTTGGGGTCCGTCGGCGATGATGCGCCGGACCGGACGCCGCGGATCGCCCGAATCCTGGGCCTGCCGGCCGGTCGCCGACGCGAGACGCACGCCGTGACGCTCATCACCGGGGTCATCAACAGCTTCCAGGAAGCCGGCAACATCCGGACCTCGATCGCGTCGCTGCGCGGCTGGTGCGACGAGGTCATCGTGGTCGACCAGCACAGCACGGACGGCACGCGCGCCATCGCGGAGGCCGAGGGCGCGCGGGTCCTGCTCACCGAGCCGACCGGCTTCGTGGAGGCGGCGCGGCAGGTGGCCGTCGACGCGGCCAGAGACGGCTGGATCATGGTGCTCGACGCGGACGAGCTGGTCCACCCGGAGCTCGCCCGCGAGCTGCGCCGGATCGCGGAGGCGGACGCTGCCGACGTGGTCCGGATCCCGCGCAAGAACATCCTGCTGGGACGCTGGATGCGCTACGGGATGTGGTGGCCCAACTGCAAGCCGCGCTTCTTCCGGAAGGGTTCGCTGACCATCAGCGACCGCATCCACATGGGCCTCCGGCCGGTGGCGGGCGCCCGCATCGTGGAGCTGCCCTGGCGCGAGGAGATGGCCATCTGGCACTACTCGTACCACTCGCTCGAGGACCTGGTCGAGAAGAGCAACCGGTACTCCAGCGTGGAGGCGCGCCAGGCGGGCGTGAAGCGCAACCGGAGGGCCCGCCCGCTGCCGATGCTGCGGGCCGCCGCGCAGAACCTGTGGGACGAGTACCTCCGGGGTCGGGGCTATCGCGATGGCACGGCCGCGCTGACCATCGCGGTCACGCGCGCCTACTACCGCTTCCTCGTGCTCGCCAAGACCTGGGATGAACCAGGCGCCGTCGACCGCCTGGCCGACTACGAGGCCTCCAAGCGCACCCTGCTGGGCCTGCCGCCGCAGGTCGCCTCGGAGGGCGCCCCGGCCGTCGCCCCGGTCCCCGCCCCGACCGCGGAGACGGGACCGCCGAGCGGATCCGATCAGCCCCCGGACAGCTCCACGCCCGCCGCGACCATCTCGGCGATGGCGGCCTCGCCGTCGCCGGGGGTCAGGTCGACCGCCGCGACGGCGTCGGTCAGCAGCAGCGTCGGATAGCCCAGGCGCCGCGCATCGAGCGCCGTCGCCTTGACGCAGTGATCGGTGGCCAGGCCGCACACCACCACGCGCCGGATCCCCCGGGACCGCAGCAGCCCGTCCAGCTCGGTGGGCACCTCGGCGCCCGTGACGGGATCGCGCATCGAGAAGCCGCTGTAGCCGTCCTCCCCGTTGGAGCCCTTGCGCACGACCGGGCCGTCCACCGACAGCGCCGGGTGCAGGGCGGCGCCCCACGTGTCCCTCACGCAGTGGACCGGCCAGATGCCGCCGTCCCTGGCGAAGTGGGACGTGGTCTCGGGATGCCAGTCCTGGGTGTACACGACGCTTCCACCGGCTGCCCGGGCGAGACGGACCTGCTCGTCGATCAGGGGCACCACGGCCGCGCCGCCGGTCACGGACAGCGCGCCCGCGGGATCGGCGAAGTCGTTCTGGACATCGACCACGATGAGCGCGGTCGCTTGGTCGTAGCGGGACATCCCGCGATGGTAGCGCCACCCGGGTGCCGGGCGGCCAGGCACACCGGGAGATGGCTCACGCCGGGCGCCCGCGTGTCCCCCTGTCGGCCAGACCGGGCGGGCACATGAGCGGTCCGGGCGTCCACTACGATGCCCGACCATGCCCACCGTCGTCGCGTTCATCGGTCTCGCCCTCGCCTGGGGCTCCTCGTTCCTGTTCATCAAGGTGGCCCTCACCGACGGCATGGCGCCACTCACCCTCGTCACCTGGCGACTCATCGTGGCCACGGCATTCCTGTCGCTGCTGCTGTGGCTGGCCCACGGGTCGCTGCCCC
This sequence comes from Chloroflexota bacterium, assembly GCA_034436555.1. Lineage (GTDB taxonomy): Bacteria > Chloroflexota > Limnocylindria > Limnocylindrales > CSP1-4 > JAFMJV01. Next base: position 7,470 of record DAOTUU010000014.1, on the reverse strand, counting down.
GGTCGCGGGATGCGCTGCGCCGTGCGGCGACGCTGGCGCTGCTCAACGTGGCGCTGCCCTTCGCGTTCATCGCGTGGGGCGTCCAGTGGATCCCGTCCGCGGTGGGCGCGATGGTCAACGGCATGGTGCCCCTGTTCTCCATCGTGCTGGCCGCCCTCGTGCTGCCCGACGAGCCGATCACGGCGGGCCGTCTCGGAGGACTGGCGCTGGGCTTCGGCGGGGCGTTCCTGCTCGCCGCGCCGAACCTGGGCTCGGGCGGCAGCGCCGACGCCACGATGCAGCTCCTGGGCGAGCTGGCCGTCCTGCTGGGGACGGTCGGGTACGCCTCGGGATACGTCTACGCACGTCGCAACGTGACCGGCCGGCCGATGATCAGCGAGCCCGGCGGCGGCATGCGCATCGCCACGCCGCTGGAGAACGCCGCCACCCAGAGCCTCCTCGCGCTGCCCATGGTGGGCCTCGCCGCGGTGGTCCTGGAGCATCCGCCCGGGGGTGTCCTCGCCCTGCCGCCCAGCGACGCGGCATGGGTCGCGGTGGCCTGGCTGGGCCTCATCGGGTCGGGCGTCGCGTACCTGTTCTTCTTCAGGGTCGTCCGCGACTGGGGCGCGATGCGCGCCAGCCTGGTGACCTATCTCGTGCCCATCGTGGGCATCGTCCTGGGCCTCGCGTTCCTGGGGGAGTCCCTCGAGCCTTCGGAGCTGGTGGGTGCCGCGCTCATCATCACGGGCGTGGTGGTCGCCAACGGTCGCCTCGGCGCACGGCGTCTCTGGGGTCGCGCGCGACCAGCCACCTCCTGAGACCCAATCTCACCGGGACACGTCGGCTGCGCTAGGATATGAGACATGGTCTCAGCTTCACGCGACCCGCTCATCGAGGCGCTCGATCGCGCCGGTCACCGGCTGACGGAGCCGCGGCGCACGGTGGCCGCGCTCATCGCCGCGCGCGACGGTCACTTCACGGCCCAGGAGCTGCTCGATGACGCGAGGGCGCGCCGCCTGGACATCGGACGGGCCACGGTCTTCCGGGCGCTCGACCTGTTCACGGAGCTGGCGGTGCTGGAGCGCCTGGACCTGCCGACCGGCGAGCATGCGTACGTCTCGTGCGAGCCCGTCCACCACCATCACCTCGTGTGTTCCGGCTGCGGCCGGGTGACCGACGTGGACGACGCCGGCCTGTCGGGGGCGGTCGCGGCGGTCGAGCGGACCACCGGCTGGCAGGTCGACACCCACCGGCTCGAGCTGTACGGCCGCTGCCCGCGCTGCCGCGCCGCCGCGTGACCCGGATCGCGCGCACCTCCATGGCTCGCCTCGCTCGGTCGCCGGGGATGCGACTGATGGCGACCCTGGCGCTGGCCGGGGGACTCCTCGCGACGCCCGCAGCCGCCCGGGCCTCGGCCGGGGCCGCCGACCGGGCCTCGGCCGGGGCCGCCGACCGGCTGGACATCGTGGTCACCACCACGGTGCTGGGCGCCCTCGTCCGGGACCTCGTGGGAGACGGGGCGGACGTCCGGGTGCTCATGGACGGCGGTATGGACCCGCATGACTGGGCGCCCTCGGCGCGGGACATCGAGGCGGTCCACGCGGCAGACCTCGTGGTCGAGAACGGGCTGGGTCTGGAGGTCGGGCTCCAGGCCGCCCTGGACGATGCGCGGCGCGAGGGCATCCCCGTGTTCGCGGCGGCGGACGCGGTGCATCTCCTCGGGGCGGGTGGCGAGGATGCCGACGGACACGCGTCGGAGGCGTCGCCGCCGCCCGACGAGGCGGATCACGACCACGCGGCGTGGGACCCGCACATCTGGACCGACCCGCTCGCGATGCGCGCGGTGGTGGACCGCCTCGCGCCGGTCCTCGGGGACCTCGGCCTGGACGTGGCGGGACGGCAGGTCGACCTCGACGCCCGGCTGGACGCGCTCGACCGCGAGGTCCGGACGCTGATGGACACGCTGCCCGCGGATCGGCGCAGGCTCGTGACCGGCCACGACTCGATGGGCTACTTCGCGCGCGCGTACGGCTTGGAGCTGGTCGGATCGGTCATCCCGGGTCGGTCGTCCCTGGGCGAGATCTCCGCGCGGCAGCTGGCCGCGCTCGCGGCCCGCATCAGGCAGACCGGGGTGCGGGTCGTGTTCACGGAGATGGGCACGCCGCGGTCCGTGGCGGAGGTGCTCGCGGAGGAGACCGGCGTGCGCCTCGTGCCGCTGCCCAGCCACGCGCTCCCCGAGGACGGCTCCTACGAGACGTTCATCCGGGTCATCGCCGCCACCATCGCGGAGGCACTCGCGGCATGACGCTGGGGCCGCTCATCGATCCGTTCCTGGACAACGGGTTCATGCTGCGCGCGCTCCTGGCGGGCGTGCTCGTGGCGATCTCGTGCGCGATCGTGGGCACGTTCGTGGTGCTGCGCGGGCTCGCCTTCATCGGCGACGCGCTGGCGCACGGGGTGCTGCCGGGCATCGCGGGCGCCCTGCTCCTGGGCGCGCCCGGCATGGTCGGCGCCATCGTGGGGGCGCTGGCCATGATCGGCGGCGTGACGCTCATCACGCGGCGGTCTCGGCTCTCGTCGGACACCGCGATCGGGCTGCTGTTCGTGGGGATGCTGGCGCTGGGCGTGGTCATCGTGTCCCGCTCGGGCTCCTTCGCGGGCGACCTGGTCGCCATCCTGTTCGGCCAGATCCTGGGCACCGGCTGGAGCGCCATTTGGCTCCAGGCCGGCGCCACGATCGGCGTGGCGGTCGTGGCGGCCGTCTGCGCGCGCCCGTTCCTGCTGCTCGCGTTCGACCCGGAGCAGGCCGACGTGGCGGGGTTCCCGTCACGGCGCTACCACGCGGTCATGCTCGTGCTCATCGCGCTCACGGTCGTGATCTCGTTCCAGGTGGTGGGCACCCTGCTGGTGTTCGGGATGCTGCTCGCGCCGGCCGCCGCGGGCGCGCTGCTGGCCCACCGGATCGGCGCGATGATGGCCATCGCGGCGGCCATCGGGGCGTTCAGCGCCTGGGCCGGGCTGCTCATCTCGTACTGGTTCGGGCTGGCCGCGGGCGCGTCCATGGTGCTCGTCGCGGTGGTCGCGTTCTTCGCGGTGTTCGCGTTCGCCGCCTGGCGCGATGGCCGCCACCGCGCCGTGGAGCATGACCGCCCGTCCGGACCGTCCACCGCGGAGACACGCGGATGAGCGCGCCGGAGGGCGTCACGGGCGCCGGTCCCCAGGCGATCCGCGCCGAGGCCATCCGCGCTGAGGCCATCCACTCGGAGGCGATCCGCGCCCGCGGCCTCGTGGTGGGCTACCGGGGCGACCCGGTCGTGTCGAGCATCGATCTGGTGGCGCCCGCCGGCACGTCCGTGGCGCTCGTGGGCACGAACGGCAGCGGCAAGTCGACGCTGCTGCGGACGCTCGTCGGGCTCCAGCCGCGGCTGGCCGGGGAGCTGACCGTGGCGGGCGCAGAGCCCGGACGCGCGCCGCGCCGCGTGGCATATCTGTCGCAGTTCCACGCGTCGGGCTTCATCCTGCCGCTCCGCTCGATCGACGTGGTGCACATGGGTCGCTTCCCGCACCTGGGACTCGTGGGTCGGGTCACGTCGGAGGACCGGGACGTCGTCGCGTGGGCCCTGGACACGATGGGCGCCGCAGACCTCGCCCAGAAGTCGCTCCGCTCGCTGTCCGGGGGGCAGCGTCAGCGCGTCCACCTGGCCCAGGTGCTGGCGCGCCGGGCCGACGTGATCCTGCTCGACGAGCCGAACGCGGGGCTGGATGCGGGTGGCCGGGAGCGCTACCTGGACGCGTTCGCAGCCGAGCTGCACCGGGGGGCCACGCTCGTCACCGCCACGCACGACATCGGCGAGGCGATCGAGTACGACCAGGTGCTGCTGCTGGCGCGGCGCGTGGTCGCCCTGGGGCCGGGTCGGGAGGTGCTCACGCCGGACCGGCTGATGGAGACGTTCGGGATCGTCATCCGCGACCCGCACGTCGAGCACGCCGGGCGGTTCACGGTCGCGGAGCGGACCCACGGCGCACCGCAGATCGTGGACCTGGGATCGCCGGGGGTGGCCGACCAGACCGGTCGTGGGGCGGGGACGGGCTCGGGGGCTTCGGGCGGAGGCTGACCGCGGCGCCGGTCAGGCCGGTGGCATCAGGCCGGTGGCATCAGGCCGATGGGCCAGGCCGACGGGGTCAGGCGGGTGCCGATCTGTGGAGCCGGGCGCCCATGCCGGCGAAGCGGGCCGCCCGGGTCAGTGCTCGTCGTAATGCTCGTCGTGGCTGGCGTGCCGGTGGTCGCCGTGCTCGTAGTCCAGGTGGTCCGCATGGGCCACCGCCGTGTGGCCGCAGTCGGGTCCGTGGACGTGCATGTGCCCGGCATGCGGCAGGTGGATGGCGGACAGCGCGGCGGGGACGTCGTCCACGTGGTCGACGTCCAGGTGGTGGACGTGGCCGTCATGGAGGTAGTCCAGGTGGTCCCCGTGCGGGACGGCGGCGTGGCCGCACCACGGGTCGTGCTCGTGGTCGTGCGCCGCGTGCGGTCGGTGCTCGAGCGTGGAGTTCTGGCTCACGGAGATGGATGGTCGCACATCGGTCCGTGTCGCGGCGTCGTGGGGACGGGTGCGACGTCGATCCGGTGTCCGCGGCAGCGGACCGGTCGCGAGCCTGGCGCACGCTCACCGGCGGGCGGCCCGACGAGCCCCTCGTCCGCTCCGTCCCGCCACCGGCTACGCTGCCGGCCATGGACGCCATGCGGACCCGGGGCCGGATCCTCGTCGGAACCTCCGGATTCGCCTACCCCGACTGGATGCCCCGCTTCTATCCGCCCGGCACCAGGTCCACCGGTCTCCTCCCCCACTACGCATCGCGCCTCCCGGCGGTGGAGCTGAACAACACGTTCTACCAGCAGCCCACGCCGGACAGGATCGCGAGCTGGCTCGCCGCCACGCCGCCCGGGTTCCGATTCGCGGTCAAGGCCCAGCGCGGCGGCGCGTGGCGGGCGCTCCGCTCCCCGGATCCGCGCGAGACGACGGGCTGGCTGACCGCACCCTATCGCGACTTCGGTGACCGACTGGGCACCGTGCTGCTGCGCGTCGACGCGGCCATGAAGGTCGACCTGCCCGCCCTGGAGCGCCTGCTGGCGGCCTGGCCGGGAGACATCCCCATCGCGTTCGAGTTCCTGCACCCGACCTGGGACCTGGACGAGGTGCATGCCCTGCTCCGGACCCGCGGCGCGGCGCTCGTGGCGACCGACCAGGATGACGGGCAGGAGCCCGTGCTGCGACGCGTGGGTCCATGCCTGTACCTGCGCCTGCGACGCACGGTCATCACCGACGAGGCCCTCGCCCGCTGGGCGGACCGCATCCGGCCGTTCCTGGATGACGGGCTCGACGCGTATGTCTTCCTGCGCCACGACGATGACGGGTCGAACGCCCTCCGCGCCGAACGACTAGAATGGACTTTGTCCAATGAATCACCGCCACAGCCCCCACGCCCCCCGGAAGGAGCGTCATGAACGCCTATGCCGTCCCCCGCGACGAGGTCGTCGTCTCCGATCTCCAGGCCACCCTCGTGGAGCTGGTCGACCTCACGCTGATCGCCAAGCAGGCGCACTGGGTCGTGGTCGGCCAGCACTTCCGCTCGGTGCACCTGGAGCTCGATGAGATCGTGGACACGGTCCGCCTGGCCGCCGACCAGGTCGCGGAGCGGATCGCGACCATCGGCGCCTTCCCGGACGGCCGGGCCGCCACCGTGGCGTCCACGGCGGGCCTGCCCGAGTTCCCCGAGGGGAAGGTCTCGGCAGCCGGGGTCGTGGAGTCGATCTGCGCCACCATCGACGAGGCGGCCAAGCGGCTTCGGGAGCGGATCGTGCACATCGCGGACCTCGATCCGATCAGCCAGGACATCCTCATCGGCGTGGGTGACCAGCTGGAGAAGCACGCCTGGATGCTGCGCGCGCAGCAGGGGTGACCGGTCCCGCCACCGGGGTGACGGGTCGGGTCGCCGACGACGCGGCGCTTGCGGCGCGGCTTCGCCAGGCGGGACTGCGGGCGACCGCGCCCCGCCTGGCGGTGCTCCGCGAGCTGGCGGCGACACCGGGGCACCATGGTGCGGACGACCTCGTGGCGCGTCTCGAGTCCCGAGGCGTGCGGATCGCGCGGGCGTCGGTCTACAACGTGCTCGATGACCTCGTGCGGAGCGACCTGGTCACGATCGCGGACGCCGGACCTGGGCGAGCGCTGTACGAGGCACGCGAGACCGACCACCATCATTTCGTGTGCCGCCGCTGCGGCGCGGTCCAGGACGTGCCCTGCGCCACCGGACGACGTCCCTGCCTGGAAGTCCCGGTGGCCGGGGCGCGCGTGGAGCAGGCGCAGGTGATCCTGCGGGGCGTCTGCGCCCGATGCCTCGCGACCTGATCGAGGCCCAGGCCGAGACAGGCCGAGCCGGACGGGCCGTGCCCGGCTCGGGCGCCCGGCGCCTGGTCGCCCAGGCCGTGCCGGGCCGCCTACCCGCCGAACGCCGCCCGGAACGCGTCCGGGACCTGCGCGGACGGTCCCGACCCAGCGGCGGCGGCGCCATCCGCGCCCGCCACCACGCGCACCCTGACCCCCTGCACATGGCGCACCGGGATCGTCCACAGTCCGCCGTCGCTGCCCGCGAGCGCGACGGCGCCATCCCCCGCGAGGACCGTGCGGTAGAACGCCTGGAGGCCGAGCAGCAGCGACCAGGGATCGTCCGCCTCGGGCACCGCGCGACCGGCGGGCAGCTCGTCGGGGACGCTCGCCGCCAGCAGCGCGACCAGGTCCCGCACGGCCGTGGCGCCCATGCGCGCCATGACGGGTGGCTGTCGATCCGACCAGTGGACGGCGATCTCGAACTCGGCTGACATCATGGTCTCCTGCGCTCCCTCGGGTGGAACCGTGCCTCGGGGTGCGCGGAGACGATGGAGGCAGACCCGCCGCACGCGGCGACGAGGTCACCCACCGCCTCCCCGCGGAGGCACGGGTCCATGGCGCGCGCACCGTCGGGACGGGACGCGCGGCCGGCAGGTCTTCGGACTCCCAGGTTGCCGACCCCATGGGATGGGTCGGGGGGCCGGTCGCCGCGCCTTCCCAGGTCTCCCCAGTGGCGTGATGCGACGACCGTGCCTGGCTACCGCTGCGGGGCAGTCCCGGATTCGAACCGGGTTCCCTCTTGCGACACCCGCCCGATGCGGGTGAACCGGCGACCACAAGATATGGTGTCCGACGATCGCGGTCAACCCCAAGGGCTGTGGCGTGTGGTCGGACAGCGACTATGTCCGGGGGAGCGGACAGCGACTCTGTCACTGACCGGCGGCTGGATCCATCGCCAACGTCGGGCGCATGGAACCGACCGACGATCCGCTCGAGGACACGACCGTCAGACGCCGGGTCGACGTCCTGACCCACCTCCGCGAGGGCACCATCGACCTCCAGCAGGCATCCGCCCTCCTCCGGGTGTCCGACCGACAGGTACGGC
>DAOTUU010000013.1:0-11763 GCA_034436555.1 Chloroflexota bacterium | reverse complement strand
CGGGAGGCGGTGGACATCGTGGCGCTGAACGCGGAAATCGCGCGCATCGTCGCCCGGCAGGCGGAGCTGCGGACGGCTATCGACGCGATCGTGGCGGACCTGGAGGACGACGGACGGTGAGCGAGCGCCCGAGGCGGAAGGGTCGGGACGTCGACATCGTCAGGTCCTCAGCCGCCGAGTACCTGACCTTCGTGGCCGCCGCCGGTGACCAGGAGCAGGCCATCGAGGTCCGGTTCCAGGACCAGACCATCTGGCTCACCCAGAAGCTGATGGCCACCCTGTACGGGGTCGATGTGCGGACGGTCAACGAGCACCTGCGCACCATCTTCGGGACCGAAGAGCTGGCGGAGTCCGCAGTTATCCGGAGATTCCGGATAACTGCCGCGGACGGCAAGACCTACGACACCCAGCACTACAGCCTGGACGCCATCATCGCGGTGGGGTTCAAGGTGAACAACGAGCGGGCCGTGCAGTTCCGCAGGTGGGCGACCCCGATCGTGAGGGACTACACGGTCAAGGGGTTCGCGATGGACGACGAGCGTCTGAAGCGCGGCGGCACCATCCTGACCGGCGACTACTTCGAGGAGCTCCTCGAACGCATCCGCGAGATCCGGCTCTCGGAGCGGCGCTTCTACCAGAAGGTCACGGACATCTACGCGACCGCGCTCGACTACGACTCGGCCGCGCCAGCGACCAAGCGGTTCTTCGCAACCGTCCAGAACAAGCTCCACTGGGCGATCCACAGGCAGACCGCCGCCGAGGTCATCGTCGCCCGAGCCGATGCCGACAGAGACCACATGGGGCTGACCTCCTGGCAGGACGCGCCAGAGGGCAAGATCCAGCGCTTCGATGTGGTCGTCGCCAAGAACTACCTGACCGAGCCCGAACTGGCGCAACTGGGCCGTCTCGTGTCCGCCTACCTGGACGTTGCCGAGAGCATGGCGCTCCGCAGGCTGCCCATGACCATGGCGGACTGGGAAGAGCGTCTCAACCGGTTCATCGCCGCGACGGACCGCGAGATCCTCCAGGATGCTGGTAAGGTCTCCGCCGAGGTGGCGCGAGCCCACGCGGAGTCCGAGTTCGAGAAGTACCGCGTCGTGCAGGACCGCCTGTTCGTCAGCGACTTCGATCGCTTCCTCCAGCTCCCAGATCCTGAGGAGCGGGGCAAGTCGTGAGCCGCATCGACGACTTGATCCGAGATCTGTGTCCGGATGGCGTGCCGTTCAAGGCGCTTGGGGACATCGCGATGATGGCCTCGGATCGCGTCGACTCATCGCAGCTCGACGCGACCAACTATGTCGGTGTGGACAACCTGCTGCCGGACTTCGGCGGGCGCAGAGACTCGGACTACCGTGCCAATTCCAGCGGTGCGATCAGGTACGCCCCGGGAGACGTGCTGATCGGAAACATCCGGCCGTATCTCAGGAAGGTATGGCTGGCTGACCGTGACGGAGGTGCAAGTCCCGACGTTCTGACGATCTCGCTGCGACCCGAGGCTCGTTCGGTCATCCTGCCGCGGTTCCTCTACCTTGCCATCGCTTCAGAATCGTTCATCGACTTTTCGATGAGGCATGCAAAGGGTGCGAAGATGCCGCGCGGCGACAAGTCCGCGACGCTGAGATATCGCATCCCGCTGCCGCCACTACAATTGCAGCGCGAGATCGTGCGGATCTTGGACCAGTTCACGGAACTGGAAGCGGAACTGGAAGCGGAACTGGAAGCGGAACTGGAAGCGCGTCGCCGTCAGCATGCCTTCTACTGGCGCTCGCTCCTTACTCCGACAATGAGTTGGCGTCGAACGACTCTCGGTTCCGTGGCTGACATCTATGACGGCCCGCATGCGACGCCCGCGAAGACTGATTCGGGGCCTTGGTATCTGAGTATCTCGTCGCTCAAACAGGGTCGACTTGACCTGAACGAGTCGGCGCATCTCGCGGAAGATGACCTGCCAGCATGGACCCGCCGTGTCGCCCCAAGGATGGGTGACACGCTCTTCTCCTATGAGACGCGTCTGGGCCAGGCAGCCATGTGGGATCGGGATGAGCCCGCGGCCCTTGGCCGCCGGATGGGACTCCTTCGACCGCGGCGCAGTGAAGTTGTTCCGCGCTTTCTTACATTGGTCTATCTTGGGCCCGAGTTCCAGAAGCTGATTGAGGAACGGACCGTCAGTGGTGCGACGGTCGACCGCATCCCAGTAGCTGACTTGGGCACGTGGGTGATCGCCTTGCCGCCCATGGCCGAGCAGAAACGGATTATCGGCGTTCTTGACACATTCGACGCACTGGTGAACGACCTCAGCATCGGACTCCCCGCGGAGCTGGCGGCGCGGAGGCAGCAGTACTCGTACTACCGGGACAAGCTGCTCACGTTTCGCGAGGCTGCGTGAAGCCATACGGCTGCACGCGGTGTGGCAGCATCAGCGGGGAGGTGCACATGGCGACCAACTCTGCGATCGACCCCGAGCTTCCCGATCGCGCGCTCCCGGTGGGCGGCGACGCGCTCGAGGAGCCCAACGCGCGCCGTGAGCAGGCGAAGATCGTGCAGCACTTCGGCACGCTCGATTGGGATCCACGGTACGACCACAAGGCGGACCGGCGCTCGCGAGACGAGAAGCTCGAGGCACGCCGCTGATGGCGCCGCTCGTCGACACCCGCCACATCCCGCTGCGGGTCTGGGGCTCATGACCGAGGCCGCAACTGTCGGCTACGAGCCGATCGCGGTCAGCTCGGAGAGCACCGTCGTCGGCGAATACATCCGGGATGCCGCCACGGAGACCGCCTACCAGTCCGAGGCGGACCTGGAGCGCGCGTTCATCGAGCTGCTCCAGGCGCAGGCGTACGAGTACCTGCCGCTCACGAGCGAGGCGCAGCTGATCGGCAACCTGCGGACCCAGCTGGAGGCGCTCAACGGCATCACCTTCTCGGACGCGGAATGGGAGGCATTCTTCGCGACGCGAGTCGCGGGCCGGAACGACGGCATCGTGGAGAAGACCGTCCGGATCCAGGAGGACCCGGTCCAGCTGCTGGCGCGGGATGACGGGACGACCAAGAACATCAAGCTCATCGACAAGCAGAGCATCCACAACAACCGGCTCCAGGTCATCAATCAGTACGAGACACCGGGCGGCGAGGGCGGCGGCACCTGGAGCACGCGCTATGACGTGACCGTGCTGGTCAACGGCCTGCCGATGGTCCACATCGAGCTCAAGCGCCGCGGCGTGGCCATCCGGGAGGCCTTCAACCAGATCGACCGGTACCAGCGGGACAGCTTCTGGGCGGGCTCCGGGCTGTTCGAGTACGTCCAGCTGTTCGTCATCAGCAACGGCACCCACACCAAGTACTACTCCAACACCACGCGCCGGCAGCACATCGCGGAGGCTGGCGGCGCGAAGCAGGTCCGGCGGACCTCCAACTCGTTCGAGTTCACCTCGTGGTGGGCGGACGCCCAGAACAAGCCGATCTCGGACCTGGCGGCCTTCGGGCAGACGTTCTTCGCGAGGCACACGATCCTGAGCATCCTCACGCGCTACTGCGTGCTGACCGCGGACCGGATGCTGCTGGTGATGCGGCCGTATCAGATCGCGGCCACGGAGCGCATCCTGGAGCGGATCGCGACCTCCACGAACGCCCGGCGGCTGGGCAGGACCGAAGCGGGCGGCTACGTCTGGCACACGACCGGGTCGGGCAAGACCCTCACCTCCTTCAAGACCGCGCAACTGGCCTCGCGCCTGCCAGGCGTGGACAAGGTGCTGTTCGTGGTGGACCGCAAGGACCTGGACTACCAGACGATGCGGGAATACGACCGCTTCCAGAAGGGAGCGGCCAACTCCAACACCTCCACCGCGGTCCTGAAGCGGCAGTTGGAGGACCCGCAGGCACGCATCATCATCACCACGATCCAGAAGCTGTCGAACTTCATCGGCAGGCCCGGCAACAGGCGCCACGCGATCTACGACGGGCACGTCGTGATCATCTTCGACGAGTGCCATCGGTCGCAGTTCGGGGACATGCACAGCGCGATCACCCGCGCGTTCAAGCGATACCACCTGTTCGGCTTCACGGGCACGCCGATCTTCACGGCGAACATGGCGTCGGGCGGCAACCCGACCCTCAAGACCACGGAGCAGGCGTTCGGGGACAGGCTCCACACCTACACCATCGTCGATGCCATCACGGACAAGAACGTCCTGCCGTTCCGCATCGACCACGTCAACACCATCAGGCTGCCCACCGGCGTCGCGGACAAGCAGGTCGCCGCCATCGACACGGAGCGAGCGCTGCTGGCGCCCGAGCGGGTGCGCCAGGTGACGGCCTACGTCCTGGAGCACTTCGACCAGAAGACCCGGCGCAACGACTCCTATGCGCTGGGCGAGCGCCGCGTGCGCGGCTTCAACGCGCTCTTCGCGACGGCCTCGATCGAGGCCGCGCGGACCTACTACCGCGAGTTCGCAGCCCAGCAGGCCGGACTGTCCTCCGGCCGACGCCTGAAGGTGGGGCTCATCTACTCCTACGCGGCGAACGAGCCGGTGGAGGACGGCGCCCTGGACGAGGAGGGTTTCGAGACCGCTGCGCTGTCGGGGGATGCCCGCTCGTTCCTGGAGGGGGCGATCGCGGACTACAACGGGATGTTCGGCACCTCGTTCGACACCTCGGCCGAGACCTTCCAGAACTACTATAAAGACCTCTCGCTGCGCCTCAAGGCCCGGGAGATCGACCTGGTCATCGTGGTCAACATGTTCCTCACGGGGTTCGACGCGACCACGCTCAACACCCTGTTCGTGGACAAGAACCTGCGCGCGCACGGACTGCTCCAGGCGTACTCGCGCACCAATCGGATCCTCAACTCGATCAAGACCTACGGCAACATCGTCAGCTTCCGTGACCTCGAGGAAGCGACCAACGACGCGCTCGCCCTCTTCGGCAACAAGGACGCCAAGGGCATCGCCATCCTCAAGCCGTACGCCGAGTACCACGCCGACTACGCAGCCAGGGTGCAGGAGCTTCTGGCCACGTTCCCGATCGGCGAGCCGATCGTGGGCACGCAGGCGGAGAAGGACTTCATCGCGCTGTTCGGGCAGATCCTCCGGCTCGGGAACATCCTGGCCTCGTTCGACGAGTTCGCGGGCGAGGAGATTCTCACTGAGCGCCAGGGCCAGGACTACCGCAGCATGTACCTGGACCTGTACGCCGAGTTCCGCAGGGTGCAGCAGGCGGAGAAGGAGTCGATCGTCGATGACCTGGTCTTCGAGATCGAGCTCATCAAGCAGGTCGAGATCACCGTCGACTACATCCTGATGCTGGTCGGGCGGTACCGCGCGGAGCGCGGCGACGGGGACGATGCGGAGGTCCGGGCGGCGATCAGGCGGGCCGTGGATGCCAGTCCCAGCCTGCGCAACAAGAGGGACCTCATCGAGGCGTTCGTGGACTCCGTGTCTGTCACCGGGGAGATCGACGAGGAGTGGCGCCGGTTCGTGAGCATGCGCCGTGAGGCGGAGCTCGATGACATCATCGCATCCGAGGGGCTGCGCCCGGACGCGACCCGAGCCTTCATGGAGAACGCCTTCGCCGACGGCGCGCTCCGGACCGGTGGGACCGAGATCACCCGGGTGCTGCCGCCAGCCTCACGCTTCTCGCCTGACGGGGGTCATGGCGAGCGGAAGCAGCGCGTGCTCGCGCGGCTCGGCGCGTTCTTCGACCGATTCTTCGGGTTGGGAGCGGGTGCCGGTCGGGGCTGACCGCCACGCGGGGGCCGGCATCGGCGGAGCGTCGGTCCGCCGGGGAGCGTCGGTCGGATCGACGTCGACGTCGTCTGACGAGTCCGAGGCCTGGCCGACTCGTCACGCATCGACCAGCGTGGTGTTGGGGGCGTCCGCCGCCTGGACCCACGCCAGGTGGGAGCCTCAGCGCTGCGTCCCCGAGCGCGATCGGTGCCGCGCGAGTGCCGCGACGTGACGAGCCGGGGCTTCGGACCCGCCCACGACCACGTCCATCGCTGTCTGACGAGTCGTCGGCCCGGACGCGCCGCCGGTCGTCGTCGGTGCGTCGCACCGGGTCGCGGTCGCCTGCCGGATTGGAGCCCGACGCCGCACTGGACGCCTGGGGATGACACGGATGCCGCTGCGTCATGGTGCGTCCCGTGTCGGCCGTCAGATCGGCCCATCGATGACCGCGCGACATGGGCCCACCGACCGCGGGTCTGTAGATGCGGGAGACGCATGACCGGACCGACCGCGCCTGGGTTCGGCGGTCAGAGTATGTCCCACGAGCATGGCCGACGGTGCCCCGGCCCCCCCCGCCCGCCCCGGCGCTCGCCGCGACGGTGCCCCGCCCGCCAATGAGGCCTACTTCCTGGGGGGCCGCGTGCGTGCCGCGATCCGACCCAGCGCGCCCGCCCAGCCGGCATCGAACGGCCGCCCGGGCTCGTCCAGATCGACGACCACCGGCGCGTGATCGGAGGGTGTGGGCGGACCCTTGCGGGCCTCGCGGTCAATCTCCGCCCAGACCACCCGGTCGGCCACCGGAGGCGTCACGTACAGCAGGTCGATGCGCATGCCCTCGTTGCGGTGGAAGTTGCCCGCCCGGTAGTCCCACCATGAGAATCGGCCCGTGTCGGGCACCCGCAGCCGGTAGGCGTCCACCATGCCCCAGGTCCGCAGGCGTGCCAGCGCCGCCCGTTCGGGATCGGAGACGTGGGTGCCGCCGTTCGCCTTCCCCGCGTCCCACACATCCTCGACGGCGGGCGTGACGTTGAAGTCGCCACCCAGGAGCAACGGCGAGTCCGGCGATGCGGCACCCGCCACCCAGTCCGCGAGCCGCTCGAACCAGCGCAGCTTGCCCTCGTAGAAGGGGGAGCCCAACGCCCGCCCGTTGGGGGCGTAGAGGCTGGCGACGCGGACCCCGCCACAGACGGCCGAGACCATGCGCGCCTCGTCGAACGGGTCGAAGTCGTCCTCCGCGACCGCCACCGCCGCACCCGCCGACGAGTCCCGCACCGGACCGTCGCCGAAGTTCGTGATCGCGTCGGTGATGCCCACGCGTGACGCGATCGCGACGCCGTTCCAGCGTCCCTCGCCGTGATGCAGCAGCTCGTAGCCCAGCATCCGGAAGGCCATCTCCGGCGCGTCCGCGTCCGAGAGCTTCGTCTCCTGCATCAGCAGCACGTCGGGCGCGGCACGCTCCAGCCACCGCTCCACGGCCTCCCAGCGGGCCTTCAGGGAGTTGACGTTCCAGGACGCGATGCGCATCCCCGGAGCGTACCCGACGGATCAGGTCGGTGCGGACGGCTCCTCGACGGGGGCCACCACGACGAATTTTCCGGCCCGCCCGTACTCTGGCCGGTAGACGCTCGCATAGCGCACGAAGTCACCCCCGAGCGCGGCCGCCGTGAGCAGCGTGTGGGGCTCCAGTCCGGCGCCCCAGGTCCGGCTGACGCGGCCCGTCCAGGGATCCTCTATCCAGATGTGCGTGACCCGGAAATCGTCGGTGAGCGCGGGGTCCGCGGTCGCCTTGAAGCCGGACATGACCCAGGCGTGGGCGCCGGCCCACACGAGCAGGCCGACCGGTCGGTTCGTGGCGCGCATCTGGCGCGCCGCGAGCCTGAGGGCGGCCTGTCGGGTCCCGGCAGCGCGCTCCTCATAGGCGCCGTTGCCCAGGTCCTCCAGGCCCTCCGCCCAGCCGTAGACCGAGGCGCCGGGTCGTGTCTCCACCCACGGAGACGTCCTGCGTGCCAGTCGATACAGGCGTCGCTGTGTGTCGCGGGTCTGGTCCGGCGGGCCCGGCTCGATGATGTTGATCATCATCTGCATCGATGCGCCCACGCACCACGAGTCGTCGAACTGGGCGACATGGTCGCCCGGCCGGAACAGGTCGAGACTGTACGGGCCGAGGCTCCCGCCGACCGATGCGGATGGCGACGCCGCGTCACGGGTGGCGATCCCGCGATCGGGGGGCAGCAGCGCCACGAGATCGGTGGCGGGCCCGGAGGCGAGCGCGCAGCCCGAGAGGAGCACGCCCGCAAGGGCGAGCGGCGCGAGTCCGCGGTGGCGGCGGGCGAGCCGCCGGTGGTGTGGGCTGTGCATGGGATCGGGCTCCAGGCGGGGGTCCTGGCGGGCAGGCCCCGAGCCTACCGCAGGTCGGCGGCGGAGGCCTCCGGGGGTGATGTGTCCCTGGGGTCCGGCAGACGGAGGATGGTCGCGCGCCGCCCGACGCCCCGGCTTCGTATCCTGTGTGCATGTCCGAACCCGACGCATCGCCCCGGCTATCGGCGGCGGAGCAGGCCTACCTGCTCGCCATCCGGTCCACGCCCGCAGACACGCGCCTGACCGCCGCCGCCCTGGGTCGACGCCTCCGGGTCTCGCCGCAGGCCGCGGGGGAGATGCTGCGCCGGCTGGGCCCCATGGGGTACATCGACCAGGACACCGGCAAGCAGGTGGAACTGACGCCGCTCGGTCGGCAGGTCGCGGAGCAGCTGTACCGTCGGCACGCGCTCGCGGAGTGGCTGCTCATCGACGTCCTCAGGCTGGGCTGGGCGGAGGCGGACGCGGAGGCGACGCGCCTCCAGTCGGTGATGTCGCCGCGCGTGGAGGAGGCGCTGGCGGCGCTGCTGGGAAACCCGGAGACCTGTCCCCATGGCAACCCCGTCGGGGAGGAGGTGGCGCGACGCCGCCCGGCCGGGGCGCCGCTGTGCGACCTGGAGTCCGGCACGCGGGCGGTGATCTACCGGATCACCGAGGAGGCGGAGGAGGACGAGGGGCTGGTGTCCTACCTGGAGGCCCGCGGACTCCTGCCGGGGGCGCGGGTGACGGTCCTGGCGCGATCGCTGTCCACCGACTCGGTCACGGTGGAGGGGCCCATCGGGCGCGCCACGATGGGCCTCCGTCCAGCATCGCTCATCCTGGTGCTGCCGCCGGACGCCGATCCGGAGCTGTTCCATCGCGTGCCGCGGCCGGGTGGCGCGGAGGGGTAGGCCTCCGGGCGATCGAGGTGGCCGGCGTCACCGCGCGGCGGAGCCGGGTGAACCGCGCGTCCCGGGCTGGCTGACCCGGGATGCGCGCGCACGTCAGCAGGTCGTCGACGTCCCTTCGGTGCCCACAAAGCAGCGCAACACGTTCGCCGCGTCACCGAAGTACGGTCCGTACATCGCCTCCGGCTGGGTGTTGTATCCGTACGAGTTCACGCTGTTCAGGTAATTGCCCCTGCGCAGCCGGAAGATCCACGGTCCGCCCGATGACCCGCCGGTCATGTCGCAGCCGATCCCCTGCGTGACCGGACCGCCATACATCCCGGTGGTCAGGTCGTCGGTGGCATGGGACGCCTGGCACACCTGGAGCGTCTCGCCGTTGAAGGGTGCGCCAGCGGGCCAACCGAACGAGTTCCAGTGGGTCGTCCGTGGCAGGTTCGCGGCGAAGCCGAGGCTGCCGACGCGGGAGCGGAGGGTCTTGCCCGACGAGTTCTTGCCCACATCGAAGGCGCCCATGTCGTAGCTGTAGTCCTGCTGGTCCTTCCAGCCGTTCAGCACCGCGAGGTTCCGCGCCGGGAAGGTCCCATAGGGCCGGACGCCGTTCCGATAGGCCGGCACGAACACCACCCTGCTGGACCATCCGCCCTCGTAGAGGCAGTGGCCGGCGGTGAACACCACATGGCGCGTGCCGCCCACCACGGAGGCCCCGGAGCAGACGTAGTTCGTCCCGCCGGAGCGGAAGAAGATCTTGCCGATCGCCCGGTACGGGGCGACCGTGTAGAGCGGCGACTCCACCCCGTAGCGAGTGTACGGGAACGGGTAGGCGTACTCGTCCACGGTCGGATCGACGGCCGGGATCGACGCGTCACCCTGTGTGCTGCCCTCGACGAGCATGGGCCTGCGGTTGGTCTCGTCAGCGAGGCCGTTGACGGGACGGCCGCGCTTGATGGCCGGTGCGGGAACCTCGCGCGCGGCGCGCATGCGCGCCGTGGTCCAGTACCGGACGGCGCGTGCCTGGGCCGCCGCCGAGACGGGCCTGCCGCCGTTGGAGGCGACGGGCTTGCTGCCGGAGGCGGCACCCGCGGGTGCGGCGCTCCCGGCCACGAGCGCGAGAATCGCGATGACGATGGACACGCGGACCCGATGCATCACAACACCTCCGGTGACGTGGCGGCCGATGACTGGGACTGCGATTCATCGTAGCCCACCGTCGCGCGGATGGCCACGGGCGGGGTCTCGAGGTTGCGCCCGGGGTCCGGTTGCGGGGCGTCACCGGACCCGGGGCGCATGAGCGGACGGGGACCATCCGATGATCCGGACGGGACGAACGGCCGGTCCTGCCTCGCGCGAGGGTCCTGGTGGAGCTCGCGCTGCGCGGCCGGGAATCGAGACAGGGAGCGGGTGCCCTGGTGGACGCCCCGGTGGTGGCGCCGCGGGTCGGCGGGGGGCGGTGACGGATCAGCCCCGCGTCGTCGAGAGGCAGGCGCCGTCGATCCGCCGCACGCGGTCGCGCCACCGCGAAGCCGGCGGCGCGACCCGATGTCCGTCCCGCGATCAGCTGCAGCCGCTCGTGCTGCCGCAGTTGAGGCACTTGTAGCAGCTGCCGTTGCGGACCATGATGCTGCCGCACTCGGCGCAGCTGGGAGAGTCGGCGCTGACGCTGAACGCGACCTTCGTGTTCAGCCCCAGGCCGGGCATCGCGGCGGCACCGACGGTCCCGCTGCCGGACGCCTTGCCGTTGCCGTTTCCGTTCGCGTGGCCGTTGCCGCTCGTCGCGATCGGCTGGACGAGCCGCTCGGCGACGGGGTTCGTCCGGTCCGTCGGGGCGGGCGTGGTCGAGGTCACCGGCTGCGCGGCGGCCCTCGTCTCCACCGCCGGCACGACCGGGGCAGGGGAGGAGGTGGCCGACGCGGCTGGCGCCGCCGCGGCGGGAGCGAACGAGATCCCTCCCGCCGGCTGCGCATCCGAGGCGGCGGTCTCAGTCGTCTCGCCCGAGCCGATGAGCCCCAGGGCCTCCCGCTGGTCACGCGGCAGGAACCGCGAGCCCATCCAGCGGAACACGTAGTCCACGATCGACTTCGCGATCGGGATCTCGCTGTTGCCGGTGAAGCCTGCCGGCTCGAACCGGACGTGGGCGAACTTGTTGGTCAGGTCGCGCAGCGGTACGCCGTACTGGAGCGCCAGCGAGGTCATCGTGGCCAGCGAGTCCATCAGGCCGCTGACCGTGGAGCCCTCCTTGGCCATCTTCAGGAAGATCTCGCCGGGCTGCCCGTCGGGATAGAGCCCCACGGTGATGTAGCCCTCGTGGCCAGCCACCTGGAACTTGTGGGTGACCGCGCGACGCTCGTCGGGGAGCCTGCGCCGATACGGCTTCGGCTCGCCGACCGGTGGCGCCGCGGGCGCCTCCGCGGACGGTGCCGCATCTGCGTCCTTCTTCTTGCCGGTGCTGAGCGGCTGTGATCGCTTGGAGCCATCGCGGTAGATCGCGATGGCCTTCAGGCCCAGTTTCCAGCCCTGGAGGTAGACGTCCTCGATGTCCTCCGCGCTGGCCGACTCCGGCATGTTCACGGTCTTGCTGATGGCGCCCGACAGGAACGGCTGCGTGGCACCCATCATCCGGACGTGGCCCATGTAGTGGATGGACCGCTCGCCGTTGACCGGCTTGAACGCGCAGTCGAACACGGGCAGGTGCTCTGGGCGGAGGCCCGGCGCACCCTCGATCGTCTCCCGCTCGTCGATGTAGCGGACGATCTCCTCGACCTGGTCGGGCGTGTAGCCCAGCTTGCGCAGCGCGGCCGGGACCGT